>NZ_CP192543.1:4001106-4667958 GCF_050632365.1 Rahnella sp. PAMC25559 | reverse complement strand
TTTTGCTGGCGTAAGGCGACGTGGCACGGCTCACGTAACCACAGGCAATCATCAGGGCTTCCCGCCACAGACGCTGCTGCGCACGTAATTGTTTCTCCCACCAGTCGCCGCTGACCAGACGTAACATGCTGGCGACGGCGGTATGGGCTGTTAACCGGCCATTTTTAAAGGCGCGCCAGTAAAGCGGCTGAACGCGACAGGCGCGCGCCATCGCGGCAAGGTGACTATAAATTTCATTTTGTGTGCTGTCTCTCAGCAGAATGTCCGGTTCTGCGGGGTGGCTTTTCAGCCACTTTTCACACTGATACTCACAGGCATCCTGCATGGCAATCGCCAGCTGATTCGCCAGACGTTTCAGGCTGTTGTCATTCAAATCAGGTAAACGGTTAAACGTCTCTTCTGCGGCAAGATGCTTTTGCGAGATGTATCGTGAATACTGATGGCGTTCGTTAACCCGCTGTATGCGTGGCCAGAGACGCTGCATGAACACCGTCATCAGAAAGTGAAAGGCGGGACGGACGCCTTTGGTGTTAAGCAAAAACTGATAACGCTGCTGTAACGGCGTGCGCAGGCAGCGCGGCAGGGTGGCGATAAGTGAAAGTGCAGCCTGCTGGCGCTGGCAGAAATCCCGGGTCAGCGGTTTTTCGAGAGGGCACGTCATCGCCGGTCGCGGCGCATTCCACCACCATAAACCCTGAAAGGGTTTATCCGTTGTGTCATTAATGGCAGGAGGTGAGGCAGGGGAAATCCTTGCTCTTATATTATCAGGCATGGCGTTAATTCCGTCATAAAAGTAATAGAATGCCGCTCCCGAAAGTTAATATTTCAGGATAAAACTTTATTGAAATAACAGACGATGAATTAATTATATCGGGCGGTAATTCCTGCTTTTAATTTCATTAATTTCCTGACATTCAATACAACGCCGGACACCGTAAATTGCGCTTCGTCGCTGTTCCGGGATGGCCGTGTCACAGTCTTCGCAAAAGAGGGCTGATGCGCTGTGCCGTGTTTGGGTTACCTTTGCAATCTGTTCTTCCAGTAACCTGAGCTGGTGTTCTTGTGATTCATCTATCCAGTCTGCCATCAGTAAAAATCTCCTCTTAATAATGATGAAAAATGACGTAGTGATAATAAAGCCTGAATTATTTTTAATTGTTCATCGGACGTCATTTCGGCATACGGAAGATGAACATGGCGGCGTTTAAGACCGGCATGAAAACACAATGTGGTTTTCCATTTATCAGGGGCATTATCAAATATGTTTTCGACCTTATTTCTCTTGTCAGAGAAATGGGTGTCTTTCAGATGGGCAATGTGACGTAAGCCCGTCTGGCGCTGTTGCTCTGTTCCTAAAAACATCGCGACTCCTCATTGACTGTCTTTAACGTTATGGCGAGATTTCTTACTGATCCTCCCCCCACGCTGTAAATTTGGTATCATGACGGGGTTCGGTATATTACATAAACAATCTAAACTTGCATTTGCGAGTTGTCAAGTTGGTATTTACAAGCCCAGGGGTTTTCGCCAGATGCAATTAGATGAACTCGAAGGAGGAAAAGCCGTACTGTCGCGCATGCTTCAGGCGTATGGCTTTAGCATGCAGAAAGAGTTGGGTGATCTGTATGGTTTGTCGTCTGGTACGATAAGTACCTGGGTGAGAAGAGATTATTTCCCCGGTGATGTGGTCGTGGCCTGTGCGCTGGATACGGGTGTTTCGTTGCGCTGGCTGGCGACGGGTAAGGGCACGATGCAGGATCCCGCCGTTACAGGAACCGGGGCAACGCAAGGTGTCCGCCAGCTTAAAAAATTGAGATTGCGAGGCGGGGCGCTGGAGGATGAAGGTCTGTGGACCGCCGACTCTTCCTTGCTGGACGATTCACTGGCTGAGCCGGCTTATATTGTTAAAGGCAACGACTCGTGGATTATCGATATGGGCAGCACCCATCCGGGCAATGGCCGCTGGTTGCTGGATATCGACGGTGATGTTGACGTTTATGACGTGGCGCGAATTCCCGGCAACCGCCTGAAAGTCACGCGTCAGGACAGCCATTTTGAGTGCAGCGTTGATGACGTCTCTGCGCTTGGACAGGTCTATATCACTCTGGTTCGTAACCTGTAATCGTTTCTCCCGGCTGCCCCAGGTGGCCGGTGTTATTTCCCCGCCACTATCCTTCTCTTTTTACTCTCATTCGTTGTGACTTCTCTGTTAAGCAATAATGCCATGTAATGCTGGCGGTACACTCTCTTCGTCATTAATCGACATAATGTAAACTTTAATTTCCACTTTACGTTTTATATCCGGCAATTGGTAATCTTAAGTTTACAACTAAGGCTTGATAACTTTACGCGCTGTGTTAATGTTGTCCGCAGATGCCTGAGTGGCTGCCCATTTTCCTGAATAGCGAATCACTATCATGCAAAAAGATGCCCTGAATAATGTCCATATCACTGCTGAACAAATTCTTATCACGCCGGAAGAGCTGAAAAACCGTTTTCCGTTAAGTGTGAGTGATGAAACCAGCATTGCAGAAGCCCGTAAAACTATCGCGGATATCGTGCATGGCCGTGATCCTCGTTTGCTGGTGGTCTGCGGCCCATGCTCTATTCACGATCTGGATGCTGCGCTGGACTATGCGCGCCATCTGAAAACGCTTGCGGCTGAATTAAGCGATCGCCTCTACATCGTGATGCGCGTGTACTTTGAAAAACCGCGTACCACCGTGGGCTGGAAAGGGCTTATCAACGATCCGCACATGGACGGCACTTTTGATGTGGAAGCTGGTTTGCACATTGCGCGTAACCTGCTGCTGCAACTGGTCGGTATGGGCTTGCCGCTGGCGACTGAAGCACTGGATCCTAACAGCCCGCAATACTTAGGCGATCTGTTCAGCTGGTCGGCAATTGGTGCACGTACCACGGAATCTCAGACCCACCGTGAAATGGCATCGGGTTTATCCATGCCGGTAGGTTTCAAAAATGGCACTGACGGCAGCCTGGGTACGGCGATTAACGCTATGCGTGCGGCAGAAATGGCGCACCGTTTTGTGGGGATCAATCAGGCCGGGCAGGTTTGTCTGCTGCAAACGCAGGGTAACCCTGATGGGCATGTGATTTTGCGCGGTGGTAAGACGCCAAACTACAGCGAGCAGGACGTTAAGGCTTGTGAAAAACAGATGAGCGATGCGGGACTCCATCCTTCCTTGATGATAGATTGCAGTCACGGCAACTCAAACAAAGACTATCGTCGTCAGCCTGTTGTGGCTCAGTCAGTGATTGATCAGATTAAAGCAGGCAACCGCTCGATTACGGGCCTGATGCTGGAAAGCCATCTCAATGAAGGCAGCCAGTCGTCTGAACAACCGCGCTCAGAAATGAAATACGGCGTGTCTGTCACGGACGCCTGCATTAACTGGGAAACCACGGAAACCCTGCTGCGCACCATGCATCAGGAACTGGGCGACGCGCTGGCGGCACGAATCGCAGGAGAGTAAGTTTTTATGGTGGCAGAACTTAACGCGTTGCGCGATCAGATCGACGACGTAGATAAAGCGTTGTTGGATCTCTTATCACGGCGTCTGGCGCTGGTGGCAGAAGTCGGGGAAGTCAAAAGCCGTTATGGTTTGCCGATCTATGTGCCTGAACGTGAAGCAGCGATGCTGGCTTCACGTCGTCAGGAGGCGCAGAACCTGGGCGTTCCGCCCGATCTGATCGAAGATGTATTGCGCCGTGTGATGCGTGAGTCCTACTCAAGCGAAAACGACAAAGGTTTTAAAACGCTGCATCCTGAACTGCGCCCGGTGGTGATTATCGGCGGTGGAGGTCAGATGGGGCGGTTATTTACCCGGTTGCTGGAGTTGTCGGGTTATCAGGTCAAAATCCTTGAGCAGGAAGACTGGCCGCAGGCAGACACGCTGCTTGCCGATGCCGGTATGGTGATTGTCAGTGTGCCGATCCATTTGACGGAACAGGTCATTGCCCGTCTGCCGAAGTTGCCTGATGACTGTATTCTGGTGGATCTGGCATCAGTGAAAAACCGTCCGTTACAGGCGATGCTGGCGGTGCACGAAGGCCCGGTGCTGGGCCTGCACCCGATGTTCGGCCCGGATGTCAGCAGTCTGGCAAAACAGGTTGTCGTGTATTGCGATGGTCGCGAACCGCAGGCGTACCAGTGGTTACTGGAGCAGTTGCAGGTTTGGGGCGCACGGTTGCACAAGATAAGCGCCGTCGAACACGATCAGAACATGGCCTTTATTCAGGCATTACGACACTTTGCGACCTTTGCGTACGGCCTGCATCTTTCCGAAGAGAATGTTCAGATTGAGCAGTTGCTGGCGCTGTCTTCGCCGATTTATCGTCTCGAACTGGCTATGGTCGGAAGGCTGTTTGCGCAGGATCCGCAACTGTATGCGGATATTATTATGTCGTCAGAAAGCAATCTGGCGCTGATAAAACGTTACTACCAGCGTTTTGGTGATGCGTTAGCGTTGCTGGAAAATGGCGATAAACAAGCATTTATCGATAAATTCAGAAAGGTTGAAAACTGGTTTGGCGATTATGCCCCGCGTTTCCTCAAGGAAAGTGGCGCATTGCTGAGACAAGCAAACGATAACCGCAAGTAAGTTATCCATGATGAAAGAAAAGGGCGTTGCATCCGTGCAGCGCCTTTTATATTTGCGTAATTACAGATCGACGGAGACGACGTTTTCGCTTGGATAACAGCCGAGCACTTTCAACGAGCGGGTGATCGGCGCCAGATCCTTCAGCGCTTTTTTCATCTCGTCTGAACGCAGGTTGGCCTGCACATCAATGTAAAACATCTCTTCCCACGGATTGCCGTTGATCGGGCGTGACTCCAGCTTGGTCATGATGATGCCTTGTTCACGCAGCACCAGCAGCGCGTTCACCAGCGCACCCGCCTGTTGCCCGGTCGCCATGATGAGCGTGGTTTTGGCCGGAACCTGATCTGTCACTTCAATCGCTTTGCGAGCCAGCACAATGAAACGGGTAATATTTTCCTGCTGATTAGCCAGGTTATGTTCCAGAACCTGTAACTGATACAGCGCACCACCCGCTTCGCTGCCGAGCGCGGCAACGTGTGGAGAATTGGCGGCCGCCACTTTTTCCATTGCCGCTGCAGTGCTTTCGCAATATTCAATTTTCCAGTGCGGGAAGCGGTTAATGAACTGGCTGCATTGCTGGAACGGCTGCGGATGGCTGTAAACGGTCTGGATTTGCGACAAGTCAGTGTCGGTCGCTACCAGCACGCAGTGATTGATTGGGTTAGTCAGTTCACCCACAATCGAAAGGCTGGTGTGTTGCAGCAAATCGTAAACGTCGTTGATTGAGCCGGAACTGGTGTTTTCGATCGGCAACACGGCGTAATCGGCCTGGCCGGTTTCGACCTGAGAGAAGATATCCTGGAATTTCTGGCAGCCACATTCGATAAACTGATCGAAATGACGGGCGGCGAACTGACGCGCTGCAAGATGGGAGTAGGAGCCTTTAGGACCGAGGAAGGCAACACGGGCGGAATCAGAAGGGGTTTTATTCAGATGTTGCTGCAATAGCGCCTGCTGCGTCAGCACAGAATCTTCAATGATCAACTGATATACGCGGGTGATGTAATGTCCGTCCAGCCCTTGTTTTTTTCCTTCCTGAATCAGAGTGTTAATCAGTTCTGCTTCACGTTCTTTATCGCGGATAGGGCGGTGAGAGTGCATTTTAGATTGCGCGACTTCTATCGCCATTGTGCGTCGCTCTGCCAGCAGGGCCAGCAGTTTCAGATCTAATGCGCTGATGCGTTCGCGCAGTGCCAGCAATGAGTTCTCGGTCATGTTGTTACCCTTTTAGATGTTCTTTCTTTCAGCAAAATGTGTAAAACGCAGGCATAAAAAAAGCCCCCTTTTCAGGAGGCTTTATTGTTCGTCTTCGCATTCATTCTTTCGCGACGAAACGCCTCCCAATCAGGGGAAGGTAAAAAAGAATGCGAAGAAAAACAGACGGGTTTTCATGTATACATTGTTTCCATAAGTTTGAGCAGAGTCTTAAAGTAACCGCTGGGTTTTCCCTGTGTCAATAAGATTTCCTTTGGACACAAAAAACGCGCTCCAGGAGCGCGTTGTTCACAGACACGTTGTTAAGCCGGTTATTCCTCTTCTTCCTCCACCGGTTCAAGGTTCAATTCCTTCACACCGGACTCGGCACGGCGGGCTTCACCTTTGTGCTGCGCTTTGTTGAGCTGACGTTCAAGCTTGGCTGTCATCTCGTTGATCGCGGCATACATATCATCGTGGGTCGCACTGGCGATCAGCTGGCCGTTTGGCGTACTGATGGTCGCAACGGCGACAAATCCCTGTGGTTCTTTCGACAGAACAATGTGCGGGTTAATTAACTGAGTTTGCCATTTTTCCAGTTTTTTCAGACGGCCTTCGATGTGGTCACGAATAGCGGCAGTGATGTCCATTTGCTTGCTGGTAATGTTGACTGTCATATAATTTACCTCTCTTCTTTCCGTCTCCGATGAATCCAACATACCAGCCTTTTTTGTGAATTGCGTCCCCTGTGTCGTGGTTTTTTGTCACTTTTTGTCAATGGTGATGATTCTGTGACTCAGGGTAATGAATGGCGGGAAAGGTCTTGAGACTTGTCAGCGGATGAAGCATGATTGATAAGATCAGTGCGCTTTTCCTGATCTTCACTCCCATCATTTTCTGCTTGTTTTTTAATCCCATCAGTTCGTGCCTTAAAAAAATCCCAAAAAAAAACGGCAGCCAAAGCTACCGTTTTTGTGTTCGGACATTTGAAATTATGCAGCGCTGTTGGCAGCAATAATTTTCGCGACTTTATCAGCCTGGTTGTTCAGCTGCAGTTCGCGATAGGCACTTTCCATCAACGGCAGCGCGTCGTGCGTTGCCTGAGTATCCGGATAATCTTTCAGCATTTGCTCTACACGGTTAACGACAGCGACGTAAGCACCGCGTTTAGTGTAGTATTGCACCACTGACAGCTCGTATTTCGCCAGACGCTCTTTCAGGAATACCAAACGTTTAGTCGCATCAGTTGCGTACTGGCTGTTTGGATATGCGTGGATAAGCTGGCTGAAATCACGGAATGCCGCGCGTGCATGCTGCGGATCGCGGTCAGAACGATCAACACCGAAGAATCCTTGCAGTGCACTGTCATCCAGCGCCATATCCGTTAAACCACGCATATACATGACGTAGTCGATATTTGGATGGGTTGGATTCAGACGCATAAAGCGATCAATAGAGGCCTGAGCCATTGGCAAGTCAGCAGACTTGTAATAGGCATAAATCAGATCTAACTGAACTTGCTGCGAGTAAGGTCCAAATGGATAGCGGTTATCCAACGCTTCTAATTGCGCAATCGCCCCTTTAAAGTTACCGTCCTGCAGCTTTTGCTGGGCAGTGGCATAAAGGACGTTAGGCGGGTTATCGGGAACCGTTTCTTTGGAACTGGAGCAACCGACCAGCGCCAGGCTCAACGTGGCTGCTGCCACCAGATATTTCACACGCGTCATGACGTTTTGATTATCCTCAGGTGTTATTCTGGGAGACTGTCCGTTAAGCTCCCGACAAAGACCAGCTACAATAGCACATTATTTTAAACGGCATCGCCGTGAAAACCCAACGTTAACCAAGAAGCTGCATATGGCACAACAAGTACAACTCACCGCAACGGTGGCCGAATCTCAACTCGGTCAACGGTTAGATCAGGCTTTGGCCGAATTGTTCCCTGATTATTCAAGATCTCGCATAAAAGATTGGATCCTTGAAGACAGGGTTACGGTCAATGGCAAAAAAGTGACCAAACCAAAAGAAAAAGTGTTGGGTGGCGAGGCTATCGCAATCGATGCGCAAATTGAAGAAGAAGCGCGTTGGCTGCCACAAGATATCCCTTTAGATATCGTCTATGAAGATAACGATATTTTAGTCATCAATAAACCCCGCGATCTGGTTGTTCATCCGGGCGCAGGGAATCCAGACGGCACGGTACTGAATGCTTTACTGCATTACTACCCTGCGATTATAGATGTTCCACGTTGCGGCATCGTTCACCGTCTTGATAAAGATACCACCGGTTTGATGGTAGTGGCGAAGTCAGTCCCTGCGCAAACTCACCTGGTTGTTGCTCTCCAAGCCCGCGAAATCACCCGTGAATATGAAGCTGTGGCGATTGGTACAATGACGGCAGGCGGTACAGTGAATGAGCCGATTGCGCGCCATTCCACCAAACGCACGCATATGGCGGTGCATCCAACCGGCAAACCGGCGACCACGCACTATCGCATCATGGAACATTTCCGCGCCCATACGCGTTTGCGTTTGCGTCTGGAATCTGGCCGTACTCACCAGATCCGTGTGCATATGGCGCACATCAACCATCCTCTGCTGGGTGACCAGCTGTACGGTGGCCGTCCGCGTTTGCCAAAAGGGGCTTCCGAGTCCTTCATCAATATGCTGCGCGGATTCGATCGTCAGGCTCTTCACGCGACAATGCTGCGCCTTTACCATCCGGTAACCGGTATTCAGATGGAATGGCATGCGCCACTTCCTCAGGATATGGTTGACCTGATTACGGCGCTGAAAGCGGATACCGAAGAGTTCAAGGATCAGATGAACTGGTAATGAGTGCGCTTATCCTGCCTCAGTGGCCGCAACCCCCCTCGGTTCGGTCATGTGCGACAACCCGTAAAGGAGGCATCAGTTTGCCTCCTTACGGTTCGCTCAACCTCGGCAGCCATGTCGGGGATGAGCCAGAGCTCGTCTCGGCCAACCGGCAGCGCCTGATCGCGCTCGGAGGTTTGCCTGCTGCACCGCACTGGCTGGAGCAGATACATGGCACCGATGTTGTTCGTCTTACTTCACACACTCCCGTACTACCCACCCTTATTGCTGATGCTGCCTATACTTGCGAACCAGGCGTAGTTTGCGCTGCGATGACGGCAGATTGTTTGCCTGTGCTGTTTTGCAGCCGCTCGGGTGATGAAGTCGCGGCAGCACATGCTGGCTGGCGCGGATTGTGTGCGGGTGTGCTGGAAAACACGGTTGCGCAATTTGAAGCCGCACCTGAACAGATCATGGCATGGATGGGACCGGCGATCGGTCCTGCTCATTTTGAAGTGGGTGGCGAAGTGCGTGAAGCCTTTGTTGCTGCAGACTCTGCTGCATCAGCGGCTTTTACACCGGCAGGTGCCAAATTCATGGCCGACATTTACCAACTCGCACGGCTGCGCTTGCAAAGTGCGGGCCTCACCGCCATCTACGGCGGTGAGTATTGCACTGTGTCTGACAACACCCAATTTTACTCTTATCGGCGTGACGGGATCACCGGACGTCAGGCCAGTCTGATTTGGCGGGTATAACCCTTCAAATCAGTACCCTTCACCACCCATCCCGATAGTCCAATTAATATACTGACAAGATAACCTTGAAAACGTCAGGGTTGACCTCATCTATTCTCCAGTAGCAATTTTGTTCAGTATTGGAGGTGTTATGCGTCTGGATCGTCTTACAAGTAAATTCCAGCTTGCCCTCGCGGATGCTCAGTCTCTCGCGCTCGGGCGCGACAATCAATTTATCGAACCTGTCCACCTGATGAGCGCTTTGCTCACACAGGAAGGCGGAACCGTGCGCCCTTTATTAACAGCTGCTGGGGTTGATACCCAGAAACTGCGCACGGAGGTTGATCAGGCTTTGGGGCGTTTGCCGCAAGTTGAAGGTACCGGCGGGGATGTTCAGCCCTCGCATGAACTGGTACGTGTTTTAAACCTTTGTGACAAATTGGCACAGCAACGTGCCGATACGTTTATTTCGTCAGAACTCTTTGTTCTGGCTGTTATGAAAGACCGCGGCTCATTAACAGATATGTTAAAAGCTTGCGGCGCAACGGCCGAGAAAATGACTGCGGCTATCGATCAAATGCGTGGGGGGGAGAAAGTGGATGATCAGAATGCCGAAGACCAACGTCAGGCATTGAAAAAATTCACTATCGATCTGACCGAACGTGCCGAGCAAGGCAAACTGGATCCGGTCATCGGTCGTGATGAAGAAATTCGCCGGACCATTCAGGTTCTGCAGCGTCGTACCAAAAATAACCCGGTTCTCATTGGTGAGCCGGGTGTAGGTAAAACGGCGATCGCCGAAGGTCTGGCGCAGCGCATCATTAACGGTGAAGTGCCTGAAGGGCTGAAAAACAAACGCGTACTGTCATTAGACATGGGTGCGCTGGTGGCCGGGGCAAAATATCGCGGTGAATTCGAAGAACGTCTGAAAGGCCTGTTGAGCGATCTGGCAAAACAGGAAGGTAACGTCATTCTGTTCATCGATGAATTGCACACGATGGTAGGCGCAGGTAAAGCCGACGGTGCGATGGATGCCGGCAACATGCTCAAACCTGCGCTGGCGCGCGGTGAACTTCACTGCGTCGGTGCGACAACCTTAAATGAATATCGTCAGTATATAGAGAAGGATGCGGCGTTAGAGCGTCGTTTCCAGAAAGTGTTTGTTGCCGAGCCTTCTGTTGAAGACACCATCGCTATTTTGCGTGGCCTGAAAGAACGCTATGAGTTGCATCATCATGTTCAGATTACTGACCCGGCAATTGTCGCGGCGGCTACGCTTTCGCATCGCTACATTTCGGATCGTCAGTTGCCCGATAAAGCCATTGACCTTATAGATGAGGCTGCATCCAGCATTCGTATGCAGATGGACTCGAAGCCTGAGTCTCTGGACCGGCTCGAGCGCCGTATTATTCAGCTCAAGCTGGAACAACAGGCGCTGAAGAAAGAGTCTGATGATGCCAGCGTGAAACGCCTGGAGATGCTGGAAACGGAGCTTAACCAGAAAGAGCGTGAATATTCTGAGCTGGAAGAAGAGTGGAAAGCTGAGAAAGCCTCATTGACGGGCACGCAGAATATTAAAGCTGAGCTGGAGCAGGCTAAGATCACGCTTGAGCAGGCACGTCGTGTTGGCGATTTGGGTCGGATGTCTGAATTGCAGTACGGCAAAATACCTGAGCTGGAAAAACAGCTGGCTGCAGCGACTCAGGCCGAAGGCAAAAGCATGAAGCTGCTGCGTAACCGCGTCACTGATGTGGAAATTGCGGACGTGCTGGCACGCTGGACTGGGATCCCTGTCGCCCGGATGCTGGAAGGTGAACGCGAAAAACTGCTGCGTATGGAAGCGGAACTGCATAGCCGGGTGATCGGTCAGAACGAAGCGGTTGAAGCGGTATCGAATGCGATCCGTCGTAGTCGCGCAGGTTTGTCGGATCCAAACCGTCCGATCGGGTC
This sequence comes from Rahnella sp. PAMC25559, assembly GCF_050632365.1. Taxonomy (GTDB): domain Bacteria; phylum Pseudomonadota; class Gammaproteobacteria; order Enterobacterales; family Enterobacteriaceae; genus Rahnella; species Rahnella rivi. Next base: position 4,656,641 of record NZ_CP192543.1, on the reverse strand, counting down.
ATTCCTGTTCCTCGGCCCGACCGGTGTGGGTAAAACAGAGCTGTGTAAAGCGCTGGCGACATTCCTGTTTAACAGTGATGACGCGATGGTCCGCATCGATATGTCAGAGTTTATGGAGAAACACTCCGTTTCACGTCTGGTCGGTGCGCCTCCGGGTTATGTCGGTTATGAGGAGGGGGGTTACCTGACTGAAGCGGTTCGTCGTCGTCCTTACTCTGTCATCTTATTAGATGAAGTAGAGAAGGCGCATCCGGATGTGTTCAACATCTTATTACAGGTGCTGGATGACGGACGTTTAACTGACGGACAGGGCAGAACGGTCGATTTCCGTAATACCGTTGTGATCATGACCTCTAACCTGGGTTCTGACATCATTCAGCAGCACTTTGGTGAGGCCACCTATGCGCAGATGAAAGAGTCGGTAATGGAAGTTGTCACTCACAGCTTCCGTCCGGAATTCATTAACCGTATAGATGAAGTCGTGGTATTCCATCCGCTGGCTCATGCGCATATCAAAAATATCGCGAAAATCCAGCTGGAGCGTTTGTACAAACGTCTCGAAGAACACGGCTACTCAGCAACGCTGACAGATGCGGCCCTGGAGTTGCTCGGGAATACCGGATTTGATCCGGTATACGGTGCACGCCCATTGAAACGTGCCATCCAGCAGCAAATTGAGAACCCGCTTGCCCAGCAAATCTTGTCGGGTAAGCTGATTCCAGGTAAGCCTATTGTTGTTGATGTGGAAAATGATCATATCGTCGCAAGGCAGTAATCGAAGGCAATAGAGGTCAAAACGGGCTCCAAAGTAATTTGGAGCCCGTTTTTTATGCGTATTTTGAACGTTATTAATCCATTTGCTTTATTTGTGAACGGTCGGAAAAGTATTTTCAATAAACCCTTGCGGCCTGCTCAGAACTCCCTATAATGCCGCTCCATCGACAGGGAACAACGTGAACAACATCACGAAGTAACCGGGTCGGAAAGATTAAAAGCAGTGATGACCGGATGACATAAACGGTTGACACTGAATGAGGAAAGCGTAATATACGCCACCTCGAGTTAGCAAGCGAAAGCGCGTAACTCACTGCTCTTTAACAATTTATCAGACAATCTGTGTGGGCACTCACAAGACGATATCAGCCACCTCGGTGGCAAAAAATATCAAGTCTTAAAGAGTGACCAAGCAGTAATTCATTTTAGTGAATTATTACGAAAGTTAATTTTTGAGCACCGCTTAACTTGTTTAAGCAAATCGAACTTTTAATTGAAGAGTTTGATCATGGCTCAGATTGAACGCTGGCGGCAGGCCTAACACATGCAAGTCGAGCGGTAGCACAGGAGAGCTTGCTCTCTGGGTGACGAGCGGCGGACGGGTGAGTAATGTCTGGGAAACTGCCTGATGGAGGGGGATAACTACTGGAAACGGTAGCTAATACCGCATGACCTCGCAAGAGCAAAGTGGGGGACCTTCGGGCCTCACGCCATCGGATGTGCCCAGATGGGATTAGCTAGTAGGTGGGGTAATGGCTCACCTAGGCGACGATCCCTAGCTGGTCTGAGAGGATGACCAGCCACACTGGAACTGAGACACGGTCCAGACTCCTACGGGAGGCAGCAGTGGGGAATATTGCACAATGGGCGCAAGCCTGATGCAGCCATGCCGCGTGTGTGAAGAAGGCCTTAGGGTTGTAAAGCACTTTCAGCGAGGAGGAAGGGTTCAGTGTTAATAGCACTGTGCATTGACGTTACTCGCAGAAGAAGCACCGGCTAACTCCGTGCCAGCAGCCGCGGTAATACGGAGGGTGCAAGCGTTAATCGGAATTACTGGGCGTAAAGCGCACGCAGGCGGTTTGTTAAGTCAGATGTGAAATCCCCGAGCTTAACTTGGGAACTGCATTTGAAACTGGCAAGCTAGAGTCTTGTAGAGGGGGGTAGAATTCCAGGTGTAGCGGTGAAATGCGTAGAGATCTGGAGGAATACCGGTGGCGAAGGCGGCCCCCTGGACAAAGACTGACGCTCAGGTGCGAAAGCGTGGGGAGCAAACAGGATTAGATACCCTGGTAGTCCACGCTGTAAACGATGTCGACTTGGAGGTTGTGCCCTTGAGGCGTGGCTTCCGGAGCTAACGCGTTAAGTCGACCGCCTGGGGAGTACGGCCGCAAGGTTAAAACTCAAATGAATTGACGGGGGCCCGCACAAGCGGTGGAGCATGTGGTTTAATTCGATGCAACGCGAAGAACCTTACCTACTCTTGACATCCAGAGAATTCGCTAGAGATAGCTTAGTGCCTTCGGGAACTCTGAGACAGGTGCTGCATGGCTGTCGTCAGCTCGTGTTGTGAAATGTTGGGTTAAGTCCCGCAACGAGCGCAACCCTTATCCTTTGTTGCCAGCGAGTAATGTCGGGAACTCAAAGGAGACTGCCGGTGATAAACCGGAGGAAGGTGGGGATGACGTCAAGTCATCATGGCCCTTACGAGTAGGGCTACACACGTGCTACAATGGCATATACAAAGAGAAGCAAACTCGCGAGAGCAAGCGGACCTCATAAAGTATGTCGTAGTCCGGATTGGAGTCTGCAACTCGACTCCATGAAGTCGGAATCGCTAGTAATCGTAGATCAGAATGCTACGGTGAATACGTTCCCGGGCCTTGTACACACCGCCCGTCACACCATGGGAGTGGGTTGCAAAAGAAGTAGGTAGCTTAACCTTCGGGAGGGCGCTTACCACTTTGTGATTCATGACTGGGGTGAAGTCGTAACAAGGTAACCGTAGGGGAACCTGCGGTTGGATCACCTCCTTACCTAAAGATACGCATTGTGCAGTGTCCACACAGATTGTCTGATAGAAAGTAACGAGCAGAAATACCTTAATAGGCTTGTAGCTCAGGTGGTTAGAGCGCACCCCTGATAAGGGTGAGGTCGGTGGTTCAAGTCCACTCAGGCCTACCAATTCGTCCTCATGCTGCGTTGTCGTCACGCTCGTTTGCACAAGCAAACGTCGTATGAACTCCGCCTTGCCTGAGAACAAATTGGCTGACTCATCTGAACGATGAGTAATTAAGGTATCTGTAAGTGACTGTATGGGGCTATAGCTCAGCTGGGAGAGCGCCTGCCTTGCACGCAGGAGGTCAGCGGTTCGATCCCGCTTAGCTCCACCATTACCGTACAGCCCCTAAATAATACTTCAGAGTATATTGGTAACAGTATGCTGCGAAGTATTTTGCTCTTTAACAATCTGGAACAAGCTGAAAATTGAAAGTTTACAGCTGAACATCACTCTCCGTAGAAGTACTGAGTGGTGGATTAGTCTGTAACAGAGTCTCTCAAATAATCGCAGCGCGACGTTGTCTTTTAAGACACCTTCGGGTTGTGAGGTTAAGCGACTAAGCGTACACGGTGGATGCCTAGGCAGTCAGAGGCGATGAAGGGCGTGCTAATCTGCGAAAAGCGTCGGTAAGGTGATATGAACCGTTATAACCGACGATACCCGAATGGGGAAACCCAGTGTGTTTCGACACACTATTGCATGGTGAATACATAGCCATGCAAGGCGAACCGGGGGAACTGAAACATCTAAGTACCCCGAGGAAAAGAAATCAACCGAGATTCCCCCAGTAGCGGCGAGCGAACGGGGAAGAGCCCAGAACCAACATCAGCGTATGTGTTAGTGGAAGCGTCTGGAAAGTCGCACAGTATAGGGTGATAGTCCCGTACACAAAAATGCATACATTGTGAGTTCGATGAGTAGGGCGGGACACGTGACATCCTGTCTGAATATGGGGGGACCATCCTCCAAGGCTAAATACTCCTGACTGACCGATAGTGAACCAGTACCGTGAGGGAAAGGCGAAAAGAACCCCGGCGAGGGGAGTGAAATAGAACCTGAAACCGTGTACGTACAAGCAGTGGGAGCCTACTTTGTTGGGTGACTGCGTACCTTTTGTATAATGGGTCAGCGACTTATATTTTGTAGCAAGGTTAACCGTATAGGGGAGCCGTAGGGAAACCGAGTCTTAACTGGGCGTCAAGTTGCAAGGTATAGACCCGAAACCCGGTGATCTAGCCATGGGCAGGTTGAAGGTTGGGTAACACTAACTGGAGGACCGAACCGACTAATGTTGAAAAATTAGCGGATGACTTGTGGCTGGGGGTGAAAGGCCAATCAAACCGGGAGATAGCTGGTTCTCCCCGAAAGCTATTTAGGTAGCGCCTCGTGAACTCATCTTCGGGGGTAGAGCACTGTTTCGACTAGGGGGCCATCCCGGCTTACCAACTCGATGCAAACTACGAATACCGAAGAATGTTATCACGGGAGACACACGGCGGGTGCTAACGTCCGTCGTGAAGAGGGAAACAACCCAGACCGCCAGCTAAGGTCCCAAAGTCATGGTTAAGTGGGAAACGATGTGGGAAGGCATAGACAGCCAGGATGTTGGCTTAGAAGCAGCCATCATTTAAAGAAAGCGTAATAGCTCACTGGTCGAGTCGGCCTGCGCGGAAGATGTAACGGGGCTAAACCATGCACCGAAGCTGCGGCAGCGACGCTTAGGCGTTGTTGGGTAGGGGAGCGTTCTGTAAGCCGTCGAAGGTGACCTGTGAGGGTTGCTGGAGGTATCAGAAGTGCGAATGCTGACATAAGTAACGATAATGCGGGTGAAAAACCCGCACGCCGGAAGACCAAGGGTTCCTGTCCAACGTTAATCGGGGCAGGGTGAGTCGACCCCTAAGGCGAGGCTGAAAAGCGTAGTCGATGGGAAGCTGGTTAATATTCCAGCACTTGGTGTTACTGCGAAGGGGGGACGGAGAAGGCTAGGCTAGCCGGGCGACGGTTGTCCCGGTTCAAGCGTGTAGGGGGTGTGACTTGGTAAATCCGGTTGCATACTAACCCTGAGGCGTGATAACGAGCCACTACGGTGGTGAAGTAGTTGATGCCATGCTTCCAGGAAAAGCCTCTAAGCTCCAGGTAACACGAAATCGTACCCCAAACCGACACAGGTGGTCAGGTAGAGAATACTCAGGCGCTTGAGAGAACTCGGGTGAAGGAACTAGGCAAAATGGTGCCGTAACTTCGGGAGAAGGCACGCTGGCGCGTAGGTGAAGGGACTTGCTCCCGGAGCTGAAGCCAGTCGCAGATACCAGCTGGCTGCAACTGTTTAATAAAAACACAGCACTGTGCAAACACGAAAGTGGACGTATACGGTGTGACGCCTGCCCGGTGCCGGAAGGTTAATTGATGGGGTTAGCAGCAATGCGAAGCTCTTGATCGAAGCCCCGGTAAACGGCGGCCGTAACTATAACGGTCCTAAGGTAGCGAAATTCCTTGTCGGGTAAGTTCCGACCTGCACGAATGGCGTAATGATGGCCAGGCTGTCTCCACCCGAGACTCAGTGAAATTGAACTCGCTGTGAAGATGCAGTGTACCCGCGGCAAGACGGAAAGACCCCGTGAACCTTTACTATAGCTTGACACTGAACATTGAGCCTTGATGTGTAGGATAGGTGGGAGGCTTTGAAGCGTGGACGCCAGTCTGCGTGGAGCCAACCTTGAAATACCACCCTTTAATGTTTGATGTTCTAACTCGGCCCCGTGATCCGGGGTGAGGACAGTGTCTGGTGGGTAGTTTGACTGGGGCGGTCTCCTCCTAAAGAGTAACGGAGGAGCACGAAGGTTAGCTAATCACGGTCGGACATCGTGAGGTTAGTGCAATGGCATAAGCTAGCTTGACTGCGAGAGTGACGGCTCGAGCAGGTACGAAAGTAGGTCATAGTGATCCGGTGGTTCTGAATGGAAGGGCCATCGCTCAACGGATAAAAGGTACTCCGGGGATAACAGGCTGATACCGCCCAAGAGTTCATATCGACGGCGGTGTTTGGCACCTCGATGTCGGCTCATCACATCCTGGGGCTGAAGTAGGTCCCAAGGGTACGGCTGTTCGCCGTTTAAAGTGGTACGCGAGCTGGGTTTAGAACGTCGTGAGACAGTTCGGTCCCTATCTGCCGTGGGCGTTGGAAGATTGAGAGGGGCTGCTCCTAGTACGAGAGGACCGGAGTGGACGCATCACTGGTGTTCGGGTTGTCATGCCAATGGCATTGCCCGGTAGCTAAATGCGGAAAAGATAAGCGCTGAAAGCATCTAAGCGCGAAACTTGCCTCGAGATGAGTCTTCCCTGTGGCTTTAAGCCACCTGAAGGGACGTTTAAGACTAAGACGTTGATAGGCTGGGTGTGTAAGTGCAGCGATGCATTGAGCTAACCAGTACTAATGACCCGAGAGGCTTAACCTTACAACACCAAAGGTGTTTTTAGAGTGACTCTGAAGTAGATTTTCAGCTGAAGTTCCGAGATTGGTTCGTAGTGCAAGCCTGACTTAGGGTGCGCGTTATGGATGAAACAGAATTTGCCTGGCGGCAGTAGCGCGGTGGTCCCACCTGACCCCATGCCGAACTCAGAAGTGAAACGCCGTAGCGCCGATGGTAGTGTGGGGTCTCCCCATGCGAGAGTAGGGAACTGCCAGGCATCAAACAAGTGGAAAGCCCTGTACTGACGTACAGGGCTTTTTGCTGTGTGGAATTTGAGCAGAAAGGGTGATGTTTATTGAGTATCCACATGTTTTTCGCTCAGGATTGACGAAAATACGGAAGGAAATTCAGAATATCAGAATGGGTATCAATGACGGATTAACTGATAAGTGCTGTACCCGACGGCTGCACCGGCAATATCCCAGGTGAAATCCTTCCAGCTCCAGCCACTGCCACCATCACGGCTGTCATAGAACTCTTTCGCTGCACCCAGGCTGACCGAAAAGAGTAACCCAAATGACCGGCTGCGAGCCTCACTCCATCCCTGATTATCTCCATAAGCGGTTCCTGCTGCGGCTAATACAGCTGAACCAACAAAGTGCTCGGCTTTATCCTTACCGGTCCATGGATCGTTTGCGTAATGCGTACAGCCACTGCTGCATAATATCAGGGCGACAAAAGGGTATTTGAGGGAATGAGGAAGTGGGTAAGTCATCGAGTGTTATTCCAGATATAAAAAAGCCCGATCACTATGATCAGGCTTTCAGTATAGCCAATTAGAGAATTCGGCTGATTAATCTGTCGATCCGTATCCGCCGCAGACGGCGAATAAGCTTACGCACTTTGACCGGATAATTTGGAATGCTTTCCAGTTCCATATAATGAGAGACAACCTGCGTGTGCTGACGAATTTCATCCAGCTCTTTCTGACGCTGCGAGGCCATCTCTTTATGTGGATCGTGGATCAGAATCGCATTCTCAAGATCTAAACGCCATGCGCGTGGATTGAGATTATTTCCGGTAATTAACTGCCAGCGGTCATCGACCCACATGCCTTTGAGGTGATAACTGTTATCGCCATCTTTCCATAACCGCACAATGAGCTGCCCGCTGTCGACAAAACGCTGTAAACGGCTCAGGAATCGGCGCAGGTTAATTTCGTACAAATAAGGCAGCGCACCGATGATCTTAAACGGCTGATCCTGTGGAATATAAAAATCATTTGCCGTTTTATCACCGACAATAATTTCGACCTGCTTACCCCGGCGCAACAGATGAATAATATTGCGTGCCAGCATCGCGGGCATATTGAAATAAGGCGTACAAAGCGTCAGCTTATGATCGGTACTGGCCATCAGATGATGAATAGTCCGGTTCAGCTCGTTTTGTTTACCCAGGCCGACGATGGGCGTCACCGCCAGTTCATCATTACCGGCACTGTCTTTGAAGTGATATCCGCTGGAGCGCAGATTTTGACGAAACTGACGTGTTTCGTTCTTGATCTCAATGCTTTTCGGACGATCTTCCCGATCGAGGCGCTGAACGGCTGCGGCAGTCATGATCGACTTCTTCATAAAGTCGATCATGGTATTTGCCAGCGGTGCGTTGGTCAGAAGCTGATAACGATCGTAGCGATATTTCTCATGGCGATGCAGATAAACATCATTGAGGCTGGCACCGCTGTAGATCACCTGATCGTCTATCACAAAACCTTTCAGATGCAGGACACCCAACGCTTCACGCGTATTGACCGGAACGCCGTACACCGGAACGGAACATTCAGGATGTTCTTTAGCCATACGGCAATACCAATCCGCATTGGTGTCAGCAGCTGCTGCGCCAATACGCCCGCGCTGAGCACGGTGCCAGTCAACCAGCACACAAATCTCAAGCTCAGGTCGTTGCTGTTTAGCCGCATAAAGTGCCGACAATACGTCACGTCCGCCGTCATCGTTCTCTAAATAGAGAGCGACCAGATAGATCCGTTGGGTTGCGTTGGCAATTGCGTTGAGCAGCGTCTTACGGAAATCTGCTGGGCAGTAGAGCGTTTCTACAGCATCAACCGTTTGGGGGAGTTTGGGCAGCTGAGCAAGGTGTTGTTGATGTTTATTACGTTTGAATTTTGACAACATCACAGTGCGCTTCTTCTCTCTTCATGTAATGGCTTTCGCGGCACAAGCAGACAGTGGTAACCGCACAATCGGTCGATAATACCATTAGTCCTGTCTGATGTGCGCATCTTTTGCCTGTTCATGGCTTCGGCTCACGCTTTTCTGCGGTGTGATTCCACGCTTTTCCAGCGTTAATGACAGGTTCACAATGCCGTCCTGAATCTGAATGTCTACGTCGAATCCAAGCTTTCTGGCCAGGGTGATCATGCCCTGATTATTTGGCATGGTGATACCCGTAAGGCGTTGCAGACCGTGCTCTGCGGCGTAGTTAATCATCTTATCGAGAAGCCTGCGTCCCAGCCCGAGGCCTTTAAGATCCGAACGAACTAAAACCGAGAATTCAGCATCAATATTGTCCGGATCTGACACCGCGCGCGTGACGCCAATAATTTCATTTTGATCGTCTGTGGTTCGGATGGCAACGAAGGCCATTTCGCGGTCATAATCGATTTGCGTCATGTTGGCCAAATCTTCATGAGTGAATTCATTGATTTCACTGAAGTAGCGGTAATAGAGATCTTCTTTCGTCACTTTGAGGATAAACGCTTTCAGCAGCGGTTCATCTTCAGGAAGGATAGGGCGGAACAGCGCCTGTGAGCCATCTTTAAGGATGACAAGCTCTTCAAGTTCGCGGGGATAAGGGCGGATTGCCAGACGTGATGGCCTGTCCGCCGGGTGCGCCGACAATTGCATTGAAACATCAAGCAAACTGAGTTCACTGCCGGAAACCAGCAACGGGTGAATATCCAGACGTTCGATCTCCGGGCAATCGATAATCAGGTTCGATACGTTCACCAGCAACTGACTCAGTGCCGGAATATCGAGAGGGTGCAGGGCATTGCGGCCGCGGATTTTGCCGCTCTTCAGTGCCTGAACCACCTGATAGCGCGCCAGCGTCATGTTCAGTGGCGGCAGGGCAACTACCGCTTGCCGCTCTGGCTGCCAGTCTGAGCCGCCTTCAGCCAGCATGATCAGCGGGCCGAAGACCGGGTCCTGTTCGACCACCACGCGTAATTCCTGAGAGCCCGGTCTGCTCGCCATGGTTTGTACCAGCAGACCCTGAATTCTGGCCTGCGGAAACGCCTGTCTGGCGCGGTCAAAAATGGCATTGGCTGCCTGTTCCACTTCACTGGCGGTTCGCAGATACAACATCACCCCCTGAACTTCCGAGTTATGCGGAATGTCCGGTGAGCGTAATTTCAATGCCACCGGATAACCTACCTGGCTGGCAATATTCACCGCTTCGGCGCTGTCGCTGGCGATCCACGTGGGCAGTACATTCATTCCGTAGGCTTGCAGAATCGCGCGAACTTCATGTGTATCGAGTTGCGTGGTGCCTTCTGCCAGCGTTTGGGCAATCAGCTGATGCGCCTGATCGGTATTCTGTTCAAGATCCGCTGGCAGCGCGGGTGTTTCTTTCAGCTGCTTCTGGTTACGCCGGTATTCAACCATATGCATAAACGCGGTGACCGTGCCTTCCGGCGTACGGTACGTGGGGATCCCGGCCTCGGTAAACAGTTTGCGCGCTTCCTGCGAGGAGAATTCTCCGCACCAGTTGGTCAGCAGTGTGATGTATTTACCGCGCGAATGCTGACGAACCGCGTCGATGAGATGGCTGGCGGTCACCGTGCCATGTGCTGCGGCACTCGGCGCGTGGATCACCAGCACAGCATCGAAATCAGTGCTGTCGAGCAACGCCGTCATCACTGACTGATAGAGCAACGGCGTCGCATCATCATGCAAATCCAGTGGGTTTGAGGCCGTAATCGTTTGAGGCAGCACGGCGCTCAGCCTCCGGACGGTTTCTTCGCCGAGCTTCGCCAGCTTCCCGTTGCGTAACAGCAGTTGGTCAAGCGCCATCGCTGCAGGGGCGGCGCCGTTACTGATGATAAGTAAGCGCTCACCTTTTAGCGGACGCATATGGCTCAGCGTTTCAACGGCGGAAAACAGTTCATGGGTATCCTGAACGCGCAATAAACCGGCCCGCTGGATAGCTGCATCGTAGGCGGCATCCAGACTCAGCGGGCTGTTGAGCAGTGTCTGAGCCTGAGCGCTGCGGCCGCTTTTGATCACCAAAATAGGTTTATTGCGTGAGGCGCTGCGCGAGGCTGAAAGAAAACGGCGGGCATCGCTGATATGTTCAAGATAAAGAAGGATGGCGCTGGTTTTACTGTCGCGGGCGAGGAAATCAAGCAAATCGTCGACGTCGATATCCAGACTGTCGCCAAGCGAAATGAAATAGGAGAAGCCGACAGCGCGCTGCTGTGCCCAGTCAAGAATGGTATTGGCAACCGCCGCCGATTGCGAAATAAATGCCAGTTTACCGGGCAGGATCGGCACCGGTGAAAAACTGGCATTCAGCTTCTGCCATGGCGCGAGAATACCGAGACTGTTGGGTCCGAGCAGGCGCATGGAAAAGCGCTGTGCGCAGGATTTCAGTTCTGCGAATTGCCGGGGCAAAGACGAAAGTACAATGACCGTCTTACAGCCGCGTTCGCCAAGCTGTTCAAGCAGGGCGAGATTGCGGTCAGCGTGGGTACAGAGAATGGCGAGATCGGGCGACATCGGCAGGCTGGCGACATCCCGCCACGTGAGCACGCCGCACACCGCGCGATAAGCGGGGGTGACCGGCAGCACCGGGCCGTTGAATCCGCTGTCGAGCAGATTGCGCATCATTAGATATCCGGCGCGGCCCGGCTTATTGCTGGCACCCACTACCGCGATAGATTCAGGTCGTAATAAGGCTTCCAGTCCGCGCTGACTCATGGCATCTCCGGTTCATCATGTTCACATGATTCTAGAGGCTTTCTTCATTCTTTGCTGTGAGCTGATGCACCGGATGGTGGGGTTTTCCGGCCAGATACTGGGTGCGGAAATGAGTAAAGTGGCGCGACAGGCCAGCCGAGGCCTCAATATCACCGGCTTTTTCCAGCAAAGCTGCCGCCACTTCTACCGTACAATGCAGTTCCGGGCGCGACGCTTCACGCAGTATGTAGCCGGAGCTGGCGCTTACATCAAGGGAAAATACCGGCAGATTATCCAGGTACGGGCTTTTGCGAAACATCTTGCGGGCTTCGTTCCAGGTGCCGTCGAGCATGATAAACAGCGGAGGTTTGCTGCCGGCCGGAACGTCGGTAAACACCTGGCGCGGCGGTTCGGCGAAAGAGGCCGGGAAAACCACATAAGCCTGACGTTCGGGGTCGGCAATCGCTTCGAGCAGCGCCGGATCCGTTTCCGTACGCGACCACATAAATGCCTGTGTATCGGGTAAAACGTCAGCGATCAACCGTCCGGTATTGCTGGGCTTCATCGGCTCAGTGTCGAACATCACCAGACAAAAACGGCTGGTGGCCTGATGAATTTCGCGTTCGGCGCAGATGCAGTGGCGTTCAGGTAACAGGCATGACTGACAGCGAATCGCCCGTGACCCGCGGGCAAGAAAAGGGCGGGTGGATTTAGCAAGGCGCTGTGCACGCAGGCGAAGGACGGCGTTCTCTGACATAAGCATTCCGGTAGGCGAAAAACGGCTATTCTAATCACCCTTCCGGGGCTGGCAAGCAGATCCTTTACCGGCGTGATGTAAAGAGAAAAAAGCCCGCACAGAGGCGGGCCATCGGCAGGGCTTTATAACGGCTTATGCGTTACAATGATTCATTAAGCCAGTTATTGAACGGGGCTTTAGGCATCGCGCCGCTTAACATATCGACCATTTTGCCTTCATTAAATACCATAATGGTGGGAATGCTGCGGATCCGGAACCGCGCGCTCAGTTCAGGTTCTGCTTCAGTATTCACCTTAATGAAGCGGATTTTACCGGCGCGTTCCTGAGCCACATCTTCAAAGATCGGCGCGAAGTTAACACATGGGCCACACCATGGTGCCCAGAAATCGATAACGACCGGCAGGTCATCCTGCAGGTATTTATCCAGCGTGGCAGCAGTAGCGTGAACCACATCGCCTTCAAAAAGTGAATGACCGCAGCGGCCGCATTTTGCGCCGTCGTCGATACGATCCTCTGGCAGGCGGTTGGTGGCCTGACATGATGTGCAAATCGTATTCATAAAATAGCCTCTACATTGCTTAACGTGAGAACGGTATCAACCTTACCGGATCCGGCGCTAAAGATGGCTGATATGTTACTTGGATGTTGTAAGTATGAGGGTGCAGCATTCTGTTAACAACGCGGTTTATTCAATGAATACGATAGTTTTAAGCTTTTGGTCCAAAGCATGTGGCTTAGCTCACAGACATCAGGTAATCTTCGCGCCCTGCGCGTAGGTGGAGAGAAAAATGAACGATTCATTCAGTGGCAAGAACGGCAAAGTCAAAGTGATGTTCGTCCGTAGTGACGACGACGGCGATAACCGCAATAACGATAAACGTCCTTCCAATAACAGAGGACGTCCGGGCGATAATCCTCGCCAGGGTTCCCGTCCAGACGATGCCCGCCGCAATGAGCGTCGCAGCAGCGATTCACGCGGTGCAGATGCACGACGTGGCGACGATCGCCCGCGCCGTCCGGCCCGTGATGATGAGGGTCCGTATTCTTCGCCGTGGAAAACCGTCTCACGTGCACCGGCTGATGAGTCCGTACCGGATCACGGCGGCATCAGCGGTAAAAGCTTTATCGATCCTGAGCAGCTGCGTCGCCAGCGCCAGGAAGAAACCCGCGTGTATGGCGAAAATGCCTGTCAGGCGCTGTTTGCCAGCCGTCCGGACGCTATCGTGCGTGCGTGGTTTGTGCAATCCGTCACCCCGCGTTTTCGTGAAGCGCTGCGCTGGATGGCAGCAAACCGCAAAGCCTATCATGTGGTTGAAGATGAAGAGCTGGCGAAAGCGTCCGGCACTGAACACCACGGCGGCGTGTGTTTCCTGATCAAAAAACGTCAGGGTCTGGATGCGGAAACTTATCTGCAAACTGCCCGTGCGAAAGACTGCGTGCTGGCGCTGGAAAACGTCGGCAACCCGCACAACCTCGGCGGTATCATGCGTTCTTGTGCGCATTTTGGTATCAACGGGATGCTGGTACAGGATCCGGCACAGCTGGAATCCGGTGCGGCAGTTCGTACTGCTGAAGGCGGCGCGGAACACGTGAAAGCCATCAACGCGGATAACTTCCTTGATGTGCTGGCGACCTTCCGTAAAGCGGGTTACACCATCGTCACCACCTCCAGCCATAAAGGTACAGCGCTCGGTAAAGCTGAGCTGCCGGCCAAAATGGTTCTCGTGCTGGGTGAAGAGAGCGACGGTTTGTCCGACAGCGCATGGCAGCAGGGTGACCTGAGCGTGTCTATCGGCGGTACCGGCAAAGTAGAAAGCCTGAACGTCTCCGTGGCGACCGGGATTTTGCTGGCGGAATGGTGGCGTCAGAACCAGGCATAATCGCCCGGTTTGAGCCATAAAAAAACGGACGCGTAATGCGTCCGTTTTGCTTTGCGTCATTCAGGGATTGCCTGAATCAGTGAGCGCCACCCGCTCCGCCGCCACTGGTAAACGGTGGGCGGGCGAACCAGATCAGAACCAGCAGCACCAGGAATGCGCCGCCGGATAACCAGAAAATCTCATTGGCAGAGATAATGAGTCCCTGATTTGTGATTTCCCGCGCTATCCAGCCTGAAGCCTGCTGATGGCTCATGCCCATGCCTTCGAGCTGCTGATAGGTCTGCGTCGCCGCCGGATTAAACGGCGTGATGTTTTCCGTTAACTGCGCGTGGTGCAGTGATTCCCGGTTTGACCACATGGTGGTGGTGATCGACGTACCAATCGAACCTGCCAGCGTACGGATAAAGTTCGACAAACTTGAAGCCGCCGCCATGCGTTCCGGCGGTAAGCCGGACAGAATAATGGTGGTCAGCGGCATGAAGAAGCAGCCGACGGCGAAGCCCTGAATAAACTGCGGCCACGCAGATGCCCCAAAATCCATCCCCGGTTCGAAGGTGTACGCACGCCAGAAGAAGCAGTAGGCATACATGATAAAGCTGAACGTCACCAGCTTTCGCATATCCAGCCGGTGTGCAAAACGTCCGATGATAGGCGACATCAGGACCGGCAAAATTCCCACCGGCGCGGACGCCAGACCTGCCCAGGTGGCGGTGTAGCCGTATACCTCCTGCAACAACTGCGGCAGCAGAACAATCGCGCCGAAGTAAAGCATGTAGGCCAGGCTGATACACAGCACGCCGATGGTAAAGTTTCGCGATTTAAACAGCGACAGATCGACAATCGGGTGGTCATCGGTCAGTTCCCATACGACAAGGAAGCAGAGCGCGACCACCGCCACGACCGCCAGCACGATAATTTCCGTCGAGTTAAACCAGTCGAGTTCTTTACCCCGGTCGAGCATCACCTGCAATGCGCCAATGCCCAGTACCAGCAGCACTAACCCCACACTGTCGATCGGTCTGATCTGCGTTGCGGTTTCGCGGCCCTTCAGCGTTTTCAGCGTCAGGAACACCACGGCGGCGCCGATCGGCACGTTAATGAAGAAGATCCAGCCCCAGTGATAGTTATCACTGATGTACCCGCCGAGGATCGGCCCGCAAATCGGGGCGACGATCACCGTCATCGACCAGAGCGCGAGCGCGGTACTTCGCTTGGCCGGCGGATAGTTATTCAGTAACAGACTTTGCGAGAGGGGGATCAGTGGACCTGCCACCACGCCCTGCACCACACGGAAGAAGATCAGCATTTCCAGGCTGTTGGACATGCCGCACAGCCAGGAGGCAATCGCAAACAGCACCGTAGACCAGAGGAACAGTTTTACTTCGCCGATGCGTTTTGCCAGCCAGCCGGTGATCGGGATCGAGATGGCGTTAGCCACCCCGAAGGAAGTGATCACCCAGGTGCCCTGCGAGTTTGAGGCACCCAGATTCCCGGCAATGGTCGGGATCGCCACGTTGGCGATCGTCGAGTCCAGCACCTGCATGAACGTGGCCATCGACAAAGCCACCGTCATCCAGGCCAGCGGTGCGCCTACCAGCGGTTTATTTGCCACAGCGGCCTCCGGAAATATTAGCCTGCATTGGCATGAATAACGTCAGCAATGATGGCGTTAACCGGTGCCAGATCCAGCGTCAGAGCCGTTGTCTGATACAGCGGTTCAGTACGCACTTTATTCGCCAGCACCAGACCATCGCGGTTTTGCGTATCGACCGTGACCAGCGCCGACAAACCAATACGCAGCGGATGTTCTTTCACTTCCTGATCGTTAAGCTCGATACGCACCGGTAAACGCTGGACCACTTTGATCCAGTTGCCGGTGGCATTTTGCGCAGGTAACAGCGAGAACGCGCCGCCGGTGCCCATGTCCATCCCCACCACTTTGCCGTGATATTTCACGTCGTCACCGTACATATCGCTGACCACGGTCGCGGCCTGGCCGATACGCATATTGGCTAACTGTGTTTCTTTAAAGTTGGCATCCACCCAGATGTGATGAGCCGGCACTACCGCCATCAGCGCAGTGGAAGAGTTGATCTGCTGACCAATCTGTACCGCACGGCGGGAGACGAAACCGTCAATCGGGCTGCGCACTTTGGTGCGTTGCAAGGCGAGCCAGGCGTCACGTACCTGCGCGGCGGCTTGCAAAACCTGCGGCTGCTTATCGACCGGCGTATCCAGAATCATCGCCTGATTGGCGTTGTATTGCTGAACGGCGACATCGTATTGCGCTTTCGCGGTATCCACGGCATCACGGGCGTGTTGCAATTCCTCACGGCCAATCGCATCGACATTTCCCAGCACCACGCGACGCTTGAGGTCAGTCTGCGCCTGTTGCAACTGGGTCTGGCGCAGGGCGATATTGGCCTGATACTGCTTGCCGTTGATGATCAGCTGATGCGTCTGGCGCACGCTGTTGGCCAGCGCCGTTTTAGAGCGCTCGAAAGCCTGCTCCGCATCGGTCGGATCGATCGTTACCAGCACGTCGCCTTTTTTCACAAAGTCGGTGCTGTCGAAATTCACGTCGGTCACGCTTCCCGACACCTGCGCCATAATCTGAACCTGATTACCGGCGACATAGGAGTCGTCGGTCGACTCGAAATGACGTAACACCAGCAGCCAGTAAAACAGGTAGGCGATGGCGATAATAATGAAAATCCCGGTCAACAAGAGCATCGCGGTTTTGCGCGTTTTTTTCTTATTTCTCGGAGCTTGCGGCGTTGCTGCCTGAGTTTCGGCATTTGCGCTCATGGTCTTCTCCACGCTGAGTCTGTGTAATTATTATGATTTTTGATCCGCAGCCGGGGCCTGATAGCCACCCCCGAGCGCACGGATAAGACTGATTTTTGCCTGCATCACCTGACTGCTGGCATTAAGTTGCGCCTGCTGTTGTTGCAGAAGCGCTGACTGGCTGGTCAACAGCTCATCCCGTCCGATGATGCCAGCGTTGTATCTTGCATCCGAAACGCGATACACCTCTTCCAGCGATTTCGCGGCAGAAGAAGCCTGCTGCAATTGTTCAACGCTGCTTTTCGAGACAGTGATGGCATCCGCAGTTTGCTGGATGGCGTTCAGGATGGTCTGGTTATACGACTCAACGGACTGGTCATATAACGCGGACTCTTCGCCCAGTTTGGCGCGCAGCGCACCGGCGTGGAAAATCGGTAGCGAAATCGCTGGCGTGATATTCCAGGCTTTGCTGGCGGCTTCCAGAAGATTCGGGCTGGTGCCTCCGTAGTTGGTGGTCGTCAGACCGCCGAAGGCGCTGATGGAAAGGCTTGGGTAGAACTCTTTTTTCGCGGCGCTGACGCGCTGGGAATAGGATTCGACCAGATCGCGCTGTGCGGCGATGTCAGGGCGTTTACCCAGCAAATCGAGGGTCAGCTCACCTTGGGGTGCCAGCGCGTCAGGCGAAGGCAGTGCCACAGCGTGCAGCCCGTTCATGGCATCGGGGCCACGACCGGCCAGTGCCGATAACTCATGGCGCAGTTGCTCGGTTTGCGACTTCAGCGTGATGATCTGTTGCTTCGCGCTGTCGGCCTGTGCCTGCGTCTGTTGCGGGATCTCAATGCCATATACCCCCGCCTGATACTGCGCTTTACGCAGATCGGCCAGACGCTGGTTGTTATCTACCTGATGTTGCAGAACGTCCTGAAGGGCCAGATTCGCCTGCAACTGATAATAGGCTGACGCCACCGAACTGGTCAGCGTCAGAGCGGCTTGTGCCTGTTCAGCACGGGCGGAATCCACCTGTGCTTTCGCGGCATTCACCTGATTGCGGTATTTTCCCCACCAGTCAAACTCATAGCTCAGATTCAGGCCGAGGCTGTTGCTGCTGTCATAGATAGGCGCTTCAGGGTAGCTGGTCAGAAACGGCGGAATGGTGTTTTTAGCCACACGTTCACGTCGCGTCGATCCATTCAAATCCAGATAAGGGCCATTGGCCGCATCCGCTTCGCCCATCACACTCTGCGCTTCGCGCACGCGCGCTGCCGCCTGACGTAACGATGGCGAGTTTTGCAACGTTGTGGTCATCAGGGCATCGAGTTGCGGGTCATTAAGACTGCGCCACCACTGTGGGCCGAGGGTCAGGGAGCTGACCTTTGCCTGCTGCAGATGAAGCTGTTGCGTATCCAGCAGCGACGACTGAGGAGCGATACTATTACTGGAGGCGCAGCCGGCCAAAATCAAAACGGCAAACAGCGGCGTAAGCCTCCAGCGAGCTTGGAGTGACATGTGTGGTTTACCTGAACAGAAATTTAGAATTGTTGCAGTGCTGTCGCATCCATCTGATCAAGGCGAGTTAACAGTTTGCGCGTCAGGGTTTCTAACTGCTTCTGTTCATCTGCGTCTAAGGTCGACCAGAGGAAATGCAGGCTCTTGTGTTGAGGCGGCAGTAACTTCTGAATAAAGGCTTCGCCATCAGCGGTCAGGTGCAAGTGCAGGCAACGGCGGTCATTGTCGCTTTCACGGCGTTCGATCCATCCACGCTTTTCCAGCTCATCCGCAATGCGGGTGGCGTTGGTACGGGAAGACCCCAGTGCAGAACTCAGCTCAGAAGGCTGAATGCTGTGGCTTTCCTGTGCATCAAGCGTCAGTAACGCCATAAACAGGGTTTCGTTGATCCCTTGCGCTTTCAGCATTTTGTTGCGATTTTCCAGCAACTTACTTTGCATGTGCATACAAAGACGGGTCAGCAAAATTTCCTGATAAGGAAAATCTTTTTGCTTTTTAGCCCGGAAATTTAACATTTTTTCAATTGGCGAGAACGAACTGTCCATATGAGAAGCCTCATTAGTTACAGATGACATAGTAACGATGGTAATTAATAATATCAATGTTATGAATCACCAATTCTTTAGCAATTAGTGTGATTCATAACCCCGGTGAATTATTCGATGTTTAAAGCATTCAACAAACTTTGATTACATGTTGCCAGAGCGTAAAAAAATAGCGGGTTTCAGACCGCCATCAGCATCACCTTGAACACCAGGCCGTACGCCACGGCGCCAGTCAGCGTGGCAATAATGATGCTTTTTGTGCGCCAGAAAATCAGCGTCAGCAGCACGAAACCGGCCAGTGACGGCAGCAGTCTTTGCGGGTCACGCATTACGTCCGGCGCGCCTGAAACCACCAGCAACGCACAAATCGAGGCGATACCAATGCTGTCGAGCACGCGGGAGAGCGGGCCACTTTTCAGGCCACCTGAAGTTCGCCGCGCGCCGATGCGCAGGGGCAAATAGCGGAACAGGTAATTGACCACGCCCACCAGCAGACACACCAGAACAACGTCAGTGCTCATCGGAGATGACCTCCGTCGCAGATGTCGCCTGGGGCCGTTGCAGCAGGGCGGCCAGGCAACCGGCCGCGAGCCCGCAGCCAATGGCGGCGGGAATTGACCAGAACATCAACCCGCTCAGAGCCCCGGCCAGCGAGGCAACAAACACCATGCTTTGCTGGCGCTTAAACGCCGCGAGCAGAAAACTCAGGAACAGCGCAGGCAACATAAACCCGAGCGCAGCCTCAACGGCGGGAAAATTTTCCAGCGGACCGTTGCCAAACAGCGCGCCGATGGCGGTGCCGAAAACCCAGGAAAGCCAGGACGAGAGCGCAATGCCACACATCCAGTCCTCGCTCCAGCTGCGTTTATCGCGAATAAGTTTGGTGGTGGCGGCGGCGAACACTTCATCGGTCAGGCCGAACGCCCAGAGCGCGGTTTTCCTGCCATTGAGTTTTCCCACCAGACGGTTACGCAAAGAGGGGCCGTACAGGACGTGTCTGACATCCATCGCCATGACCGTCAGGGCGCAAACCCATAAAGACATTCCGGCGCTGAGCAGCGCGGTGATCACAAACTGGCTGGCGCCTGCGTAGATAAGCACGGAGAACAACAGACTTTCAGCAGGGGTGAAGCCAAGTTTGACGGCGCTGAGGCCGAAAGCAAAAGCGATGGGCAGATAACCGATCACTACGGGCAGGCTGTCAGTCACACCTTGCCGGAAGGTGGAAACGCGGGCGGGATCAGGATTGGTTTGCATGGATGTATAAAACATTGTGAAACCGGAGTGTGGCCGGCGAATAATTCATGACGCAAACATTACCAGACTGTAAGTATTGTTAACACCCTTTGGTACAAATAAATTTCAGCAATGATTATTCGCAAGCTAATCAGGAGGGGTGATGATTCCCTCCTGATTCTATTTTAACCGCCCCGACAATCAGGCGAGTTTGTATTTGTGTCCCTGCCACCAGACCAGCAGATTCAGTACGCACATCAGCGTGCCCGCGAGGGAAACGCCATACCAGCCCGCAGCCTGATAGGCCGAAGCCGACACCAGCGAGCCGACCGCGCCACCGATAAAGTAAGTGGTCATATAACCTGCCGTGAGGCGGTTACGTGCTTCGGGCATGGTCTTATAGATAACACTTTGGTTGGTGATGTGTACGCCCTGAACCGAAAGGTCCAAAACGATGATGCCGATAATCAGCGAGATAACCGAATGCTCACCGTAAGCAATCGCTGCCCACGACAGCAGCAGCAGGATTAACCCGGCGGTGGTGGTCAGATGCGCTTTGCCTTTATCGGCAAGATTGCCCGCACGGGTTGCCGCCAGCGCACCGGCCGCACCCACCAGACCAAACAGGCCGATCACCCCTTCGGAATAGTGATACGCCGGGCCGGCCAGCAGGAACGCCATCGAGGTCCACAAAATGCTGAAGTTAGCGAAGCAGAACATCCCCACCAGCGCACGGGTACGCAGCACCGGCGTGTGAATGAACAGCGAGAAAATAGATTTCAGCAGTTGCGGATAATTCAGATCGGTTTTCTGCTCATGTTTCGGCAGTTTGCGCCACAGCACCAGCGCCATGACGATCATCAGCGCACTCGCCACCCAATACACCGTACGCCAGCCGCCCAGTGACGCCAGGGCGCCCGCGACGGTTCTCGCCAGCAAAATGCCCAGCAGCAGGCCAGACATAATCAGCCCGACCACTTTTCCGCGACGTTCCGGCTCCGCCAGCGTGGCAGCCAGTGGCACCAGAATCTGCGCGACCACGGAAAACAGCCCGGTCAGCGCGGTGCCCACTAACATCATGGTCAGCGTCGGTGCCATGGCGGTGATCAGTAATCCGGCGGCGGAGAGCAGTGTCATCAGCACAATCAGGCCGCGACGTTCAAACATATCGCCCAGCGGCACGATAAACATCAGCCCGCAGGCATAACCGAGTTGCGCGACGGTGACGATAAAACCGGCCTGATTGACCGACAGGCTGAACGCGCGGGCAATGGTTTCCAGCAGCGGCTGCGGGTAATAGTTACTGGCGACGGCAAGCCCGGTGGCAATCGCCATCAGAATGATCAGCGCCGGGCTGAGTGGAGAATGTGTTGTAGTTTTTTTCATAGTGAGAATAAACGGATCTTATTGAAGGAGCAGGGAAATGCGAGCGACGATTATCGTTATGATAAAAATATTAAACCAATGAATAGTTTTAATGGCAACTATCTGGTTTTGTAATAGAGGTTTTATCGTACATAAAAACGGGCGGAGATTTCTCCCCGCCCGTTGCTGTTCCTGCGTTCGTTACTGGCTTACTTCGCGGCGGCAGCCGCTTCTTTTACCCAGCCGTCGAACTGTTCCTGGTGGGCTTTGATCCAGCCATCCGTCTGCGCGGAGATGTCAGCATCGGAATTTTTACCGGCGTGCATCGCGGCATTCTGCGCATTGATGTCTTTCAGTGGCAGTTTCATGATGGCAAACAGTTTTGCAGCAGCCGGGTTTTTCTCAGCCCAGGCTTTGTTCGCCACGATGTGCATGGTGCTCACCGGGAAACCATAGTTTTTACCGTTTGGCAGTTTGGTATCGGCGTTTTTATCGCCCGGCACCACGGAGAACGGTACCTGCATCCACAGCACGTCTTTACCTGGGATCAGCACGTTGCTCACCCAGTACGGCGTCCAGGTGTAATAGAAGATAGGTTTACCTTCTTTGTAACGCGTGATGGTGTCGGCAATCATGGCGGAATAGTTACCCTGATTGTGCGTCACGGTATTTTCCAGACCATAGGCTTTCAGCTGCTCATTGAGCGCAGCTTCACAACCCCAGCCCGGCGTACAACCGGTCAGATCGGCTTTGCCGTCACCGTTGGTATCAAACAGTTTGGCCAGTTTCGGATCTTTCAGCTGTTCGATATTGGTGATGTGATATTTCTCGGCGGTTTTCTTATCGATAAGCCAGCCCTGTGCCGCGCCGGTTACGTATGTCCCTTCGCGGTAAAAGACTTTGTCGCCACCGGCGGCTTTGTACATTTCATCATGCAAAGGTGACCAGTTAACGGCGGTGAACGTCGCATCACCGGCAGCCAGCGTGGTGTAGCCGACGTTGTAATCGACCTCACGGGTTGGCTGAACGTCATAGCCCAGTTTTTCCAGCGCTTTGCTGACCAGCTCTGTCTGAAAAGACTCTTCGCTGATGGTGCTCTGAACCGGCGTGACGCTGATGCCTTTACCCGGCAGATCGGCGGCGAAAGTGGTGGCAGTGGCGAGCGTGGTAAGAGCGGCAACCGCCCAGATTCCTGTCTTCTTCATAAATTCCTCGAATTGTTGTTATTCATTATTTTGCGGCAGCGGCGGCTTCTTTGATCCAGCCGTCAAAAGTGGCCTGATGCGCTTTGATCCAGCCGTCAACGTGTTGCTGAATGTCGGCTGAAGAGGATTCCCCTTCATGCATCCGCAGGTTCTGTGCATTCACGTCGCTCAGTGGCAGTTGCATGATGGCGAACAGTTTTGCCGCTGCCGGGTTTTTCTCAGCCCAGGCTTTGTTGGCGACAATGTGCTCGTTATTGACCGGGAAACCGTAGTTTTTGCCGTTAGGCAGCGTGGTATCCATGTCTTTCTGTGAGCCCGGTGTGGCAGAGAACGGCACGGTCAGCCAGACCACGTCTTTGCCGGGTTTCAGTTCGTTGCTCACCCAGTACGGTGTCCAGGTGAAATACAGCACCGGCTTGCCGGATTTATAGCGGGTCAGCGTGTCGGCGATAATGGCCGAATAGTTGCCCTCGTTTTGCGTCACGGTATCGCTCAGGCCATAGGCTTTGATTTGCGTATTCACTACCGCGCCGCACACCCAGCCCGGATTACAACCGGCCATATCGGCTTTTCCGTCACCGTCGGCGTCAAACAGTTTGGCGAGTTTCGGATCTTTCAGCTGCGATAAATCATGAATGTTGTATTTGTCAGCGGTTTTCTTGTCGATCAGATAACCCTGCGCCGCGCCCTTGATGTAAGTGCCCTGACGGTAGAACTTCTGGTCGCCACCGGCTGCGGTGTACATGTCTTTTTGCAGCGGCTCCCAGTTCACGGCCATGTAGGTGGAATCGCCGCTGGCAATCGCGGTGTAGGCGACGTTGTAATCCACTTCGCCGGTTTGCTGAACGTCATAACCGAGTTTTTCCAGCGCGCGGTTGACCAGTTCGGTCTGGAATGTTTCTTCCGCGATGGTGCTTTGCAACGGTTTGACGACCACGCCTTTGCCCGGTAAATCGGCAGCGAAAGCGGCAGGTGTTGCTACTGCTAATGCGAGGATGAGTGTTTTGATCGGTGTTTTATTCTGAGTTGTGCGCATGGTGAACCCTTATTCTTGCTGGTGAATACGTAAGAGTGGACTGCGTTTTTTCGCTTTGAGAGTTCCCGGCGGCGAACCGCCGGGAGAAGTGCAGTGCCTGAATCAGGCTTTTTTGGCGAATGGCTTCATCACCAGGCCGACAGGACCGCGGGTGAACCAGCGGTGACCGCCTTTACTGCGACTGTCGCGACCCATGGACTGTGTCAGACGGTCGAGGATGATGGCGAGGATAACGATACCCGCACCCCCGACTGAGGCCAGACCCATGTCCAGACGGCCAATACCGCGCAAGACCATCTGACCCAGACCGCCCACGGCGATCATCGAGGCGATAACCACCATCGACAGCGCCAGCATCAGCGTCTGGTTAATACCGGCCATGATGGTCGGCATGGCCAGCGGCAGCTGTACTTTGAACAGCAACTGGCGCGGGCTGGAACCAAACGACTTGGCGGCTTCGATCAGATCTTCCGGAACCTGATTGATACCCAGAATGGTCAGACGCACCACCGGTGGCAGGGCAAAGATGATCGTCACGACCACGCCCGGCACGTTACCGATACCAAACAGCATCACGATCGGCACCAGATACACGAACGCCGGTGTGGTTTGCATGGCATCAAGCAGTGGCCTGATAATTTTCGCCGCCCGCTGACTGCGCGCCAGCCATATTCCGAGCGGAAGGCCTATCAGAATACAGAAGAACAGCGACGTCAGAACCAGCGCCAGCGTCACCATTGCCTGTGACCAGGCACCGATCGCGCCGATCAATACCAGAGACACCAGCGTGGCGGCACCCATGCCTAACCCCGCCATCTGCCAGGCGATCAGCGCAAACACTAAGATCGCAATCGGTGCAGGCAGCGTTTCCAGACCGTGCTGGAAGCCGCTCAGGACGAAATCGACCGGTACGCGGATCCCCTGGAATACCGGACGGAAATTCGTGACCAGCCAGTCGATCCCTTCCGTCACCCAATGGTCGAGCGGGATCAGCGTACTGTGGAACGGATCGAGAATAGAAAAATGCTGATGCTGTTCGGGTGCGACGCTCAGCCAGTCATTGGCCTGTGCTGCGGCGTGGTGCGTGGTATCCGGCGCGCTGGTAGCGGCATCGCTGTCGCCGCCCCAGGGATCGCTGCTGCCCGCATCGGCTGGCGCAGCAGAAGTGGCGGCGTCGGCTTGTGGCGCCACACCGCCGCTGGCGTTATCGGCACTCCACGGATCGATGGACGGATCCAGCGCCTGAGCCTGTGCGGCCTGTGCGTGCTGAGTGACTGAGTTCGTGATATGTGAAGTGCTCATTCGTTACCCCCTTCTTTGTCCAGCGCCTGAAGCAGCATGGCTTTGGAAATAATACCGATATAGTTATTGTCCTCATTGACCACCGGCACGGCGCAAGGCGCAGCGGCGACCAGAGAAATCAGTTCGCTGAGCGGCATGTCTGCCTGCACCGGTGCCGGAGATTCCAGCAGGGCGCTTTCCAGCGGCTGATTAGCTTTCAGCGCGGTTTTCAGGGATTCGATCGACACAACGCCGATGAATTTCTGTCCACGCTCAAGCACATAACCATATTCGCGGTCTTCATCTTCCAGCAGCTTAAGCGCGGCACGGGGACCAAAACCGGGGGTTTTACGAATGAGTGCGCCACGACGGCGCGCAATGTCTTTGGCACTGAATACCTGGCTGATATCCACGCCACGGAAGAAGGTACGGACATAGTCGTTGGCCGGGTTATTCAGAATATCTTCCGGTGTGCCGACCTGTACCACTTCGCCGCCCTGCATAATGGCGATGCGATCGCCGATGCGCATGGCTTCATCTAAGTCATGAGAAATAAACACGATGGTGCGCTGATGCTGAGCCTGAAGCTTCACCAGCTCATCCTGCATTTCGGTACGGATTAACGGGTCAAGCGCCGAGAAGGCCTCATCCATCAGCAGAATGTCGGGGTTATTGGCCATGGCGCGGGCTAAGCCGACACGCTGACGCATACCGCCGGACAGTTCATCAGGGTAAGAATTAGCATAGTTTTCCAGCCCGACCTGACGCAGCGCATCCAGCGCTTTGGCATTACGCTCTTCCACCGGCAGACCGGCGAGCTCCATCCCGAACGCGGTGTTATTCAACACGGTCAGGTGTGGCATCAGCGCAAAGGACTGAAACACCATACTGATTTTGCTTCGGCGCACCTGGCGCAGTTTTGCTTCTGAGATTTTAGCGATGTCTTCGCCGTCGATCAGCACTTCGCCGCGGGTGGGCTCTATCAGACGATTGAGAAGGCGTACCATGGTGGACTTACCGGAACCGGATAACCCCATGATGACGAAAATCTCGCCTTCTTCAATGGCCAGACTGGCATCTTTAACGCCAAGTGACAGACCGGTTTTCTCAAAAATTTCTTCTTTACCCTTGCCTGCGTCGATCATCTTGAAAGCGCGATCCGGGTTTTCGCCAAATACCTTATAAAGATTCTTTACTTCGATTTTAATTGCCATGCAATGTGCATTCCTTGGATATAAATAGCCGTATCGGCTCGATGTCTAGTTTTTCTGTTGGACCGTATAGGATCTTACCTGTAACGAAATAGTGAACGCGTTATACCCTAACACATCGACATTCTGAGACAAGTCTCAATGTTTCCGAGGAATATTCATGATTGTGTTCCTGGTTACCTATTTATCTGTATTTGCAGTGTTTAATTACGGTAAATCCGCATTGACAATTAATGACACATTACCCCGTGCGATGACGGGGGGTTAATCGCTAATTTAACGGCAGTGCATTTTTGCTTTTAATATATTTAATACATTGATTTTATTGGTTTTAATATCTTTTGTTTTTGTGGGGTTTTAGGGTGAAATAATTGCGTGATTTATATCAAATTAATGCCGCTCATCTAGTGCGTATTGACAGGTGTAAATAGAGATTTCAGATTTATGTGAAAGGCGTGAATTTACCGGTTGTCTGAAAGCGACATGCGTTGTGAAATTATCGCCTAAAGCAGTGGGGGAGGCGGGAAATTCGCCGGCGATGAGGCCGGCGGTGCGGGGGAAATTGGTCAGGAAAAACAGCCGAAATTCGTCATCAGGATGCGGATTTTTCCGGGTCTGCTATTTTGCGATACAGCCGCCTCGGGTGGCCGATATTTCCATACTGCATCTCGACGCCGATAAAGCCCATTTCCACGCAATATTCCAGATAACGGCGGCCGGTCGTTTTGCTGATCCCGACCTCTTCCACCACCTGTTCAACAGACCAGCTGACCTCAGGCCTGGCGTTAAATACCCGCTGAACCAGTTCCAGCGTATTGGGCTCGATGCCTTTCGCGGAAGGGGCGGGCGGCGTGTCGCTGGCGGGCAGGTTGAACAACCGGTCCAGCGCGCGCTGATCGACCACTTTGACATGGCGCAGCGTTTGTACCAGCTGCATAAAACGTTCAAGCGAGCTGCGCAGGCGATGGAATGACACCGGTTTGATGATGTAATCGAACGCGCCGCTGCGCATGGCCTGGCTACAGGTTTGCATATCGCTGGCGGCGGTAATGAAAATCACCGAGCAGTCGAAGCTTTTCAGTAACGGGCTGTCAATCAGATCCACGCCCTGGCCGTCGGGCAAATAGTTATCCAGCAGGATCAACCGTGGCTGATGCAATCTCAGCTGCGTACGCGCCTGCTCAAGCGTCGAGGCCAGGCCGACCACGCGCAGATTGAAATTTTGTTCGATAAAATCGCGGTGCAGACCAGCAAGGTGCGGTTCATCTTCCACAATCACGACATCGAGTGCGCTGCTGTTATTCATGTTTCTTTCCTGTTGAAGCATCCGACGTCGTCGGGAT
This sequence comes from Rahnella sp. PAMC25559, assembly GCF_050632365.1. Taxonomy (GTDB): domain Bacteria; phylum Pseudomonadota; class Gammaproteobacteria; order Enterobacterales; family Enterobacteriaceae; genus Rahnella; species Rahnella rivi. Next base: position 4,629,270 of record NZ_CP192543.1, on the reverse strand, counting down.
AAACACTGAAAAAATCGTCCCCTGCGGCGTATTGTCTGAGATTTCGATGCTGCCGCCCGCCTGACGGACGTAACTCGCCACCAGATACAGACCGATGCCATGTTCTGCACCGGTCATCTCATCACCGCTCAGCGGCTTGGTGGTGACGCCCTGTTCGAACAGATGCGGCTTGAGGGCGTCGTCCACGCCGCCGCCGCGATCGGCCACCTCAATCAGCAGTTCGTGGTTTCTGTCGGAGATGTACAGCTCCACCGGCACAGCCGCTGTCCCGGCGTTGAGGGTGGCGTCCACGGCGTTGTCCAGCAGATTACCGATAACCGACATCAGCTCGGTTTCACTGATGGCCGCCGGAATGCGCAGTAACTGACAGGCCGGATCGAACGCCAGTTCGACGCCTTTTTCCCGCGCGCTGACGTATTTCCCCAGCAGCAGGCCGCACAGCGCAGGCGACGTAAAGCGCGCCGACACAAAATCCAGCACGGCCTGCGCGCCTTCGGACTGTGCCTGAATGTAGCGCATCGCGTCGTCGTAGCGCTGCATTTGCAGCAAACCGGCCAGCGTCGCGGTCCAGTTCAGCTGTTCATGACGCATGATGCGCAGGTTATCCGCATAGCGTTTCACCTGGCTCAGCTGGCTGCTCAGCGTATTAATGTCATTTTTATCGCGAAAGCTGAATACCCATCCGCTCTCTTTGCCGGGCTCAAGCTCAATCGGAACGCGGTTAACAATCACCTGTCGCTGATTAAGCACGGTAATCTGATCGTGGCGGCTGCTGCTGGCGGGGTTATCTTCCGCGACACCGCTTTGGGTAAAGAATGTCGGCGGCGTTTCAAGCACCTCATTCAGCGGTTTGCCGAGCAGCTGGTTTTCGGGCTGGCGAATATCCAGCAGTTCTCTTGCCGCGCGGTTAATTAAAATCAGCTGCTTCTGGCCGTCAATCGCAAATACACCTTCATACATGGCTTCCAGTAAGGCTTTCTGCTGGCGCACCAGCAGCGCAATATCTTTGGGCTCCAGCCAGAACATCTGTTTTTTTACGTTGCGGGTAAACACCCACGAAAAAATAAACAGCAGCAGTAAAAGCAGCATGCCGTATAAACCGGCCTGCGCCAGACGGCGGCCATTGATATTGTCGATGTAAGACGTCAGATAACCGACGGAAACAATGCCGATCACCTGTTTACTGGCATTCAGGATCGGCGCCTTGCTGCGTAATGACACGCCAATCCCGCCCTGACGCACCGAAATAATGGTTTTGCCGGCCAGCACTTCTGCGTTATCCCCGCCAATCATCGGCAGATCTATTCGCTCCGGCGATTCGGAATGATAAAGATGTCGCTCGCGCACGTCGCCAATGACGATATAACTGGCATCACTTTGATCACGCAGCGGCTGAATTAACCGGGCAATGCCTGCCACGTCGCGATCGGCGACTTTCTGCGCCAGCCCCGGCATCAGCGCGATTTCACTGGCCTGAACCCGTGCCCGCTGGCCGAGATCGTGATGCAGTTGCCGGTCGATCACGTGAAATAAAATCGCGCCCAGCAGCGCTAACAGCAGGCACGAAAATAACACCAGAGATAAGAAGAGTTTTACCTGAAAAGGTAATCTGCGTTTCATACAACCTGCCACGGAGAAAGTCACCTGCCACGGGGAAAATCAAAAGCCACACATCGAATAACCCTATCACGGCACAAATGCCATCGTCATCGGGCAACGGCAGAGTTGTGAACGGGCAATTAAATTCGTCTTTATTTCACGCAGTAATTACAGGGTTAATATGGGTTTTTACTACTAATCTGATAATCCTTATAAATGCCGTCGCATTAACACCATAAAAACCATAACAACCTTAATCCCTGCGGGTTTAATTTGAACAAACTCACATCCGCCCTGACGCCCTGTTTTTTATGCTGGCACTCTCAATAAAAAAGTCACGATAAGAAAAGGGCGATGTCATGAGCACAACCGACGATTCCTACATTGTTGTTAAAGAAGACACCAAAAAATCCACAGCCTCCGCCAGACAAAAATGGTGGCATATTTTGGATAACTACAAGATAGGGATTATTCCGCTGCCTTTCTTCCTGCTGGCGGGGGTGCTTATCCTGCTCGATTGCCTCAATGGCAAACTGCCGAGCGATATCGTCGTGATGGTGGCCACGCTGGCCTTCTTCGGATTTGCCTGCGGCGAGTTTGGCAAACGTCTGCCGGTGGTGGGAAAACTGGGTGCGGCAGCGATCTGCGCCACCTTTATACCTTCAGCGATGGTGCATTACGGCCTGCTGCCGGACGTCGTGGTGGATTCCACGGTGAAATTCTATAAATCCACCAACATTCTCTATCTCTACATTTGCTGCATTATCGTCGGCAGCATCATGAGCATGAACCGTCAGGTGCTGATCCAGGGGTTTATGCGCATATTTGTGCCGATGCTGTGCGGTGAAATCGTCGGGATGCTTGCCGGGATGGCCGTGGGTACGGCGTTAGGGTTACCGCCGGTGCAAACTTTCTTCTTCCTGATCCTGCCGATCATGGCCGGTGGGGTGGGCGAAGGGGCGATCCCGCTGTCGATGGGTTACGCCACGCTATTGCATATGGAGCAAGGCGTGGCGCTGGGCCGTATTCTGCCGATCGTCATGCTGGGCAGCCTGACGGCGATCGTGCTGGCTGGTGTACTTAACCAGATCGGCAAACGTTATCCGCATCTGACCGGCGAAGGCCAGCTGATGCCTTCTAAAAAAGGCCAGATGGGCAGCGGCACCGACGAGTTTGAGGGCAATCCGGGCGTGAATGCGCTGGCCTGCGGTGCGCTGCTGGCGATCTTGTTGTACATGGTGGGCATGCTTGGACAGAAGTGGATCGGCCTGCCCGCGCCGGTCGGCATGTTATTTGCGGCAGTGGTGGTGAAGCTGGCGAACGGGATTTCTCCGACCATTCAGCACGGATCGATGGCGGTCTATAAATTCTTCCGCACCGCCGTGACTTACCCGGTGCTGTTCGCGGTCGGCGTGGCGATCACCCCGTGGCAGGAGCTGATCGACGCTTTTACCGTGCAAAACCTGCTGGTGATCGTCACCACGGTGGTGGCGCTGGTGGCGACCGGCTTTTACGTCGGCAAGAAAATCGGTATGCACCCGATCGATGTGGCGATCGTCTCCTGCTGCCAGAGCGGGCAGGGTGGCACCGGCGATGTGGCGATCCTCACGTCCGGTAACCGCATGACGCTGATGCCGTTCGCGCAAATTGCCACGCGCATCGGCGGGGCGATCAACGTTTCCGTCGGGCTTTTCGTGCTGGCGAAGTTCTTCTCCTGAGCCTTTCTCAGCGCCCTCCTGCGGGAGGGCGTTGTTTCATAGGATAATTTCGGCGAGTCCTATTATGGACTGTTTTTCGGCTGGTTATTTTTCACCTGTCGTTTATTATTTGCGCACTCAACGACGAGTCACCCGCCCCGTTTGCTGGTTTACAGGTAAGGAAGAATAATATTTTTCAGAAAAGATCTCTCACATGTTTCGTTTTAAAACATTTATCTCTGCATTATTAATTTCTTCTCCTTTATTAGTCAGCATGAATTCTTTTGCATTTGATTTGCCAGGTGAATTCAGGGCGATCGGTAACCATCAGTTTGCCGACAATGAACTTTTCAATATAAAAGAATCCGCCGTTTATGACGGAAATACAGGCCGGTCAAAAAACATTAAATCGGCGTTGTTATCTGAATATTCAAACTGGAAAGGCACCCAGTATCACTGGGGCGGCACCACACACCAGGGGGTGGATTGCTCCGCGCTGATGCAGCATATCTTTAATGATTCACTGCACAAAAAATTGCCGCGCACCACGTTTGAACAAATCAGGAATGGCCGGGCAGTCAGTAAAAATAATCTTAAACCCGGCGATTTAGTATTTTTCAAAACCACGCCAGGGGATCGCCACGTTGGCGTATACATCGGTGAAGATCAATTTATTCATGCTTCCAAAATTGAAGGCGTCACTATTTCTTCACTGGATAATCAGTATTGGGTAGACCATTACGAAACGGCTCGCCGTTTAGAACTCACCGCATAACGCTTTATAAATAACCATAAAAGTTAAAACTGCGGGATATTTATGGTTTCGATTTATATTTCGTAAATGATGAAATAAGTATTTCTAAATTGAAATACGACTATTTTTAGCAGAGAATTATTTAGCGGTTCGTCACTATCTCACTTGTTTAGGATATTTTATGAAGTCAGTTTCAACCCGAAGTATTGCAGGAATGCTCGCTGTTATTGTTATTGCAGGCTCCATGCTTGCAGGATGTGATTATAAATCTACCGGAGATAAAAATATGAAATTCGCAAATATTGAGCAAATCATGATCGACTCAGGCCTGGCAGCTCAGGAAAAAACGCATCTGGAACAGGTGCATCAGAGCCTGCAGGACGGCGCTAAATTAGTGGAAGAGAATTATAAAACGCTGCCACAGGATAAAGTTCCTCAGGCCCGTCAGGCTGATGCTAACGTACTGAATGCACAATGGCAGGCTCAACAAATGGCTGCGCGTAATGCTGTAGTAGCAGAAGTGAAAACGGTCACGGAGCAATACCGTGAAGAGCATAAAATTGATGCAATCATGCCTGTGCAAAGTGCAATGAGTTATTCAAAAGATCTGGATGTGACGGCGGATCTGGTGGCCAAACTGAAAGATGTGAAAATCAAATTTGGTGAAGTGCCGACTATTTCTCATAAAGAAGCTGCACCGGCAACCGCTCAGCCTGCTAAAGAACCCGCTGAAAGCGTGAAATAATCAGCAGCACCCGTTGTTAATAATGTTTTAAATGAAAGCTAAGTGCCCCTAATTAAATGACCCTGTATCGGGGGTTTAATTAAGGGCACTTTTTTTTACAATATTATTTATCGGAAGATGCCTGCCACAGATTCAGTTGCCCGTCCGCCACATGCTTATCTATCGCCGTTAACTCTTCAGCTGTGAAACGCAGATTTTCCAGCGCTTTCACGTTTTCATCCAGTTGCTCAGGGCGACTGGCCCCGATCAGCACCGACGTCACACGTTCGTCTTTCAGTAACCAGCTCAGCGCCATCTGCGCCATGGTCTGGCCGCGCTGTTGCGCCATTTCATTGAGCAGTTGCAGACTCTTCAGATTGGCTTCGCTGAGCATATTGGCATTCAGCCCGCGCACCTTATTCCCTTCCACCTGCATCCGCGACCCGTCCGGGATCCCGTTGAGATATTTACCGGTCAGCAGGCCCTGCGCCAGCGGCGTAAACGCGATACAGCCCGCGCCGTTTTGCTCCAGCGTATCCAGCAAACCGCTCTTATCGACCCAGCGGTTGAGCAAATTGTAAGACGGCTGATGAATAAGCAGCGGTACTTTCAGCTCACGTAACAGCTCCGCCATTTTCTGCGTGCGTTCCGGTGAATAAGACGAAATCCCGACATACAGCGCTTTGCCACTTTGCACCGCATATGCCAGCGCGGCGGCGGTTTCTTCCATCGGTGTTTCTTCATCCACACGGTGCGAATAGAAGATATCAACGTAATCCAGCCCCATGCGTTGCAGGCTCTGGTCGAGGCTCGCCAGCAGATATTTGCGTGAACCGCCCGCACCGTAAGGCCCCGGCCACATGTCGTATCCGGCTTTGGTCGAGATGATCAGCTCATCGCGATAAGGGGCAAAATCCTGTTTGAGCAAACGGCCAAAATTCTCTTCGGCGGAACCCGGAGGCGGACCATAGTTATTGGCTAAATCGAAATGGATAATGCCTAAATCGAAGGCTTTTTGCAGCAAGGCGCGTTGTGATTCCAGCGGGCTGACGTGACCGAAGCTATGCCACAGGCCGAGCGAAAGGGCGGGGAGTTTTAAACCGCTCTGACCGCAGCGGCGAAATTGCATGGTTTCATAGCGGGAGGGGGAGGCCGTATAAGGCATGATGTTTCCTTTTTCTGATCGTGTAGGGTTTTGAAACACTGTTTCTATACTAACGCTCAGAAAAATAACGGCAACAGCAGAAAGCGGGGTTTATGTCAGCCCTCCGCGATGAAGGGGAGGGCGAAGACATCAGAAATCCCAGTCCTCATCTTCGGTGTTGACGGCTTTGCCGATCACATAGGAAGAGCCGGATCCGGAGAAGAAATCGTGGTTTTCGTCGGCGTTTGGCGATAATGCGGAAAGGATCGCCGGATTCACATCCGCCATGCTGGCCGGGAACAGGGCTTCGTAACCGAGGTTCATCAGCGCTTTATTGGCGTTGTAATGCAGGAATTTCTTCACGTCCTCGCTCCAGCCTACGCCGTCGTACAGTTCTTCGGTGTAGCGGATCTCGTTGTCGTACAGATCCTGAATCAGATCAAACGCCTGCTCTTTGATCTGACGCTGACGTTCTTCGCTTTCCAGCGCCAGCGCTTTCTGGAATTTATAGCCGATGTAGTAACCGTGAACCGCTTCATCGCGGATGATCAGACGGATCAGATCGGCAGTGTTGGTCAGTTTGGCGCGGCTCGACCAGTACATCGGCAGATAGAAACCGGAATAAAACAGGAAGGATTCGAGGAATACGCTGGCGACTTTCTTCATCAGCGGATCTTCGCCGTCGTAATACGACAAAATGATCGCCGCTTTATTTTGCAGCGCGACGTTTTCTTCGCTCCAGCGGTAGGCCTCATCCACGTCCACGGTGGCGCACAGCGTCGAGAAAATCGAGCTGTAAGAACGCGCATGCACCGCTTCCATAAAGCAGATATTCGAATAAACCGCCTCTTCGTGTGGCGTCACCGCATCTTTCATCAGCGTCGGCGCGCCGACCACGTTTTGCACGGTATCCAGCAGCGTCAGGCCGGTAAACACGCGGATGGTCAGCTGCTTTTCCTGCGCGCTCAGCGTCGCCCAGGAAGGAATATCGTTCGACAGCGGCAGCTTTTCCGGCAGCCAGAAGTTGGAGGTCAGACGGTTCCACACTTCCAGATCTTTATCGTCCTGAATTTTGTTCCAGTTGATGGCTTTGCTGACTGGCTGCGGTACTAACAATTGTTTTACTGCACTCATTTTATCGTCCTTTCAATCGGTTACAGCGTACAGGAAACGCAGCCCTGAACTTCAGTGCCTGCCAGCGCCATCTGACGCAGCCGAATGTAATAAATGGTTTTGATGCCTTTGCGCCAGGCGTAAATCTGCGCTTTGTTGATGTCGCGCGTGGTGGCGGTATCGCGGAAGAACAGCGTCAGCGACAGCCCCTGATCGACGTGCTGCGTGGCTTCGGCATAGGTATCGATAATTTTTTCCGGCCCGATGTCGTAGGCATCCTGGTAGTAATCCAGATTGTCGTTGGTCATAAACGCCGCCGGATAATAGACACGGCCAATCTTGCCCTCTTTGCGGATTTCCACGCGGGACACAATCGGGTGAATACTCGACGTCGAATTATTGATGTAAGAAATAGAACCGGTCGGAGGCACCGCCTGTAAATTCTGGTTATACAGGCCATGCTGCATCACGGAAGCTTTCAGCGCCGCCCAGTCTGCGGTGGTCGGAAGGGCAATTCCGGCGTCGGCAAACAGTTCGCGCACGCGGTCCGTTTTCGGCTGCCATTTTTCGGCCTGCGCGTCATCGACATATTTGTCGAAATAGGTGCCGCTGGCGTAGGTGGAATCGTTGAAACCTTTAAACGACTGCTGGCGCTCAATGGCGATCTGGTTCGACGCGCGGATCGCATGGAAAGCCACGGCACAGAAATAGATATTGGTGAAATCCAGACCTTCTTCCGAGCCGTAATAAATACGCTCGCGGCACAGATAACCGTGCAAATTCATCTGACCCAGGCCGATGGCGTGTGAATCCTGATTTCCCTGATCGATAGACGGCACCGAGCGGATGTTGCTCATGTCCGACACGGCGGTCAGCGCACGCACCGCCATTTCCACCGTGTTGCCGAAATCCGGTGAATCCATCGCCGAGGCGATATTCAGCGAGCCGAGATTACAGGAGATGTCTTTACCGATTTCCTGATAGGAGAGGTCTTCGCCGTAGATCGTCGGTGAATTCACCTGCAAAATCTCCGAACACAGGTTGCTCATGTTGATGCGACCTTTGATCGGATTGGCACGGTTGACCGTGTCTTCAAACATCATGTACGGATAGCCAGATTCAAACTGAATTTCCGCCAGCACCTGGAAGAATTCGCGCGCGTTGATTTTGCTTTTGTGAATGCGCTTGTCATTCACCATCTCGCGGTATTTCTCGCTGATGCTGATTTCAGACATCGGCACGCCATACACTTTTTCGACGTGATACGGCGAGAACAGGTACATATCTTCGTTGTTCTTCGCCAGTTCGAAAGTAATGTCCGGAATGACCACGCCCAGCGAGAGCGTTTTAATGCGGATTTTCTCGTCGGCGTTTTCACGTTTGGTATCGAGGAAACGCAAAATGTCCGGGTGATGGGCGTTCAGATAGACCGCGCCCGCGCCCTGACGAGCCCCCAACTGGTTAGCGTAAGAGAACGCATCTTCCAGCATTTTCATGATCGGAATGACGCCGGAAGACTGGTTTTCGATGCGCTTAATCGGCGCGCCTACTTCGCGGATGTTGGTCAGCATAAACGCCACGCCGCCGCCGCGTTTGGACAATTGCAGTGCCGAGTTTACCGAACGCCCGATGGATTCCATGTTGTCTTCGATACGCAACAGGAAACAGGACACCAGCTCGCCGCGCTGTTTTTTGCCGCAGTTGAGGAACGTCGGCGTTGCGGGCTGGAAGCGGCCGGAAATGATCTCATCGACAAAATGACTGGCGAGCTGAATGTCGCCGCGCGCCAGCGTCAGCGCCACCATGCACACGCGATCTTCATAACGCTCGAGGTAACGCTTGCCGTCGAACGTTTTCAGCGTGTAGCTGGTGTAATACTTGAATGCACCCAGAAAGGTCTGGAAGCGGAATTTTTTGGCGTAAGCCTGTTTGAACAACGCTTTAATATCGTCAAATGCGTACTGATCCAACACCGCAGCTTCGTAATAGCCTTCTTCCACCAGATAGCGCAACTTCTCTGCCAGATTATGGAAAAACACGGTGTTTTGATTCACGTGTTGCAGAAAATACTGACGCGCCGCCAGCCGGTCTTTATCGAACTGGATGCGACCTTCGGCATCGAACAGATTGAGCATGGCGTTGAGCGCGTGATAGTCCGGGCTGGAGGTGTCCGCCTCGGTGAGATTCATTTCTGTCGTTGCCAAAATTCAGTAACTCCCTGTGTAACCTTTGCAACGTCTTCCGGCGTACCCAGTAATTCAAAGCGATACAGGTAAGGGACCTGACACTTCTGGGCGATGATGTCACCGGCAATGCAATACGCTGCGCCGAAATTGGTATTCCCGGCGGCGATAACGCCGCGGATGAGTGAACGGTTGTGTTCATCGTTCAGAAAACGGATCACTTGTGTCGGTACCGCGCCTTTGGCCGATCCGCCGCCGTAGCTCGGCACCACTAAAATGTACGGTAAGTCGACACGCAATTTTTCTGGCTGGCGATCTATCGGGATGCGGATCGCCGGCAATCCTGTTCTGCCGACGAAGCGATGGGTGTTTTCTGAACTGCTGGAAAAATAGACCAACGGATTCATCCGCCGGCCCTCAGAACGCGTTCTGAAGCTGGCGCAGGGCGCTGATTTTGTCCGGACGGAAACCGGACCAGTGATCGTCACCGGCAACAATCACCGGAACCTGCTGATAACCCATGGCGCGAACCTGGCCGAGCGCCTGATCGTCCTGGGTTAAATCGATCACTTCATAGGCAATGCCATGTTTATCTAGTGCACGGTAAGTCGCATTGCACTGGACACAGTCTGGTTTACTGTAAATAATAATGCTCATGATTCGTATTTCCATTTGGTAAGAAATCAGAGACAATTTTTGCCTTCCCGCTGTGCGGCTGCTTCAGCCGGGGGAAAGACGCGAGAGTCGGTGCCTTCATGGCGTCCCGATGGATTGAATACTAGATGTGGTGATTAAAATATTCAACCACACAATATGTAGATATTTCAAAAATGCTTATTGCAAAAATGACAAAGCCCGCAGGCAGCGGGCTGGAGAGAGAAAACTTTTTTTGACCCGATTTGTTGCGCAACGCGGCGCTAGAATGTGTTCAAAAAATAAACACTACACTTTCAAAAAGTTACTGGCGCATGCCGACGGCGAGGCGGTTAAACGCATTCATCAGACCAACAGCAAATGTCAGTTCTGATATTTCCACGTCGCTGAACTGTGCTTTCAGTGGCGCAAATGCCTCATCCGGTGCGCCGGTTACTGCCACAAGCGTCAGGGATTCCGCCCACGCCAGCGCCGCACGTTCACGCTCTGAATACGCATGGCTGACCTGCCAGCCCGCCAGCTGATCCAGTTTGGTCTGCGCGACATCCATTTTGCGCAATGCTTTGGCATGCATATCCAGGCAGTAGGCGCAGCCGTTAATTTGCGAAACCCGCAGGAATGCCAGCTCGATGATCACATTATCCAGCGGGCCGTTTTCCAGCGCACCGAGCGCCGCTTTCATGGGTTCCATCACGGAAGAAGACAGGGAATAGTAAGGCAGGCGAAGTGCGGTCATGATGATTTCCTCTGGGATTTTGGTGTAAACAGTGACGCACGGCGCGTCTCAATGAACGCCACTTTACGCTGTACATGGTCTATACTACAGGGCCATAAAATGTCTATTTAAGCAGGTCATGAATGAGCCGTTTCAGCCTTGCCTTTCAGCTCGATCCCCGACACAAAGAACCGCTTTACCGGCAGATTTATCAGCGGGTAAAACAGGCGATCATGACAGGGCAACTTAAACGCGACAGCCGCGTGCCGTCGGTGCGGGCGCTGGCCAGTGAACTCGGCGTGGCGCGCGCCACCGTTGAAAATGCCTATGGCCTGCTGACGGCAGAAGGGTTTCTGCAAAGCCGCGGACAGGCCGGAACGGTGGTCAGCGCGCCGCAGAGCTTATCCGCCCCCGCGCCCTCGCCGGTGAGAAAAAACGCCGTGCCCAAACCCATTAACCCGATGCTGCCATCCGTGTCTTCGCTGCCTTTTCAGCTCGGCCTTCCGGCGCTGGATGCGTTTCCCCGTGCAATCTGGTCGCGCATTGTTTCAAGGCAAATCCGTCACACCAGCATGAACGATTTAGGCCATCCGCCGCTGGCCGGTACCGACGGTTTACGCCATTCCGTCGCCCGTTATTTGCAGCTTTCCCGGGGTTTCACCTGCCGCCCGGAGCAGATTTTTATTTGCGCCGGATATGCACCGCTGCTGGATCTGGTCATCGGCAGCCTGTTAGAACCGGGCGATGGCGTATGGCTGGAGGATCCGGGGTATCCGGTGACGCAGGCATTTTTCCGCGCAGCCGGGGCGGTGCCGATGGCGGTGAATGTCGATGAGGAAGGCATGAATGTGCCGCAGGCGGTGGCGCAGCACCCCAACGCGCGTTTCGCCGTGGTGACACCCGCGCATCAAAGCCCGACCGGCGTGACCATGAGTTTAGCGCGGCGCATGGCGCTGCTCGACTGGGCGGCGAAACAGCAGGCGTGGATTATCGAAGATGACTACGACAGCGAGTTCCGTTATCACGGGCAGCCGCTGCCCTCGCTGAAAAGCCTGGATACGCAGGGGCGTGTGATTTACGCGGGGACGTTCAGCAAAGTGATGTTCCCGGCGCTGCGCTGCGGTTATCTGGTGGTGCCTGAAAGTCTGGTGGAAAAGATCGAGGCGTATTGCCCGTTGCGCATTTGCGGCACGCCGCCGCTGATACAAAACAGCATTGCGGAATTTATCGAACAGGGGCATTTTTACCGGCACCTGAAACGGATGCGTCAGGTTTATGCCGAGCGGCGCGGCTTTCTGGAACAGGCCCTGACGGCGACGTTTTCGCCGGACATCCTTCGGGTGAATCAGCAGGCCGGAGGGATCCAGCTTTGCGCCACACTCAGCCTGCATCTGGACGATGCGGCGATCGCCCGCGCTGCACGGGAGCAGGGGCTGGCAATACAGGCGTTGTCCGACTGGCAGGTGTTACGTAGCGAACGGGGCGATGCCCTTCGGCCAAACGGGTTACTGATGGGGTTTCCAAACATCTGTTCGCAGGAGCAGGCAAAGCAGTGGGTTACGCGGCTGGCAGTGGCCTTAGCTGGTGCCTGAAAATAGAAAACGGAGCCCGGAGGCTCCGTCGTCTTTTTAGCAATCGCGCAGCAATGAGGGAAGCCGCGCTGGTGTCTGTGTTTCAACCATCCCGACACAGGAGTGAGACACCTTAAATTGCCCTTTCAGTGACTAGCGACGTCCTAACAGGACACCGATCACAATACCGACTGCTGCACCGGCACCGACGCCATACCACGGATTATCTTTCACATAATCATTGGCCTGAGCGGCAGCATCACGGGCATGCTTGCTGATTTTATCGCCGTTAAAGCGTGCACGTGTATCACGTAAAACGCCCTGGGCTTTGCTGCGTAGCTTATCCAACTCATCCTTGGATTTGTTCCCGGCAGACTGAAGAACTTCATCCAGCGTGTCAGCCAGTAAGGTCACATCCTGATCAATGCTTTTTTCTACTTTATCTGTTTTCTTAAACATTCGGCCTCTCCTTGTTGAACGATTTTTTTCAGTTTTTTACTGTGTTTAAAACTGATACTTAAAGCATAGACCAAAATCCTGCATCAGCGGGTTCCACGAGAACAAATGCCTGTATTTGTAGGGGTGAGCAGGCCATGAGGCTGGTCGGAAAAGTCAGGCGTGGCGCGGACTTGCGTGACGCGGATCAGATTTTTCTGCAAGTGACGATGACGTTACAGCCAATAACATTTTTACCCCCGTTCAGCCGCGAAAACCTGTTTATACTGTTGATCCCAGTCTCAGTATTCACATCCGGTTTTGCTCATGTCTTTAAGTACGCTTCGCGCCAATCTTCAGCTCAATAAACGCATTTTGTCGTTTATGTTATTCACCTTTGTGGTCTATCTGACGATTGGCCTGCCGCTGGCCGTATTGCCGGGGTTTGTACACAACACGCTCGGTTATAACTCGGTTCTGGCCGGGCTGATTATCAGCGTTCAGTATTTCTCCACCCTGATAAGCCGCCCGCATGCCGGACGTTATGCCGATCAGCTCGGCCCAAAACGGGTGGTCATTTTTGGCCTGATTTGCTGCGGGCTCAGCGGCGTTTTCTACATGCTGGCATTTATGTTTGCGCACGTTCCGCTGGCCAGCCTGCTGCTGCTCTGCGTCGCCCGTATTTTCCTCGGCGTCGGGGAAAGCTTCGGCAGCACCGGCACCACCCTGTGGGGGATCGGCGCGGTCGGCCCGATGCACACCGCGCGGGTGATTTCCTGGAACGGCGTTGCCACCTACGGCGCAATGGCTGTCGGCGCACCGCTGGGCGTGATGCTCAATCACGGCTTTGGGCTGCCTGGCGTGGCGGTGCTGATTGTTGTTGCCGTGGTGATTGCCGCTCTGGTCGCCTGTCGCAAAGCGGCGATTTCAGTCACCGCCGGTAAACGGATCGCGTTCAGATCGGTGATCGGACGGATCGGGTTGTACGGTCTGGGTCTGGGCTTTGGCACCATCGGCTTCGGGGTGATCGCCACCTTTATCACGCTCTATTATGCCGATAAGGGCTGGAGCGGGGCGGCGTTTACTCTCACTTTATTCAGCCTCGGCTTCGTCGGTGCGCGGCTGGTGTTCGGCAATATGATCAACCGGTTCGGCGGTTTGCGGGTGTCGCTGGTGTCGTTTGTTGTCGAAATCGCAGGCTTGCTGATGATTTGGCTGGGAACCGATCCTGTCACGGTGCAGCTGGGGGCATTTCTTACCGGCTCCGGCTTCTCGCTGATTTTCCCTGCTCTGGGCGTGGAAGCTGTGAAACAAGTTCCCCCGCAGAATCAGGGAACGGCACTCGGGCTGTATTCCGCTTTTCTCGATCTCGGGCTTGGGATCACCGGGCCGGTAGCCGGACTGATGATTGCGCATCTGGGTACGCCTTCTATTTATCTGGCGGCGGCTTTTATGGTGGTGATCGCCTGGCTGCTGACCCTGAAACTCTGGCTGCAAACATCACGGCAAACATCGTCCCGCTAGCTTTTTTGATGTGTTTAGATAAATCCTAAATGCGCCAAAATTGGGGATAAAGGCATTGTCTGGCAGAGTTATTGCGGTAAGGTCGCCTTGCGGTTAAAGAAGCGAGGAGCAACCATGTATTTACGGCCAGATGAAGTGGCACGCGTTTTAGAAACATCAGGATTTGAGCGCGATTATATTGATGATAAAGCATACGGTTATCGCCGTGGCGAGTTCTATGTGTATGTGAACCGGGAAGCGCGGTTTGGCCGGACTGCCCTGGTAATACACCCGGCGATGAAAGAACGCAGCGAGCGTTTTGCCGAGCCAACGGCATCTTTTCGCAGCAGCGATGCCTACAAGAATTTCCCGCTGGATGTGTCCAGCGACAACGAAACCTACTACGGCATTTGCCACGGTTTCAGTTCACGCCAGATTTTGGCGAGTTATCTGGATAACGTGTTCAGATAAGCAGTCAGTTCAATCTGATGAGAAAAAGCCGCTGACTCAGCGGCTTTTTTGCATCTAAACCAGATGGATTTGATTATAGGTTTCGTTATAGTCGCGACGAAATTGCGCCAGCTCGAAGGGTTCGATATCCAGTTCGGCGAAGTAAAACAGCGCCAGCTCGGCGTGTTCACTGCTCAACTGCGGGGGCAGGTGCGCACGCACCAGAATATTTCGCCAGCGGACAATATTTTCAGCCGACGCATCTTTAATAAACGTGTGATAGATGAACACGACGTAGGCGGCCTTGCGGATCTCTTCCGCATAGCCACCGCTTATGGAGCGGATAAACATCTGACTCTGTCGTTTGCCCATTTCCAGCAGCATAGAATCGATATAAACCGGTTTAATTTTCAACAGACTGGCGAGTGAATCATTCGCTTTACGGGTGTCTGCCGTCATGAACCAATAACCCACAATAAAAACCACAACAATTGCAGCAAGCATAATCCATATCATTCTGGACTCTGGCCTCCGGCCTTTTCTGGCGTGATGTAAAGGTGCATGCAACACCCGATGCTGCGAGTTTATCTGCTAATGGAAAGAAATACGTGAAGGTGTGACAAAGAATTTGCGCCTGCCGGGCAGAATGTCATTGTAGGGACATGAGATATTGATGAAATCAGCCCAAAAAGCATGACCTTTTAAGGAGTCAACGATGGCCAGAAACATTGAAATCAAAGCAAAGGTAGATGATTTTTCAGCGTTGTATGAAAAGCTGGCGCTGATCAGTGACGGGCTGCCGGACATTATCGATCAGGACGACACCTTTTTTATCTGCCCGCACGGACGTCTCAAATTACGCACACTGGCACCGGATCGCGGTGAACTGATTTTTTATCAGCGCCCCGATCAGGCGGGCCCGAAAACCAGTTTTTACACGCTCACAGAAACTCAGGATCCTCACGGCCTGCGTGAAACCCTGACGCTGGCCTATGGCGCGGCTGGCCGCGTGATCAAGCAACGTACGCTGTTTATGACCGGGCAAACCCGTCTGCATCTCGACCGGGTAAAAGGTCTGGGTGATTATCTCGAGTTTGAAGTGGTGCTGGCAGATGAAGAAACGCCGGAGCAGGGCATTGCGATAGCGGAAGACTTACTGGAACGGCTGGGGATTGATCGTCAGGAACTGGTGGATCAGGCGTACGTTGATCTGCTCAAACACAAAGGGCAGCATCACACCGGCTGAGCCGGCACCGCATGCTGTTTGACCGCCTTCATGTCGAAGATGAAGGCGGTTAAGAAGTGATGACCTTATTTCTTTTCTTCCAGCGAATATGGCAGCGGCTGAATGGCCAGGTGGCTGGTCACATCTTCACGGACACGCAGTTTTGCATCGGCTTCCAGATCGTTATTCAGCACGGCCTGAACCCAGACGGTGCCGTCGTTAAGCTGTACAGCTGCCAACACCGTGCCGGTACGACGCCAGTTTTCGCCGAGTTGCATTTCAAGATCGTCTGCAGGAGCGGGCACTTTGCTGGCCTTGCCTGACAACCAGAACAGCGCACGTTTGTTGGCACCGCGGTATTTCGCGCGCGCCACCATTTCCTGACCGGCGTAGCAGCCTTTGGTAAAGCTGATGCCGTCCAGCGCCTGAATGTTAGTCGCCTGCGGAATAAACTGCACCGCGTTGGCGCTGTCAATCACCGGGAATCCGGCTTCGATATCCAGTGCCAGCCACTGCTGGCTGTCATTACGCTGCGCCTGTTCTCCCAGTTCCTCTGCCACCTGCCGGGCTTTTTCCGGGCTGGTGATAATCAGATAACGTTCGGCGGGCAACGAGAAATGCAGCAGCGTCGTTTCATCCTGTTGCACCACCGGCTGTTCAGCGGTCGGCAGCGTTGAGAACAATCCGGTCAGCGCTGCGCTGGCCTGAAAACCTGCCACGCCCAGCAGCACCACATCGTCATCGGCGGTAAAGGTGATCTTAGAAAAGACCGCATACTTTTTGATTTCAGCTAATTGCGTATCGCGCAGGTTACGGCGTTCGAGATAAGCCATACCGTCGCCGCGTTTGAACAGCCGCAGGTTACTCCACATTTTGCCTTTAGCATCGCAATGCGCGCACAGCACATGGTCATCGGCGGCCAGCGCATCGACGTCGGCAGTGACCTGGCCTTGCAGATATTTCATCGTATCCGCACCGCTCAGGGTGACCATTGCCCAGTCTTCCAGTGAAATGAGGGTCAGCGGCAGGTGGGAGGACGCAGAAGGTTTTTGCGGTGGAAACGGAAATTCGTGAGTCATTTTCTTATCCCGGTCTATGAAATGTGACTGATGCCTCATGGTAAAAGAGGCCATCACCTTTTAAAACAGTTATTGGTGCCTTTTACGGGATGCCTTCCGGAGAATGTAAAACATGCGACAGGTTTGCATCAGGTTTTACGGCACATCACGTAGATTGACAAAACAAGGCACTGAAAAGTTACTTCACATGCCAAGCGGCTGTTAGAATCGAAAAAATTCCCTTTTCGTCCCTACAAAAGAGTCTCGTTATGGAAAGCAAAAACCAACTGGATATCAATAATCGATCACAGATCCACTGGGCCTGCCGTCGCGGAATGCGCGAGCTGGATATCTCTATCATGCCGTTCTTTGAGTACGAATATGACGGTCTGGATGAGACAGATAAAGCCCTGTTTGCCCGTCTCCTGACCAACGATGATCCCGATTTATTTAACTGGCTGATGAATCACGGCGCACCTCAGGACGCTGAATTACAACGCATGGTGGCTCTCATTCAGACCCGAAATAAAGACCGTGGCCCTGTGGCGATGTGATTTAAGGGTGTCCTGGCGCAGTCAGTTGATTTCACTGGGCATTTACGGCGCAGTGATGTTGCTGATTTTGCTGGCACCCTGGCCGCCAGGCTACTGGCCCGCATGGATGACGTTGCTTTTGCTGATGCTTTTTGAATGTATCCGCAGCCAGCGGCGCATCACTGCACGCACCGGCGAGGTGATTCTGCTCGATGAGCGACGCCTGATTTGGCGAGGCCAGGAATGGCAGCTCAAACATCCGGTGTGGATGATAAGCCACGGCGCGTTGCTGTCTTTGCGGCGTGAAAAACGGAAAGGGGGTCTGGCGCAGGCGATGCGCAGTTCACGGCACCGTTTATGGCTGGCATCGGACAGTATGAGCGTGGAAGAGTGGCGGCGTTTACGCCAGATATTACTTAACTGCCGCCCACCGAACCCGAAAGAGCAGGGCTGAGGGCGGCGTCAGACGCGAAGTGCCGGAAGGGTTACAGCAGCGCATCCATTTCCAGCAGGATTTGCTCGCACCACTGTTGCAGGCGTTCGTCGGTGAGATCGAACTGATTCACATCATCGAGCGCCAGCCCGACAAAATGTTTACCGTCCGCACTCAGCGGTTTCGGGCTGGTGAACTCAAAACCTTCCGTCGGCCAGAAACCGATGAACTTCACGCCCATTGGCACCAGTTGGTGGTACAACATGCCGAGTGCATCGAGGAACCATTCGCTGTAACCGAGCTGGTCGCCCATGCCATACATCGCCACGATTTTGCCTCGCAGTTTAAGCGTCGGCAGTTGATTCCAGACGGCCTCCCAGTCTTCCTGGATCTCACCGAAATCCCATGTCGGGATGCCGAGGATCAGGATGCTGTAGTCTTCCATTTTTTCCGGATCGACATCTTTGAGGTTGTGCAAATCAACCAGATCTTCGCCCAAAATATCGCGAATTTTCTCCGCGGCCATTTCGGTGTAACAGGTGCTGGAGCCGTAGAAAAGACCAATCTTCATACTTGTTGCCATAACGTCAAAAGAATTCGAATGGTTAGCAGTGTATACCCAAAAGCACTATTTTTGCATCAGGGCTGCCCATTCGCAGGCAACCACCGTGATGAAGGGACGGGCAGATTTGGGCGGCGTTTCCTCT
The DNA here is from genome assembly GCF_050632365.1 of Rahnella sp. PAMC25559. Classification (GTDB taxonomy): domain Bacteria; phylum Pseudomonadota; class Gammaproteobacteria; order Enterobacterales; family Enterobacteriaceae; genus Rahnella; species Rahnella rivi. The sequence goes on along the minus strand of NZ_CP192543.1, from coordinate 4,610,772 downwards.
TAATGAAAGGCATAATGTCATCACACGCCCATTGCGCGGCCTGTACTTGCACAAAAGGAATCAGGATGCCAAACCAGGATAATGTGACCCGTCAGGGGGATAACCCTGAGCCGTCTGATCAGGCGGTGAATCAGGCCGATCAGAACCTGATGGAACAGTTTCTTGATACACTGTGGATTGAGCGCAATCTCGCAGAAAATACGCTGGCATCTTACCGTCAGGATCTGAAATCCCTGACCGGCTGGCTGCATCACCACAACACGGATCTGCTGCACGTCAGCGCCGAAGATTTGCAATTGTTCCTCGCCGAACGTGTCGAGGGCGGCTACAAAGCCACCAGTTCAGCGCGGCTGCTCAGCGCGATGCGACGACTGTTTCAATACATGAACCGCGAATCCGTTCGTCAGGATGATCCTACCGCGCTGCTCTCCTCACCCAAATTGCCACAGCGTCTGCCAAAAGATCTCAGCGAAGCGCAGGTGAGTACACTGCTCGCGTCGCCAAGTGTCGATGTACCGCTTGAGCTGCGTGACAAAGCCATGCTCGAGTTGTTGTATGCCACCGGTTTGCGTGTTTCCGAGCTGGTCGGGCTGACGCTCAGCGACATCAGTTTGCGTCAGGGCGTGGTGAGGGTGATCGGTAAAGGGAACAAAGAACGGCTGGTGCCGATGGGAGAAGAAGCGGTCTACTGGCTGGAGAATTATTTGGAGCACGGAAGGCCCTGGCTGCTGAACGGACAATCGCTCGATATCGTGTTTCCGAGTAACCGCGCGCAGAAAATGACCCGGCAGACATTCTGGCATCGCATCAAACACTATGCGATCCTTGCGGGTATTGATGCAGAGCGGTTATCTCCCCACGTGTTACGCCACGCTTTTGCCACTCATTTACTGAACCATGGCGCGGATCTGCGCGTGGTGCAAATGTTGTTAGGTCACAGTGACTTATCGACCACTCAAATTTATACGCATGTAGCGACTGAACGACTCAAACAGCTACATCAACAACATCATCCCCGCGCCTGACTGGCCGGGAAAAAGGACGAAATGATGAAAAAAGGTTTAATGCTGCTCACTTTTATTGCCGCGTGTATGAGCTCCGCGGTGCAGGCTGATGATGCAGCAATCAAAGCAACGCTGAATAAACTGGGCATGAGTCAGGCTGATATTCAGCCCACTCCGGTCACCGGTCTGAGCGCGGTTTCCACCAGCGGCGGCGTAATTTACATCACTGATGACGGAAAACACGTATTGCAGGGGCCGATGTATGACGTCAGCGGGGCTCAGCCTGTCAACGTGACCAACAAAACGCTGGTGAAAAAGCTGGATGCGTTGAAAAACGAAATGATCATCTACAAAGCTAAAAACGAAAAACACGTGATCACAGTGTTTACCGACATCACCTGCGGTTACTGCCACAAATTGCATCAGCAGATGCAAGGCTATAACGATCTTGGTATTACCGTGCGTTATCTGGCGTTCCCGCGTCAGGGGCTGGATTCTAAAACTGAGAAAGACATGCAGTCGATCTGGTGCACCGGTGACCGTAATACCACCTTTGATGCGGCAATGCGCGGTGATGACATTACTCCGGCAACCTGTAAAACCAGTGATATCGCGAAACATTATGAGCTGGGCGTGCAGTTTGGCGTGACCGGTACGCCGGCGATCGTGCTGGAAGATGGTTCTCTGATCCCGGGTTATCAGCCGCCAAAAGAACTGGCTGCCGCGCTCGACAAGCGTGCTCTTTCACATAAAACCGGTGGCTGATTTTTCGTGACCCTTAAGACTCAACTTCGCCGCCGTGAGGCCGCGACCGGCGTGGAACTTCCCGCTGAACTCTCCCCGTTATTACGCCGGTTATACCTCTCGCGTGGCGTGAAAGACAGCCAGGAACTGGAGCGCAGCGTGCGTGGCATGCTGCCTTATCAGCAACTTGATGGCATCGATGATGCGGTCAGGCTGTTGCAAAAAGCCCTGACGGAGCGGCTGCGCATTATTATCGTCGGCGATTTCGACGCCGATGGTGCCACCAGCACCGCGCTGGCGCTGCTTTCCCTACGCAGTATGGGCTGCGGCAATCTCGATTTTCTGGTGCCAAACCGTTTCGAAGACGGTTACGGCCTCAGCCCGGAAGTGGTGGAGCAGGCTGCGGCGCGCGGCGCTGAGCTGATTTTGACCGTGGATAACGGCATCTCTTCTCATGCAGGCGTTACGCTTGCCCACGAGAAGGGCATTCAGGTGCTGGTCACCGATCACCACCTGCCGGGCGATACCTTGCCGGATGCCGAAGCGATCATTAACCCGAATCTGCACGGATGCGCGTTTCCTTCCAAATCGCTGGCGGGTGTCGGTGTGGCGTTTTATCTGATGCTGGCGCTGCGCAGTGCGTTACGCGACAGCGGCTGGTTCGAGAAAACCGGCCTGACGCCGCCCAATCTGGCGGAACATCTGGATCTGGTGGCGCTCGGTACCGTGGCAGACGTGGTGCCGCTCGATGCCAATAACCGCATCATGGTGTATCAGGGGTTGAACCGCATCCGTGCGGGCAAATGTCGCCCCGGCATCCGCGCGTTGCTGGAAGTGGCCGGTCGTGAAGCACGCACGCTGGGGGCGAGTGATTTAGGTTTTGCTCTGGGGCCACGGCTTAACGCCGCCGGGCGTCTTGACGATATGTCAGTGGGTGTGGCGTTGCTGCTCACCGAAGATATCGGCCAGGCACGCGCGCTGGCGAGTGATTTAGATGCGCTCAACCAGACCCGTCGCGAAATAGAGCAGGGCATGCAGGTGGAAGCGCTGGCGCTGTGCGACAAACTGGAGCAGGGCACCGAGGCGTTGCCGTACGGGCTGGCGATGTACCACCCTGAATGGCATCAGGGCGTGGTCGGTATTCTGGCATCACGCCTGAAAGAACGTTTTAACCGCCCGGTGATTGCGTTTGCGCCGGCAGGTGAAGGTATTCTGAAAGGCTCAGGCCGTTCGATTGCCGGTTTGCATATGCGCGATGCGCTGGAACGCCTTGATACCCTCAATCCGGGTCTGATGATGAAATTCGGCGGGCACGCGATGGCCGCAGGCTTATCGCTGGAAGAGAGCAAATTCGACGAGTTTCGTGACAAATTCGCCGAACTGGTCGGCGAATGGCTGGATCCTTCGCATCTGGAAGGCGTGGTGTGGTCCGATGGCGAACTGGCCGCGCAGGAACTGACGCTGGATACCGCTGAAATGCTGCGTGACGGCGGCCCCTGGGGGCAGTCATTCCCTGAACCGACGTTCGACGGCACTTTCCGAATCCTGCAACAAAAGCTTCTGAAAGAGCGTCATCTGAAACTGATGATTGAACCCCTCGGCGGCGGCCCGCTGCTTGACGGCATTGCGTTTAACATCGATCCGACCTTCTGGCCCGACAGCAGCATCCGTGAAGTGCAACTGGCATACCGGCTGGATATCAACGAATTCCGTGGAAATCGCAGCGTTCAGTTGATCATTCAACATTTGTGGCCGAAATAAGCCTTTTGCGTACGGAATAAACCCTGCAAAAAAACGGCTCGTTGCTATAAAAAGACCGCTAATTCCGTTAGAATCGGCGGTTCGAATGGCATTGGGCCAACTCCGAATCTAACGTAAGACGCGAAAAAATTATGTTTGAAATTAATCCGGTTAAAAACCGCATTCAGGACCTGTCCGAACGGACAGTCGTTCTTCGGGGGTATCTTTGACTATGATGCCAAGAAAGAACGCCTCGAAGAAGTAAACGCCGAGCTGGAACAGCCGGACGTCTGGAACGAACCTGAACGCGCACAGGCGCTGGGTAAAGAACGTTCCGCTCTGGAAGCTATCGTGGAAACCATCGATGAGTTGTTGCAGGGCGCGGAAGACGTGACCGGCCTGCTCGAACTGGCTGTTGAAGCCGACGATGAAGACACCTTCAACGAAACGGTTGCCGAACTCGATGTACTGACCGCCAAACTGGAGCAGCTGGAATTCCGCCGCATGTTCTCCGGTGAATACGACAGCGCAAGTTGCTACCTCGACATTCAGGCCGGTTCCGGTGGTACGGAAGCGCAGGACTGGGCGAGCATGCTGCTGCGTATGTATTTACGCTGGGCCGAAGCCAAAGGTTTCAAAACGGAAGTGATTGAAGAGTCTGACGGCGAAGTCGCAGGCCTGAAATCCGCCACCATCAAGATCATCGGTGACTATGCGTTTGGCTGGTTGCGTACCGAAACTGGCGTGCATCGCCTGGTACGTAAAAGCCCGTTTGACTCCGGTGGCCGTCGTCATACCTCTTTCAGTTCCGCGTTTGTTTATCCGGAAGTGGACGATGACATTGCTATCGAAATCAACCCGGCCGACCTGCGTATCGACGTATACCGCGCGTCAGGTGCGGGTGGTCAGCACGTCAACAAAACGGAATCTGCGGTACGTATTACCCACCTTCCGACCAACATTGTGACCCAGTGTCAGAACGACCGCTCCCAGCATAAAAACAAAGATCAGGCCATGAAGCAGATGAAAGCGAAGCTTTATGAGTATGAGATGCAGAAGAAAAATGCGGATAAACAGCAGCTGGAAGACAACAAGTCTGACATCGGCTGGGGCAGCCAGATTCGTTCTTACGTGCTGGATGATGCTCGTATCAAAGATTTGCGTACAGGCGTCGAAACACGAAATACGCAGGCCGTGTTGGATGGCGACCTGGATAAATTCATCGAAGCCAGTTTGAAAGCCGGGTTATAAGGAATCAACATGTCTGAACAACAATCGCCTGCTCAACAGCAGCCAACAGAAAACGTACCCGATCTTAACAACGAGCTTAAGGCGCGTCGTGAGAAGCTGGCTTTGCTGCGCGAATCCGGCAATGCGTTCCCTAACGATTTCCGTCGTGACAGCATCTCCGATGAACTGCACGCGAAATACGGCGAAAAGACCAACGAAGAGCTGGAAGCCTTAGACATCAGCGTTACCGTCGGTGGCCGTATGATGACCCGTCGCATCATGGGCAAGGCATCTTTCGTGACCCTGCAAGATGTGGGTGGCCGTATTCAGCTTTACGTTGCGCGTGACGATCTGGCAGAAGGCATCTACAACGAACAGTTCAAGAAATGGGATCTGGGCGATATCCTGGGTGCGACCGGTAAGCTGTTCAAAACCAAGACCGGCGAACTGTCGATCCACTGTTCTGAACTGCGTCTGCTGACCAAAGCACTGCGTCCGCTGCCGGACAAATTCCACGGCTTACAGGATCAGGAAGCGCGTTACCGTCAGCGTTATCTCGACCTGATCGCCAACGATGATTCCCGTAAAACCTTCAAGATCCGTTCTCAGATCATGTCGGGAATCCGCAGCTTCATGGTGGAAAACGGCTTCATGGAAGTCGAAACCCCGATGATGCAGGTGATCCCTGGCGGTGCAGCGGCACGTCCGTTCATCACGCACCACAATGCACTCGATATCGACATGTACCTGCGTATCGCGCCGGAACTGTATCTGAAACGTCTGGTGGTGGGTGGCTTCGATCGCGTATTCGAAATCAACCGTAACTTCCGTAACGAAGGCGTTTCTCCGCGTCACAACCCAGAGTTCACCATGATGGAACTCTACATGGCGTACGCGGATTACAAAGATCTGATCGTTCTGACCGAATCCCTGTTCCGCACGCTGACCGAATCGGTTCTGGGCAGCAGCGTTGTGCAGTACGGCGAGCAGACTTTCGATTTCGGCAAGCCGTTCGCCAAGCTGACCATGCGTGAAGCGATCTGCAAATACCGTCCGGAAACCAACGTTGCCGATCTCGACGATCTGGCTAAAGCGACCGCTATCGCAGAATCTATCGGTATCAAAATCGAGAAGAGCTGGGGTCTGGGCCGTATCGTGACTGAGATCTTCGAAGAAACCGCAGAAGCGCAGCTGATCCAGCCAACCTTCATTACCGAGTACCCGGCAGAAGTTTCTCCGCTGGCGCGCCGTAATGACGACAACCCTGAAATCACTGACCGTTTCGAATTCTTCATCGGTGGCCGTGAAATCGGTAACGGTTTCTCCGAGCTGAACGATGCTGAAGACCAGGCACAGCGCTTTGCTGACCAGGTTTCTGCGAAAGATGCAGGCGACGACGAAGCGATGTTCTTCGACGAAGACTACGTGACAGCGCTGGAACACGGCCTGCCACCGACGGCCGGTTTGGGTATTGGTATCGACCGTATGGTTATGCTGTTCACCAACAGCCACACCATCCGCGACGTTATCCTGTTCCCGGCAATGCGCCCGCAGACACAGAAATAAGTTTCCTCAGAAACAACAAAAGGGCGCTCCGGCGCCCTTTTTTATGTTGCAGATCACGCCACACGCTAACTGCTTAAAACTCCAGCGCTTATCCGCAATCACGCCTTGCTCCGCCGCTGTAACCGGTTATAATGCCCCTCGCACACCGATGCGGGTGTAGTTCAATGGTAGAACGGCAGCTTCCCAAGCTGCATACGAGGGTTCGATTCCCTTCACCCGCTCCAGAATCATTTCCCAGACCTTCCGTAATCATCCAAAAAAACCAATAAAATCAAATGTATTATCCATCTTATTGTCCGCTTGCGTCCGAGCACATCCCTTGAAAGCCAGTATTTGATGTGTATAGTTTTTCTATACACATGGATTCCTATACACAATGCCCCTGACAGAACTACAAATCAAAAAGGCCAGGCCCACAGAAAAGCCTTACACCCTGAGCGATGGCCTGGGTTTATCCCTTCTTGTTGAGCCCAACGGCAGTAAAGCTTGGCGTTTTCGCTATCGTTTTGACGGTAAACCCAAGATGCTGTCATTAGGAACCTATGAGCACATTTCCCTGGCTGATGCGCGACAAAGGCGTGATGAATCTCGTCGACTGGTTGCATCAGGTGTTAATCCAAGCACATTGAGGAAAGAGCAGAAAGCCGCAAAAACTCTTTCAGCAACTAACACCTTTGAAGCGATTACCCGTCAATGGTATGAGCATCGTTATGACCGTTGGCCGGCATCATACCGAACTGAAGTGGTCAACCATAACAGCATGGTATTAGTTAGGTTTTAGGGAATGACAGCGCAACTTTATACTCATCACAAGTAAAGCCTTCTTCAGCAGGGTTATGTGGCGTCCTTTCGGTTGACCAGTACCGTAACGAGGGTTCTTCTTTTTCGATGGATTGACGAACATCAGTAGTTAAACTGCCAGACATATGAACGACCTGATCAACTTTAGACCAACCATCAGAGACTTCCTTGATACTGTTACCTGCCACTGTCGCGATAGCTACTGCATGATTTATGTGTGGTGATTTCACATGTCATTTCCCTAAATCTCTTTTATCTATTAAATTAAAATTATTATTATAATCCTTAATATAGAACTGTGTTCCACCACCAAGCCCTAACGAAGGGTTTTCCCGCACAATACCTGACGGAATAGTTATATCATTTGTCACTTCATACACGCCCATTTGAGGTCGATAGCCGAACTCTGGATGAGGTGAAACCTGCAAACTCTGAAACAGTGACTCCCGACCAAAATTGGCATTTAGTAGCGTTTGTTCTGTTGTGTAATACACTGATTGACGAGGTATACCGCAGTAAACTTTATTGCCTGTCGGTAAGGTTGCCATACTCCATTCGTCTGCGGCGTACCCCCACTGCAATTGATCGGATTTAGCAGAATGGATAGCAAAATTAAATGACTCACGGGCTTTCTCGCTGAGAGCAATATTATCTTTCACATAGTCAGCTAATGAGTTAGTTCACTTCGATGCCTGTTCTGTTACAGAGCTACTTTTCCCTGCCGGGAATGCTTTCGCTGGTACCACTATCCGGCTTTACCACCGGGCAGAAGCTTGAGGTGATCACGCAACCGGGTCAACTGATCATCTGGCTGACGACTGAAGAGTAACTAACTGACGTATAGAGTAAAATCCCGCCAATAAGGGCGGGGTTTGTTTTAGTTAGACAATTCGATTTGATCTAAAACTCTACTGATCTTCCCTAAGAGATTTGCTACAGACTCTTTAGAAGAACCAATTCGGGTATCAAACTCCTGAACATCAATGCCATTACAGATTTCATTAAGCGCGGCATTCAATACCAATAATTCAGATTCATTTAATGTTACTACGGCACCACGCCCTTCTAGTTTTACTAATTCCATAAAATCACCTTAAATTATCGTAGTATGCTCTGCCATTGGTTGGCCTGAATGCAGTCCCACCATCTGCCGAGTTAGGGTTACGGATAACAGCTGCACCTGATGATTCATCCCAATATGCTGTACGACCACCACTGAAGTTTTTGCTTGAGGTTGGGTCCCTAACTACTTTTTCTATATGGGCAGCAAATTGTTCTTTAGTTGAGATCCCTAATTCCTTGAACTCACCCTGTTCAATGACATGTTTATCGAATGCATGACCATTAGATATTTCCTCACCTGCTAACTCAGAGTTTAGGTCTTTCCCACTAGTTGAACTGTGAGCATCATTATTTTGACCAGTCTCACTATTCCGAGCCTTCTCTTCATCCTCAGGTCCCCAGCCGCCCGGCGTTCCTGAACCTGTTCCACCAACCTCTGCTTTCTCCGCATCAGTCAGATCCTTCGCCACATTCGGATCGCGGGATTTCGCTGCCTCATTACGCCCGTCAACGATTGACTGGCCGTCAGTAATTGGCGGTGTATCTTCCTCGGTTCCTGACCCTTTCAGAGCTTTATCCAGCTCCGATGCCATCTTATTGTTGGCGTCCTGAACCACTTTATCGCCAGTGCTCAATGGCAGCCCCGGAACGGGTACTGGAACTGGCCCTGGTAATAAAAGGCTGTTGTTTTCGAGCGCGTTCTTCCCAGCCTGCGCTCCCGCAACAGCATCCGCCGAACTGTCGCCCGTCAACCCGCCAGCAAGGCCCGCCGCCAGCGTCGACAACGAGGAGATAGTTTGCCGCTGCTCTTCGGTTAAGTCTTCACGCTTAATATTCGGGTAAAGCTGCTGCGCGATAAATTCACTGACGTGGCCCCAGCGAGCAACTGCGTTACCAGTTTGAGACGATTTCACAGATGCCGCAGCATGAACAGGATGTGATCCGTGAGTTGCTGGATGCGATGATTATCAAGAACCAGGTCGCCGGGGCGATGGCCCGAGTATCGCAGACAACGAAAGAAGAGAGTTAATACTAACGCGGGGCTGACGTGCTCGAACACCTCAGCCCCGCTAACCATAAGCAACTAAACAGGAGTTGATCATGACTGAGCGCGAGCTTACCGCAGAACCCGCCACACCCCAAGCACGCCGTTACACCGTCGGTTATTGCCCCAACAGCGGCAGACCCAACCCGCTGCCGAAACTGACCCTCAAGGGGCGCTGGCTGGGCGAACTGGGGTTTAATGCCGCTCAGCCGGTGACCATCACCGCACAGGACGGCGTGTTGATTATCCGGGCCGAGATGGCAGTGTGGTAGGGGCAAGATAAAGGCACCCCGGCACTGACCGGGGTGATTTGACGACTACGGGTTATCAGGGGGAGCGGTGGGATCTTTTTTATTTTTACGGGCGTTGTATTCGTCGATTTTGTTGAAGACGAAAGCCCCCAAAGTAATGCTGCATCCAGCGACCAGACTCATTTTTAAGTTTTTAATTACACTATCAGCAGGTAAATAAAATTCTCTTAAGTGCATAAAACCTATAAATATCCTTATTGCCAACCCTAATAAAAAAAAGCATCCAGTAAAATATAAAAACAAGAGAGCATAAGATTTAAATGTGAATTTTTTATTCATCATTGCTTATCCTTTTTATCTTTTAACATTTCCTTGGATGCATCATTGACCGTTTCAAAAGTAAAAGCTGCGCTAATGTCATATATGAATCCAGGAAGTTCTTTACCAATAAGTTTATCCACACCCATAGGTACATATTTCCCAACGCCCCCGCCAAACAACGATCCCGCTATCGCCCCACGCTGCGCCGATAAATCTGGCCCGTCTGTCATAAATGCACCGCCCATATTGATGAGCGTGTTTCCACCAATCTTATATCCCGGTGCCAGATAGCCCGCACCTGCCGCCACTGCCGCTCCGTAAGCCTGATTATTGATATCGTGAGATGTCGGCACTTTACCCGGATTGGCTTTCTACCAGTCTTCTTTGGCGGTCTGAAGCTGTTCTGGCGTGACGCCTTTCATCTTGTCGTTTGCCGCTTTGGTCGCTTCTATCTGCCCCTGCGTCCTGGCGATATCCATCACCTGACTCCCTATCTCCCCAATCTTTTGCGCTTCCTGCAACCGCTCCTGCTCTTTCTCTTTATCTAAGATCGGTTCCCGGAACTCACCTTTACCGGTAGCGCCTTAGCCCGCAGCAGTTTTACGGCAGGTACAGGAGTTGCCTTGCAACATAAATACCCTGCTCTGTATATCACTGTAGTTCACGACAACGCCACCTTGGAAGGTCTCTATGAAGCCAGTCAGCATAACCCCGCATTGGGCGCTGACTGGGTACAAGACGACGGCCAACTGGTGATTAGCGGCGACTGGCTGACAGAGATTGGCATTACCGAGGCGGTACACGTTGATGTCGCTACCGCGCCGGGGATCATCATTATACGGCGACGAAGGAACGGTATTTTAAGGACATAAAAGTAATAATCCGGGCTCGAAGGCCGGGATTTTCAGTTTCCAACAGATCATTTATCAGGGTCTGATGGTGGCTTTTTACGAGCATTGTATTCGTCTATTTTGTTGAAGATGAATGCGGCTAAAGTGACAGCAAAACTAGCTACAACAGCCATCTTCAATCCAATAACGACTTGATGCCAATCATAAGCAAATTCACCAATGGCCCATAGAGATATAAGAGCAACGATAGTTCTATATCCAATGCCAAGTACCGAGAAAAATGCCATTGAGTATATAAGCAACATTAAATAATTGACTTTTTTTATTATGGCCATCATTTATCCTCAATCTTTTTTATTAACGTTTTAGTAGCATCATTTCCATATTCAAAAATATATGAACCACTGATATCATAAGCAAAGCTTGGTAATTCGGTTCCAAATTTACCCACTAAAACTGGCGCATACTTCCCAAAGTATCCCCCGGCCAGCGATCCCGCTATAGCGCCGCCTTGTGCCGACAAATCTGGTCCATCCGTCATAAATGCACCGCTCATATTAATCAGGGTATTACCTCCAATCTTGTAGCCTGGTGCCAGATAACCTGCACCCGCTGCGACTGCCGCACTGTAATAACTAAACTCACTGTCAGGTGTCATATTTATATACTGGAACGCCGAGTTAGCCCCTCCACCAATAACCGCACCGGTAATACCTTTCCCAATCACTACCGTTGGCCCAAGATAGAACGCACCCGCCATAAAGACGCCATCGACATAACCATCAACAATGGCTTTCGCGATATTTGCGCCTTCCGGTAAATCACCTTGCGCCAGTTTGTTTAATCCGGCCTGAGTTTGCTCAGGGGTCAGATTATTGTCTACAGCGTACTGGTTCCAAGAGGTTGCCGCCTGACCGTAATCCATCATCCCAGGCGGCAATGAGAGATTATTGTTCTCAGACGAGTTCTTCCCAGCCTGCGCCCCCGCTACAGCATCCGCCGAACTGTCGCCCGTCAACCCGCCCGCAAGGCCCGCCGCCAGCGTCGACAACGAGGAGATAGTTTGCCGCTGCTCTTCCGTTAAATCTTCACGCTTGATATTCGGATAAAGCTGCTGCGCGATAAATTCACCCACGGCCGCACCGGATGCGCCCGCTAACGCGCCGTTGCCGTTGATTTGCGCAACTACCGCGCCGACGACGGCGTGCGCCATCAGGTTGGCTTCTTTGTTCACCTGACCAGTCACTGGATCGGTGGTCATATTATGGATCACTTCAGCAAGATAAGGCGCACTCCCGCCCGCAATGGCTTTCGCCATATCGCCACCCGCCAGACCCTGTACCGCCGCCGTCGCCGCCTGGAGTCCCTGCTGGATGGCGCTACCGGTGCCGTATTTCGCCATTTCGGCTTTGTAGACATCGGTCTTGCGCAGCTCGTCAGCGGACATTTCAGGATGAGTTTTTTTCGCCTCGCTCAGTCCGTTCAGGTCCCCCTGCGTCCTGGCGATATCCATCACCTGCGTACCGATTTCCCCAATCTTTTGCGCTTCCTGCAACCGCTGCTGCTCTTTCTCTTTGTCGAAGATAGGGGAGAGGGTCTGGTTGGCGTGCTCGACGTCGCGGCTCAGGTCGTTCAGGTCCTGAGTCTGGTTGTCTTTGTCACGGACAATAATGGTGCCACCGGAGATAGCGGATTTGGTGGTCGAACTGTCGCTGCCGCTGCCGTTGACGCCCACCAGCAGGCCGTTGGCCATGTTGCCTGCGAACTGGCCGCCGATGTTGCCACCGGTGCTGACGCCCACGCTCTGGTGCTCGACTTCATACTCGGCGCTGTTTTTGATATCACTGAACCCCAGCGTGCCGGTGTCGAGTTTATTCAGGCTGGCATCCCCGGTCGAGCCGATAACCGCGCCGTTAAGCTGGGTGTGCTCGCCGACGGTGATGTCAAAGCCGCCTTTGCCGGCAAAAATCCCCGTCTGCTCCTGCACGCTCTCGTAGGTGCTGTGCATCTTATCTTTGCTCAGATTCACCGAGGCGCTGCCGCCGCCCATACTGATACTGCCGCCGGCGCTGGCATTTTGCTGCTTCGAGTCGTAGTTGTCGGTGTCCTGTTCGCTGGTGAGGGTCAGGTTACGGGCCACATCCATCGTCACTTTTTCACCGCTGACCTGTGCACCGGTCAGCGTGGTGTCGCGGCCGCTGACAATGTTCAGGTTGTTTCCGGCGTTGACGGTGGTCTCGGTATGGCTGGTGCCGTTGCCGGTTTCACTGCCTTTGCCTTTATTGGCGCTGGCGTTGATGGATAACCCGTTCGCGCCCTGACCGAAATTGAATCCGACGCCCATCGAACCGCCGTGGCTCTCGTTCGAACCGTCGAGTACTGAAGTATTGACGCCCGACCACAGATTCACGTCGCGGTTAGCTATCAGTCCGATGTCTTTACCGGCCTGCAACTGGCTGCCCTGAATGTTAATGTCGGTGCCGGTCGCCCGAATATTCAGGTTATTGCCCGCCGTCACCGTGCTGCCCTGGCTCTGGTTATTGGTCTGGGTCTGCGTGGATTTCGACGACTGGCTGCCGTAGGAGAGATTGACGCCTATCATGCTGCCTTCGCTGCCGTCCGCTTCAGCCAGAGATTTACCCTGATACGCCTGCGCGCCGCTGAGCGCCGCCTTCATGCCATCAAGGGCCGCGAGCCTGTCGCTGCTTTGCTTGCTGGCGTCGTTGGCGCCCGAGACCGCCGTGTTAATCGCGCTGCCGACCGTGCCGGACAGGGCCAGCGTTAGCCCGCTCTGCTTTTGCTCCACGGTGTGCGTCTGCGAACTCTGGTTATCTGCCGCCAGAATGTTCACTTCGCTGCCGCTCAGATTGATGTCCTTCGCGGCCAGCACGTCCGAACCTTTGACCGTCAGGTTGTTGCCCGCACTCAGCGTGGTGTTGCCGTTGACGCTGCCCACCGTGCTGCCGGCACTGTAATGCGTGACGCCGTCGTCGGTGGTTTTCAGGCTCTGCTGACCGTAGCTGAAACCAATGCCGCCGGTGCCGGAGAGGCCGGTATTCTTCTCCTGATATTGATGGTTCTCCTGACGCGTTTCATCAGCGGTGGTGACGGTCAGGTTGTTGCCCGCCGCCAGCGTGACATCGTGAGTGCCCGCCACGCTGCTGCCTTGCACTAACAGGTCATGCCCGGCCTGCATCGTCACCTTATCGCCGCCGAAATTGCTGCCGATTGCGCTCTGGCTTTGCACTTCGTCATGCGTGGTAATGGTCTGGCCCGACACTATCCCTTTGCTGCTTTGGCGGCTGTTCTCGGTGACATGGTAGCTGTCGTTGCCGCTGGTCAGGTTGATATCATGGCCTGCGGTTGCCGTGAGGGCGTCTGTGGCATTGACCGTCGCCGCGCGGGCGTTGAGGTCGTGGCCCGCCTGCAAAGCAATGGCGCCAGTGCCATTAATCTGCGTGCCGACATCGGTGCTCTGCGTCACGCTGCGGTCATTGCCTTTGCCCCAACTGCCGTTTTCGCTGTGGGCGGTGGTCAGGGTGTTGAGATTGATATCGTTACCGGCAATCAGCGTGGTCTGGCTGTTTTTACCGGCATTGCTGATGTCGGTCGCCGTCAGGTTCAGGTTATTGATGGCCTGAAGGCCCAGTTGGCCGTTGTCGTTTTGCACATAGATGCCTGCCACCCGGTCAAGGTAGCGGTTGGCGTCGGTGCCGCGCAGTGTGCTGCTGCTGGTCAGGTCGCGTCCGGCGATAGCCACCAGGCTGTCTTTGGCCTGTAAGGTGCCGCCGAGGTTAGTCAGGTCGGTACGCGCCATCAGATTGACCCGGTCGCCGCTGATTAAGCCGCTGTTGGTCAGATTATCCGCCGTCAGCTGGGTCACTTCACGTCCGGCGATGGTGCCGCTGTTGGTCAGGTCATGGCCGACACTCAGGGCGACCTGCTTACCGGCGAGCAGGGCGCCGCTGCCGTCCATATCCCCTTGTTGCACTTTGGCATACAGCTGCGGCACCAGTACCTGCTCGGTGCTGCCATCCGGCAACGTCACCGTCTGTGCGACCAGCCACACCATGTCGCCGGTCAGTAACGCCATCTGCACCGGGCTCAGTGCTACACCGAGCGTCAGGTGGTACTGCTGACCAAAGGCGATGCCGTTGTCCATCAGCGCTTTGAACTGATCTTCATCGTTGCCATAACCGTCCAGATAACGCTGACCGGTGAGGCTGATAATCTGCTGACGTATCAGCTGCTGCTCGTAGTAGCCGTCTCCCAGGCGTTTCAGCACGTTGTCATTGTTGGTGGTAAAGGCGTTCTGCATATAGTCACTGCCCAGCCACTTCTTCTGGTTAGTGAAGCGCGGATCGGTCTCTACCAGATACGACGCCGTGCTCTCCGGGTGCAGCTGGAACAGGCTGTTATCTGGCAGTCGGGTATTCGGGCTGACCATGCGGATAACCGGAGTTATCCCGTTCACCGTCGGTAAATCGACGTGGAAAGTCTGACCGGCCGGCAGCACCAGCGGAGTGTCGAGCGGGATAATACCCGGTTGCCATAGTCCCCCGGCGCTATCCTGTGAGCGAAGCGTGGCCGCATCGATATTGCTCAGCCCGCGCGTATCACCGGCGCCTGCGATATCACCGGTCAGGGCAGTGGTATTGCGACCGGCAATGGGGGTGCCGCCGCCGCTGACATTGGTATTGCCCTGATAGGCCAAGGTTTTCAGGTCGATGGTCTGTATCACCGGGGCAGGGGCATAATTGCTTTTATCCTTGCCCTGTGAGGTGGTGGTGCCACCGAAGCTGTGTTTGGTCTTCTTGGCATACCAGCGGGTCTGAGTACCGATGTCAGTAGTGATTTTCTCACCCTGAGTGGCGACGTTATTCAGATAGCCAATCACACCGGAGAGCAATCCGCCTGCGACGATGCGGCTGTCGAGGTTATTGACCGTATTGCTGTTAATAGCCAGATTACCGCCCGCGATGATCTGCCCCGGATCACTCTCGATAACCTGGGTCTCGGTCACCGTGCGGTCATACTGGTATTCATAGAAGGTGTTACCGCTGGTGCCGTCCGGCATGATGGCCTTGTGTACGCCGTATTTGTTACTGGTAGAGGTATTGATGTCGGCCCAGTCAAAGCGGTTCGGCGAACTGGAAAGGGCAGCTTCATGGTGCGCCGATTTTTCGGTGATAACCGTAGCGGTCACCAGATGGTCATTGACGTTGTTAATCTGGGCAATGTTCAGCCACATGTCCCCGGCGGATTCCACCGTCGAACTGTGGTTATTGAGTATTCCGGCCTGACCGGTAGCGTTAAGGTTATCGTCCAGCGCACCGCCAATCGCCAGCGAATCCGCGCTGTAAATCAGCCCGTGGTCGAGGTTGTTGATGGTCTGCGCACCGATATCCAGCTGTTCGCGGGCAGCAATAGTGGCCGCCGTGCCGCTTTCGGCCAGGTTATTCAGGGTGTCACTCTTAATCGCGATATGGTCGCCGTAAATCCGCCCGCTGCCGATATTGGTCAGCGTCGCGGCGTCGATATGGGTCAACCCGCCGTCGATCAGCCCGCGGTTGATCAGGTCGTTATCAACAGAGAGGTGAGTTGCCCCAGCGCTAATTTCCGCCGGAGCGTTATTGGTCAGTTGGCTGGCATGCATATCCAGCACACCACCGGCTTTTATCAGGCTGTTATTGGTGAGTTGCTGGTTAAGGGTGAAGGTCAAATCGCCATTGGCAACCACCTGGCCCTGATTAACGAAATTCTGATTGAGTGCAAGTTGCATATCTCCTTGCGACAGCACATTGCCGTCGCCGGTCAGAGAATCCGCCATCAGGTCAAACACGTTACCGGCAATCAGCGTGCCGCCGGTGTTGGTCAGTGCCAGCCCGTTACCACTGATGTTTAACCGGTTGCCGGAGGAGGCCAGACCGCCGGTGTTATCCAGTGAGCCGGTAGTCACTACCAGCGCATCATCACTGCGCATCACGCCCTGATTGTTATCGACCGCTGCGGCGCTGATGTGCACCGACTGACCTTCAATCCCTTCATCCGTACCTTGCGTCTGACGGTTAATCAGCTGGACGCTGTTGATGACCACGCCGGCGCCGGAGCGGATAAGCCCGGACAGGTTGGTGAGGGTGGCATTCCAGGCATTGAGCGTCAGTGCACCCACCGCCTGCAACTGCCCGCGGCTATTATTCAGCTCACCACTGTCAATGTGTAAACTGTCGCCCGAGAGCATCAGCCCGTTCTGGTTATCCAGTAACTGGCCCTGTGTATTGATACTCAGGCTTTCACGACTTTGCAACTGGCCACTCTGATTAAGCAGCGCCCCGGTCAGCAGTTGCAGAGTATTGCCAGCGCTTATCAGCCCGTTGTTCTGGTTATCCAGTTGCTGCCCGTGGGTGTCCAGCGCCAGAGTTTGCCCGGCCTGTAAGGTGCCCTGTTGGTTGGTCAGCGCGGCGGTGGATAAGGTCAGATCCAGACGGCTGCCGAGCAGGCCGTTCTGGTTGATAAACTCACCGCTGGTGATAGCCGCCTGGGCATTGCTGGCAATAAAGCCCTGCGTATTGTCGAACTGGCCGGTGGTCAGTGTCAGATTGCCCTGGCTGCTGATACCGCCGCTCTCGCCGCTGTAAGTATTGTTGAGCGACTGCCCGTGAGTATCGAGACTCATTGCTCCCTGCGACTGCATCAGGCCGCCGGTGTTATTGACGGCCTGCGTCAGCAGGGTGAGGTCGCCGCCGCTGGCCAGTTTGCCGTTCTGATTATTGAGCGTCTGTGTGCTGATATTGGCCGATTGCTGGCTAACGATAACGCCTGACTGGTTATCGACATCACCTGCATTTAGCGTCAGGTCGCCCAGACTGAACAGGCCGCCGGTCTGGCCGCTCGCGGTGTTAGTCAGGCGCTGGCCCTGAGTATCGAGCGTCAGCGACTGGCCGGATTGTATCAGGCCCGCGGTGTTGTCAAAGGCCTGCGTAGTCAGCGAAAGATTGCCCTGTTGGCTGCCGAGTATGCCGTGCTGGTTATTGACCTGCGCCAGTGTCAGGGCGCTGTTCTGGTTGCCCATCAGCACGCCGGACTGGTTATCAAGATGACCCGCGCGCACCGTCAGTGTGCCCTGACTGAGAATGCCACCCCGATCGCCGCTGTTGCGGTTGCTGATGGCCTCGCCATGGGTGTCGATGGTGAGCGCCGCCGCTGACTGCAACAATCCGCCATCGTTGTTGATTGCGCCGCTGTCGAGAGTTAGCGCGCCACGACTGGCAAAGGTGCCAGAAAGGTTATTGAGCGTATCGGCATGAAGGGTGGCGGTGACAGCCTGCCCGAGAATAAAACCGTTTTGGTTATTCAGGTTGCCGGTAGTGAGCATCATCGCCCCCTGGCTAAGAATACCGCCCGCGTCGCCGCTGTCAGTATTGGTCAGGGTCTGGCCCTGCGTATTGAGTGCCAGCGTATCGCCGGACTGTACCAGCCCGGTCTGATTGTTCAGCGCCTGCGAGGTCAGGGTTAAGGCACCCTGACTTATCAGCTGGCCTTGCTGATTATTCAGCGCGGCGGTCGACAACTGGCTGGTGCTTCCACCGACCAGTACGCCTGAACTGTTGTCCAGTGCGCCACTGCTGATCAGCAGGTTCCCCTGGCTGAGTATGCCGCCATTATCCCCGCTGTTGCGGTTGCTTAACGCCGCGCCGTGCGTATTGAGGGAGAGGGCGCCCCCGGATTGCAACAGGCCGCCGTCATTGTTCAGGCTGCCGCTTTGTATCGCAAGCTGACTTGTGGCCGCAAACACGCCCTGCAGATTATTGATCGCCTGCGTACCGGTATTCACCGCGAGGTTCCCGCCCGCGACCTGGCCCTGCTGGTTGTTCAACCCGCCCTTGCTGGTCAGGCTAAAGGTGCTGTCGGCGGCGGCCAGCAGTTTTCCCTGCGCGTTAGTGACCTGCGCGGCCTGCACCGCCAGCGCGCCATTGCTGGCCATACTGCCGCCGCTGTTATCCAGTGCGCCCGTCACCGTGACTGTCATCGCGCCGAGGCCGCTTTGCGCCAGGCTACCGGCACGGTTGGAGAGCGTTCCCGCATTGACCGTGATTTGTCCGGCCTGGGTGCTGGCGTTGTCCAGCGTCAGCGTATTCGCGCGTAAATTGAGCGCGCCGTTGCTGGTCAGGGTGCCCTGAGCATCGTTAAACTGCCCGGCGTCGAGGGTCAGTTGCCCGTCACCCGCGTGCAGTATCTGCCCCTGAGTGTTGTCGAAAATGTCGGTGTTAAAGGTCAGGTTGACGCTGTTGCTGGCAATCGTCCCGCCGCTGTTATCGATACTGGCCTGATGCGACAGTGTCAGGTCGCTGGTGCCCAGTTGCTGGACGGTGCCTTGCCGATTGACCAGCTGGCGAGCCGTCAGGTTGAGTTTATCGCCCGCCAGTTTGCCGCCAGTGTTATTTAACTGACCGGGCGTCGTCAGGCTGAGCGTTTGCGTCGCCGACACGCTGGCGCGGGCGGTGGAAAGGTCGCCAGCGGATGCCGTAACCTGGATATGTTGGCCAGAAGTCTGGCTGTCGCTCAGGTCGATCGCCGTACCCTGAATATTCAGTTGCCCCGGAGCCAGATTCTGCCCGCGGGCGCTTAACATCCCCTGACTGCTGAGAGTTAAATCCCCGGTGCTGCCAAACTGGCCCTGATCATTCATGCCCGCGGCCAAAACGCTCTGCTGGCTGGCATTAATGGACGCCGCACTGACGCGGGTCTGACTGGCGCTGGCAATAATGCCGCTGTGGGTCAACGCGCCGGAGGCGGCTACCGTGGCGTTGCCAGCGGCGTACATATTGCCGCTGTTTTGGATATCCCCCTGAGCGGTGACCGCCAAATCCTGCGCGCTGTTGATCGTGCCGCTGTTCTCAATACGACCCTCAGCGGTCACCACCACGCTGCCTGCCGAGGTGCCGATATTGCCTGCGTTGCGCACGCCAACGCCGCCTTGTGTACCTATCAGGCGGATTTTACCGGCGTACATGCCGCCAAGCTGCGAAACGTCAATGGCCAGTGCCGGGCGCGTACTGCCATCGGCTGCGCTGGCGCGGATGCTTTGATGGTCGGCATCAACGTGATTACGTCCGGCAGTGACTTTCAGGTCATTGGCCCAAATTCCGGCGTTGATATTGACCGCGCGGGCAATCAAGTCGGTACTGTCCTGCCTGCTGCTGTCCATGCCCCGGCCCTGCACGGTGATATTGCCCTGGCCGATGTCATAACCGGTGATTTGCCCGTTATTGAGCTGCGTCTGTCCGGTGGTCAGCGTGGCGCGATTGGCGTTGATAAACCCACAGCCGTCACAGGTGATGCCAGACGGGTTGGCAATCACCACCTGGGCTTTTTTACCCGCCACTTCGATATAGCCATTTAGCTGGCTGGGGTTGCGTGAATTGACTTCGTTGAGAATAACGGTGGCTTCTTTTTTGGCCAGCCACGGGTTGCCGGTGACCATGCCGCCCAACTGGGTGGAAGTATTGTTGTGCGAGTTATTGAGAATAACGCCCTGTTTATCCACATCGAACTGGCTGAATTTATTGTGTGAAACCCCGCCTGCACCAGGCGTCTGAATATTGACCTGCGGGGTGCCATTGGCGCTGCCGATAACAGTCGGCTGCTGGTTACCCGGCGCACTGCCGTCGGCAACGATTCCCGCCTGTACGTTCAGACTGACGCAACCCAGCGCCAGTAACAGGCTAAAACTCAGGCTGGAGAGGCGGCTGATACGCTGGCAGGTGCGCTGATTAGGCACAGCCTCGCGTGCGCCTCCCCCGTTATGGGCTTTGGCGATTTCGGCCACCACCATCAACAGGCCGCGTGTTTTATTAAAAATAATCCGATAGAGATGCTTGTTCATGGCAGCTTCCTTGCTAACAAAGGGTCCACAACAATCTGTGGGGTGTGGGTCATGTTTCAGTACTGCCAGTTCAGGTTAAAGCCCAGCGACACCGGGTCGGTGGCGAAACCGTCCGGTTTGGACAGCGGAATACCGGCGAACAGGTCGTAATTAACGCCCAATAACGCGCCGCGGGTGCCTATTGCGCCACCGGCCAGGTGGTTACCCACCAGATATTCGCTGCCGTGACCACTGACGGCGCCGTAATCCACGCCAAGATAGAGTTGCTGATTTGGCAGCGGCGTCTGCCAGGCCAGTTCGTTACGCACCGTCCAGCCGTTGTCGGCGTTGAGCGTGCGTTCGCCGTCAAAGCCCCGCACCGTCCAGCGGCTGCCAATGGCAAACTGGTCCTGTGGTGTCAGCGGGGTGTTACTCATCTGCCGCTGGTATTGCACGTTGTACTGGAACTGTTGTGACGCTAAGGCAAAAGGCAAATTGAGCTGGGCATTCATCTGAATGATTTTGCTCAGCGCCGTTGCATCTCCGTAAGACTCTTCCGGTGCTGGCATCGCACCAAACCAGCGGGTGCCGCGCTGATAACTTATCCCTGCATCCAGCGTGGCATCGGCAATATAGTGGCGGTGTTGCAGGCCGACTTTCCAGGCTGACGTGCGACGGCGCTGGGCATCGATTTCTGTGTCATTGATGAAGTTCTTCGATTCACGCGCCAGCACGTCATAGGTGAAGGTGGTTTTCTGGCTACCGCTGCGGTGCAGCACACGGCTGAGCTGAAAATCAAGATTCTCGCTGTCGCCGCTGTAGCGATAATCACTAGTGAGGCCCGCCACGGTCTGGTAATAACTGTTGCTGCTGGCGGTCATGCTGGCAGCCCAATAACCAAACGGCAGGGAGTACTGGCCGGTGTAGTTATGGGTGTTTTTGTCACTGTGCGGTTGCAATGCGGTGCCCGCTGACAGATACAGGGTATCGCTCAGGCTCAGCAGGTTATCGCCATATGCCGTCACGCCACCCTGATAGCGGCCAGTACTGCGGGTGCCGGAGTCATCCAGCGATGCCCCGACCCGCCATAAGCGCGACTGGTTCCATTTCAGCGCAATATCGCTTTCCCCAGGTTTATTGCCCGGTACGATTTCCATGCTGGCCTGCACGGTTGGCACGCGCTGCAGGTTTTCCAGCCCCTGTTCGATATCACGTAAATCCAGCAGGTTGCCGTCATGGGCCGGGAAGGCGCTGTAGAGGGTGACGTGGTGATCACTGTCGGGCGCAAGCTTGACCTGGCGGATGATGCCGGGCACCAGCGTCAGCATCAGGTTGCCGGATTTGAGATCCTGCTGCGGCGCCAGCACGCGGCTGGTGACATAACCGTGATCCACCAGGCGGTTTTGCAGCGTACTCATCACCAGATTGATGCCTTTCCCCCCGAGGCAGTGACCGACTGCCTGATCGGCAATCGGCTGTAAAGGCAGCCAGTGCGGGAAAGCGCTGCGGTTTTGCAGCTCAATGTGGTGGATCGGGAAGCACGGAGTTTCCTGCGGGAACTGCAATTTGCCAAAAGAGGAAGACGGCGGCGACAGACGCACGTCCGGCGTTGGCGGTGCCAGAGCGGCTTCACGGGCCCGCTGGTTTTCCTGCTGATGGATCAGTTCCTGCCCAGGCTGAGGTAAATCAGCGGCATAGGAAAAAGGTGTCAAAAATAATATTAACGCGATCCATTGGCCGCGATTATTTATTATTGTTATAGAATTCAAGGTAGTCCTTACCGCCCTTTAAAATAAAGGGGATTGTTACAAGTCCATTTGAACGGGGATAAGTTGTTGATGGGAAAATAATATTCATTCAGGAATATATTCCTGAATGAATATTATTTAATTCCCTTTCTTACAACGCATAACCTGAATGCAACATTCTCTACACAAGCCATCGCTGTGCCATTGTTCCGTTGCAACAGGTTAAAACCTCAAAGGTCCCGAGGTTGAGCCAGGGTATCGGCCAAATAATTTTGGGAGAGTGTACTCAAAAATAAAATAAGTAGAAGAGGGTAGCGTGATTTTTTTAGAAATTAGAGAAAGAAGAAGCGTTATATAATGTCCGATTAGGAAAGAGGGGGGGGTATTTATAGGATAATTAGTAGGTGAAGGGGGTTATATCGCGGGAGTCATAAATGAGTAGTTATCTGAAAAATATGAGGAGATAGGAATTTTTTCAGGGAAATAGAGTTGTCTCGTTAATTAATATGAGTGGCTTTGTTGAATAAATCGAGCTTTTGGTCGCAATCAGGACCAGATCACTACATCCCTGGCCTTGTAGTGATATCTCCTGGCAAAAAAGTTCAAAATCACCAGCTGGAACGTTTACAGCAAGGCTCTTGTCAATCGGGGTTCACTGGCATTCTGGCTGGATGAGTAGGCCCTTACTGACTGGTACGACCAACCCAAACCTTCTTTCCGGGGCCGCTCGTAACGTTATTCTGAGCTGGTCATTCCCCCCGTTTTGATGCTTAAACGCGTCTTTCGCCGCGCGCCGCGCAGGGTGTCATTGACCACATTTTTACCTTAATGAAGTTCCCGTTCCGCAGCCTGGATTATTCCTGCGTCAGCAGGCGGTCCAAGTCAATATCCCTTACAAAAAAACCACTGGCGGTGAAATTGCACACCTGGTTATCGACTCCAGTGGCTTAAAGGTTTTCGGTGAGGATGAGTGGAAGGTGAGAAAACACGGTCAGGAAAAGCGTCGCGTCTGTCGGAAACCGCACCTGGCGGCAGACGCAGGAACTCATGAGGTCATCTGCGCTGACCTGTCGCTGAACAATGTGACTGATGCATAGCCCTTCCCGGAGCTATACGTCAGACGCACAGGAAAATCAGGGGCGCCTGCGCCGATGGGGCTTGTGACACAACACATGTGCCATGGCGGGCTAAGGTGCAAGAAAATCAAGGTACTGATCCCGCCGCGAAAATGCGCCGGTTACTGACTGGTGGTGTATGCCAACAGAAATCGTGCGGTGGCGAGCCAACGCCTTACGGGGAGCAATGCTTACTGGCTATAGCACACGGCTTATAACCGGCGTTCGGTGGGGATCTTACGTTGCGGGATTATGATGTGCAGGTCGGTGAAGCTATGGACATGATCCGAGCCTTGAACAAAAGGACGCGTGCAGGGGTGCCAGAAAGTGTACGGGTTGCCTGAGGAAGTCAGGGGCAGGAGGAGCTTTTATCTAAATCCGATTTATTCAACAAAGTCGCTCTGCATGCATAACGTGCATGGTTTTGCATGCAATCTTGAGTGCTCAAATTCGTATTTCTCTACGACGCTTTCGTGCCCGTGGACGCCATTGGTCGGGCGATCGACATTCATCCTGCTGTGATCTGGCCGGGCCGTTATTACGACCCGGAGAGGCATCAGTAATTCCGGGTATCCTGTCCATCGAATATATTCGAATGACTCGTAGAGCTGTGGCCGTCGCTGTACCTCACGTCCTGGCCGCCAAAGATATTGGACTGGCTGGTGGATGTGCTGCCATCACTGTTCCGTACATCTTGACCACCAAAGATATTGGACTGGCTGGTAGATGTGCTGCCATCGCTGTTTCGCACATCCTGACCACCGAAAATATTGGCCTGGCTGGAGGATGTCCGACCATCGCTGTAACGCACATCTTGTCCGCCAAAAATATTCGACTGACTGCTCGATGTCAGTCCGTTGTCATACTGACAATCCTGCCCACCAAAGATATTTGCCTGGCAGCTGTCCGCAGCCGCGTAACCCGCTTGCCCCGCGATCAGACACAACCCCAAAACCAGAGACTTAACGTTCATAGATTCCTTCCAAAAGTAGCGACTCACACCCGATGAATGTTAGTCCTGAGAAAGAAAAAGAGTGTGTCAGCGAATCCTAATTTTATGTAAATCCTGGTCGGGAAAAGCAATGAATTACAAAGGGCTGACGGGTTATATCAAAACATTCTGAAAAACTCGGTGTGTTCCGAATCAGGCAGCGAAACAGCAATGCCTTCTTCTTCACCTGCAAGCTTCATGTTTGCAGCGTCTTGCGGCTGCCGGTGATATTCAGATTACGCAGGGTCAGATGGCCGACGGGAATCACCTCTTACACTGACCGCCGGTGTCTGCGTTTCCAGGTGGTTAAATATCAGCAGCCGCAATAAATAACGGTATGAAGAAAGTGCCGAAAAATTTCAGATCACCTCTGGCGATTCAATGTATATAAATAGCGTACATCATCATATGAAATCGCAGGATTGGTCGCTGATAAATGAAAAATTCATTAAAAGTGATTTTTACGTTGAAAATCGGGTCAGCCCCCGGAATCAGGCACTGTGCTATTGAGCGGTTTGGAAAACCAAACCAGTAATGTAAGGAAAAGAAAAATAAATGACGAAAGATAAAATATTTCATTCGCGGAAATCAGCAGTGACTGTTGTGTAATTAGCTGGTTAATATATTCCAGTGCCTGCGAGGTCGTTAACCCCAGCGATTTTAAGCCACTAAAATAGTGCTCAAACACGGAATTGGCCGGGTTAATATTCTCCGTAAGTTGAGCGTGATGAACTGACTCACGCCGGCTCCATAATGTCATTGTCAGCGAGGTGCCCACAGAGCCAGACAGGGTGCGGAAAAAATTGCTCAGGCTTGTGGCACTCGCCAGCTTGTCGTAAGAGAGCCCTGCCAGAGATATCGTGGTTAAGGGCAGGAAGAAACACGCCACCGCGAACCCCTGTATCAGCTGCGGCAAGACAATGGAGGTGAAACCAATGGTCGGCGTGAACGTAACAGCGCGCCAGTAATAGCAAACGAAATAAACAGAAAAACTGAAGGTCACCAGAACCCGCATATCAATGCTGTTGCTATAGCGACCGATCAGAGGCGCAATAATCAGTGGCATTAAGCCGATAGGTGCATAGGCCAAACCTGCCCACACGGAGGTGTAACCAAAAACACTTTGCAAAAGTTGGGGCATTAAAACAATAGCCCCGGAATAAATCAGGTACGCGCAGACAATACATAAAACGCCGATGCTAAAATTACGCGATTTAAATAAGCTGAAATCGACGATCGGATTTTTATTTTTCACTTCGTGGACCACCAACAACACCAGCGTGACAACTGAAATGAGAGTGAGCGTAACGATTGTTGACGAGTTAAACCAATCTAAATCCTTGCCTTTATCCAGCATAATTTGCAGAGAACCAACGCCCAGGACAAGCAAGCTAAGTCCTACCAGATTAAGTTTGACCGGTTCAGTCGCCGTTTCCCGACCTTTCAGTAAAAAAGAACAAAGTATTACAACAGCGATACCCATAGGTATATTGATAAAGAAGATCCATCCCCAATGGTAATTATCGCAAATATACCCGCCGAGAATAGGCCCAAAAATAGGGGCAATAATGACGGTCATTGACCATATCGCTAACGCGTAGGTGCGTTTTTCCGGAGGATAATTGCGCAGAAGCAAACTTTGCGACAGCGGAATAAGCGGCCCGGCCACCAGCCCTTGAATGATACGAAAGAAAATCAGCATATCGAGACTGGAAGAGATCCCGCAACAAAAGGATGTAATAAAAAACAACGTTACCGAAAGTAAAAAAAGCCATCTTTCACCTAAACGTAACGCGAGTCGTCCGGTGACAGGAATTGAAATAGCGTTGGCAACGCCAAACGAGGTAATGACCCAGGTGCCTTCATCGGAAGATGCGCCCAACGATCCTGAGATAGTTTGTATCGCCACATTCGTGATGGTTGAATCGAGCATCTGCATAAAGGTTGCCATTGCCAGTGCAATAGTAACCAGAATTAATGTGCTTCCTTTAAGTGGCGCCGGAACGCCTGCTGAACACTCCATTATTGAGCTCCATTCCGGGCAATAATCTCGGCGATGTCATGTTCAATTTCCTGTGTATTCACAACCAGCGCCGTACTGTTTAAGGCCGGTGTGCGGATAACGTTGTCAGAGAGGGTGTTTTCTCCCATGCTCACCGCGTCGTCAGAATACAGCGTCGCCGTGGTGGAGAGCCCGATACGTAATGGATGTTTACGCAACTGCGCGGGATCAAGCGCCACACGAACAGGCACGCGTTGAACGACTTTAATCCAGTTTCCGGTGGCATTTTGCGCAGGCAGCAGCGAGAAGCTTCCTCCGGTGCCCATATTTATCCCTGCAACATGGCCTTCATAAGGCACTTTCTTGCCGTATATATCACTAATAAGCGTGACTTTTTGGCCTAAGGAGACACCGTTTAACTGCGTTTCCTTAAAGTTTGCATTAACCCACATTTGATCAAGTGGGATCACTGACATCAGTGTTTGGCCTGCGGAAACGGTTTGGCCCACCTGAACATTGCGTTCTGCGATATAGCCAGTCACCGGGCTGCGAATCACCGTGCGCTGCAGGGTAATCCATGCTTCACGAACGGCATCGGCGGCTTGCTGAACCTGAGGTTGCTTATTCACCGGCGTATCCAGAAGCAAAGCCTGACTGGCTTTATACTGCTGTGTGGCCGCATCTAACGCCGCTTTCTGAGAGGACACTTTATTGCGGTAATGCTCCAGTGCCATTTTTGCAATCAATGCATCACGGCTTAGCCCGTTCTGTCGCGCAAAGTCGGTTACTGCCTGGTCGTAAGCAATCTTTGCCTGCGTAACGCCTGCCTTAAGCTGCCCGTTTTGTAAGGTGAGCTGCTGTATCTGCCTGACCACAAAAGCCAGATTGCTTTTAGATTTCTGGTAAGCGAGTTGTGCATCGGTGTTATCGAGCACGGCCAGGACGTCGCCTTCATTAACTAATTCAGTGTCGGTATGATTCACCGTAATGACGCTGCCATTAATGAGAGCCGACACGGGATTCACGTTTCCTGCTACATAAGCATCATCTGTGGTTTGCTCATTTTTTAGTACTAAATACCAATATGTTATGCTGACGAAAGAGATTATGACGATGGCGATAATCACTGCCATTAGCATTAATTTTTTCTTCTTCTGGTCTGTTTTCACCTGATTATTTCTCACAATGAATTCTTAATTTTCCATGTATTTGGCTATGTCTTTCATCCATGTCAAAGTAGGGGCGGCACTCAATAATGAGCTTAACTGCCTGATAACAGGATTTTTTCAGTAGCCAGTTGTGTCATTATTAGATAATAAAAGGAGAGAGGGTTTATAGAAGAATGAGTCTTATTCTTTGTACAATTTTTCCTACATCTGTAATCAATGTTTGTAATAATTCATTGATTAAAAATTAACAATATTTAAACCTGGCAAGAACAGGTGCTTTATATAACCTAGTCTTCAAAGTACTTTCTCATTTACTGTGCGTTTATATTCTTATTGAAATAACATGTTACTCTATATTTTAAGCAATGGATGCAGTGCCTTTAATATCAAAGGCATTATCATTTCAGATAATACCTGCCGCTATATACATCTGATCAAATAAATACCTTTCCTCATGTGAATGTGAGGAATGCGTGTTTTTTATTTTTGTGTTAAATAAAGGATTGTCATTTAAAAATGAAAGCCATCATCGTAGACGACCACCCTCTGGCACGTATAGCGATAAAAAACTTACTCGATGCTAACGGGATTACACTTCTCGCCGAGTTGGATGACGGCGGCCATGTCGTCAATAAGGTCGAAACCCTCAAACCAGATCTTGTTATCATTGACGTGGATATTCCTACTATCAGCGGTATCGAGGTGCTCGAGCAATTACGCAAACGTCGTTATGCGGGCACTGTCATCGTTATTTCTGCTAAGAATGAAGTGTTTTACGGACAGCGCAGTGCTGAGTTTGGTGCAAACGGATTTGTCAGTAAAAAAGAGGGGTTGAACAATATTATAGCGGCAATAGAAGCGGCTAAAAATGGATATGGTTATTTTCCTTTTACGCTTAATCGATTTTTCGGTGAAACGTCCTCGGAGCAAGATAAGCTGGAATCACTGTCCATGCAGGAAATAAAAGTGTTCCGATATATCATTAATGGCATAGATTACACTAATATAGCCAGCAAAATGAATATCAGCAATAAAACGGTGTGTACCTATAAAAGACGTTTACTGGAAAAGTTAAACTGTAATTCATTGATGGACCTTTTCAGCTTTGCTCAGCGAAATAAACTGGGGTAATGCCATGAGGGTTCTGACTTTTTTATTGCTCATTCTTTTTTTCCCCGTCAATGCGGAAACTGTAAAAAATATTGAAATTAAAAACAGCTTTGTTAACAATTTTGAAAAAGTCAAATTAAGCAAAGATGAAACCCGCTGGATGGCGCAGAAAAAAAGTCTGGTTATTGGCACATGGCTTCCGGAAATTTCTCCCGTTGTTTATAACAGTGTCGATCACTACTACAGAGGAATCAATGCTGACTATCTGGCATTAATGCAGAAAAGTCTGGGGGTGAAAATTACCATCACTCAGTATAAGAATGAGAAAGAAGCTCTGGATGGGCTTAGCAAAAATAACGTTGATATGCTGCTGACGCCTTTGACGCGCAAAATGAATGACTCTGCCAATTTGTTGCATACCGCAGCGTTAGTCAGAACCTATCCGACTCTGGTGACGTCGATAAAAAACACAATGCAACCTTTAGCAACCGACAAAATAGTCACCATTGCCTGCTCGGATTCTTGCCCGTCTGTCGATACCATCAGGAGTGATTTTCCTAATGCGAAAATTAATTTTTATGATAATGACTACCTGGCCATGTCATCCGTCGTGGAAAATGAAAACGTTTATTTTATCGGCAATAATATCACCACCAGTAATTATCTTTCCAAATACTTTCCTCAGTCGTTATCAGTTATGCGTTATTTTATGCGATCAGACCTTAAGAATCATTTCATTCTTAACGCTGAGCAGGTGATATTGCGCAATATCATCAATAACTTCATTGATGCCATCACTAATGAAACCAACATGCAGGTGACTCAAAACTGGCTTGAAAGGGGAAATCTCTCATTTTTAAATAAGCCGCTTTCGCTCTCTGGCCGGGAGCGTTTATGGCTTAAGAGACATAAAAAACTACGCGTACTGATTAATCCTTATTATCCACCGTTTACCATCACTAATGATGAGAATGAAATCCGTGGCATCATGGGGGACATTCTTAATTTAATTCAAATACAAACTGGCCTGGAGTTTGAACCTGTATTTGCTAATTCAAATTCTGAAATGGTCATGAAGATGATGAAAGGGGAATGGGATCTCATTCCTGCCGCCACCTACAGCAATGAAAGGGGGGGGCGTATCGCATTCAGCGACCCGTTTATGAAACTTCCTTTTGTCGTGGTGACGAAAGTTAAACTGCCCGTGGATCTGACACTTAAGACTGTTAATCAGATCGCCATACCGCCTCACTTCACCTTAACCGACCAACTCAAGGAGAAGTATCCCCATATCAAATGGATGGTGGTTGAAAATACCAGTATCGCCATGAGTATGGTGAATAAAGGTGACGTTGATGCCACGGTGACGACTGAGTTATCCGCACGCTATATCATCGACCATTATTACCCCTCGGATCTGAACTATTTACGCCTTTCGGATATGCCGCTGGCACCGATCAGCTTTGCCTTGTCAAAAACCGATCCTGAATTAAAGTCCATTTTGGATAAAGCGCTGGTGTCCATTCCACCGCGGGAGATTTTGCAGCTGACTGAAAAATGGTCAAAAATGCCTAAAGTTCAGATTCAAACCTGGAATCTTTATAGCAAGCAGTTTTACCTTGTTATCGCGTTTGCCGTGACCCTGATTGCCAGCAGTCTGGTGTGGGGATTTTATTTGCAGAGTGAAGTCCGTAAGCGTAAAGAGTCGCAGCGTCAGCTGGAAATTCAGTTACAGCTTAAAGAGCGCCTATCCCGGGCTCTTGAAGAGGAAAAAAATAAGGCGATTCTTGCCACCGAGGCGAAAAGTCAGTTTCTCGCCAGTATGAGCCACGAATTGAGAACCCCCGTCAGCTCTATTGTCGGTTTTTTAGAATTAATGAATCGTCAGGCATTAGATGCTTTGCAGCATAAAGAGGCCATAGAGCAGGTATATACCACCGCGCAATCTTTACTGGGGCTGATCGGCGAAATACTTGATGTTGATAAAGTGGCGTCAGGTAATTATCAAATTCATTACCAGAAAACCTACGTTAACAAGCTGATGCTTGAGATATGTCGTTCATTTGAGGGAATTGCGCAGAAAAAAAATCTGTCTTTACACTACAAAAATACAATGCCGGACGATGTGCAAATGCTGATTGACCCGCAGGCGCTTAGGCAGATTATGAATAATCTGATCAGTAACGCCCTGAAATTTACTGTTCAGGGAAAAATAGACGTGTGCGTACATCAGTATATGTTTAACGATTATCAAACCGGCCTTCAGATCATCGTCAGTGATACGGGGTGCGGTATTTCAGCGGATGAAAAGGCGACCCTCTTCCAGCGTTATTCTCAAGCCGAGCAGGGGCGGATGCAAACCGGTTCGGGGTTAGGGCTGACGATATGCAAAGATCTCGTTTCATTAATGCAGGGTACACTGACGATGGAAAGTCAGCCGGGGTATGGAACGACACTGACTCTTAATCTGCCGGTAGAAATATGTCCTCCTCAGCAAATTGACTTATCTACACCTCAGCGTGAGTCGTTATCTCTTGCGCCGTTGTCAGTTCTTATTGCAGACGATCATCCGACTAACCGGCTGCTGCTTAAAAGGCAGCTACAAAATATCGGTTATGAGGTGGATGAAGCCTGCAACGGTGACGAAGCAGAGCAAATGATCGGCAAAGCACATTACGACTTATTAATTACCGACATTAATATGCCGGGAAAAGATGGAATTACGCTCTCGGGTGATTTAAGAAAGACCTATCCGACGCTCCAGATTTGGGGCCTGACAGCAAATGCTCAGGAGAAAACACGGGAGAAATGCCTGCAAAACGGCATGAATCTCTGCCTGTTTAAACCCGTTTCGTTACGAACGCTGACCCATGAACTTAATAAGATTACGGGGAACCACGCGGTGACATTGCCGGTTTCCCATCTCAATATCGACGTTCTGCATCGTAATACCGGCGGGCAAAAAGAACGGCTTAATGAGCTGATTGAGGTTTTCTATTTTGAAGCCAGGAAAGATCTCGCTGAAGCTGAGCAGGCCGTCGTGAAAGAAGACTTTGGCCGATTCAAACAGGCCGTGCATCGTCTGCACGGTGCCGGTCAGCTTCTCGAAATAAAAGAACTGAAAGATATTCTTTCCCCAATAGAAATGATGGATAAAACTGAGCTCACGAGGCAATTTTGCCTGACGGTGCTGACGAAAATCAGCCGTATTTTGCACAAGGTCAGTGAAGAGATCGCCATTATTTGTCCGGCAGAGCCTGCAACTCTGCCAGACAGATAAACTGAGCACGTTTATAATTAGCGGTCTACATCCAGCAATTCGCTATCAACAATAATGCCATCCTCAGCACCTTTTAAGACTAAATTTGCTTCGTAGTATTTTCCTGAGTCGAGTAATTTACTGGCTTCGGAAACGGCTTCCCGTGTTTGTTTTAACGGCATCAGGTATTGATTTTGCAAAACGCTCATACCCGCTAAACGCAGCGTGTCGATAGCGCCTTTAGGGTCACCCTTGGCGACTTTCTCATTCGCTTTTTTAATGGCGGCTTCTTTTTCGGGAGAGGCAATAAAGTTCTCAGAAATCGCGAAGTTAGAATTAACGATAATGTACTGGTCGTTAATCATTTTGGCGCCGGCGTCCATTTTTGTGAACTTGCTCCAGTCGGTGCTGGCATCGGAGAGCAAATTAGCCGCGTCTCGTGTTAATTGTTTGGCCGCATCAGGCTGACCCTGGAAAATGGCCACTCTGGCAATTTGAATATCGCGCACCGCATCAAACCCCTGTGCGGCCATATTAAGAACATCACTGGCTTCTTTTTTGACCAGATGACTGGCAGGTGTATCAGTTTGCGCTGAGACAGGGGGGGTATCGGCCCATACCGGAGATGCCGTCACCATTGTTGCCATCAGGCTCGCCAATAATAATCTTTTCATAATAAAATCCTGTTGATTTAAGTGAATGTAAAAAACATGTACAGAATAGATTTTATTTTTACTGGTGATAATAAGAATGCCAATTCAATGATGAGAGAAATAACTTACGTACGTCATCCTTATTAAGAGAAGGATGACATGCGTAAGATTCAGATGATAGTGTGCAGGACTGTATCTGATTTCATTGAGTGTATAAAAACAATAAATTAATGAAACGGTTTGGAACGTGTTCATCGAACCAGTGATTACCCTGTCATTTCTCTTAGTCCAGGCATCTAAAAATGAATAACCTGAATGAAAACGTCGCGCATCTTTCATGGTGTGCTCTGGTCGCACTTCATATCAATAATACCCAGTCTCCCTCCAAAAATGCGGCACAAGAAGATCTCTTTTTACTGCGATGGCTTATTCAGGCTCAGCGACAAAAAAGGTTTTCCAGAGAAGTGGCAGATTCCTTAAACGATATGATTACCTTTAGCAGACAGTTAAGTCGGACAATAAGAATCAAGAGGTATTTGTTAACGCTCTGGAATGAACACTCTCGGTTAAATTCAGAGAAATTTTGTCGAAGCGAATGCCAGGCTGACATCTGACCGCGAATATCAATCTCCCCAAAAGACGCTTTATCTAAAATTATCAATCAGGAGTAATCCCTCGTGAGAAAGATTCTGCTCTTTGTCTTCGCTGTCATTGCGATGCCAGCGATTATCTATTCTGCCTGTGCGTCAGATGCGTTCATCCCTGCCAGCATGGCGTGTAAACCCACCTTGTCCAACCGGTCAGCCGGGTTGCCTCCTGAAACATCCGGCAGAGTTTACGAAGGGAATGGCGTCAGGCGCATGAATGTCATTAACCCTCATAAACTGAAAAGCTACCTTTCGAAGAAACTGCTGACTATATCCAGATAGCTCCGTCATTGCAGCGCAGGGCTAACATGGGAATATGCACTTATACATTTTCTAAATCAGCGATCCTGATAATGTCGCTCCAGGATTACAACTGTACTCTTGAGCGTACAATAACGCCCTGTTGCTCTGATATCTTTATCCCCGGCAGGCTTATAAAATTTATTGCATAGCACTTTCAATTTAAATTCCGTCGGTCAGGCTCACGTTTCATTATTTCCCGGCGCGGATTATACATTCTATTTTTTAAATTATTTGACTCTGATAAAAGGTTAATGCCATGAGTGATGATATAAACGGTTCACGATATAACAGTAAAGATGATGTCTACGCGTCAGCAGATTTAGCATCATCATTACCGTCCTCCTCTTTCCCAAACGAAGAACACGAACCGCGCAATATATTCAATGCGATCCGTGATGAATTACTCCTGGATGGTAATTCACGTCAGAACCTTGCGACTTTTTGTCAGACCTGGGTGGATGATGAAATCCGTGAGCTGATGGATTTGTCCATCGACAAAAATATGATCGATAAAGATGAATATCCGCAGACGGCGGAAATAGAAGCGCGCTGCGTGCGAATGCTGGCCGACCTGTGGAATTCGCCAACGCCGGACACCACGCTGGGCTGCTCGACGATTGGCTCTTCAGAAGCGGCGATGCTGGGCGGGTTAGCGCTGAAGTGGCAGTGGCGTAAGAAACGCGCAGCACAAGGTTTGTCAGTGGATAAACCCAACCTGATTTGCGGCCCGGTACAAATTTGCTGGCACAAATTTGCCCGCTATTTTGACGTCGAATTGCGTGAAATTCCTCTGGAAGGCGATCGTCTGATCATGTGTCCGGAAGAGGTGTTAAAGCGTGTGGATGAAAACACCATCGGGGTGATCCCTACGCTTGGCGTGACATTTACCTGCCAGTACGAGCCGGTAAAAGCGGTGAGCGATGCGCTTGATCAGCTGCAGCTGCAGACCGGGCAGGATATTCCCATGCATATCGACGGTGCCAGCGGCGGTTTTCTGGCGCCATTTTGTGCGCCGGAACTGGAGTGGGATTTCCGGCTGCCGCGGGTTAAATCCATCAATGCATCAGGCCATAAATTCGGTCTGGCCCCGCTTGGCGCAGGCTGGGTCGTGTGGCGTGAGGTGGCAGACTTGCCTGAAGAGCTGATTTTCAATGTTAACTATCTGGGCGGCAACATGCCGACCTTTGCGCTTAACTTTTCACGACCGGGCGGGCAGATCGTTGCCCAGTACTACAACTTCCTGCGCCTGGGGCGTGAGGGTTACGCCAAAATCCATAATGCCTGCTACGCCACGGCTCAGCATCTGGCAGCGGAAATCGGCAAGCTCGGGCCGTTTGAGATCATTTTCGATGGCGACAGCCAAAAAGGTATCCCTGCACTGGCCTGGACGCTGAAAGAGGGCGCTTACCTTGGCGGTTACACTCTCTACGATCTGGCTGAGAAACTCCGCGTGCGTGGCTGGCAGGTGCCGGCTTACTCCATGCCGTCCCACCGTGAAGATTTGGTGATTCAGCGCATTCTGGTCCGTCACGGTGTGAGCTACGACCTCGGCTGCCTGCTCATTGAAGATATGAAACGTGCGCTGAATGATTTCATGAGTCACCCGCTCAGCCAGCCTTCCAGCGCATCACGCACGGGCGGCTTTAATCACGCATAAACGCGTGACCTCTCTTGTTCCGGGGTGACCCGAAAGTCACCCCCTAAATTTCAGATTAAAACTTACTGAGAAGACTCTGCGCTTCCTTCAGGAGATCAGTTATGGCGAGCACAGTAAAAAGCGCCGCACCTAAGCAATTATCGTTGTTGGGCTTTTTTGCTATCACGGCGTCGATGGTGATGGCCGTTTATGAATATCCCACGTTTGCTACCTCGGGTTTTTCCCTTATTTTCTTTTTGCTGTTGGGCGGTCTGCTGTGGTTTATTCCCGTCGGTCTTTGTGCGGCGGAAATGGCGACGGTAGAAGGGTGGCAGGAGGGGGGCGTTTTCACCTGGGTTTCTAAAACGCTGGGTGAAAAATGGGGGTTTGCGGCTATTTCGTTCGGCTATTTGCAAATCGCGATAGGGTTTATCCCGATGCTCTATTTTGTACTGGGCGCGCTCTCTTACATCCTCAAATGGCCGGCGTTGAACAGCGATCCGATAGTGAAAACGGTGGCCGCGCTGGTGATCCTCTGGGGTCTTGCTTTAACGCAGTTTGGCGGCACCAAAAATACAGCGCGCATTGCTAAAATCGGCTTCTTTGCCGGCATCCTGCTTCCTGCGGCAATCCTGGTTGTCTTGGCGATCAGCTATCTTCATTCCGGTGCGCCGGTAGCTATCGACATGAGCGTGTCGACCTTCTTCCCGGACTTTACTCAGATGGGAACCCTGGTGGTGTTTGTGGCCTTTATCCTGAGTTACATGGGTGTTGAAGCGTCCGCGACCCACGTCAACGAGATGAAGAATCCGGGGCGCGACTATCCGCTCGCCATGCTGCTGTTGATGTTTGCGGCCATTTGCCTGAGTTCTGTGGGCGGTCTGTCTATTGCTGCGGTGATCCCGCATGACGACATTAACCTTTCGGCTGGTGTCATGCAGACCTTCAGCGTGCTGATCAATCACCTGGGTAGCGGTTTTGAGTGGGCAATCCGCGGCATTGCTGCACTGTTATTGTTAGGTGTGCTGGCGGAAATCGCCGCCTGGATTGTCGGGCCTTCCCGCGGAATGCTGGTGACAGCGCAAAAAGGGATCCTGCCTGCCAGTTTCGCAAAAATGAATAAGAACGGTGTGCCTGTTGTTCTGGTGATTTCCCAGTTAATTATCACCTCTGTGGCGCTGATTGTTCTGACCAATACCGGGGGCGGCAATAATATGTCTTTCCTGATTGCACTGGCACTGACCGTGGTGATTTATCTGTGCAGCTATTTCCTGCTGTTCCTCGGTTATATCAACCTCGTGCGTAAGCAGTCAGCAAACAAACGTACTTTCAATATACCCGGTGGCAAAGCGGTGAAACTGACCGTTGCGGTCGTGGGTCTGATGGCATCACTGGTTGCCTTTGTGGTGTCATTCTGTCCACCGACAGGTCTGCCAGGCAGCGATGCGAACACTCTTTACGCGGGCCTGCTGGTCGTATGCTTCCTGATCGTGCTGTCCATTCCGTTCATTATTTATGCCCTGCATGATAAGCGTGCGAAGCGCAGTAATATCACGCTAAAACCCGTCAGCAGTGATTCAGCGCCAGAAGGGCATTTCTTTATTCATCCGCGTGCCCGCTCAATGCACCATATCTTTGTCGATAATAAAAAAGTGCATTAACCGGTAGTCAATAAGCCAGGCAGGAATGTCTGGCTTATTAACGTCATGCGAGGGGCTGCAAAGGAATGTATGCCGCGGTTTTGATCGCGATTTAAACGTCGAGTTTACGGCCCGTCAGCCATTCGACCATGGCCGGATCGCGATGCGAGAAGAAGGCGCTGGTTGCGGTATCGAGAGCGGTAATACGCAGCATGTCTTCAGCATTAAGCTCAAAATCGAGCACAGTGATGTTTTCTTCCATACGCGCTTTACGCACGGATTTTGCCAGTGAAACGATGCCGCGCTGGAAGATCCAACGCAGGACTATCTGACCGACGCTTTTGCCATACTTTTTACCCAACTCAGCCAGGACGGGATGCTGGAACAAGCCATTTTTCCCTTCTGCAAAGGGCGCCCAGGCTTCAGGCTGGATACCCCGGCTTTGCATCCAGGGTGCGGCGTGCAGTTGCTGGTTGAAAGGGTTCACTTCAATCTGATTCACCGCGGGGATGACCTTATTAAATGCCACAAGATCGGCCAGTCTGTCGGGTTGGAAATTACTCACACCGATAGCGCGGATCTTGCCTGCCTGCTGCAGTTCCTCCATCGCCCGCCACGCCCCATGAACATCACCGTAGGGCTGATGAATAAGATACAGATCGACATAGTCCAGCTGCAGGCGATTCAGCGAACGTTCGAACTGGGCTTTTGCCCCTTCGTAATGCGTATCCTGTAACCAGAGTTTCGTGGTGACAAAGAGTTCATCACGGGCGATCCCACTGTGCTTAAGCGCATTGCCGACCTGAGTTTCATTCTGATAGGACGCCGCGGTATCAATCAGGCGATAACCTGTTTCGACAGCATCAATAACCGCACGCTCGCATTCGGCGGCATCCGTCATCTGAAATACGCCAAATCCCAGCAGGGGCATTTCAATACCATTGTTCAGTGTGACTGTTTGCATGACGTTATCCTCCGGCGATTGTGTCGGAAAAGCATAACGCAGAGTCATTTATTTTATTAGGTGGGGTAATGAGATAGGGTTAATTAGTTGTATTCATCAATATGGCCGTTAACGGAGTGTGAACTGGGTTGGGTGTGGCAGGAGACTCATGTGAAGGCGCTGTTTGAGTGTGCTATAAAATAATGCTCTACAGATAAATTTTCGCAAACGGATAGTTTCTTTTGATATGTTGGATTTTCAAGGGAAACTGAACAAGGGATGGAAGTATGGAAATCACATCTATAGCCGGCGTCTGGAAAATATTTATACCCGCACTGCCTTATTTGAAAAAATTATTTATCTTCGATACTTTTTTTTCATTATCTTATGAGAAGAAAGCGGAAGCTATCACCTATCTTACAGAGTGTGTGGATGAAGAAGAAACTCTGGAGAAATATAAACAGGAACTCAAGTTATCAGAATATAAAATGTCCGGCAATTACTTGCTGAATATTTATATGTTGAAGTATTACATTTTAAATCCTGCTAAGCATAAAAAATTCTGTAAGTCCCTGTTTCTTTTTAAAGGTTTTTATAAATACCGTGACCATGAAGTGACAATAAAAAAGAATGTCATCTGGATAATCATACTTATGTTTATTATAGGTTTTATTGCTGGCGCGGGCGCCTTGTTTTCCTGGGCGACAATTACATCAACCCCATTAAAATGGACATATTCTGTCGGAGGGTTAATCATTTTTACTCAGTATGTTTTTTATTCTCTCTATATGCTATTTAGCTACATCAGTCTCAGGCGTAACGCAATAAACTTTAATGTATTCATCTCCATATTACGTATAAAAAAGGCATTGTCCGATAACAATATTGTTTAGGCGGATAACTTAATTTTTCAAAAACAGTTTTAGTCGGGCATCAGATTGATAGTGTTTCGAAGAGAGTCACATCAACAGCCTATAAAAGGGGAAAACGTGCGGGCAGAAATGAAGGAAAAAATCATCAGAATCTGTGAGGCAAAAATCGTGGCGAAGGGCAGCCATGTAGGGCTGTCATTCTATGCATTTTTTGCGAATAAAAATGATGAACCGGAACTGCTGATGGAGGTGGCACATTGGTGGATTATGGAGATGAAACTGGATCACTTTGAAAAGGCTGAAAAGATAAAATCCCTCGTTTTAGCCCTGTAACGAACCTGCCAGGTTTACAGCTCTTTGGCTGAGAAATTTCTCCATGCGAAGGTCGCAGTTAATATCACGAGGGGAAGGAATATGCTTATTTTTTCTCACACCGCGATGCGCTGACCGCAACCTGGCACTTACCTGAACGGCGTCAGGTAAGTGCCAGAAACGGGCATTGCCCAGATTATTTCTTCTTATTAAGCATCGACTTTAAATCCGCAAACGGACTGTAAGTGGCTGCCTCAACATCATTTTGCGCGTCTTCACCCGCCACCACGTTTGTGCCGTACAGATCGGCTTCGGTGTACTTAGAGTGTTCGTTGTCGTGGCAGTACAGACACAACAACTCCCAGTTGCTGCCATCTGCCGGGTTATTGTTGTGATCGTGATCGATATGGTGAACCGTTAACTCGCGCAGGTTTGAATACACAAACTCGCGGGAGCAGCGCCCGCATACCCATGGATAGATTTTTAGTGCTTTCTCGCGGTAGCCGCTTTCCAGCCGCGAGTAGTTTTTTGGGATCAGAGCCATTGCCGACATTGCCTGTAATCAAGAGGTCATTTTACGAAAGTGCCCTCAATATATCCCATAAAGGAACGCAAGGAGAAATGAAAGAAGAGCGGCAAAGCGTTCATGTTATCCGGCCCGCTTAACCCTGGTGGTCAGCGCCATACCTGCACTGGCCAGCGTAAAGACGGCCATTATCCAGCCCATCGTCCAGGGGGTGCCATCGCTGAGCAGGGCCAGTAAAAGGGATGAAATAATGCCGCTGCCGTATTGCAGGGAGCCCATCAGGGCCGACGCGGAGCCCGCGACGTTCGGCACCGCGTCCAGCGCACAGGCCGTCGAAGTGGCGGCAATAATGCCGTTCATGGAAAAGAACACAAATACCGCGACAACAATCAGGCCAATTCCGCCGAAGCCAAAACCGGTCGCGGCGGCAAGGATAACGGCGGCGAGGCTGGCGGCGAACACGGCAAATCTGAGCAACGACTCCAGCGGATAACGATGTACCAGGCGGCGGTTCACTACGCTGACGGCCATCAGCCCGATGATATTCACCGCAAACAGCCAGCCGTAATGCTGCGGATCAACGCCGAAATAACGGATGTACACGAACGGAGAGCCGGTGATAAACGCATAGGCCGCGACGTAGTAAAAGGTCAGGCAAAGCGTGAAACGCATAAAACTGGCGTTTTTCAGCAAGATGGCATAGTTCGCGAACGCGCCGGACAAGGAGGCTTTCACCCGTTTTTCAGCAGGCAATGTTTCCTCAAGCCAGAACAGCGAGACCAGCATCAGCACGCCGATTATCGCCAGCAGCCAGAAGATGGTGTGCCATGAGGTGACTTTAATCATCTGTCCGCCGATAAGCGGCCCGGCAATGGGCGCAACCGCCATGATGATCATCAGCGTTGAGAGCATTTGTGCAGCACGCGTGCGACTGAACAAATCGCGGATCATTGCCCGCGCCAGCATGGGGCCAGTGCAGGCTCCCAGCGCCTGAAAGACTCGCCAGAAAACGATCTGCACGATATCCGTCGACAGTGCGCATCCCACCGATCCCGCAATAAACAACACCATGCCAATGAACAAGGGCAGGCTTCGGCCAAAGTGGTCACTCACCGGCCCCCAGACCAACTGGGCAATGCAAAAGCCGATCAAAAAGCCGGTGATCGTCAACTCTGCGTCACCCTGTAAATCTGTTGCCATCACCGGCATCGCAGGCAGATAGATGTCGGTGGATAAGGAGGTGATCGCCATTAACGCGCTGAGAATTAACACCAGTGAAAGGCCGGTCGTTTTTCCGGCAGCGGGCGGCGATAGCGCCTGTGAAGGGGTCATGGTTATCCATCGGGACAGTAAAAGAAGCAGGCATAGTAGCGGGTTTACGGGCGCAGATAATGGCGTCCGGCAGGATAGCCACTATGAGCTGAATTCATGAATGGGGCGTCACTGTGTTTGTGGGCGAGGTAATTATTATTGATTATGATTGTAATCAAAATGAGTTGACACTTTAGATGATGATTATCATTATTAATGCACCTCATTGAACACAGTGCCAAAAGTGCTGCGGCGATGCACAGCCCGCCAAAGATAAATGACACTCATCAGAGAACAACGTATGACTCAAACACATTCTGCAGTGCTGATTACCGGTGCCTCCAGCGGCTTTGGCGAAGAGTTTGCCAGACAATATGCCAGGCTTGGCCACCGGCTGGTGTTGGTCGCGCGCCGGCTGGACCGGCTCGAAGAGCTGGCGGCCTCGTTGCGGCAGGAATACACCATTGAGGTGCAGGTTGAACAGGTCGATCTGTCAGACATTCAGGCCGTCACTGAGCTTCACCAGCGCCTTGCAGCACAAGGCGTCGTCATCGATATCCTCATTAATAATGCCGGGCACGGTCTACAGGGAGCATTTCTGGACAGCCCGGCGGAGGCTATTTTGTCGATGATCCAGCTCGACATCACCAGCCTGACGCTGATGACACGCCTGTTCGGCGAGGACATGAGAAAGCGTAAGCAGGGTAAAATCTTACAGGTTGCGAGTATTTTAGCCTTTCAGGGGGTTGAGCATTTTGCGGTGTATTCAGCGGCTAAAGCCTATGTGCTGCGTCTGGGGGAAGCGTTACACCGGGAATTCCGGCGGGACAATGTGACGGTAACGACCCTGTGCCCCGGACTGACTGACACGGGCTTTGCAAGCGTTGCTCAGCAGAAAGTCACGCCGCTAATGCGTATGACCATGATGCAAACGCCTCCGGTGGTCCGCGCCGGTATCCGTGCGCTGGACGCGGGGCGGATAAGCGTGGTGGCGGGGTTTGGCAATAAGCTAAACGCGGTATTCATGTGGGCAACCCCCCGCTGGATCCATCAGGCTTTTTTATCCAGAATCATGAATGCCTGATTTATGACAGTGACAGGTAAATGCGCAAGCCCTGTGTATTTGCCTGTCATTGCGTCCTGTTAAATACCGCCGGGATAACGTCGGCGAGAATTAAAATCGGTGCAATTAATATATTTCACCAATATAAATAATAGTAATATATAAATTATCAATGAATCATTCCTCTCCGCTCCCTGTTTCTCCTCCTGTGTTGCGTTAAATTATTATACATTTAGTGCGCCTTAAGATGATTATTATGTAACGCACCTTTTATAGATGTGCTTCTCACGCGCTGCGTATTATCGGTGATGTGCTTTTTTCCTGTCTGTATGACAGCGTTTTCTGGCTATTCATATTAAGTTACTATTTATCCTAATACTGTAATTTGTTGATTTTAATGATTTAAAATATCTTATTTAAACCTGATATAAATCAATTTTTCAGGGTGTCAGCGGCGCCTGCTCCCGTTGTTACTGTGTAATCCTGATGAGTTTATAACCTGTGGTTGGGAAGTTTTTTTATTTCATATCAACTGATTGGAATTCCAGTTGCGATGATTTTTTAATTATTGAGTATGATATTTTTTTACAAATTAATGCCGCAAAACGTCTTCTGTTTCACACGCTGAATAAGGCCGGTTAATAACACTCTTTCTTTTCCGTGAATATAAATTGAGCTATTTTGACCTGCCATTTCAAATGTTGAACCTACGTGCTGACATACTTTAAATCCTTTTTGCGAATGACCTGGATCAGTGATGTCAATGAGGTGAACAACTAATACAGTCGTTTGTGATCCGCAGGAAAAGTGTATGAACAAGTCTTATAAAATCGTCTGGAGCGAAGCTGCGCAGGATTGGGTGGTTACCAATGAGCTGGCGGGCGGAAAGAAAAAAACAAAAGTCTCTAAAATTGCCAAAGCCTGGAAAACGGCATTGTTGTGTGGCGGGCTGATAGCGTCACCTTATTCTCTGGCGGTTGACTGGGACGTTGCAGATACCGATCCCAAAAGCGCTACCACGATCTTTTACGGCAGTGTTGATCTTGTTCAGGGCGGAGGCAAAGGGTTTGCCGGACTGAAAAAAGGGGACATAGGCTACACCTCGATGACGCTGTCTCAGGCGCGTGACCGGGGTTTGATCGGCGAAGGTGCTGAGTATGTGGACTGCGACAGTGTGCATTTAGGCGGCAAAACGAACGTGGTGACTTACACCGACGCCATTACGCACAACAAAACGACCATTAACGCTTATGACAATAACTCCATAACAGCCGGGAAGCTGAATACGACCTACGCCTATTCCCATGATGTGGGCGCTGGCGGCCAGTATCTCGATAAGACGATTTACGGCGTGGCCTCGGGAGGAAAACTGGATGTGGATGTCGGGTCTTCCGATGCTAACTGGATGAAAAACAGTGCCAATCGGGTGAATCTGATCATGAAGAGCAGTGATCCGAATAAGGTCAACTCGGCGGTATTTTCCGTAGATAACGGCGGAACGCTGAATTACAACGCCAAAACCCTTGTCAGTCTCGGCAATCATAAAAACGTCAATACGTCGGTTACCGGTGATGTCTTAATTTCCACCTACGCCGGAGAAGTGAACAGCAAAATTGGTCACTTCTCAATTAACACCCTCGACAGCTTCAAAGCCTATAACACCGCGTTGATCGAAGCGGTAGAAGACGGGCGTCTGGATCCTGATGATTATGATGGTCAAATCGCGTTAGGCGTCACACCAACGATCTCCATCCGCCAGCTTGATGTGACCACGCCCGGAGACCCGGTAAACGCCAGTGTCAGCGCCACCAGCGTGGCCTATATCAAAGCGTCCGGAAGCTTTGCCCAGGTCAATTTAAGCCATGATGCCAATCTGCAACTGACGGAATCTGATGCGAGTCTGGTCTACGTCGAGCAGGGGGCGAAACTGGACAACAGCGGGATACTCAGCACCCTGCGTAATCTCTCCAACCCTGGTTCGAATGTGATCAGTGCCGCCTCCGGTGCGTCAGTTCACAATGCCAGCAGCGGCGTCATCTATGTTAACGATGATCTGGCTGCCGGTGCGGTGCTCGGCGAGACTAACACCCAGTACGGTTCGGGGGTGGGGATTTACGCCGTGGATGCGTCGGTCGTCAATGACGGGGTCATCAATATCGCGCCGCAGGGGTCGCATAGCCGAAGTGTCGGTCTGATACTCGATGGCAGCAGCAACGCCCGCAATAACGGCAATATTAATCTGGCGACGATCGATCAACCCGTGGGTGTGCGTGGCTATGAGGATATCGGTGCCATGGTGGGCGGAAACAGCACGCTCACCAATGCGGGGCTTATCTATGTCGGGCGCAGTGCTCAAACCTCCTTATCCGATTCCGCCAAAGCCACCAGCATCATCAATCCCGGCGCCATTGCCGTGTCGGTGAGTGATCACGGCACATTTGAGAATGCGGTGGGTGGCATGATCAATCTGGGAGGGAAAACGCAGGGCGCAACCGCCATTCTGGCGAGCGGCGCGGATGCTGTGGTCGATCAGAAGGGCATGATTAACCTTTCCTATAACGCTATCGGTGGCAAACCGGTGGCGCAAAGTATCGCGATGGATGTGACCGGCGGTGCCACCCAGGTCAACAACAGCGGCACCATCAATATGATGGGGATTAATGGCGTCGGGCTCAACGTGCGGGCCGGCAGCCATGCGACCAACAGCGGCACCATCTTTGTGACGGAAGGGGTGGATGCCGCCACCAAAACGGCGAACTACGGGATTCAGTCTCAGGGGCAAGGTGCGGTGGCGACGGTGACCGGGGCAGTAAAACTGACCGGTAACGGCGCGATTGGTGTGTATGTCAAAGACGGCGGCGCGGTTGATGTCGATGGCGACGGCGTGAGATTTATGAGCGGGGTCAAGCAGACCGGCTTCCTTATCTACGGTAAAGGTTCTGCCGTCAGCGTGCAGAATTCCTTTCAGGATGTCTCGACGCAGGATTCCACGCTCTACCGCATCGACGGTGGCGC
Organism: Rahnella sp. PAMC25559; assembly: GCF_050632365.1. Taxonomy (GTDB): domain Bacteria; phylum Pseudomonadota; class Gammaproteobacteria; order Enterobacterales; family Enterobacteriaceae; genus Rahnella; species Rahnella rivi. The sequence continues at coordinate 4,565,977 of NZ_CP192543.1, read as the reverse complement.
GAGTTACGGCTCCCTCGGCGCAACCTTAACGGGCAGCGGCCAGAACAGCACCATCCTTCTGGCGACAGGAAAAGACAGCAGCATAGACGCCACCGGCATGAATCTGATTGCCAGCGGCCGGGATGCCACGGCGGTCAGGGTCGAAGGCGGTGCCTATGGCAAAATTGACGCCACAACGGATATTGATCTGACCGGTGTCGGATCCCTTGCCGGCAGCGTTCAGGGCGCGTCGACCACCATTTATGGCGACACGGACACGACGGGCGCCTCGGTGCTCGACAGCTATGCCACCCTGCGCACCTCCGGCGGCGTGGCCGCGGGTGCAATGGGATATAAAGTCGCGACCGGCGGTACGCTTAATCACCACGGTATCGTGACCCTCACTGCGGCGGACAGCGTCGGCGTTGAAATCAACGGCGGCAGCATGAATAACGACAGCAAAATTACGGTGAGCGGCACGGCGGTCGATATCATCGGCGCGAATTCCGTGGTGAATAATACCGGCGCGACCACCGCCATAAACGGCACGGCGGCATATCGGTTGTCTGACGGCGCGTCGCTGGCGCTCAGCGGTTCCGGCTCGACCAACGCGGCAGGCACTGCGCACGGCATTCTGCTCGATACCGGTGCTGTCGGTCTGATCGTCAACGGCGCCACCATCAATATGGCGGCGTCAGGTTTCGGAAACGGCATCGAAAACAAAGCCGAAATCAGCGGCATTCAGCTGCTCAATACCACCTTCAACGTGGGACGAGGCGCGGGTGTGCGCACGGCCGCCTCTCTGGCACAGACCAACAGCGGCACCATTAACGTCAACGGGACGGGAACCGGTCTTCTGCTGGAAAATGCCGATGGGTCCGCATCGGCAGCGGATTACGACATGTCCAAATCGCAGGGGCTGGTGATCAATATCAACAGCGCTGACGGCAGCGGCATGACTACCAATACCTCCGGCAATATCAAATCCGGAGTCAGTATTCATGTTAATGATGTCGCCGGAGGATCCGCGCTGGTGGTGAACGGTGGCACGCCGCGCGTCGAGCAGTCCGGGAATATCATCTCCGCGTCGGCGGCTCAGATGGTGGACATCAATAACGGCCACACAACGGCCTTCAGCAACAGCGGAAGTATCCTCTCCCGTGCGGCAAACGGCGTGGTCATGAACATTGACAAGCAGGCGGTAGACTTTACTAACGCCGCGGGCGGCAGCCTCGCGGGCGCGGTCAACCTGCTGGCGGGTAACAATACCGTGACGCTGGCGCATGGCAGTCAGGCGGCCTCCGTCTTTACCACCGGCACCGGCGATGATCGGTTCAACCTGCAAGACATTACTGCGAACGAAAACGCCACCTTGTTCGACGTGCTGGATGGCGGGCAGGGCAACGATGCGCTGAACCTGAATCATTCGGTCTATACCCTCTCGGATTCATCAAAAATCCAGGGGATAGAGAATGTGTACCTGGCTGACCGTTCCCGCTTTACTCTCGACCATGCATCGCTCGATTTAACGGCTGCCGGCTCCGCCTGGAATATTGACAGCACCAGCCAGCTCATCATCACTGACGACAAGGCCATGAATTTTGCCAGCCATCTGGCCGGCACCGGTCTGGTGACCGTGGATTTGGGCAGTGATGCCAATGCCTTTGCCTTTACCGCCAACAATGCGACAGACCGTTTTACCGGAAAGGTTGAATTGACTCACAGCCAGTTTGTTCTGAATGGCACCACCACGCAAAACAATCAGGCGCTGTCCGATGCCACCCTGGGTCTGGGCAACGCCAGCATAACGGTTGTCTCGAAAGGGGTGCAGCAAATCGGCAGCCTGTCTTTTGATGGCGGCATGATGAACGTCGATACCGATACTCTGGGACGCAGCCGGTCGGAAGCTTTCCTGATGACCAGCAACGATTTGAATATCGGCGGAAGAGGCGTGGTGAAGGTCTTAACCAATGACGTGATGAACGCGCGGGCATTGCCACCTGACACGCTGGCGTTAACGATGCAGGATGACGCCAATCCGATCCTGAAACTGGCCGGCAGCCTTGGCACGGTCAGCGGCTACGGCTCTAATCTGGATCTGCTGAAAGCAGACGGCACCACCATGAGCGATCCGACCTATTCAGATGTCATTCAAAAAGGGCAGGTGGCAGCCAACGCGACCTTTGATTTTGGGCTGACGTCCGGTGCGTCCGACGACGGTCTGTATATCAACTACGGTCTGAAAAAACTGAACCTGGTGACGTCGGGTGCGGATGCGCTGGTGATCAACGCTAACGGCGCGAGCGCTGCCAGTGCTGACCTCGCCGCTCGTGTGACCGGCGGCGGTGACCTGACGATTGCCGCAGGATCCGGCCACACTGTCTCGCTCTCCAACATGCGCAATGATTATACCGGCGCGACGTTTGTGCACAGCGGTACGCTGCGGGCGGAAAGCGACAATATTCTCGGCAACACCAGCGAACTGCGTCAGGCTGGCGATGCCAGGGTGGATCTGAACGGTTACTCGCAGACTGCCGGCAGGTTCAATACCGACGCCGGTGCGGTCATGGATTTCAACGGCGGCAGCCTGACGACGCTCAATGGTGGCACCGTCAGCGGGACGCTGACCGGCGCCGGTGAACTGATCGTAAACAGCGGCATTCTGACGGTCAGCACCGCCAATACAGGCATGACGGCATCGACCACTCTCCGTCAGGGTGCCGAAGTGGCGATCAATGAGACGAGCGGCATCGGCAGCGGAGATATCCTCAACAGCGGCCTCCTGTCGCTGAACGGTGCGCAGGGCGTGATGGATAACAACATCACCGGCAGCGGCGATCTGCATAAAAACGGCGCGGGTCTGGTGGCGCTGACCGGGGCTTCTGCGCAGTACACCGGCCACACGGACATCACCGGCGGCGGCCTGCAACTGGGCGACAGCGCGACGAACGTTCTGCTGGCCTCGGATACCGTCAATGTGGCGCAGGGTGCCGCCTTCGGTGGCTTCGGTGGTACCGCCGGGGATGTGAACAACGCGGGCGCCTTCAGCCTGGGCGATCTCTCTTCCCCGCTGACTGGCGATCCTCAGACCTTCACGGTCGGCAACAACCTGACCAACAGTGGTTTCATCACTCTCAGCCAGCCGGGCACTTCGACTGCGGGCAATATCCTGCAGGTGAAAGGCGACTACACCGGCAACGGCGGCACGCTGCGCCTCAACACTCAGCTGGGCGATGACGACTCTCTGACCGACAAAATGGTGATAGAGGGAAGCACGCGCGGAACAACAGCGGTGTCAGTGAGCAATGCGGGCGGCCACGGGGCCCCGGCGATTAACGGCATCGAAATCATCTCTGTGGGCGGCAGTTCTGACGGCGAGTTCACCAAACAGGGCCGCATTGTGGCGGGCGCTTACGACTACGATCTGGTGAAAAAAGGCGGTAACTGGTATCTGACCAACAACGGGCAAGTGCCGGATAACGCTGACAATGCTGCAGGCGGCGATACCCCGTTCAGCGGGGGCGACGCGGCGGATAACGCAGCAAGTCTTCAGCCAGCCGCGAATATCCGCCCGGAAGCCAAAGCCTACGCCAGCAATCTGGCCGCCGCCAACAACATGTTCAGCATGACGCTGCACGATCGTCTTGGCGAAACCCATTACGTCGATCCTTTCACCGGAGAGGAAAAAGTCACCAGCCTGTGGCTGCGCCAGGTCGGTGGGCATCAGCGATCCCACGACGACAGTGGCCAGAACAACACCCAGGCAAACCGTTATGTCGCGCAACTGGGCGGGGATATCGCTCAGTGGAGCCGCAGCGGCGAAGATCGTTATCACTTTGGGGTGATGGGCGGCTATGCCAGCCAGCACAGTAACACCCGCAACCATCGCACCGGTTACAGCGCGGATGGCTCGGTTCACGGCTACAGCGCGGGCATCTACGGCACCTGGTTTGAAAACAACGACGAGAAGACCGGTGGCTATGTAGACAGCTGGGCGTTGTACAACCGGTTTGATAATGGCGTATCGACGAAAGACGTCGGTTCGGAAAGCTACCGCTCCGGCGGTGTTACGGCGTCCGTCGAGAGCGGTTACACCTGGAAAACCGGTGAAAAGAACGACCACGAAAGCTACTACTTACAGCCGCAGGCACAACTGACGTGGATGGGAGTGAAAGCAGACGATCATCAGGAAGCCAACGGCACCCACGTGCAATCAACCGGCGACGGTAATCTCCAGCTTCGTCTGGGTATGCGTGCCTTTATCAAAAGCATGGACGCAAAGCGTCAGGACGGAAAGGATCGGGTCTTCGAGCCTTTTGTGGAAGTGAACTGGCTGCATAACACCCATGATTTTGGCGCAAGCCTCGACGGCGTGAACGTGAAAGAGGCGGGCGCGCGTAACGTCGGTGAGCTCAAAACCGGTGTGGAAGCAAAACTGAACGACACCGTGAATCTGTGGGTGGATGTGGCCCAGCAGATCGGTGACGAAGGCTACAGCGACACGCGGGCCATCGTCGGTGTTAAAGCAAACTTTAAATAATGTGTACCCTTCATTTTCAGCGAAGGGTGAATCTGAGAATACTCAAAATGAAACAACAAACGTTACTGATTATCGCCGCCACCCTCGCGGTCAGCAGCCTGGCGGGATGCGATCAAAAAGAGGCACCTGCCAACGATATTGCCGTGGTGAATATTGCGCAGGTACTGAGGGATTCTCAGGCAGGCAAACAGGAGGCCGAACATGATAAGCAGGTACAGGCATTGCTGCTTAACGTGTATGACGATGCCAGTTCAAAATATGCGCGCCTTCCCGCTGCCGGGCAGCAAAAAAGTCGGGATGCCGATGCCGATACGCTGAACAACCAGTGGCGGGCTGAAAAGAATGCGGCACGACAGGTCAGCCTGAACGCCATAACCAAGGTGGTCGATGCCTACAGACAGGAGAAAAAACTGCGGCTGGTGATCGACAGCCAGACGGTGATCTCCCGGGATGATAACGCGGACATCACGGCAGACATCATTTCGCGCCTCGATCAAACCGAAGTGGATTACGGGCCGTTGCCGGTCATCTCGGTGAAAATCCCGGCGGAAGCGCCGGTGAAACCGGAGACACCGAAAACACGCAAAACGCACAAATAACGGCCATTATCCTTTTCAGGTAATTATCACGGGCACTGTCATAAATGCCGGAAAATTAACGCATTCTTTTATTATTAAAAATAATCATCGTCTAAATGAATAACGAATTATTGAGTGGTCAGGATTATTATATATAATTCAGGCCATTTCTTTCGCAACGTGCCAATTAATTTGTATGAATATCAAATTATATATTCATCAAGTGTATTGTTGTTTTTCACAGGCGTGAATAACAGGCACGGAAGATAAACTTTCATTATGGTGAAACTTATAGCGGATGATTATTAATAGTAAAAGGATTGAGTTGAAATGGATAAGAAGTTTGAAAAGGCGTTAATGCCTCATTTATTAGCCGCTGTGAAGTATGCACGTTCAAGATTACCCCTTAAGGCCACCAATAAAATTTACACCGATAAACGGATGGTGAGCCATATGATGCCTAAAGATCCTAAGCGCTGGAGTTTGCATACCGCAGAAGCGGATGAAATAAGAACAAAGAATATTCGTGCCTTGCGCGCGCTGAAATTAGCGCCACGGGAAACCGCGAACAAGCTTGAGCATGATTACATCAACAGAATCCCCCATGCGGGTAACTGCGGTGAAAACGCCATTCTTGCTTATTATTACCTGTTAGACAGGGCCCAGCGCCTGGACAGCGCTGCCAAAACGGAAGTGCAAATCATGAGGGTTTACCTGCCCGCGCCAGTCGATCACGCCTTCGTGCTGATCGGTACCCGGCCAGCAGGGTACTCCAGGCTGTTACTGGAAAATACGCTGGTCTGCGACCCCTGGACTAAAATTGTCTGCCGGCTGGAGGATTTCGACAAACTCTGGCGATTAAAAATGGAAAAGTGGTCATCCAGGGGATTAGCGGGACTTTGTGGTGAAGGATATTACAGTCACCACGGAGACAGCTGTTCTCTTAATACGGTCAGGATAGGGAAATTACAGGTAGATCAGGAGCGGAATGAATCAAGATATTCCGCGGGGCAGCATTCACTGGTCGATGGTCAGTCTTTCCGCTAAATACATTATTATTATTTATCAGTTTATGGCTGTTTGAAAAATACCGGGCGATAGAATGGCATTAATAGATATTCACCCTGTGAATAATAATGGGTACATATTTATCACTATGCCGTGCTAATGAACCCAGAGGTCCGTTATCCGCAATGGAAGTGCCGCGCTTCCATTGCCGGATATTTTTTTCACAGCGGCAAGACATCCAGCGGTTTCACTTCCCTTAACACGAAGGATGTCTGCATTTCTTTAATCCCCGGTAAGCGCCGCACCACTTCCATCGCGAAAGTGGAAAAACTGTCGAGATCTTTTGCGACCACCTGCAACAGAAAATCGGCATCTCCGGCAATCGCATAGCAGGCAATCACCGACGGCAGCGCGCCGACCTGCTGCTCGAACCGTTGTGCATCTTCCTCACTGTGGCTGTCGATTTTTACCCGGATAAAGGCCAGCAGCCCGAGGCCGACGGCTTTACGGTCAATCTTTGCCTGATAACCGGCGATCACGCCGCTCTCTTCCAGTTGCTTCACGCGACGCCAGCAGGGTGACGCGGCCATGCCGACTTTTTCTGCCAGCTCCTGATTGGTCATCCTCCCGCTTTGCTGAAGTTGCTTAAGAATGCGAAGGTCTGCCGGTAAAATTTCAGAGAGTGACATAATCTGCCTGTTATACGGTTATTGGGGAAAAAGTTAACCAGATTAGGGCATTTTCTGCCGATAAAAGAAAGCACCTTTCAGCGCCAGATCGTTATGCTTTGTGTTAACGCTGAAAACGAAAAGGGCTCAAAAATGACAGACACCATCCGGCTGGCGATTATCCTCAATCCTGAACTTCCGCCGGGATTACTGGCGAACACGGCGGGGGCAATCGGTATAGGGCTGGCTGCGAAATTCCCGATGCTGGCGGGCAATGCCCTGACGGATGCAAAGGGCGCGACCATCGATGTCAGCTCAAAATACCCGGTGCCGGTATTACAGGGGACGCCGGATCACATTAAAGCGCTGATGTTTAAGGCGCTGGATGCGCAGGGCGAGCGCGGGGTGGTGGCCTTCCCGGCTTTTGCCAGGGCGCTGCATACCTTTGCCGACTACGAGAACCTTTTCCCGCTGCGCGATTTGCATGATGAAATCATCGACGGTTTGGGGCTGGTGGGGCCGGAAAAATGGATTAAATCCCTGACCGGAAATCTGAAACTGCTGCGCTGAACGGCTCGCCGCGAAAACCACGCCCCTCTGCTGACCCGTTATCGCGCGGGTCAGTCACATCAAAAATTCTTCTTTAACCTAAATCTTCTGCCTTTTACATGACACTTTCTCACCTGTTGCACTTTATATAGTTACATAAGGTGATATTTCTCCTAATCATTATAACGATCATTAATTAATTCTCCTTTCCTGCCGATAACGCAAAGGCATTGCGTAACACCTGCATATTTAAACAATAATGGAGAGTCATTTGTTATGAAAAGGTTACTAATTAGTTTTGAAAACGTCCGGGTAGGGAAGAAACTCGCACTGGGTTTCGGGCTGGTTTTGTTGCTCAGCGTCGCGGTAGCGGTGTGTGGCATTAAAAACCTTAATGATATCTCCGTTCGTGCGGAGAAAATCAGCCAGCTAAAAGCCATCACCGATCAGTTTGCTCTGGCAAGAGATGCGCGGATGCAGTACGTCAAAACGCATGACGAAAAGTTTATCGCCGCCAATGAAGAGAGCTTAAAACGGGTAGACGAAAAGATCGCCAGTTTGCAGACCTACCCGTGGCGTGGCGAACAGTTGCAGATGCTGCAAACGTTGCCGGGCGCGATGCAGGGTTATCGCGAAAAGCGTGCGGAAACGGTCAGCGAAACCCGCAAGCGTGAAAGCATTGTCGGGGCGCTGGTGCTGACCCGAGAAGAAGCTGACGTCACGCGTCTGGCGCAGTCTTACACTCAGGATCCTGCCACCGTGGGCACCGCCAATGCGCTGAATGAAATCAGTAAACACCTCACCGGGGTGGCCGTACGCGTCAAACTGCTCGAGTTGCAAAATACCGAAGAGGCCCAGCAGGCATTAGTCGGATTCATCGCTGAATCGATTCAACTGATGGGCGCCATTAAACCGCAACTCAGCGCGGCAGATGTGAATGCACTGACCGAGGTCGAGCGTTCAGTGACCGGTAAACAGGAAAGCGCGCAGGCGTATCTGGCGTCGTATCTTGCGGAAGAGCAGGCGACCAAAGAGCTGGCGAAATCGGGCGCGGTGCTGACGACGGCGAGCAGTTCGCTGTTTCAGGAAGAGCTGAAAGCCACGCATTCAGATATCAATCAGGCAATTTTATGGATGTCGCTGATCACTGTGGCTGCCATTTTGCTGAGCATGGCTACCGCGTTCATCATCACCCGTCAGATCACCACGCCGTTGTCCGCGACATTACGCGTGGCTCAGCAGATTGCGCGTGGCGATCTCAGAGCGGATCTGCATACATCACGCCGCGATGAGCTGGGTGAGCTGATGCAGGCGGTGGGCGAGATGAACGACGATCTTCGCCGCATTATCGGGGATATTCGCAGCGGTGTGTCGCAGGTCAGCCATGCTTCGGCTGAAATCGCGGCGGGAAATAATGATTTGTCTGCGCGTACCGAAGAGCAGGCTGCGGCGCTGGAAGAAACGGCGGCCAGCATGGAGCAGTTAACCGCCACGGTGAAGCAGAACGTCGACAACATTCATCACTCCAGCCAGCTGGCGCGCGCCACGTCTGAAACGGCGAACAAGGGTGGCAAACTGGTTAATCATGTGGTGAAAACCATGAATGAGATCACCGCCAGTTCCGGCAAGATTGCGGAGATCACCACGGTTATCAACAGCATTGCCTTCCAGACTAACATTCTGGCGCTGAACGCCGCGGTAGAAGCGGCGCGTGCCGGTGAACAGGGACGGGGTTTTGCGGTGGTTGCCAGCGAAGTGAGAAGCCTCGCGCAGCGCAGCGCACAGGCGGCGAAAGAGATTGATGAACTGATTGGCGAATCCGTCGAGCGCATCAGCGCCGGGTCTGAGCTGGTCGAGCAGGCCGGTGCCACCATGCATGACATCGTGACGTCTGTCGGCAATGTCACTGAAATCCTGAATGAAATTGCTCAGGCGTCGGATGAACAGAACCGGGGTATTTCGCAGGTGGGGGAAGCGATTGTCGAAATGGACAACGTGACTCAGCAAAATGCCGCGCTGGTGGAAGAGTCTTCTGCCGCAGCCAATGCCTTACGCGATCAGGCGCAAAGCCTGGCGGGTTCCGTTTCACGTTTTGTCACTGAGTAATCACTGTGATGCTCACTGCGCCAGGGCGGCACAGTGAGCATTTTTACCTCAACGGCGGGCGATCAGCTGGTCGTTTTTAACTGCGGATAGCGCCGGAAAATCGTCAGGCACCAGACAAACGCGATACATCCCAGCACGCCACCGGCGTAACCGACGTTGCTCATTTCCAGATGCAAACTCACCTGATTGCCTAACAGCGCGCCCGCGCCGATGCCGATATTGTAGATACCCGACAGCAGGGACATCGACACGTCGGTGGCGTCGGACGCCAGCGCCAGTACGCGCACCTGCAAGGCCAGGCCGATAATCATCATGGCCAGCCCCCACACCACGCACAGCACAGAAATGCTGATCGGGTTCATCACCGCCACAAACAGCAGCAACATACTGAGCGTCACCATCAGGATCGGGCCGCTGAGCATCGCTGCCGGGAAGCGGTTGCCGAACATGCTGAAAATGATGCTGCCAAAGATACCCGCGCCACCAAAAATCAGCAGCAGGAAGGTGGTGAAGTTTTCACCCATATTGGCGACGGTCTGAATAAACGGCTCGATGTAGCTGTAGGCCGTGTAGTGAGCGGTCACTATCAATGCAGTCAGAACATACATGCCGACCAGCGCCGGGCGGCGGAACAGCATCGGCACACTTTTCAGTGAACCGGTATGTTCGCTTGGCAGCGGTGGCAGCAGTTTGATCAGGCAAATCAGCGTCAGCAGAGCAACCACGCCGATGCTCATAAAGGTGGTGCGCCAGCCGAGATACTGACCAATGATGCGCCCGAGCGGCAAGCCCAGCACCATCGCCAGCGCCGTACCGGTGGCTAACATACTGAGCGCCTGCGTTTTTTTACCCGGAGGGGCGACGCGAATGGCCAGCGAGGCGGTAATCGACCAGAAAATCGCGTGGGAAAGGGCGATACCGACGCGGGATGCGACGAGGCTCCAGAAATCCCAGGCCACAACGGATAACACGTGGCTGACGATAAACAGGCTAAATATAAAGATCAGCAAGCGTTTTCGCTCAACCTGCCGGGTCAGCAGCATCAGCGGCAGCGACATCAGCGCCACCACCCAGGCGTAGATGGTGAGCATCAGGCCGACCTGCGCCGTCTTCATATTGAAACTGGCGGCGATGTCGGAAAGTAATCCGACCGGCACAAATTCGGTGGTATTGAAGATAAAGGCGGCGATCGCCAGCATCACAACGCGAAGCCATGCTGTCCTGCGCGAAACGGTATCTGATTGCATTGAAATTGATAACTTATTAGAAGGTGTAAAGACCAGGCTCTCTGCAACAGGAAGCCTTTTGAACGCATAGTGTGTTTTATTTGTTCTAAAAATGGAACAGAAAACTGGCCTAACAGATAAATGTTTGAGGGACAATTTTCATGGCGGAAAGTGAGAGGCAGATCACCTGACGACGTAAAACAGCGCCATCAAGGGTGCCAGCACCAGTGCCAGGGTTCGCAGATGAATCCCCACGGATTATTCAGCGGGAAGGACATCACAAAACCGAAGCGGGCGGCATTGGCCTGTAACCAGACAAACGCGCCGGTTTCGCCAAACACGCCGGTCACTTCGTCGCAGCCGGGCGTATTGATGTCCACGGCGCGGCCGGTGTGATGCTCGCTGCATCCGGGCGGTGCCAGAGACGTGAAGAAATCTTGCGGGGTAATGCCGGCTTGCTGTTTGGCGCGGATCAGCTCTGCCTGATACGCCAGGCTGCGGTACGCCGAGACCAGATAAATGCCCACGCCGTCAGCGGCTGCCTGCTGTTGCATGGCGCGCCATGCCTGAGCGGCGGGGGCGATCAGGCGGTAAACCTTACCGGTGTCCGCATTCATTTCTGCGTCCACCAGTAAGTGCTCACTTACCTCTTCGAAGTAGGGCAGCGTGCGGTGCGCGATCACCTGCGGGTCAATATTCAGGTCACGCAGCCTCTGCAGGGTCTGCGCTTTCAGCACCGCCTGATTCATGCCTCTTCTTTACCTTTGCGCGTCATGGCGTCGGTCATTGCCCGCGCAGAACTGCGCATGGAGTGTTTGTAGCGCGAGGCCGCCGACACCAGCGCCTTCAGCAATTGCGTATCCTGCTGATGTTGCTGATATTCAGGGTGCCACTGCACGCCGAGACAGAAATCATAGCCTTCGCATTCAATGCCTTCGATCACCCCGTCCGGCGCGTACGCGTTGACGATGCAGCCTGGCCCGACGGATTTCACGGCCTGATGATGCGAGCTGTTGACCTCATAATGCGTGCTTTCAACACAGCGGCTCAGCAGCGACCCTTCGGCGATCTGCACCGGATGACGGGCGCGCTTTTTGCCACCGGCATTTTCGGTGTCCACCGTGGTGCTGTGTTCAAGGGCGTCGGGGAGTGCGTCGGGAATGTGCTGATGCAGCGTGCCGCCGGTTAATACGGCCAGCAGTTGCTGACCGCCGCAGATGCCCAGAAGGGGCAGATTGCGCTGCATGGCGCCTTTCACGATAGCTTGTTCGAACCGGGTGCGGGCCGGTTTCAGGCGCACCTGATCGCTGGTTTGCTGTTCGTTGAACAGCTCAGGGGGAACATCAAACGCGCCGCCGGTGACGACAATCCCGTCGCAAAGCGCGAGATATTCATCCGCCAGATCGGCGTGATGTGGCAAGGCCAGCGGCACTGCGCCCAGCGCTGCCAGACTCTCCATGTAGTTCTGGCGCAGGGCGTACCACGGGAAATCGGCGTAACCACCGGCTTCCTCGCTGTCGAGTGTGACACCGATAACCGGTCTGGATTGAAATTTAGTATGCATGAGCTCCAGCCATGAGTATGAAGATGAATAACAACCAGAAAATTAACCATATCAAGGGGGGCGTAGCTCAAACAATATAAATTATCAATAGATGCAATTTTCAGGATTTAGCTCTGGTTTTTTAAACCCTTCGGGGGATATGAGGAGGTGTTTTTTGGGCCAAACCGGCGTTTTCCTGACAAAATTCCGGCCCTCGCTGACAGTTCCTGATAATTTTCTGTCGTCTTCTTCAACATTCATTCTCATTTAGTCCTTAACATTACCTGCCTCAAAAGGATAAATTAGCAGGTATGATTCATCCGGTTGATTGAAATACTCATTCTTAATTACTCACAAAATCTTTACGTTGTCCTAAAAACAGCCAACCGCGTTTTTCAGGGATAATGGCTTTTTGACGAATAATAAAAAACTCTGGTTGAAGGTCATTTTTCAGCTGTTTTCTCCTCATCAATACTGCGAAATCAAGAAATTTATGCTGCCGACTGCCTCATCTCGTTCCAAAAAACGCACATTTGTGTGGGTTATCATTGCCATCATCGTTGCGGCGATCCTGGTCTGGTTCTTTGCTTTCCATCAGGGCTCCTCTGATTCGGCCGGGAAAAAAGGCGCGGGGCGGGGCGGTATGCGCGCCATGCGCGGCCAGATGATGATGGGCATGGACACGCCGGTGCAGGCGGGAAAAGCCACCCAGGCGGATGTGCCGGTCTATTTACGTGCGCTGGGTACGGTGGTGGCGAACGCCACGGTGACGGTCACCAGCCGGGTCGATGGTCAGCTGATGAAGGTGTATTTCACCGAAGGGCAAAAAGTGGAGCAGGGGCAGTTGCTGGCGCAGATTGATCCGCGCAGCTATCAGGCGACCCTCGAGCAGTATCAGGGCTCGCTGGCGCAAAATCAGGCGCTGTCGAGAAGTGCCGAGCTGACGCTGGCGCGTTACCGCAAACTCTATGCGCAGGACTCGTTAGCCCGTCAGGATCTGGAAAGCCAGATTGCCACCGCCGGGCAGTACGCCGGGGCGATGAAAGCCGATCAGGCGCAAATTGACGCCGCCAAACTGAACCTCGAATTTGCGAAAATCACCGCGCCGGTCAGCGGCCACGTGGGCTTGCGTCTGGTCGATCCGGGCAACATGGTCACCAGCAGTTCCACTACCGGTATTGTGACGATCACCCAGACTCAGCCGATTGCCGTCACGTTCAGCGTGCCGCAGAGCAATCTGCAAACCCTGCTCAAAGCCTTACGCGGCGGCAATCAGTTGCCGACCACGGCCTTCAATCAGGACGGCAGCGAGGTGCTGGATCAGGGCAAACTGCAATTTATCAGTAACGAAATTGATTCCAGCACCGGCAGCATTAAGCTGAAAGCGCTGTTTAACAATGCGGATGAAAAACTGTATCCGAACCAGTTTGTGAACGCCCGCCTGCAGGTGTCCACGCTCAAAGACGCCACGGTGGTTCCTGCGGCGGCGGTGCAACTGAGCAGCGACGGCGATTTCGTTTACGTGATCAAAGCAGATAACACCATCGAACGGCGCGCCGTGAAATCCGGCCCGGACTTTGGTGACAATCAGGTCGCCATTTTATCCGGCGTGAAGCCGGGCGAGCAGGTGGTCACCACCGGGATTGACCGCCTGACCAACGGCGCGAAAGTGCAAATTGTGACCGCCAATACCGAAGACGCCGCCGCCGCCGGTTCGTCGAAAGCGCGCGAACAGGGCGCAGGCGTTGATAAAGCCACGACCGGTAAAGACAGCGGGCCGAAATGAATCCTTCACGCCTCTTTATCCAGCGGCCTGTCGCCACTATTCTGCTGATGGTCGCCGTGCTGTTGTCGGGCATTTTTGCCTACAACATGCTCTCGACCTCCGCGCTGCCGCAGGTTGATTACCCGACCATTCAGGTCACCACCCTCTATCCGGGCGCCAGCCCGGATGTGATGGCGTCCGGCATTACCGCGCCGCTGGAGCGTCAGCTCGGGCAGATGGCCGGCTTAAGCCAGATGTATTCCACCAGCGCCAGCGGCTCGTCGATCATCACGCTTAAATTCTCGCTGGATCTGTCGCTCGACGTCGCCGAGCAGGAAGTGCAGGCCGCGATCAACGCCGCCGACAGCCTGTTGCCGAATGATTTACCGAATCCGCCAACCTACAAAAAGGTTAACCCGGCGGATGCCGCCGTGCTGACGCTGGCCGTGACCTCCGAATCACTGCCGCTGACCAAAGTGCAGGATCTGGTGAACACCCGCGTGGCGCTGAAATTGTCGCAAATCTCCGGCGTCGGCATGGTGACGCTGGCGGGCGGACATCAGCCTGCGATCCGCGTTCAGGTCGATCCGCGCAAGCTGGCCGCACACAATCTGACGCTTGAAACCATTAACACGCTGATCGGCAACAGTAACGTCAACGGATCGAAAGGCGGTTTCGACGGCCCGCATCACTCGATCACCATTGATGCCAACGATCAGCTGCGTACGGCGGCGGAATACGCCAACCTGATTGTCACTTACGAAAACGGCGCAGCGCTGCGGTTACGTGATATCGCCACGCTGTCCGAAGCCCCGGAAAACCAGTACCTGTCGGCGTGGGCCAATAAAGAACCGGCGATCATTATCAGCGTTCAGCGCCAGCCGGGTGCCAATGTGATCCAGGTGGTGGATGCCATTAAGGCCCAGTTGCCGAAGTTGCAGGCCGCGCTGCCGGAATCAGTCAAAGTCAGTATTCTCTCAGACCGTACCCAGACCATTCGCGCCTCGATAAGTGACGTGCAGTTCGAGCTGCTGCTGTCGATCGCGCTGGTGGTGATGGTCACTTTCCTGTTCCTGCGCAACGTCGCGGCGACGCTGATCCCAAGCGTGGCGGTGCCGCTGTCGCTTATCGGCACGTTCGGCGTGATGTATTTGTGTGGTTTCAGTCTGAACAACCTTTCGCTGATGGCGCTGACCATCGCCACCGGCTTTGTTATTGATGACGCCATTGTGGTGGTGGAAAACATTTCGCGACGGCTGGAAGAGGGGGAAACCCCGATGCAGGCGGCGCTGAAAGGCTCGAAGCAAATCGGTTTCACCATTATTTCCCTGACGTTCTCCCTGATCGCGGTGCTGATCCCGCTGCTGTTTATGGGCGACGTGGTCGGGCGTTTATTCCGCGAGTTTGCCATTACTCTGGCGGTGTCGATATTGGTGTCGATGGTCGTTTCGCTGACGCTCACCCCGATGCTGTGCGCCTATTTGCTGCGCCACACGCCGGAAGAAAAACAGAGCAAGTTCTACCGTAAAGGCGGTGAGTTCTTCGACAAAATGATCGCCGGTTATGACCGGATGCTGATCGTGGTGCTCAATCACCAGCGGATCACGTTACTGGTCGCCGCCGCCACGTTGGTGTTCACCGCGCTGCTGTATGTGATTGTGCCGAAAGGCTTCTTCCCGTCGCAGGACACCGGGATGATCCAGGGCATCACCCAGGCATCGCAGGATGTTTCCTTCAGTGAAATGGGGCGTCGTCAGCAACTGCTCGCTGCCGCCATTTTGAAAGATCCGGACGTGGAAAGCGTTGCATCCACCATCGGCGTGGACGGCAATAACACCAGCCTGAACAGTGGCCGTTTGCAGATCAGCCTGAAATCTTTTGACCAGCGCAGCGAACGTGCGCCCGCGATTATCGAGCGTCTGCGGCAGGAAACCGCCGGTGTGCCGGGCATCGATCTGTATCTGCAAGCCTCGCAGGATCTGACGGTTGACGATCAGGTGACGCCGAGCCAGTACCAGTTCACGCTGGATGATTCCGACAGCGAAAATCTGGTGGAATGGACGCCGAAACTGCTGGAAAAACTCAGTCAGCAACCGGAGTTCAGCGACGCGGTCAGCAACCTGCAAAATCAGGGGCAGATCGCCTACGTCGAGCTGGATCGCGATGCCGCCGCCCGTTACGGCATCACCGCGTCGGACGTCGATACCGCGTTGTACAACGCGTTCGGCCAGCGTCTGGTGTCTACCATCTTTACTCAGGCGAACCAGTACCGCGTGGTGCTGGAAGTGGCGCCGCAGTTCCAGCAGTCTCCGGCCTCGTTTGATGACATCTATCTGGCGAGCAACGTCAGCACCTCGGCGGGAAGCACGGCGACCACCAACAGCAACGCCGCGTCCTCAACGACCACGGCGTCCGGCAGTTCAACCACCTCCACCAGCACCAGCAGTTCAACCAACGGCATGGTCAAACTGACGTCGATCGCCAAAATCCACATGCGCACCGGCGCGCTGTTGCAGGCACGCCTGAATCAGTTCCCGGCGGTGACCGTGTCGTTTAACCTCAATGACGGCTATTCGCTGGAGCAGGCGCAACAGGCGATCAAAACCACCGTGGCGGATATCGCCATGCCAGACAGTATTACGTTGCGCTATCAGGGCGCGGCGGCCTCGTTTGAAAGCGCCACCGGCAATACGCTGTGGCTGATCCTCGCCGCGCTGATGACCATGTACGTGGTGCTCGGCATTCTGTATGAGAGTTTTATTCATCCGGTGACCATTCTCTCCACGCTGCCTTCAGCGGCGGTGGGCGCGCTGCTGTCACTGATCTTTGCCGGAACGGAGTTCAGCCTGATCGCACTGATCGGGGTGATCCTGTTGATCGGCATCGTGAAAAAGAACGCCATTATGATGATCGACTTTGCGCTGGAAGCGGAGAACAAGCAGGGATTATCGCCGCGTGAGGCGATCCACCAGGCCTGTTTACTGCGTTTTCGACCGATCATGATGACCACCATGGCGGCGCTGCTTGGCGCATTGCCGCTGATGCTGGCGAGCGGATCCGGCGCTGAACTGCGCCAGCCGCTGGGGCTGGTGATCGTCGGGGGGCTGATCTTCAGCCAGATCCTGACGCTGTTCTCCACGCCGGTGATTTATCTGATGTTCGATAATCTGTCGCACCGCTTTAATCCGCGCCACCGTCGGGCTGCGCAGCGGACGGAGCACTGATGAACATCTCGCGCTTCTTCATTCTGCGTCCGGTGGCGACCCTGCTTCTGACGCTGGCTGTCCTGCTGCTCGGTTTGCTCGGTTACCGTTTGCTGCCGGTCGCACCGCTGCCGCAGGTGGATTTCCCGACCATTCTGGTCAGCGCCAGCCTGCCGGGGGCCAGCCCTGAAACCATGGCGGCAACCGTCGCCACGCCGCTGGAAAGGGCGCTCGGGCAAATCGCCGGGGTGAGCGAAATGACCTCGCGCAGCTCGCAAAGCTCCACCAGCGTCATCCTGCAATTCGATTTAGATCGCGACATCAACGGCGCGGCGCGCGACGTGCAGGCGGCGATCAACGCGTCCCGTGCGCTGCTGCCGAGCAGCATGCCGTCGCTGCCGACCTACCGTAAAGCCAACCCCTCGGATGCGCCGATCATCATGCTGGCGCTGACGTCTGCTACCCGCAGCAAAGGCGAACTCTACGACATCGCTTCCAGCCAGCTGCAACAGAAAATCGCGCAGGTGAACGGCGTCGGGCAGGTTTCTCTGGTCGGCTCCGCATTGCCGGGCGTGCGCATTGATTTACGTCCGGAAGCCGTCACCTCCTACGGCATTTCTCTCGACACCATCCGTTCGGCGATCGCCAACAGCACCAGCAACCTGCCGAAAGGCTTACTGCAAGGCTCGAACCAGTCGTGGATGATTGAAGGCAACGGCCAGCAAAGCACCGCGGCGCAGTATAAAACGCTGATCATCACCTACATCAACGGGGCGGCGATCCGTCTCAGCGACGTGGCCAACGTTTACGATTCGGTGGAAGACAAATATAACGTCGGCTATTACAACAGCACGCCGTCGGTGATGATTGGTGTGACCCGTCAGGCTGGCGCCAACATGCTGGAAACCATCGAGGCGATTAAAGCGGCACTGCCGCTGATGAAAGAAAGTCTGCCGGGCGATGTGCAGCTCAACCTGGCGCTCGACCGCTCGCCGAACGTCTCGGCCTCCCTGCGTGATACCGAAATGACCCTGCTGGAAGCCACGCTGCTGGTGATCGCGGTGGTGTTTGTGTTCCTGCGTAACTGGCGCGCGGTGCTGATCCCCGCGCTGGCGCTGCCGGTTTCGTTGATCGGCACCTGCGCGGTGATGTATTTGCTCGGCTACAGCCTGGATAACCTCTCGCTGATGGCGCTGATTATCGCCACCGGTTTTGTGGTCGATGACGCCATTGTGGTACTCGAAAACATCACGCGGCACATCGAAGAAGGCATGGGGCCGGTGCGTGCGGCGATCAAAGGCGCGCAGGAAGTCAGTTTCACCGTGCTGTCGATGACGCTGTCGCTTATCGCCGTCTTTATTCCGATCCTGCTGATGGGCAGCATCGTCGGGCGTCTGTTCCGCGAATTCGCGGTGACGCTCAGCGTGTCGCTGATTATCTCCATGCTGGTGTCGCTCAGCCTGACGCCTATGCTGTGCGCACGTTTCCTGAAACGTAAACCGCCGGTGGAAAAACGTCAGCCACGTATTTACCGCATGATCGAACGCGGGCTGAATAATCTGCTGGCTGCCTATTCGGCAGCGCTCGGCTGGATAATGCGCCATCAGCTGATCACGCTGGTCGGGCTGTTCCTGACGGTGCTGCTCAACTTTTATCTCTACACCGTGGTGGAAAAGGGCTTCTTCCCGGATCAGGACACCGGCATGCTGATGGGGATGCTGCGTGCGGATCAGAACACCTCGTTCCAGTCGATCCAGCCGCAGGTGCTGAAATACAGCAAGATCATTCAGGATGATCCGGCGGTCGAGGCGGTGATGAGCTCGGCGGGCAGCGGCGGATTTGGATCGCGCAATACCGCGACTTTCTTCGTGCGCCTGAAGGATTTCGACAAACGCACCGCCAACGCCAATCAGGTCGCCAACCGTCTGATGATGGCGACGGCCAAAGTGCCGGGCTCGCAGCTGTTCCTGATGGCTGCACAGGATTTGCATATCGGCGGGCGCAGCGCGAATGCCCAATATCAGTACAGCTTACAGGCGGACGATCTTTCCCTGTTGCGCGAGTGGGCGCCGAAAGTGAAAGCCGCGCTGGCCGCTTTACCGGAGCTGACCGGCGTGGATTCAGATTCGCAGACCGGCGGGCAGGAAGTGATGCTTAACATCGATCGCGATCGCGCCACGCAGCTCGGCGTGAACGTTAAAATGATCGACACGCTGCTCAATAATGCCTTCAGCCAGCGGCAGATCGCGACGATCTACAAAACGCTGAACCAGTATCACGTGGTGATGAATCTGACCTCGGATTACACCGGCAATCCCGATGTGCTTAATCAGCTGTATGTGGTGACCGATGCCGGTAAGCAGATCCCGCTTTCGGCGTTTACCTCTTTCAGCGGTGCCAACGCACCGCTGTCGGTGGCGCATCAGGGGCAAACGGCGACCACCACCATCGCCTTCAATCTGGCCGATGGTTACGCGTTGGAACAGGCACAGGCCGCGCTGAAAACCGCGATGGCGAAAATCGGTTTACCGGACACCATCCAGGGCAGTTATGCCGGTACCGCGCAGGCATTTGAAGCCCTGAGTAAATCGATGCCGTGGCTGATCCTCGCCGCGCTGGCCGCCGTGTATATCGTGCTCGGCGTGCTGTATGAAAGCTATATTCACCCGCTGACCATTCTCTCCACGCTGCCGTCTGCCGGGCTGGGGGCGCTGCTGCTGATGCTGATGACCGGCACGCAACTGACGGTGATCGCCCTGATCGGGATCCTGCTGTTGATCGGCATTGTGAAGAAGAATGCGATCATGATGATCGACTTTGCCCTCGACGCCGAACGACGGCTCGGCCTCACGCCGCAGCAGGCGATCACTCAGGCCTGTCTGATGCGTTTTCGCCCGATCCTGATGACCACGCTGGCCGCGTTCTTTGGTGCGCTGCCACTGGCGCTCGGCAGCGGCGGTGATGCCGATCTGCGCAGCCCGCTGGGGCTGGCGATCGCGGGCGGGCTGGCACTGAGCCAGATCCTGACGTTATTCACCACGCCGGTGGTCTATCTGTATATGGATCGCGCCAGCCGCGCCACGCACCGTTTATGGGCTCGCCTGCGCCCGCACACAACGCCGCCGGAGGCCCGTTCACATGACTGAACATCACTCCCTTAACGTTAAAACGAATAACCCTGAAGCGAATCTGATGACTCTGCAAAAACCACGTTCTATGGCGTTCCGTCTTGTTCCACTGGCGCTGGCGATACTTGTCAGCGCCTGTACCGTCGGGCCGGATTACCAGCGGCCAGACGTTGCGATGCCCACGGCGTTTAAAGAAGCCAAAGGCTGGACGGCGGCGATCCCGAAAGATAACCAGAGCAAAGGCGACTGGTGGACGGTCTACCAGGATCCTGAGCTGTCGTCATTACTGAGTCAGGTGCAGATTTCCAACCAGAACGTGGCGCAGTACGCTGCACAGTACCGTCAGGCGCAGGCGTTAGTCACCCAGGCGCGTTCAGATCTCTATCCGTCTGTAGACGCCAGCGCAGGCAGCACCCGCAGCGGGACCTCTTCGTCCGTCACCAAAAAACAGTCGGCAGAACTGAGCGCCAGCTGGGAACTGGATTTGTGGGGCAAGCTGCGCCGCTCAGCGGAAGAACAGGATGCCAGCGCGCAGGCCAGCAAGGCCGATCTGGCCGATGCCACGCTCAGCGCGCAGTCCGAACTGGCGCAGGATTACTTCCAGCTGCGCGTGATGGATCAGCAAATCGCGTTGTACCAGCGCAGCATCGACGCCTATCAGCGTTACCTGACGGTGATTCAGAATCAATATGCCGGTGGCAACACCTCACGGGCCACGCTGGCACAGGCGCAAACGCAACTGGAAAGCACCAAAGCCTCGGCGCTCGACCTGCAATGGCAACGTGCCCAGCTGGAACACGCCATCGCCGTGCTGATCGGAAAACCGCCTGCGCAGTTCAGCCTCGCCGCGCGCGACGTCAAACTGACGCTGCCGCAGGTGCCTGATGCGCTGCCTTCGCAACTGTTGCAACGCCGCCCGGATATTGCCGCCGCCGAGCGCACCATGGCCTCGTCCAATGCCGCGGTCGGTGTCGCCACCGCCGCGTATTACCCGGATCTGACGTTAAGCGCCAGCGGCGGGTTCGCCAGCTCCGCGTTCCACAATCTGTTCTCACTGCCAAACCGCGTCTGGTCTTTGGGCCCTGAACTGAGCCAGACCGTACTGGATTTCGGTTCCACCCGTGGCAAAGTTGCCCAGGCCGAAGCCGCGTATGACGCCGACGTGGCCGGTTATCGCCAGAGTGTGTTAACCGCGATGCAGGAAGTGGAAGATTATCTGGTGGAACTGCATACGCTGGATAACGAACTGATTGCCCGCCAGAACGCCGCCGATTCCGCCAAAGAATCCGCCCGCGTCACCTACAACCAGTATGAAGCCGGGATGATCGATTATCTCGACGTCGCCAGCACCGAAAACACCAGCCTGACTCAGCAGCAAAGCGTTTTATCGCTGGTCAGCACGCAGATGGTCACCAGCGTGAAGCTGATCGCCGCCCTGGGCGGTGGATGGAACGGGGATGTGGGGAAATAGGAGCGTTTGAATGATCTCTGCATCACAGGCTGATTTATCAGGTTTCTGAGCAGAGACGTTCTCTTGTTAAAGACACGGAAAACTGTGATGTAGGCGGGACAATGAATAAGCGTAACCTGTGTGGATGAAAAACTGATAGACGAATGCGCTAAAAAGCTCCTTCCTTCAGAAGGAGCTTTTCCAGTTACTTCCCAGCTTTACGCGCCTTAGCCACATCACCGGCGGTCACTTCGCGGGCCTGATTTCCCCAGCTGGCGCGCAGGGTGTTGGTTAACTCTGCGGTCTGCTGGTCGGTCAGCGTCCAGCCGTAGCCTGGCATGGTGTTGGGCATGTGCGCCGCGGTAACCGGCGTCTGACCGCCGTTCAAAATCACACGCAGCAGAGTTTGCGGATTATCCGCGTTTACCGTCAGATTGCCCGCCAGCGCCGGAATAGCAGAGGCATTCCCGTCGCCCTTCACGCCGTGACAGGTCGAGCAATAACGCATAAACGTCTGCTGCCCGCCGGAGGTGACTGCCGCCAGTTTCCCCGGTTTCTCCTGCGCATCTGACTTCAGGCTCAGCAAATACACCGCCATGCTGTTGAGATCTTCCTCGGTCATAAACTGTGTGCTGTTGGTGATCACCTCGCCCATCGGCCCGCTGACGGCGTCATGCGCGTTGCGACCGGTTTTCAGCAAGGTCACCAGCTCCGGCTGACTGACTTTCAGGCCGCGCAATGAAGGGGCGGACCAGCCATCCAGTTCGCCGCCGCTGAGAAACGCGGAGCTCTGCTGATCGACGGCTTTTTCCTGCTGCGCCCAGCCGCGCGGCGTGTGACAGGCTCCGCAGTGTCCGGCGCCCTGTACCAGATACGCGCCCCGGTTCCATTGCGCACTCTGATCGGCCTGAGGTTTATATTCGCCTTCTTCCAGAAAAATGCTGTTCCATACGTGTAGCGGCCAGCGGATCGACATCGGCCAGCTGATGTCGTTATCGCGATTGGCAACCGCCTGCGGCTTCACCTCTTTCATCAGGTAGTCATACAGCGCGCGCATATCCTTGTCGCTCATTTTGACGTAAGAGGTGTACGGCATTGCCGGGTACAGCGGGTGACCGTCTTTGGCAATCCCCTCGCGCATCGCTTTGTCGAACGCTTCAAAGCTGTAGCCGCCGATGCCATTTTTCACATCCGGGGTGATATTGGTTGAGTAAATCTCTCCCAGCGGCGTCGCGAAACGCACGCCACCGGCGAGATCCGCGCCCTGTGACGAGGTGTGGCAGGCCGTACAATCGGCTGATTTAGCAACATATTCTCCCTCGGACATCGCCATGGCAGAGCCCGCCGTTGCCATCAGCGTGGCGAAAATCATCAGCTGTTTCATGCATTCACCTTTTTCATCGCCGTCAGTTCGTTCACTGCGCGCCACGCCTGGTCTACCGCCGAGTTGGCGTACGGGCTCCAGTCGGAATCTGAGTTGGCAATGGTGATACGCCCGACCGGCTGACGGGCGAGCTGGATGGTTTTCTGCGACTGTTCTTCGTCATCGAACATTCCGCTGAGGAAGTAGGAATAGCCGTGCGACCAGCGGTTAACGGTGATCGCCATGATGTCGCTCTGATGGTCAAAACCGGCTTCACCCAACATGCCCTGTAACTGATCGCGGATCATTTTTTCGTGCGCGTCGAAGGAGGTGCCGAGTAACAGCGCACGACCTTTGCGTGACTGCTCGCGCGGGCTGAGGCCGCTGCCGGGCAGAGTGGGCACATACACCATGTGCAGGCCAATGGGCTGATTCGGATCGCGCGGATGCTGATAACCGCCCATGTCCACCGGGTAATCGAGTTTCACGCGGCTGTATGGCGCGCCGGGGGAGTAAATTTCGTGGACGCCCAGTTTGATAAACGGCTGCCAGTTGCGGATCACCACTTTGGTGTATACCAGCGGCGCTTTAACATTCTCTTTCAGCGCGGCTTTTTGCGCGTCGGCAATTTCCGGGACCAGATACGGGATCATCATATTGTACCCGGCCATCACCGCCTGACCGGCACGGACGCGGTGCAGCTGCGAGCCGGTCATGTAGGTCACGTCCACCGCCGGTTTGCCTTCATGCTCAACGTTGGCGACGTGCATACCGGTGCTGTTCAGACGCAGGCGCACCGGTTGCCCGTCGCGATCCAGCTGGCTGTAATCGAATTTCGCCAGCACGATATCTTCCATGGTATTGCCCGGCGCGACCTGTGGGATCAGGTGACGCACCATCAGGCGCGCTAACCCGGCGTTGCCGTCCGGGAAGTGGAAAATGTACGGCTGATCGAGATCTTCCAGTGATTCGGCATCCAGCGGCGGCAATCCCATACTTTCCAGCCCCGGCAGGGCGCAGATGCGGGCATCACTGCACGAGGTGGCATCAATGCCTACCGCCTGAAAATCATTGGTGCGCTGTTGAAAATAGCGGATCGCCATTTCGCTCAGCCCGACTTTCTCGCGCAGGAACTGCGTGTAGCTGTGGCCGTCCACCCACGCGACTTTCTCTTCCTGACTCATCCCCTGCAGATAATCTTTGGGTTCGGTATGCAGGGCGATCAGGGCCGCACGGTCGGATTCGGGCAGCGGAAAATCGCTGATGAAATCGCGGATATCGCGCCCGTTGAGGCGATCTGGCGGAATGTCATCGGCCACCGCCCGACCAGGGTCACCGCTGACAATTTTATCGACGCCGAAGTTTTTGCGGTCAAAGTACACGCCACGGCTGAGATGCAGATCCGGGTAAAACGTGGTGTCGAAGTCTTTCGCCATGGTTTCAATATCGACATTGAGCGTTTTCAGCAGGCCCATCGCCACCGGGCTGAAGTTGGTGCGTGGCGACTGGAAGGATTCACTGCCGCCATAGCCGAGCAGGGTTTTGTCTTCGACATGGAATTCATTACGCTTGGCGTGCCCGCCAAAATCATCATGGTTATCCAGCAACAAAATGCGCTGCTGTTTTCCGTGTTTTTCCTGCCAGAAACAGGCGGCCGCCAGACCGCTGATCCCGGCACCGACGACGACCAGATCGAATTCATCTTCAACCGGTAAACTGGATGGATCGACCTTTTTGCCTTCGCGCCCGAGAATGTGCGCCGCCTCGTAAGAACCCTGATGATTCCCGCGTAATCCGGTCAGGGAAGGCGGGTAATACAACGTCTGAGCCGCTGTTTGCGGCGACGCCTTCAGCGCCTCAAACGGAGTCATTCCGGCAGTGACTGTGATCGCCACACCGTTTAAAAAATCACGACGAGTGATACCCATATTGTTTCCTTAAAATGTACTTCATCAACCCGCACGGAAGCCGCGCGGCAAAGGTCATGCGCTTAAAAATGTCTCAATGTTTTAACAATTTTAACATAAAGAGCGACTTACGAAGAGTGACGGCGGGCGCAAAATAATCAGGATGAGATTTTGACGAGCACAAAGGCAGACGGGGGACCAATAAAAGCAGCTCCGGCGAGCCTTCTTAAATAACAAACAGATTTACAACCCTTGTCCTCTCCCCGTAAAACTGTGATCCCTTTCATAAAGCTGGCCTCTATGTCTATACAACTATACATTCTATGACTTAACTCAATGAAAGCGCATTTTTTCGCCAGTGAACCGAGGGGATACAGATGATGAAACTTGGCAGCAAGATCCACGATCTGGGTAAAGCCCTGATGACGCCTATCTCGGTGATCGCCGCCGCCGGGATTTTTCTCGGGCTGGCCGCGGCGTTGCAGAACCCGTCGGTGACCGGTGAAACCTTCACCCAGATGAAAACATTGCAGCTGGTGATCGGGTTTATCCGGCAGGTATCGGGGGCGCTGTTTGCAAACCTGCCGCTGTTCTTTGCCGTCGCAACCGCGATGGGACTGGCCAATGCAGAGAAGGCCACGGCGGCCTTTTCCGCAGTGATCGGCTTTGTCGGGTTGCACGTGGGGGTTAATTACAGTCTGCTGGCGCAAAATATCACACCGGAAACTATCAGCATCGCGAAGCTGACCGCCAGAGGAATGACCGAAACCGATGCGATGATCTACGCCGCCGAATTCACCAACACGCTGGGGATTTTTACTTACAACATGAGCGTGCTGGGCGGGGTGCTGGTCGGCTTAATCACCATGTGGCTGCATAACCGCTTTTATACCATCGTGTTGCCGACGGCGATCGCCTTCTTCGGCGGACGACGTTTTGTGCCGATCGTCACTATTCTGGTGCTGCCGATCGTCGGTGTGCTGATGTCGCTTATCTGGCCGACGATAGCGCAAGGGATCCAGTGGGTGGGGGAGCTCATCGGGCGTACCGGCGAAGCCGGCACCTTTATCTATGCCACCTCTGAACGCTTGCTGATCCCGACCGGGCTTCATCACATCATCAACGAAACCGTGCGCTTTACGCCGATCGGCGGGGTGACCACGGTGGATAATCAAAGCATCGTCGGTGCGCTGAATATCTTCAACGCCGCGCTGGCAAATCCGGGGATGATTTCTGATGCCGTCACGCAGCAGGCGACGCGGTTCCTGGCGCAGGGCAAAATTCCGGTGATGATGTTCGGGTTACCGGCAGCAGCGCTGGCGATGTATCACTGCGCCCGCCCGGAACATAAAGGCCGGGTGAAAGCGCTGATGCTGGCAGGCGGACTGGCCTCGTTTACCACCGGCATCACCGAACCGCTGGAATTCTGTTTTATTTTCGTCTCGCCGGTGCTGTATGTCCTGCACGCGGTGCTGACCGGTCTGTCATTCGTGCTGATGCAAATGCTGCATGTGATGATTGGTAACGTACAGGGCGGGGCGATCGATTTTCTGATCTTCGGCGTGCTCGGCGGCAGCCGGACCCACTGGTGGTATCCGCTGATCCTCGGGATGATCTATGCGCCGGTTTATTACTTCAGCTTCCGTTGGGTCATCTTACGGATGCAGGTGAAAACGCCGGGGCGTGAAGATGAAAACAACGCCGAGGAACGGGCGAAACCGGCTCAGGGCACTGGTGAAAAAACCAAAAACATTATTATCGGGCTGGGCGGTGAAGGGAATATTACCGCGGTCGATTGCTGTTTCACCCGTTTGCGGGTGAAAGTGAAGGATATGTCGCAGGTACAGGATGGCACATTGATGAAAACCGGTGCGGCAGGGGTGAAGCGGATCACCGATACCGACATACATGTGATTTACGGGCCGCAGGTCGAACAGGTCGCGAATCTGGTGAAAGCCGAGCTGTCCGGCATCGCTTAAATTTTGACTTTGGCATGGACGCTGAAGCTGTAGTTTTTCTGGTTGTAGTACACGTCGGAGACTTCAAACAGTGAGCCGTCGGTGAAGGACACCACGGCGTGCGAGTGCAGGACGGGCTGATCCCGTGACAGGTTCAGCGCGAGGCGGATCTCGTTGGAGGGCAATTCGGCGGAAATATGCTTGGTGCTGCCCGAAGGCTGAAAACCTTTCGAGCGGATATAGGCATATTTCGACGAGGTCATGGCGGCACGGGTGATGTCCGGGAAGCGGTCGCACAGCATCCAGCACTGTTCATACACGAAGGGTTCGTCCCCCAGCAGGCGCAGACGGATCATGAAATACACGTCGGTGCCTGAAGGCACATTCAGCTCGCGGGCCACCTCTTCGCTTGCGGGAATGCGACGAAATTCCAGCACCTGATTTTCAATCTGTTGGTTATTTTCCTGCGCCACTTCGCTGGCGGTGAGATGCCGGTCGAGAGGCAGAATGATTTTCTGCTGTTGTGGCGGCTCGACCACAAAGGTGCCGCGCCCGCGAAAACGCGCCACTCTTCCCTGACGCACCAGATAATCCACCGCTTTACGCGCCGTCATTCGCGACACGCCGTAGATCTCACACAGCGCGGCTTCGGTCGGGATCGGGTCACCAGGTTTGATATCGCCTGCGCTGATTTTTTCGGTCAGTTGCTGCTCAATTTGCAAATAAAGCGGCGTGAACGAATTCTTATCAATTTTCATCAAACCCCCGGACACGTAAGAAAAGTTGGTAATAATAATTGTATAGCGGGGTATACATTTGAACAAACCGCGTTGCTGGTTTTGTGCGCTAAACGGGGTTATGAAAGCAAAAAAAGGTTGCTGTTATCAGCAACCTTTATGCGTTCAGATACCTTGAGACGTCAGGCGTGACGGATCAATTATTCAGGTAACAGGGCGCTGGACGTGAATCCGCACGGACCGTTTTCCTGTTTTTTAAACCGCCAGCAGTGCTGATGATATTTCGCGACCGTATTGCGGTGCGCGACGCTGACCACCGAGGTTTCCGGCAGTTCGCTCAGCAGCAAGGCGTAGACCTGATGTTCGGTTTCTTCATCCATCGCGCTGGTGGCTTCATCAAGGAACAGCGTATCCGGTTTGATCAGCAGGGCGCGGGCAAACGAAAGACGCTGTTGCTCACCCGGCGACAGGCGCTGGCTCCAGTTAGCATAATCATCAAGATGATCGACCGTGGCCAGATGCGGCAGGCGGCACTGCGTGAGGACCTGTTGCAGACGTTCATCCGAATATTCGCGGCTGGCATCCGGATAACTCAGCGCATCCCTCAGCGTCCCAATCGGAATGTAGCTGCGCTGCGGCAGGAACAGATAACGCTTGCCCTGCGCCAGCGCAATATTGCCGGAACCGTAAGGCCAGATACCGGCGATGGCGCGAAGCAGTGTCGATTTACCGCAGCCGGACGGCCCGGCAATCAGCACGCGTTCACCGGGTTGCATTGCGGCAGAAACGTTGCAGAACAGCGGATTGCCATCCGGCAGATTCAGCGTCAGATTGTCGAGTTGCAGCGCATGTTGCGTGCTTTCACCGACCTTGATCCCGCGCGGCTGGGCATTCACCTGATCAATCGCTGCGTTGAAACCGGCAAGACGGTTCACCGTGGCTTTCCAGCTCGCCAAATTGTCAAAGGCGTTGATGAACCAGGATAAGGCGTCCTGAACCTGGCCGAACGCGGAGGCAATCTGCATCAGCGCACCCATCTGGATCGCACCGGAGAAATAGCGTGGCGAAGCCACCAGAATCGGGAAGATGTTGGCAAACTGGGCATAGAAATTGGAGGCAATGTTCAGGCGACGGGTTACGCGCATGATCGACCACCAGTTGGTTTTGATCGAATCAAATTTGCCGGTGAGCTGATCGTGTTCATTTTTTTCGCCGTGATACAGCGCGATAGCGTCACTGTTTTCGCGAATACGGATCAGCCCGAAACGGAAGTTTGCCTCAAACCATTCCTGATTAAAGCCTAAACGCACCAAAGGTTTACCCACATACCAGATGAGGGCGGAACCGACGGCTGCATACAAAATCGCAAACCACACCATGTAGCCAGGAATGGTGAATTCATGCGAGGCGATGGCAAAGTGGAGCGGGCCACTGATGGACCACAGAATAAAGACGAAAGAGAACAGCGTCACAACGCTCGACAACAACCCGAGGACCAGAGAAAGGGTGCCGCTGGTCAGGGCATTCAGATCATCTGAAATACGCTGATCGGGGTTATCCACCTGATGCTGGTACTCCGTGTAATAATAGGCGTGATTGGCCAGCCACTTATCCATATACTCTTCGGTCATCCAGCGCCGCCAGTTCATTTGCAGGCCTTGCGTCAGATAGATCCGGTAGACCGCAATGACGATACTGAGTAACGCAAGCCAGGTGAATTTAAACAGCTGGGCTTTGAAAACCGGATAGTTTCTGTTTTGCAGGGCGTCATAAAACACGCGGTTCCATTCATTGAACTGAACGCTGATGTAAACGCCTGCAAGTGAAAGAATGATGATAGTGGTTAACATGCCCCAGGCACGCCACTTTTCTTCTGAGCGCCAGTACGGCTTAATCAACTGCCAGACGGCGCCCCATTGCGCCGATTTCCCAGGTTTTTTAGTCATAATTGCCATGTGTGTTCGATATGTTGTGAAGCCTAATCATCCCAGAATGAGTGCCTTAGCGCGATAGGGCAATAAAGCACTTGTAAGGATGTTTTTCCAGCACGAAGCTCTGTAGACCACAAAAGTAGAAGGATGTTTGATGAAAGTCGCAGTGAATTTTCTGCTGGTGGCAGGATGTTTTACCAGCGTTCAGGCGCTTGCTCAGATTGATGAACCGGACATTAATGCTGATTGCGTGAAGGCGGGGATTTACGCCTCTGCCGGGAAAGTCGCGTATCAGCAGGGTGAATTCGCGAAAGCGCGGGACATTTTTCGCAATCAGGTCGCCTGGAGCGAGTTCTGCCAGAAGCCGCAGGATCAGATTGCGACGGCGTATAACAATATTGCGCTGACCTATATCCGGCAGGGGAATTATCGCAAAGCCAAAGCCTGGCTGATGCTGGCGCCCGCTGACAAAAAATCACAGTACAACCTCAGTCAGATTCAGCCCAAACTGGATGCGCTGCCGCAACCTGAAAGCGCGGCGGGCGAATACTGGCAATATGCCGGTTATGGCAGCTGGAATCTGGTGGACGTAAAAGCGGAAGAAGCACAGTTCAGAATCGATTTCTCCGGTCAGTACATGGGGCAGATGTCGTTGTATTACGGCCCGAATATCGGTGAATTCTCCGTGGTCACTGCCATTAAGGATAATCACGCGGTTTATCATGAAACCGACGATGCGGCCGCCGGCGACGGCAATTGCGATGTCGATATGGCGTTCGGGCAAGAAAACGTCAAACTGCATACCACCGGGGATTGCGGTTTCGGCCACAACGTCCGGGCCGAAGGAGAGTTTGTGCGGGTGACGCCGTAGATCTGAGAAGGTGTACGGGCAGATCTGAGGCGCTTTTTAAACGCCTCCCCTTTGCAGGGGAGGAGCAAATCGCCTCTTTGCTATGCCTGAGGGTCCACCACACAGGGACCGAAGCGGTTATCTTCAGGATCGCTTTTGAAGAACAGAGGATATTAATTATTCAATGTTTATATATATTAAGGCCACTGCATTTCACCTTTCAATACTTTCGCACTCAGCTGTAATGACGAGTCATCTTTCAGCTGTGGGTAATGTTTTTTCATCGCAGCGATAAGCGCGGCAGAATCTTTGGCTTTAGGTAATTCCTTTTCCAGCGTCAGCAGGTAATCGCGGGTAAATTTCACGGCTTCCACGGTGTGCGCTGCGCCTGGCAGGAAATGCCCCGGCACGACGATTTGCGGCTTCAGGGCGGCGATTTCATCGAGCGCTTCAACCCACTGCTTACGGGATTTCGCCGTCTGTGTATCTGCCGTCCAGATGTGCATGTTGTCACCATTCACCAGTACGCCGCCAACCACTGCTTTCAGCGAAGGGATCCAGACAAACGTCCGTTCTTTGTCCACGCCCTGAACTTCAAATTTATGGCCTTCCAGTTCAAACGTAGTGCCTTTCAGCGGCTCGGGAACCACGACAGATTTTGGCGCGTTTTCTTTAAGCTGCGGCCCCCAGAAAGCGACTTTGCCGTCTTTGCTGGCGTTGATCTGGTCGATGGTCGCCTGCGTGGCGATGATTTTGGCCTGCGGGAACGCCGCATGGATCACGTCCAGCCCGAAGTAGAAATCCGGATCGGACTGGCTGATATACACGGTGGTCAGTGTTTTGCCGGTGGCTTTGATCATCTCTACCAGCTTCTCTGCGTCATTGCGCTGGAACTGGGCGTCGATCAACACCGCGTCTTTTTCGCCGGTGATGATTTCAGAGGACACCGGGAAAATACTTTTTTCACCAGGGTTGTACACGTCCATTTTCAGCGCGCTGGCGGCGTGAGCGGAAAGGGAGCTGCCGAGAAGGGCGGCAATCAGCGTCAGATGTTTCAGTTGCATGGGTTTTCCTCAGAGACGTAAATAATCACATTCAGTAAGTATCTACTGTACGTTGCATAATCCGCGGGAAAAACCGGATAATGTGCAACTGTTTGTTGCATAAACCGGACGAATCATGGACAGAATTACCGCTGCACAAGTGTTTGTTGCCATCGTGGAACGCGGGAGCATGGTCAGTGCTGCCGAATCGCTGAATATGTCGCGGGCGATGGTGACCCGCTATCTTTCGGAAATGGAGAAGTGGTCGGGGGCGCGCCTGCTGCACCGTTCAACCCGAAAACTCAGCCTGACCGATGCAGGGGAAAACACGCTGGCGCGCTGCCGGAAGATGCTGTCAGTCGCGGCGGAAATGGGCAGCGTGGCCGATACCGGCAATGAAGCGCTGCGCGGTTTGCTACGCCTGAGTTGTTCGCAGTCTTTCGGACAAGGGGCGGTCGTGATTGCGGTCAGCGAATTCTTACGCCGGCATCCGCAGGTAAGCATCGATCTTCAGCTGGAAAGCCGGGCGATCAATCTGGTCGAAGATCGTATCGATCTGGCGCTGCGTATCACCAACGATCTCGATCCCAATCTGATCGCCCGGCCACTGGCGCTCTGTCCGTCGGTGGTGTGCGCGTCTCCGGCGTATCTGGCCGCGCAGGGCGCACCGCAGCATCCGCAGGATCTGGCGGTTCACAATTGCCTGACGTACACCTGGTTTGGCAAAAGTCTGTGGCAGTTTGAGCATCAGGGGGAAAAAATCTCGGTGCCGGTCAGCGGCAATCTGAGCGCCAATGAATCGCTGGTGCTGCTGACCGGCGCGGTGGAAGGGGCGGGCATCGTGATGCAGCCTTATTACTCGGCGGCACCGCTTATCGCCGCGGGCCAGCTGGTGTTACTGCTACCGGAATGGCAGCCGCAGGAAATGGGGATTTATGCCATTTACACCTCACGCAGGCAAATGCCCTCCGCATTGCGTGCGCTACTGGATTTTCTGGTGGAGTGGTTTAAAGGCCATCCGCGCTGGCTGTCGCTGTCCGATGAAAAACACGGAGCCAGCCGGGGAAGATAAAGAC
Organism: Rahnella sp. PAMC25559; assembly: GCF_050632365.1. Taxonomy (GTDB): domain Bacteria; phylum Pseudomonadota; class Gammaproteobacteria; order Enterobacterales; family Enterobacteriaceae; genus Rahnella; species Rahnella rivi. The sequence goes on along the minus strand of NZ_CP192543.1, from coordinate 4,533,369 downwards.
TGGAATCGGTTCCTTTTTCGCAGCCAGCGCATTATCTGCAATGTATTGTTATGTAAAGATTAATCAGGGTTTCGGCCATTTTTCAGGCAGTAAGGGCACAGACTGCGTCTGGTCATAAGTGTGATCAACGTGGTATTTAAGCCAGTCCGGTGTCATACCGGCGCCTTTACTCATCACTAAAAAATTTCCGGAGTTTTTATGCCTGTCGCACTCCTGGCACTGGCGCTCAGCGCGTTTGCCATCGGTACCACTGAATTCGTCATTATGGGGCTGCTCCCCAATGTGGCGGGTGATCTGCATGTCAGTATTCCTTCTGCCGGTTGGCTGATCAGTGGATATGCGCTGGGCGTTGCCATAGGCGCGCCAATCATGGCCGTGCTGACGGCAAAACTGCCGCGTAAGAACACCCTGCTGCTGCTGATGAGCATCTTTATTATTGGCAACGTGATGTGCGCGCTGTCCTACAGCTACGGTTTCCTGATGCTGGCGCGTGTGATCACGGCGCTGTGTCATGGCGCATTCTTCGGGATTGGTGCCGTGGTGGCAGCCAGTCTGGTCGCGCCTAACCGCCGTGCTTCGGCCGTTGCGCTGATGTTCACCGGCCTGACACTGGCTAACGTGCTGGGCGTTCCGCTCGGTACCGCCCTCGGACAAGTGTTCGGCTGGCGCTCAACGTTCTGGGTCGTCGCGGTGATTGGTGTGGCGTCACTGTTCGCGCTGTATAAAAATCTGCCGGATAAGAAAGAAGAAGAACCGACCGATCTGCGTAAGGAAATCCGTGCGCTGGGCAGCCTGGGGTTATGGCTGTCGCTGTCGATCACCATTTTCTTTGCGGCGGCAATGTTCGCGCTGTTTACCTATATCGCACCGATCCTCACCGAAATTACCGGTGTCTCTGAGCACGGCGTCAGCTGGACGCTGCTGCTGATCGGCCTCGGTCTGACCATCGGTAACGTCGTGGGCGGGCGCCTGGCGGACTGGCGTCTGGGTGTTTCGCTGACCACCACTTTTCTGCTGATCGCGGTGTTCTCCGTGCTGTTCAGCTTCACCAGCGTTCATCTGGTGGCGGCGGAAATCACGCTGTTTATCTGGGCGATGGTGAACTTTGCTGCGGTGCCCGCGTTGCAGGTTAACGTGGTGACGTACGGCAAAAACGCGCCGAATCTGGTTTCCACGCTGAATATTGCGGCGTTTAACGTCGGGAACGCGCTGGGGGCGTGGGTTGGCGGTGCGGTCATTGAACGCGGAATGGGGCTGAGCACCGTGCCTCTTGCGGCGGGCGGACTGGGCGCAATCGGCTTCGTGCTGTGCGTGATCACTTTCCGTCGTGCGGCGAAGAAAGCGGTGAAAGCAGCGGCGTAATTCAGCAAATGAATATCAGCCAATGACGAGTGGAAAGGCCACGCACAATGACGCCTGCGTGGCCTTTTTTATTTCTGCTTTGACCGGTCAGTGGCTTATCAGAAACGGACTTCGCCGCCCACCAGATAAGTTCTGCCGCGCGCCGTATTCACCGCCGTGCCCGGATCGTTCTGGCCATACATCGAATTCAGTTTATTCAGTGCTTCTGAATAATCCTTATCCATCAGGTTCTGCACGGAGAATTTCAGCATCAGATTACGGTTAAATTCGTACGTGCTGTAAAGGTCGATAATGGTCGGAATGTTGGGCATCTCTTCATTTTCCAGCGCACCGGTCGTCTCATTGAAATTCTGATCCGGCGAGGTACGGCGGGTTTTGCCAGTGTATTTCACCAGTGTTCCGACGGTCAGGCTTTCATCAAGGAAGCGCACGCCGGTATCGACGGTGAAAAACATCTCCGGCAATTCATTGATGTTGCCGACGCCAAACGAACCGGTAGCAATCGACGTGGGCTGATTGGTGTGTTCCTTGCTGAAAGAGAGCCGGGTGAAGGCCCAACCGGTATCGTATTCCGCCTCAATTTCCACGCCGTGCGTGCGCACCGGAGACAGGGAATTGACGTAAATGTACATGTTGTCGGAATAGTCTTCGCTCTGATCTTCCCAGTCGTTTTGCAGATTCTCGCCGATGCTGCATTTACGCCCGTTGCGGCACACCATAAAGGAATCACTGTAGATGTAATTCTTGATTTTGCTGGTGTAATACAGGGCTTTCAGGCGGAAGGAATCCTCTTCAAACAACAGGTTACCCGCCGTGGAGTTAAAACCGATCTGATACGTTTCCGCACGTTCGCCTTTGAGGAACGGGTTCATCGAGGCGCCGCCGGAGTTAGAGAAAAACACTTCCTGCACGTTCGGGCCGCGCATGGATTTGCTGTAACTGACGAAGGGTTCGAACCACGGACGGATTTCCGCCGAGAGCATCACCGACGGGTTAAAGCCGTCTTCGGTCAGGCTGATATTCTGACCGCCCTGCGGGAAGCAGGTGACGCGCGGGTCGCACGCCGGTTTGTAACCGCTGAGATCGTAATAGCTGTAGTTGAGATCAACGTTACCTTTCCAGATGCCTTTTTTCAGCTCCAGCCCGGTGTACAGGCTGTAAACGTCCTGCTTGCCGGAAGGCTGGAACGTATTGTTCTCAATCGACTGCTGGCCTGCGTCGGGATTATCTTCAGACCAGGCATTGCTGTTGATATTTTTATCGTACTTATTGCGCATGATTTTACTGCCGTAACTCCAGGCGGTATCGACTCCGGCAAACGCAAAGCGCGAGGTATTATTGATATCGACAGCATCTGACTGATTGCTGGCATCCGTATTATAAAACGTATACAAGGTGTTGTTATCGTATTTCTGATTTCCGCGGCTGGTGCTGAGCATTAAATTAAAATCAATCAGCTCGGAGAACGGCGCGTAATGATATTTCACATAGAAGTCATCGCTGGTGATATCACGCTGGGTAAATTTATTCCCGTAATGTCTGCCGGATAATTCGACACTGTTAAATTCATCGGGCTTAATATCCACTTTAACTAACTGGGATTTCGGATTCTGGCGATAACTTTTTTCGTAGCCGAAATCGCTGCTGCTCTGGCCGTCGCCATTTTTAAACTGGGCGTCGATGGAGCTGCCGCTGATGGCCGTCATAATCCCGAAACTGCCGGTGTCGGTGAACGCATCGGTTTTACCGGCGACGGCGACCATGCCACTTTCGCCAATGCCGTTATTGCCCGCCGAGAAACGGGTGCGGATGCCAAACGGATTGCCGGAAAAAATCACATCGTCCACGCCGAGAGTGCGCAGATTAGCGCTGCCCGCCAGGGCGTTGACGCCCGCCGAACCGACGCTGGTGCCGCGCGAGACATCAATGCCCACCAGGAAGTTCGGGTCGATTAACGCGCCCGATGCGCTGCTGGTGGAGCCATGCGAAATACCGCCCGGCACCGAAGAACCGTAGAAGTTTTGCGTCACGCCGTCGATCATGGTGTTGACGCGACCAAAGCCGGACATGCCACGAATATTGACGTCTACCGTGCCCTGGCTGGGGTCAATTTGCGTGAACGTGCCCGGCATACTGCGTAATACGGAATCGGTGGATTGCAGATTGGTATTTTCCCCGCGTGAGCTGAATGCGCCGGGTTTCGCCATCGCTTCATGTTCACTGCTGAGTTTATCCGCCGAGACTTTCAGCGGACTGAAAGTGACCGATTCTTTATTACTTTCTGTTTCTGTGGTGTCAGCAAATGCCAGCGGTGCAGCCAGCACTAAACCGGCACTGAGCATGCCGGTTAAAATGTTATTTTTCATATTCCCTCAGAAGGCTTTATTTTCTAATTTTTATTGCTCAGCGTTGCTTTCTAATTAATTACCAATGGGTGTTACGGTTATTATTATTTTGGTCCATCTGAATAATGAAACTGTATTCCTGCGCGGTATTTTTAAGCCGGTTAAGGCGACCTGATTTTCCGCCATGACCGGCCGCCATCTCGGTGGTCAGTAAAATCACTGACGATCCCTGATTCATGGTACGTAAACGCGCGACCCATTTGGCCGGTTCCCAGTACGGCACCTGCGAATCGAATAATCCGCCGGTGACCAGCAGGTTGGGATACGCCGCCGCATGCACATTGTCATACGGGCTGTAAGATTTAATGCGCTGATACGCGGCAGGCTCAGCCGGATTTCCCCATTCCTCATATTCGCCTTCGGTCAGCGGCAGCGTCGGATCTGACATTGTGGTCAGCACATCGACAAACGGCACCTGCGCGACCACGGCGTGAAACAAGCCCGGTTGCTGATTGATGACCGCACCCATCAGCAGGCCGCCCGCGCTGCCGCCCATGGCATATAAATGTCCCGGCTGGCCGAAGCCTTGTTGCGCCAGCGCCTGAGTTGCGTCGATAAAATCATTGAAAGTATTGGCTTTATTTTTCAGCTTACCCTGCTGATACCATTGCTGGCCCAGTTCACCGCCGCCGCGCACGTGGATCAGGGCAAAGACAAATCCGCGGTCTAACAGGCTGATGCGGCTGGCACCAAACGCCGGATCCATACTCATGCCGTACGCGCCATAGCCGTAAGCCAGCAGCGGATTATGGCCTTTGCGGAACAGTGATTTGCGGTACACCAGCGAAACCGGCACCTGTACGCCGTCGCGCGCGGTGATCATCACCCGCTGGCTGGCGTAATGTGCCGGATCCACGCCTTCCACCGGTTTCTGCTGCAACAGCGTGCGGGTGCCGGTGGACATGTCCCATTCATAAATCCGCGTCGGAGTGGTCATGGACGAATAGCCGTAGCGCAGTTTGTCGGTGTCCGGCGTGGGATTTGAACCGAGCCACGCCATGTAACTGTCTTCGTCAAACGTCACGTTGCGCGTCTGTCCGGTTTTCCAGCCGATCATTTCCAGCTGAACGCGTCCCTGACTGCGGACTTGCAGCACCAGCTGATGGCGGAACAGGGCAAAGTTTTCCAGATCCCGCTGATCATCCGGCGCGACCAGTGTCTGCCAGGGCGAACCTGCTGACGGCGTTGCATACAATCCAAAATGCGGACTGTGCAGACTGGAGTGGATGTAAAACTGACCGCGATAATGGTCCAGATAATATTCCACGCCCGGACGACGGGCTGCGAATAGCTGCGGCGCAGCCAGCGGTTCACTGGCCGGGATCAGCCGCACATCGGAAGACGTATTACCGCTGCTGACGATCATCAGATAATCGTCAGAGGCCGTGCGCGAAAGGCCGAGGTAAAAACCGCCGTCCTTTTCTTCATACACCAGCGCATCCTGAGAAACCGGCGTGCCCGTCTTATGACGGAAAACCTGATACGGCATCAGCGTTTGCGGATGATTGCGGATATAAAACAGATACTGGCCGTCCGCCGACCACTGCATATTTCCCGAGGTGTTTTGCAGCACATTATTTTGCCAGACGCCGGTATTAAGATTGCGCAGACTGATGCTGTACTGGCGGCGTCCCTGGGTGTCTTCGGCGATGGCCATCTGCTGATTGTCTGTGCTGATTTCCAGCCCGCCAAACTGATAATACCTGTGCCCGGCGGCGCGCTGGCTGGCGTCCACCAGCGTCTGCCAGACCGCATTGCCGCTGACCGGCTGACGCAGATATTGCGCATAATCTTTGCCGGGCAGATAACGCTGCTGATAACGATAACCGTGCAGTTCATACGGCACAGATTCGGTGTGTTCCCCCTGGCGGGGGCGCATTTCCTGATACAAGGTTTCCGTTAATGCTGCCCAGCCGGACATCATCCGGGCGCTGTACTGATTTTCGGCACGCAGATAATTCAAGACTTTCGGGTTCTGACGGCTGTCATCGCGCAGCCAGTAATAATCGTCCGTCCGGCTTTCACCGGCCATCTGCAAAATATGCGGATGCTTTTCGGCAACCGGCGGCACGGGTTGCGCTGAGGGGGTGGTACAGACAAAGAGCGTTCCCGCCGTCAGCAGCGTCATCAATCGTGAAAGAGTCATAGTATTCCGTTAAGACTTGCGGCTGTTTGCGCCGCTCAGGGTAAATTCCAGTGGCATCGTCACCGGCACCTGACCGGCTTTCAGCATCTCGCCCGGCGGTTGCGGCAGCGGGCTGGCGCGCTGTAAAACCGCCAGCGCTTCGGCGTCCATCGACATCGTGCCGGAAGATTTCACTAACCGGCTGCTGATCACTTCGCCGCGCTGATCGACGACAAAAGCCACCAGCGCGACGCCGGTGCGGTGGCGCGAAATGGCGTCCGGCGGATATTTTTTCAGGCGGTTAAGCTGCACTTTCACCCGTGTTTCCCAGGTCACTTTGGCGTCGCGGGTCTGTGAGGAATCGCTGTTCATCGGCGCGGCAATTTTATCGGAAACCGCCGCCGTGACCGGCGGAGCAGCCGCGCTGGCGGCGGAAGCGCGGGTGGGATCCTGCTGGCGTTCCTGCGTTTTTTGTACCGGTTTGCGGCGTTTGGGCTGTTCTTGCGGTTTTTTACGTTGCTGAACCAGTTTGATTTCTGCGCTTTCATTTACCGGCGGCGTGATGTTTTTCTGCAACTGTGGCGTTGTTTCCTGCTTGCTGGACGCAGCCGAATCCACCGCCTGCTGAAGGCCGACGGGCAGCGGTTTGGTGGTTTGATTATTTTCGACGCTGGCAGAAAGCGTCACCATCACGGCGGGTGGCGGCAGCTCGTACGGCGGCGGCACGGGCGCTGACCACAATAAATAGGCGGCCAGCGCGCCGTGTGCTGTCAGGGACAATATCAGCCCGATAATGCGGCGCTGAGGGCGCAAAACAAGCCCCGCAGCGACCGGTGTACCGGTAAGAAAGTGAGTGGTCATTTAGTCCATTAAAATGATAATGAGATTCAATATTATTTGATAATAGTAATCATTTGTAATGGCTCTTTACAAGAAACTTTCACAGTCTCCACATTTTTAATTCAGTGAGCACAATAACTTAAGGGTCATTTCGCGCCGGGTTTAATGGCTGCTGCCGGGGTTATCCACACGAAATCGGCCTGCGATTTATCGACCGTCACGCCCGTTTCCGCCAGAAGAAGTACAGTGACGGACGCCGTCGCATCGAGATCTTTGACATGCACCGGCACGCCGATACTTTTGCCTGCGTGATAACCGCCAGCGATCAGCAAAGCCGGGGCGGGCGCGGCAAGAAGCCGCTGGGCCATGCGACGGTCGCGCTGCTGCTGGATCGCCAGCATGGCGTGCAGCTGTTCTGCGCCGATATTTTGCTGATGAGAGGTACGGATGGTGTCGCTGATGGCGTTTCGTACCGCAGGATCCGCCGAACGGGTACCGGCCGGGAACTGCGGATTTTCATAGAACGCCATGATTTCACTGCGATCCAGATTGGCAGAAAGCAGCGGATACGGCGCTTTCATGGCGCTCATCACCACATCGCCGTACATCGACCAGTCCCAGCTTTTTTGCCAGTTAATCAGTTCTGCGACATGCGCAGGGCGGGCGTCCGGCCCGGTTTGCAGCCAGGCCTTCACCTGATCCACTTTCGGCTGCTGATCCGGCGTCAGCATTTCCATCAGCACGCTGCCTTGCGGACGCACTGCCGGCAGGCTTTGTACCAGCCAGTTTTCAATCTGATGATGTGTCGGGTTGTCGTGCTTTTCACCGACGATAACGCGGGGTTGGGCAGCCAGTCTGCTGAGCAACTCAGACGGAGAAAGGGTTGCGCCGGTGTGCAAATCAGTGATGATGCCGCCCGGCGCCGTCAGCGGTTTGGCGGTGTGGCGCGGGGCGGTGGAGCAGGCGGTCAGAGCCAGAATGGCCAGAAGTAAAAACTTGTTCATGGTGATCCTCATTTTCCATAGCGGGATGCTGCCCGCATGTTATGGATAATGATTATCATTTACAAGTCAGCGCATCAGCGCGGCCTCAAGGCGTCCGGCAAAACGTTGTGCCTGCTGATGGCAGTGTTCAATAAACGTGGTGACCAGCGCGGAAGCGGGGCGGTGCAGCGGGCGGATCAGGCTGACGGTAAACGGCACAGCGATGCTGAACTCCCGTAATACGACGCCGTTTTCGCTGTTTTTAGCAGAATAATCCAGCGCAGTCAGCGGGTTAACGATGGAAACGCCCGCGCCTTCACGCACCATGCTGCACACCGACGCGGCGCTGTGAGTTTCCATCACCAGCCGCCGCGAAACCTGTTGTTCCGTAAATAAAGTGTCGAGCAGATGGCGGTAACTGTCGGTGGCCGACAGGCTGATAAAATTCAGGCCGCTGAAATCCTGGGGTGTCAGCCGTGATTTTTCCGCCAGCGGATGCCCGGACGGCAGTACACACACCTCGTTCAGCGTGAGCAGCGTCTGGCGCTCGGTTCCGGCGGGCGTCTGGATGTTTTCCGTCAGTCCTAAATCATGACGCTGCGCCGACAGCCACTCTTCCAGCAGCGGCGATTCCTGCGGCACGATGTTGAAACTCACGTCGGGGTAGCGGTCGAGAAACGGCTTACACACCGCAGGCAGCAGCGACTGGCTGAACACCGGCAGGCAGGCGATAGAGAGTTGCGCCTGCTCAAACTGACGGATGCCTTCCGCCGCGCTGACGATCCTGTCCAGCCCGTAATACGATCGCTGCACTTCTTCAAACAGCCGCAACCCTTGCACCGTCGGGTATAAACGCCCGCGCAACCGCTCGAACAATTGCAAATTCAGCAGCTTTTCGCAGCGCGCCAGTTCGCGGCTGACCGTCGGCTGCGAGGTATTGAGCAACGCGGCGGCTTCGGTCAGATTGCCGGTGGTCATGACCGCATGAAAAATTTCGATATGGCGCAGGGAAATCGCAGGCATGGGTTTATCCGGTGAGCGAAGGAACAGCCCATATCATAAATGAATAGACTGGCCTGAAATAGATATTTTATCGCCGGTCAGTCACGCGGCATACTGAGGGAAATATGACTGAATTCACCTGACGGAAAATCTTATGCCACGCGCCCTGAACGACCTGTCTACCGCGCTTAATGCCGCGAATTTACTGGCTCTGCCGCAACAATTTGGCTGCCCTGTGTGGGCGTATGACGCTGAGATCATCAAAGCGCGCATCGCGCAGTTGCGTCAGTTCGACGTCATCCGTTTTGCGCAAAAAGCCTGTTCCAATATTCATATTTTGCGTCTGATGCGCGAGCAGGGCGTGAAAGTCGATTCCGTTTCACTGGGTGAAATTGAACGTGCGCTGGTGGCCGGTTTTATTCCGGGCCGTGAAGACAGTGAGATAGTCTTTACCGCCGACGTGCTGGATCAGCCGACGCTGGAGCGCGTGACGGCGCTGGATATTCCGGTGAACGCCGGTTCCATCGACATGCTCAGCCAGATTGGTCAGCACAAAGCCGGGCATCCGGTGTGGCTGCGCGTGAATCCGGGCTTCGGTCACGGTCACAGCCAGAAAACCAATACCGGCGGCGAAAACAGCAAACACGGGATCTGGTATGCCGATTTGCCACAGGCAATGGCAGAAATCAGCCGGTACGGCCTGAAACTGGTGGGTATTCATATGCATATCGGTTCCGGTGTGGATTACGGGCATCTGGAGCAGGTGTGCGATGCGATGGTCAGTCAGGTGATTGAAACCGGACAAGATATTGAAGCGATTTCAGCCGGTGGCGGTCTGTCGATCCCGTATCATTTTGAAGAAGAATCCATTGATACCGGCCACTATTTTGGCCTGTGGAACCGTGCGCGTGAGCAAATCGCCGCGCATCTGGGGCATGACGTTAAACTGGAAATCGAACCGGGGCGTTTCCTGGTGGCGGAATCCGGCGTGCTGGTGGCGCAAATCCGCGCAGTGAAAGACATGGGCAGCCGTCACTTTGTGCTGTGCGACGCAGGCTTTAACGACCTGATGCGCCCGGCGATGTACGGCAGCTATCACCATATTTCGCTGTTACCGGCAGATGGTCGCGATGTGAGCGGACAGCCGCTGACTGATGCTGTGATCGCCGGGCCGTTGTGTGAATCCGGCGACGTCTTTACCCAGCAGGCAGGCGGCGGAGTCGAAACCTTCCCGCTGCCGCCGGTACAAATCGGTGATTATCTGGTGTTCCACGACACCGGGGCGTACGGCGCATCCATGTCATCCAACTACAACACCCGCCCGCTGCTGCCGGAAGTGTTGTTTGAGCATGGCGTACCGCGGTTGATTCGTCGTCGTCAGACGGTAGAAGAGCTGATCGCCTTAGAACTGTAATCCCCGTCATCCTTCGCGCTGACTCTGCGTTGGCTGCCTTTCGTGAACCCCGGTCACATTCTTGTGTATGTGACCGGGGTTTCATTGCGTTGCCGCCCTGATGCCACTCAAAGGATTCAGGGGAATTCCTGAGTGATAAACTCATTACTTATCAAACATCTCTTTACGCAGTAACACGATCTCTTCGGCCAGTTCACGGCACAGCATGGCGGTCATCAGGTGATCCTGCGAATGCACCATGATCAGGTTCACCGGAATTTTGCCCACGCCTTCATCCAGACCAATCAGCTGCGTCTGCACTTTGTGCGCGATACGCGCCGCATCGTCTGAGGCTTTCAGCATGGCATCAGCCTGTTCCCACTCTTTTTTACGTGCGTGCTGAATCGCCATCATCGCGTTAGATCGTGCTTCTCCGGCGTTGATCAATAACTCCATCACCGTTTGTTCCAGATCGAATTCCATCGAAAACTCCAAATTGGTATACCAGAAAAGGGTGAATTCATCATATTGGAATTCCAATATTCACATGTGAGAACAATGTCACAGAAATTAATTCTCATTCAGCTATTTTTTGGCATGCCACATTTCGCATTATTGATGAAATAACGCCGACATGTGGCCGACAGGATCACTCTCAGAAACGGAATCTGGCTCTACTTCGCGCGACACCTTTTCTTTCAGATGCATAAAAGGTCAATGCGAAACAAACACCTGCAAAGCGTGAAACAAAATTAAAAGAGGTGGTGTCATGTCATTTAAAGACCGTTTTATCGATTCTCTCGGGGGATTCGCCAATACCTTTAATAGCTACAGATACATTATGGCTATCAAAGCTGCTTTTATCACATTAATGCCCGTTATTATTGTAGGGGCATTCTCGGTATTAATTTCTAACATGGTGATGGATCCGAAAAACGGATTGGCTCACTTTGAAATGTTGTCATGGCTGGCGACGCTCAAACCGATTATGAGCAGCATTAACTACGCCACGCTGAGTTTCCTGACCATTGGTGCCGTCTTCCTGATCGGTATTGAATTAGGCAGAATTAACGGCTCGCGATCATTATTTCCCGGACTGCTGGCGGTCATTTGTTTTATTGCCGTGACGCCGACCACTGTCGATATGATGGTCAATGGTCAGATGCAGGAAGTGAAAGATGTGCTGGCCAAACAATTCTCCGATACGAAAAGTCTGTTCCTCGGCATGTTTATTGCCATCCTCTCGGTAGAAATTTATTCCAAGCTCGAAAGCTACAGCGGCCTGCGAATTAAGATGCCGGAAAGCGTGCCGCCGAATGTCTCGGCGTCATTCTCCGCATTAATCCCCGCCATTATTACCGTGGTGATCATTGCCACCTTTGGTTTTGTGTTCCATCAGGTCACCGGCATGTATTTGTACGATGCGGTGTATCAGGTGATCCAGCGTCCGCTGGAGTCGGTGATGCAAAGCCTGCCGGGCATTCTGCTGCTGATGTTTGTGGCGCAACTGTTCTGGGTGATCGGTATTCACGGCAATCAGATGATCAAGCCTATCCGCGAACCCCTGCTGCTGGGCGCGATCATGGTCAACATGACGGCCTTCGAGCAGGGTCATGAAGTACCGAACATCATCACCATGCCGTTCTGGGATGTGTACATGAGTATCGGGGGTTCCGGTTGCACCATCGGTTTGTTGCTGGCCGTCATGCTCGCCACGCGTCGTAAAGAGATGCGCGAAATCTCCAAACTGTCACTCGGGCCAAGCGTCTTTAACATCAATGAACCGGTGATTTTCGGTATGCCCATCATGCTGAACCCGATTCTGGCGATCCCGTTCATCATCACGCCGCTCATCACCGGGACCATCGGTTATTTTGCCACCAGCCTCGGTTTTGCCGGACGCGCGGTTGTCATGGTGCCGTGGACTACGCCGCCTATCATCAACGCCTGGCTTTCTACCGCCGGTTCGATGGGGGCTGTGATCACTCAGGCCGGTTGCATTGTGGTGTCGGTGTTGATTTATCTGCCGTTCGTGAAAGTGGCTTCCCGCCGCGCCGAACAGGCACAGCTTGAAGCGATGCAGCAAAAACAGGCGGCGACGGCCTGAGTCAATTCATCCGGACAAAGAGGACTGTTATGAGCAAGGTTACCATCGCCATTCCTGAAGGATTTATCCTCGGCGCCGCGGCTTCCGCGTGGCAGACCGAGGGCTGGAGCGGCAAGAAAGACGGGCAGGATTCGTATCTGGATCTCTGGTACAAAAACAGCCGTCACGTCTGGCACAACGGCTACGGCCCGGCGAAAGCCACGGATTTCATCAACCGTTATAAAGAAGACGTGGCGCTGATGAAAGCCAGCGGGCTGAGCCACTACCGCACCTCGATCAACTGGTCGCGCTTTCTCACCGACTATGAGCTGGGCACCGTCGATGAAGCGTACGCCGCTTACATCGACGACCTGCTCGATGAGATGAAACGCAACGGTATCGAGCCCATGCTGTGCCTCGAACACTACGAACTTCCGGCGTATCTGATTGAAAAATATGACGGATGGAGCTCAAAGAAAGTTGTCGAACTGTTTGTGTTGTATGCGGAAAAGGTGTTTGAGCGTTACGCCCACAAAGTCAGCCGCTGGTTTACATTTAATGAACCGGTAGTGGTGCAGACCCGCGTGTATCTGGACGCAATCCGCTGGCCGTTCGAGCAAAACACCGCAAAATGGATGCAGTGGAATCACCACAAAGTGCTGGCGACCGCCAAAGTGGTCGAGCTGTTTTACCGCAAAGGGTATAACGCCTCAGGCACCGTCGGGGTGATTTTAAATCCGGAAGTGACTTACGCCCGTTCAACCGCGGCGCACGACCAGCAGGCGGCACGCATATACGATTTATTTTATAACCGCGTATTTTTAGATCCGATGATTAAAGGGGAATACCCGCAGGAACTGCTGGCATTACTGGAAAAGCACGGCGTGCATTTTGATTATTCACAAGCTGAGCTGACGATAATTCGCAATAACACCGTCGATGAAGTGGGGATTAATTTGTATTACCCGCACCGGGTAAAAGCCCCCTCCCGCGAATGGAATAAAGAGACGCCATTCCATCCGGCGTATTATTACGAGCATTTTGAATTGCCGGGCCGAAGGATGAATAAATCCCGTGGCTGGGAAATTTATCCGCGCGTGGTGTATGACATGGCGATGCGCATTAAAACCGAATACGGCAATATTTCGTGGTTTGTGGCTGAAAACGGCATGGGTATCGAAAACGAAGGGCAGTTCCGCGACGCAATTTCCGGCGAAATTCAGGATGATTATCGGATCGAATTTATCGCCGAGCATCTTTACTGGACGCTAAAAGCGCGGGAAGACGGCGCAAATTGTCAGGGATATATGCTGTGGGCATTTACCGATAATGTCTCGCCGATGAATGCGTTTAAAAATCGCTACGGGTTGATTGAAATTGATCTTGATGACAACCGTAACCGCCATCAGAAAAAATCGTCCCGCTGGTTTAAATCCCTCAGTGACAATGGCGTGTTGTCTTTGACGCTGGATGACGAAGATAAATAACTTAAGGAAATACTATGAAACGTATCGTATTAGCGTGTTCAGCAGGCATGTCTACCTCGCTTGTGGTCACCAAAATGGAAAAAGAAGCCGCGGCCCGTGGCCTGGAATTTAAAATCTACGCCATCCCGGAAAATAATCTGCGAGATGAGCTGGAAGCCTATGGCCGGGATATTCAGGTGGTGTTGTTAGGGCCGCAGGTGAGATTCAAACTGGCGGAAAATAAGAAGCTGACCGACGAACAGGGTATCCCGATTGCAGTGATCGACATGGTGGCTTACGGCACGTTAAACGGTGCAAAAGTGCTGGATCAGGCGTTATCTCTGATACAGTAACATCCGGTCTTTTTTGGTTTATGCATCAGGGTGATTGTGTGGAAAAGGGTGTGGTTTCGCAGGACAGAAAGCAGTATCAGGAAATCGGGCATGACCTGCGCGAGCAAATCAAGCAAGGGCATTTTGCTGTGGGATCCCGCCTGCCGCCGGAACGCAACATGGCGGAAACCTACGGCGTCAGCCGGACGATTGTGCGCGAAGCCTTACTGATGCTGGAACTGGAAGGCACGGTGGATATCCGTCAGGGTTCCGGCGTGTACGTGATCCGCATTCCTTCTCAGGAAGAAGGCGAAGACGAACTGATGTATCAGGGGCAGATCGGCCCCTTTGAAATCCTGCAGGCGCGGCAGTTGCTCGAAAGCAATATCGCCGCGTTTGCCGCCAAAATGGCGACCAAATCAGATATCGAAAATCTGCGCCGTACGCTGGAGCAGGAGCAAACTGCAATCGTCGCCAACGATGAGAGCGGCGACAATGACCGGCTGTTTCACCTGCTGATTGCCGGGGCGACGCAAAATCAGATGTTGCTCGATTCCGTCAAAAATATCTGGATGCACCGTGACTCCAGCCCGTTGTGGAAACAGTTACACAGCCACATCGCCACGCGCGGTTATCGCCTGAAGTGGCTGGCTGATCATCAGAATATTTTGGCGGCACTGCGACGTCGCGACGTGATGGGCTCGTACCAGGCGATGTGGCAGCACATGGAAAACGTGAAAAATACGCTGATGGAATTGTCGGATGTCGATGCGCCAGAGTTTGACGGTTATCTGTTTGAATCCGTGCCGATTTTTCAGGGTAAAATGGTTTGAGTGCAATTAACATCATTAATCTCAGCGACCGGCCTGAATTCAAAGAACAGGTGACGGACTGGTTATGGCAGGCTTTCGGCAGCGATAACAGTCGGGATTTTTTTGCAAGCGTAGTGCAAAGCAGCCTGAGCGGCGCGGATCTGCCGCAAACGTTTATCGCGCTGGCAGGCGAGACACTGGCGGGAACGGTGGGGCTGTGATCTGATCAGCCGCCAGGATCTGACCCCGTGGCTGGCGGCGCTGTACGTCGATGAGGAGTTCCGCTCACAGGGGCTGGGGCAACAGTTGCAGGCATTCGTTCTGGAACAGAGCCGCCGCAGCGGCTTTCGTGAGGTGTACTTGTACGCTGAATTTACCGGCTATTACGAGCGTTTTGGCTGGCAGTATATTGGCGATGCGCTGGATTATCCTGATAAACCGGTGCATCTGTTTCGCCAATTTCTTTAGTTGCCTGCCGGGTTGCTCACCGAGTGTCGGCGCACCAGCGTCGGGCTGAACATGTGGGTGGTTTCCGGTAACGGCAAGCCATTGGCCAGCGCTAACGCCAGCTGCGCCGCCTGATTCGCCATCGCCACCACCGGATAACGCACGGTAGTCAGACGCGGACGCAGATAGCGTGAAATCAGCACATCATCAAACCCAATCAGTGAAATTTCTCCCGGTACATCAATGCTGTTATCGCTTAACACCGATAATGCACCGGCGGCCATCGAATCGTTATAGCAGGTCACCGCGGTAAATCCTTTTCCCAAACCGAGTAAATCCGCCATGGCTTTTTCACCGCCGATTTCATCGGGTTCGGCGTAGGCGATCAGCTTGTCATCCACCGGAATATTATTCTCCGTCAGGGCGTCGATATAGCCCTGCAGGCGATCGCTGGCGTCGGAAATGCCGTGGTCAGAACACAAAATCGCGATGCGTTTATGCCCGGCCTGAATCAGATGGCGGGTTGCCAGCCAGGAACCGTAACGGTCATCAAGGGCAATACAGCGCTGCTCGAAGCCCGGCAGCGTACGGTTAATCAGCACCATACCGGGGATTTGTTGCATCAGGCTGGTCAGTTCATCTTCAGGCAGCATTTTGGCATGCACCACTAACGCGGCACAGCGGTGGCGGATCAACTGTTCAATGGCCTGACGCTCTTTTTCGACGTTGTGATAACCGTTACCAATCAGCAGAAAATTGCCGGTGGCGTAGGCCACCTGTTCCACCGCTTTGACCATCGCGCCGAAGAACGGGTCAGAAACGTCTGCCACGATAAGCCCCAATGTTTCGGTCGCCTGTTGAGCCAGGGCGCGCGCATTGGCATTCGGATGATATTGCAGGTGTTGCATGGCGCTCTGAACCGCATCCCGCGAGCTTTCGCTGGCTTTAGGAGAATGGTTAATCACGCGTGAAACGGTCGCAACCGATACGCCTGCCAGTTTTGCTACATCCTTAATCGTTGCCATAACACTTCCGCTATTCCGTGAGGGTAATCGTTTACACTGACCAGTTTTGCGGAAAAGACCGGTCGCTGCAAGGAGGCTGATCGCAACTTTTAGATGTAAGGGCGATGTAATAGAAAAAGATCGTGGTGATTAACGGAAATCCCAGTGCGATAGGGCGGAAATGCATTTTATTAAGATTATTTGTTCTTTGAACTGCCAGCGTCCTGAATGGTATTTTTAAGGTCATTCATCTGCGCTGAGAAAAATAGAAATTATGTCGATAAAACGCTATCCGCAACTGGCTCACTGGGGCGCGTACACCGCCGTGGTGGAAGATGGCCGCTTGATCCGCTGTGAACCTTATAAAGCGGATGCCGATCCCTCGCCTTTACTGGATTCCATTGTGCCGCTGGTTTATTCCGACAAGCGTATCCGTAAACCGGCTGTGCGTCGCTCGTGGCTGCAAAAACGCGAAAACAGCGCTCGCTCGCTGCGTGGCCGGGAAGATTTTGTCGAAGTGGACTGGGATCTGGCGCTGGATCTGGTGGCGGAAGAAAACCGGCGTGTGCGCGACCGCTATGGCGCTTCCGGCATTTTCAACGGCTCTTACGGCTGGTCCTCCGCCGGGCGTCTGCATCATGCCCGATCGCTGGTGCGTCGTTTTTATTTCACCGGCGGCGGTGGCGTGGATCAGCTTGGCAACTACAGCTGGGGCTCGGCGCAGTTTTTCCTGCCTTATGTCATCGGCACTTTTACACCGCTGACCGGCCGGGTGACTTCATGGCCG
This sequence comes from Rahnella sp. PAMC25559, assembly GCF_050632365.1. Taxonomy (GTDB): domain Bacteria; phylum Pseudomonadota; class Gammaproteobacteria; order Enterobacterales; family Enterobacteriaceae; genus Rahnella; species Rahnella rivi. Next base: position 4,516,325 of record NZ_CP192543.1, on the reverse strand, counting down.
AGCGTGGTTGAACACGCAGAAATCCTGCTGGCCTTCGGGGGCCTTGCGCTGAAAAACGCGCAGGTGGCGTCAGGTGGCGCAGTAGAACATACGCTGAAACCGGCGCTGGAGCAGCTGGCGAAGAAGGGCACCCGCGTCATTAATATCAGCCCGATGCGCGACGATTGCCCGGCGTTCCTCAATGCTGAGTGGATCCCAATCCGCCCTAATACCGATGCGGCGCTGATGATGGCGATCGCGTTTGAAATTCAGCGCAAAGAGGCGCAGGACGATGCGTTTCTCGCCAGTCACTGCGTCGGTTATCCGCAACTTGCCGCCTATCTGCGCGGCGATTCGGACGGCATCGCGAAAGACCCGGCGTGGGCGAGCGACATTACCGGTATTCCGGCGGAGCGCATTGCGCGTCTGGCCGATGAGTTGATTGGTGTGCGCAGCTTTATTACCTGTTCGTATTCCGTGCAGCGTGCTCATCGCGGCGAGCAACCTTACTGGATGATGATCGCCATTTCCGCGATGCTCGGCCAGGTGGGTTTACCGGGCGGCGGTTTCTCGTTTGGTCACGGTTCGATGAACAGCGTCGGGAATCCGCGTTATGACACGCCGGGGCCAGCCGTCAGCGCAGGGCCAAATCCGTCCGGCCTGTCGATCCCGGTCGCCCGTATCAGCGACATGTTGCTCAATCCGGGGCAACCGTATGAATTCCAGGGCGAAACGCAGCATTATCCTGATATCCATCTGGTGCACTGGGCGGGCGGAAATCCGTTCCACCATCATCAGCAGCTTAACCGGCTGGTCGAAGGCTGGCAGAAACCGGACACCATAATCGTACAGGATAACGTCTGGACGCCTGCCGCGCAGATGGCGGACATCGTGCTGCCTGCCACGACGTCGCTTGAGCGCAACGATATCGGCGGTTCTTCGAGGGACCGCTTCGTGCTGGCGATGCATCAGGCGATTGCGCCTCAGCATCAGGCGCGTAACGATTTTGATATTTTTGCAGACATCGCTGACCGACTCGGTTATCGCGAACAGTTTACGCAGGGGCGTAATGAAGATCAGTGGCTGCGCCATATTTACCGTCAGTGCGGCGAAGCGCAAAAAGGCACCGGCGTGGAATGGCCGGACTTTGAAACGTTCTGGGAGCGCGGTTTTGTCGAACTGCCGATGCCGGAAAAAGATTTTGTGTTCTTCGAGGAGTTCCGCAAAAGTCCGCGTGCAAATCCCCTCGGCACGCACAGCGGAAAAATCGAACTGTTCTCGGAAACGATCGCCGGTTACGGTTACGCAGATTTCGCGCCACACCCTGAATGGCAGCCGCCGGTAGAATGGCTGGGCGCTGAAACAGCCAAAGAGTGGCCGCTGCACCTGATTTCCATTCAGCCGAAAGATCGTCTGCACAGCCAGCTCGATCAGTCTCCGCTGGCGCAGTCCAATAAAACGGCCGGTAAAGAAACGCTGTTTATGCACCCGGAGGATGCCGTCAGCCGCCAGCTGAATGAGGGCGATCGCGTAAAAGTGCATAATGCCCGCGGCAGTTGTCTGGCCGGAGTGACGTTTAACGATGGCATAACGCGCGGTGTGGTGCTGATGTCGACGGGCGCCTGGTTTAACCCTGGCTTTGGCGGCAAATGGCAGGAGACCGAGCAGGCGGGTAACCCGAATGTGCTGACGCTGGATATCGGCACTTCACGTCTTACGCAGGGTCCGAATGCCATGAGTTGTCTGGTGGAAGTCACGCAGTGCGCACTAAATGATTAAAACCGGGGACATTTTCACCACTCGTTACACTTTGCGGAATTATGTTTCGATTGCCCGCTGGCTGTGATTACCACAAACCAGCTAGATTGAACGTCCCAGAGGTATTGATTGGTGAATCATCAACGTGCTCTGCATGTTGATACCGATTAGATTTGCACCAACCTACGCAGATGCGTAGGTTTTTTTTTGCCTCCGGTCCCCACTTACTCATCCTCCTCCTAAACTCACTGCTGACTGTCGTCATTATTCTGCGGCTTATAGTATGCTGTTTCCCCAACCTTTTTCTTTCAGGATCAGGGATGACACATAAGGAGATGGCACACATGTATAACTTTCTTTTCGCTGCGTTCAGATGGCTGTTCCGCATCGCGTTTCGGGTCACTGTGACGCCGGCCACATCCTCATTTGATTACCCGCGTTTATTGCTCACCCCCAACCATGTTTCTTTTATTGACGGCATGCTGCTGGTGCTTTTCCTGCCGGTGAAGCCGGTTTTCGCCGTCTATTCCAATATTACCGACACCTGGTATATGCGCTGGTTGAAGCGGTACGTTGACTTTATGCCGCTCGACCCGACCAAACCGATGGCGATCAAGCATCTGATCCGCCAGGTCGAGAAGGGGCGTCCGGTGGTGGTCTTCCCGGAAGGGCGTATTACGGTCACCGGATCATTGATGAAAATTTACGACGGCGCGGCCTTTGTGGCGGCGAAGTCTCAGGCGACGGTGATCCCTGTGCGTATTGATGGCGCAGAATACACGCCGTTTGGACGTCTGTTCGGCAGCTTTAAGATTCGCTGGTTCCCGAAAATTACCATCAACGTGTTACCGCCGCAGACTATCCCGATGCCGGATGCGCCGCGTTCACGCGACCGCCGCGTGCTGGCCGGAGAGCAATTGCATAAGATCATGATGCAGGCGCGCATGGCCACCCGCGAACCGGAAACGCTGTATGAAGCGCTGCTGTCCGCGCAGACCCGTTATGGCCGCCGCAAACCCTGCATCGCCGATATCGCGTTTAAAGAAGATACCTATCAGGGGCTGCTGAAAAAATCCCTCGGCGTCAGCCGGATCCTGCAACGTTTCACCCGCGAAGGGGAACACGTCGGCATGCTGCTGCCGAATGCCACCATCATGGCGGCGGCGCTGTTCGGTGCCTCTGTGCGCAACCGTATTCCGGCGCTGCTTAACTACACCGCCGGGGCGAAAGGCCTGCAAAGCGCAATGAAAGCGGCGCAGATCAAAACCATCGTCACCTCCCGTCAGTTCCTAGAAAAAGGCAAACTGACGCATCTTCCCGAGAATGTGCCGGAAGCGAACTGGGTGTATCTGGAAGATTTAAAAGACACGGTCACCACGCAAGATAAGCTGTGGATCCTGTTCCATCTGATTTTCCCTCGCCGCGCCATGCTGCCGCAAAAAGCCGATGATGCCGCGCTGGTGTTGTTCACGTCCGGCTCGGAAGGCAACCCGAAAGGCGTGGTGCATTCACACGCCAGCCTGCTGGCGAACGTCGAGCAAATCCGTACCGTGGCAGACTTTACGCCGCGTGACCGCTTTATGTCGTCGCTGCCGTTGTTCCACGCATTCGGCCTGACTGTCGGTCTGTTAACACCGCTGCTGACCGGTGCCCGCGTGTTCCTCTATCCCAGCCCGCTGCATTACCGCATCGTGCCGGAACTGGTTTACGACCAGAACTGCACCGTGCTGTTTGGTACGTCGACCTTCCTCGGCAACTACGCCCGCTTTGCCCATCCTTATGATTTTGCCCGCCTGCGTTACGTGGTGGCGGGCGCGGAGAAACTGGCGGAAAGCACTAAGGAAATCTGGCAGGACAAATTTGGTATCCGCATTCTGGAAGGCTACGGCGTGACCGAGTGTGCGCCGGTGGTGGCGATTAACGTGCCAATGGCGACCAAAGTGAACACTGTCGGGAAGATTTTACCGGGAATGGACGCGCGCCTGATTAAAGTGCCGGGCATTGAAGAGGGCGGACGGCTGCAACTGCGCGGCCCGAACATCATGAAAGGCTATCTGCGCGTTGAAAATCCGGGCGTACTGGAAACCCCGCAGGCTGAAAATGCCGACGGTGAAATGCAGGCTGGCTGGTATGACACCGGTGATATCGTCACGCTGGATGAAAAAGGTTTCTGCGCCATTCGTGGGCGCGTGAAACGCTTCGCCAAACTGGCAGGCGAAATGGTTTCACTGGAAAGCGTGGAACAGCTGGCGATCAAGGCGTCTGCGGATGCGCAACACGCCGCGACGTCGCGCAGTGACAGCAGTAAAGGCGAAGCGCTGGTGCTGTTCACCACAGACCCACAATTACGTCGTGATGCGCTGAGTAAGGCTGCCCGTGAACTGGGGCTGCCGGAACTTACCGTGCCGCGTGATATTCGTGTGGTAAAAGCCCTGCCGCTTCTCGGCAGCGGTAAACCTGATTTTGTCACCCTGCGCGAAATGGCAGAAAAACCGGAGACTGAGGCATGAGTAAACCTTTAGCGGCGGCCTCGCCGCTGATGTCCAAAAGCATGACGGCGGTGATCGTGGCGCAGTTCTTATCTGCTTTTGGCGATAACGCGTTGTTGTTTGCCGCGCTGGCGTTGATCAAACAGCAGCTTTATCCCGACTGGAGCCAGCCTGTTTTACAGATGGCCTTCGTCGCCACCTACATCATTCTCGCGCCGTTTGTCGGGCAGTTCGCCGACAGCTTCTCCAAAGGGCGGGTAATGATGGTGGCTAACCTGCTGAAACTGGGCGGCGCGGCGGTTATCTGTGCCGGTCTGAATCCTTTCCTCGGCTATACGCTGGTCGGTATTGGGGCCGCCGCGTATTCGCCGGCCAAGTACGGCATTCTGGGTGAAATCGCCAGTGGCGAACAGCTGGTAAAAGCCAACGGTCTGATGGAGGCGTCTACCATCGCCGCTATCTTGCTGGGTTCTGTGGCGGGCGGTGCGCTGGCGGACTGGAATATCCTGGCGGCGCTGGGGATCTGTGTGCTGGCCTATGGTGCGGCAGTGGCGGCGAACTGGTTTATCCCGAAACTGACGCCGGCGCGCGCCGGGCAGTCCTGGCATCCGGTAAAAATGACGCGGACATTTTTCGCTGCCTGCACCACGTTGTGGCGCGACGGTGAAACCCGTTTCTCGCTGGTGGGAACCAGTCTGTTTTGGGGCGCGGGCGTGACGCTGCGCTTCCTGCTGGTGCTGTGGGTGCCGGTGGCGCTGGGCATTACCGATAATAAAACGCCGACGCTGCTCAACGCGATGGTGGCGATCGGGATTGTGTTTGGTGCCGGTGCGGCCGCGAAATTGATTCGCCTGGAAACGGTGAAACGCTGTCTGCCTGCGGGCGTGGCGATCGGTGTCGCCGTGGTCGTCTTCGCACTGCAAACCAGTATGCTGAGTTCTTACATCGTGCTGATCGTGGTCGGTGTTCTCGGTGGCTTCTTTGTGGTGCCATTGAATGCGTTGTTGCAGCATCGCGGTAAGGCTTCCGTCGGTGCCGGTAATGCCATTGCGGTGCAAAATCTGGGCGAAAATACCGCCATGTTACTGATGCTCGGCCTGTATTCGCTGGTGGTGATGGCAGGAGCGCCGGTGGTGGCGATCGGTATTGGTTTCGGTGTGGTCTTCGCGCTGGCGATCACCGCGCTGTGGATCTGGCAGATTATGCAAAAACGACGTCACGCCTGAGGCTTGTCTGTTATTTCAAAAAAACAAAAGGGCGCTCAGCGCCCTTTTTTAATGGCTGAGATCCGGCGTTAAGGTGCAGGGATCGTGAAGCGCTTATGGATATTTTCCAGTTCGCCCATGATGTCGGCATCCAGCGTTAACTCCTGGCTGTCGATATTGATCTTCAGCTGTTCCAGCGTGGTTGCGCCCAGCAGGGTGCTGGCAACAAAAGGTTGCTGACGCACAAAGGCCAGCGCCATCTGAGAAGGATCCAGATTGTGTTTTTTGGCCAGCGCCACGTATTCCGCCACCGCGCCTTCGGCCTGCGGTGAAGAGTAACGGGTGAAACGGCTGAACAACGTATTACGCGCGTTGGCCGGTTTTGCGCCGTTAAGGTATTTTCCGCTCAGGGTGCCGAACGCCAGGCTGGAATACGCCAGCAGCTCTACACCTTCGTACTGGCTGATTTCCGCCAGACCGATTTCGAAACTGCGGTTCAGCAGGCTGTACGGGTTTTGAATGGAAACAATACGCGGCAGATCGTGTTTTTCCGCCAGTTGCAGATAACGCATCACACCCCATGGCGTTTCGTTGGAAACACCGATGTAGCGGATTTTACCGGCGCGAACCTGTTCATTCAGCGCTTCGAGCGTTTCCAGCAACGTGACCGGAGACTGCTCTTCGGTGTACTGATAACCGAGTTTGCCGAAGAAATTGGCCTGACGCTGTGGCCAGTGCAACTGGTAGAGATCGAGGTAATCAGTGTTCAGACGTTTCAGGCTGGCATCCAGCGCTGCGCGGATATTTTTACGATCCAGCATCTGCGCCGGGCGGATCGCGTTGTCGCTGCCGCGGGAAGGGCCGGAGACTTTGCTCGCCAGAATGATTTTTTCGCGGTTACCACGGGCTTTCAGCCAGCTGCCGATATAGCTTTCCGTCAGACCCTGCGTTTCCGGGCGTGGCGGAACAGGGTACATCTCTGCGGTATCAATCAGATTGATGCCCGCGGCGACGGCGTAATCGAGTTGCTGATGGGCGTCGGCTTCGCTGTTTTGTTCACCAAAAGTCATGGTGCCAAGACCCAGTAAGCTCACTTCTAAAGAACTGTGGGGTATACGGTGATATTGCATTGCCGGTCTTCCTTTCTTCTGAGAATGTCAGGCGGAGAAAAAAAATGCCTTAACTGACTATATACAAGGCTGGCAGAAGGGGGAAGTAGCAGAGAGTGCCGGTAACGCGGGCGGAAAGGGGCTGACAGCAAAAGAGCCAGCAAAAACTGGCTCTTTGTATTGCGGGGAACAGAATGTGTTTAACGCTTCATGACCTGGCTGACATTGTCGTTATTGATCTGACGTTCGTTGCCTTGCTCATCGGTATAACTGAGCAGACCGGTGGATTTATCCAGCTCCGGTTTGCCGTCGGTCAGGATCATGCTGCCGTCCTTGGTGGAAATTACATAGTCACTGGCGCAGCCTGCAAGCCCGAATACCAGCAGAGCAGCACTGGTCATCATCAACGCTTTCTTCATCATTGTTGTCATTCCTTTTATGTACGCGACGTAGTAGTGAACGTGAAGTGTGACAAAGCCGAACTTTATACACTCCAGACAGAATCACATTCTAGCGTAGCAAAGGCTTTTAAAAGTGACATAAAAGGTGCCGGTATTTTTAAAATGATGATTCAGAGCTGAAAATGATGCGCCAGCAGCGCTGCGGTAAAACGTTTCTTCAGATAAAAGCCGCGTGGCAGGGTCATAATGGGCTGGCCAAATTCACCGATGGCCTCGGTTAACGCTTTGCTGTTTGCCGCTTTCGGGCGCAGTTGCAGGAATTCTCCGTGGCGTGCCGTGATGCTTTCGACTTTGCCCAGCACGATCAAATCCATTAACTCTTCCCAGTCCTGACGCAGTTGCTCATCTTCTTCCTGCGTGGGTTGCCACAGCAGAGGCGCGCCGATGTGGCGTTCGGCCAGCGGGATCTGACGTTCCCCTTCCACCGGGATCCACAATACCCGCGCCAGTTTATGCCGGACGTGGCTGCTTTCCCAGGTCACACCGCTGTTGCCGGTCAGAGGAGCAACGCAGACAAACGTGGTTTCCAGCGGCTTTCCCTGAGAATCAATGGGGATCGTTTTCAGCTCGATGCCGATATCAGCAAAATCCTGCTCCGGCTTACTGCCGGCACTCGCGCCGAGATACACTTCCAGCAGCATACCCACCCAGCCTTTTTCACGTTTAAGGTTTGCCGGTATCGGCAATCCGGCACGGGCCGCCAGCTCACCCAGCGTATGCCCGGCGAGCGACTGCGCGCGATGCAGCAACGCATCTTCGTGACGTGGCGGTTCAGTTGCAGGTAAAGGAATAGACATAAAAAACAACACTCATGAAATTAGGTTAAATTTTATACTCACCCTGCGTAATGCAGTGCATAAAAAGTTATACCCGTGGGATAGCCGAATAATAGCATGATTTAATTTGATTTTTTTTACCCTTCTGACCGGTTTATCACAAGCCGTTTTCAGGTTGACCACCTGTTGAAGGCGACAATGAACAGGATCTTCCCCCTACTTATCCACAGATTTCTTGGATAACCCTGGGTAAATTCGATCACTGGTTCGATTTACAGGCTTGACGGACCGGGTTTTATCCAATTTCAGAGCAGGTAACGTCAACTTTTAGACGATCGCTGTGGATAAAAACGTCATTGGTGGATCTTTCGCCAGATCATGTTCGAATGTGACTTGCCTCACTTTTTTAGTCCCGTTATAACCTCATTTTTATGCTATAACTCCATGCTTATTAACGATTTTATAAATGTTAATTTTGAGGTTGGGGATAAGTTCACGAGAGTTTTACCCTGCTTACTCTTAAGTTCTGCACACATCTATCCACAGAAAAAGTGAATAAAATCGCGGGCGTCGAACAGAATCTGTTTATAACTTTGCTGTTAAGTGAAAGTTATCCCATTTTTATTCGTGCGGATCAGCGCTAACCAGTGGTTTACCGCCTGTTGGTAGTGTGAAACAATCACAACATCTATGATTTTAAGCTATTGAGGTAGTCCGGTGATCGATGATGATGGCTACCGCCCGAATGTTGGTATCGTAATCTGTGACAAGCAGGGTCAGGTGTTATGGGCCAGACGATACGGTCAGCACTCCTGGCAGTTTCCTCAGGGAGGCATTAACCCCGGTGAAACCGCTGAGCAGGCAATGTACCGCGAGCTGTTTGAGGAGGTAGGTCTGAGCCGTAAAGATGTGCGTATTCTGGCTTCGACCCGCAACTGGTTACGATATAAATTGCCAAAACGTTTGGTGCGTTGGGACACAAAGCCGGTTTGTATCGGCCAAAAGCAAAAATGGTTCTTGCTGCAACTGATGTGTAACGATGCTGATATCAATATGCAGCGCAGCAGCACGCCTGAATTTGATGGCTGGCGTTGGGTGAGTTTCTGGTATCCGGTTCGTCAGGTGGTGTCATTCAAACGCGATGTTTATCGTCGTGTGATGAAAGAGTTTTCGACAACCATTATGCCGATGCAGGAAATCTCCCTTCCCAAGACATCGCCCGCTTATCGTCGTAAAAGAGGCTAAGTCGCGAAGAGATGCTCACGCGTTTGCGAGAAATTGTTGAAAAGGTAGCAATGGCGGCCAGCCTGAATGATGCGCTGGACGTTCTGGTCAATGAAACCTGCCTGGCGATGGACACTGAAGTGTGTTCTGTTTATCTCGCAGATAACGACCGGCGTTGTTATTACCTGATGGCGACGCGAGGTTTGAAAAAACCTCGCGGGCGCACGGTCACGCTTGCGTTTGATCAGGGGATCGTGGGTCTGGTTGGCCGCCTGGCTGAACCTATCAACCTTGCCGACGCACAGAGTCATCCAAGCTTTAAATATATTCCCGCCGTAAAAGAAGATCTTTTCCGATCCTTTTTAGGTGTGCCGATCATTCACCGTCGACAGCTGTTGGGCGTGCTGGTTATTCAACAGCGTGAGCACCGCCAGTTCGATGAAAGTGAAGAGTCATTTTTAGTCACACTGGCAACCCAGCTGGCGGCGATCCTTTCGCAGGCACAGCTGAATGTGCTTTATGGCCGTTTTCGCCAGACGCGCGTGCGTGCGCTGGCGGCTTCGCCGGGTGTGGCGATTGGTATCGGCTGGCAGGACAGTTCGCAGCCTTCCCTCGAACATGTCTATATGGCATCCACGCTGGATACGGTACGTGAACGTGAGCGGCTGACCCGCGCGCTGGAAGATGCCGGTGCCGAGTTCCGCCGTTTCAGTAAACGCTTTACCGCCAGTGCACAAAAAGAAAGTGCCGCGATTTTCGATCTCTACTCCCACCTGCTCAATGATGCCCGCCTGAAACGTGAACTGTTTGCTCAGATCGATCAGGGCGCAGTGGCCGAATGGGCAGTAAAAAAGGTGGTTGAGGAGTTTGCGGCGCAGTTTGCCAGCCTGCAGGATACCTACCTGCGTGAACGCGGCAGTGATTTACGTGCGCTCGGGCAGCGTCTTGTTTTCCATCTCGACGATTCAATTCAGGGCAATACTCAGTGGCCTGAACGCTTCATTCTGGTGGCCGACGAACTGACCGCCACACTGTTAGCCGAAGTCCCTCAGGACCGGCTGGCTGGCGTAGTGGTACGCGACGGTGCGGCCAACTCTCATGCCGCCATTCTGGTGCGCGCAATGGGCGTGCCGACCATTATGGGCGCAGATATTCAGCCTGCGCTGCTTAGCCAGCGTCAGCTGATTGTCGATGGCTATCGCGGCGAACTGCTGATCGACCCTGAACCGGTACTGGTCGCAGAGTATAAGCGTCTTATCAGCGAAGAAATGGAACTGAGCCAGCGTGCGGAAGACGACGTTGACCAGCCAGCGGCGCTGAAAAGTGGCGAAAGAGTGCATGTGATGCTCAATGCGGGTCTGAGCGCCGATCATGAAAAGTTGTTTGGCAGCCGCGTTGACGGCGTCGGGCTTTACCGTACCGAAATCCCTTTCATGCTGCAAAGCGGTTTCCCTTCTGAAGAGGAGCAGGTGGCGCAGTATCAGGGCATGTTGCAGCTGTTCCCGCAAAAGCCTGTGACGCTGCGAACGCTGGATATCGGCTCTGATAAACAGCTGCCCTATATGCCCATCAGTGAAGAAAATCCGTGTCTGGGTTGGCGTGGTATCCGCATTACGCTCGATCAACCTGAAATCTTCCTGATCCAGGTTCGCGCGATGCTGCGAGCCAATGCGGCGACCGGTAATCTTGGTATTTTGCTGCCCATGGTCACCAGCCTGGAAGAAATTGATGAAGCGCGCAGGCTTATCGATCGCGCCGGTCGTGAAGTGCAGGAGCAACTCGGCTACGAACTGCCACGCACGCGTATCGGCGTGATGATCGAAGTGCCGTCGATGATCTTTATGTTGCCTGCGCTGGCCGGAAGAGTGGAGTTTATCTCTGTCGGCACTAACGATTTAACGCAATACCTGCTGGCCGTCGATCGCAACAACACCCGCGTTGCAGGGCTCTATGACAGCCTGCATCCGGCGATGCTTCGTGTGCTCAGGCAAATCATCACCAGTGCAGAAGCTATCGGGCTCGACGTCAGCCTGTGTGGTGAAATGGCCGGTGATCCGATGGGCGCCTTGCTGCTGACCGGCATGGGTTACCGTAATCTCAGCATGAACGGGCGCAGTGTCGCTCGTGTGAAATACTTGCTGCGCCGCATCGATTTAGCGGATGCCGAAGAACTGGCTGGCCGGGTTTTACAGGCCCATTTCACCACGGATGTACGCCACATGACGGCGGCATTTATGGAAAGACGCGGTTTAGGCGGACTGATTCGCGGCGGTAAATAACCTTCGGGCGCGGCATTTCCTGTCGCGTCGTTTAAGCCCGCATCTCAGGCCGGGCAAACTGAGACGATTTTTTACAGAACTTTTCCCCCGGCGTAGCCACGGAAAACCTCCGGCTTATGCTACTATTCGCCTCCTGCTGACCCCTAACCGGGCTAAAACAATAAACAATTTGTGGTGATAGATGAGCAACAGCTATCTGGCGTTTCCCCAGTTTGATCCGGTGATTTTCTCTATCGGACCGGTATCCCTTCACTGGTACGGACTGATGTATCTGGTCGGGTTTGTCTTCGCAATGTGGCTGGCCGTGCGCCGTGCGAACAAACCGGGCAGTGGCTGGACAAAAGACGAAGTTGAAAATCTGCTGTATGCCGGTTTCCTTGGCGTATTCCTTGGCGGCCGTATTGGCTACGTATTCTTCTACAATTTGCCTCTGTTCCTCGACAATCCGCTCTATCTGTTCAAAGTGTGGGACGGCGGTATGTCCTTCCACGGCGGTCTGCTTGGTGTGATCGTTGTGATGCTGGTCTTCGCCCGCCGCACCAAACGTAATTTCTTCCAGGTTGCAGATTTCATCGCGCCACTGATCCCGTTTGGTCTTGGTGCCGGTCGCCTTGGCAACTTTATCAACGGCGAGCTGTGGGGGCGTGTGACCACCGATGTGCCATGGGCAATGCTTTTCCCAGGTTCCCGTCAGGAAGATATCGCCATTGCCGCTGCGGATCCTAAATGGCAGCCGCTGCTGAACCAGTACGGTGTGCTGCCGCGTCATCCTTCTCAGCTGTATGAATTGCTGCTCGAAGGTGTCGTGCTGTTTATCATCCTGAATGTCTTTATCCGCAAATCACGCCCGATAGGTGCGGTATCAGGTTTATTCCTGATCGGTTATGGCTTATTCCGCATTATCGTTGAGTACTTCCGCCAGCCGGATGCACAGCTTGGGTTGTTCGACGGCGTCATCAGCATGGGACAGGTTCTGTCCATCCCGATGGTGGCCATCGGCCTGATTATGATGGTCTGGGCATATCGTCGTCCGCAGAAACAATTGTCGTGAGGTAACATGAAACAGTATCTGGATTTAATGCAGAAAGTGCTCGATGAAGGCACACCTAAAGCCGACCGTACGGGTACTGGCACATTGTCGATTTTCGGTCATCAGATGCGTTTCAACTTGCAGGAAGGTTTTCCGCTGGTCACCACCAAACGCTGTCATTTGCGCTCAATCATTCATGAACTCCTGTGGTTCCTGAAAGGTGAAACGAATATCGCCTATCTGCGTGAAAACAACGTCAGCATTTGGGACGAATGGGCCGATGAAAACGGCGATCTCGGCCCGGTATATGGCAAACAGTGGCGCGCCTGGGGCGCAGCCGACGGTAAGCAGATTGACCAGTTGACGAATGTTATCAATCAGCTGAAAAGCGACCCTGATTCCCGTCGTATCATCGTATCGGCGTGGAATGTGGGCGAGCTGGATCAGATGGCGCTGGCGCCTTGCCATGCCTTCTTCCAGTTTTACGTGGCGAATGGTAAATTGTCCTGCCAGCTGTATCAGCGCTCTTGCGATATCTTCCTCGGCCTGCCGTTTAACATCGCCAGCTATGCGCTGCTGGTACATATGATGGCGCAACAGTGCGATCTCGAAGTGGGTGATTTTGTCTGGACCGGTGGTGACACCCATCTCTACAACAACCACATGGAACAGACGCATCTGCAACTGAGCCGTGAACCTCGCGCAATGCCAACACTGATTATTAAACGCAAACCTGCCTCCCTGTTTGATTACAACTTCGACGATTTCGAAATCGAAGGATACGACCCGCATCCTGCAATCAAAGCACCTGTCGCTATCTGATCGTCTGCTGCCTGACCCCGCGTCAGGCAGCGATCCCTCTGACGTACCGCCTTTCTGTTGCGCCACTTTCTACGCTTTTTTCTGACGATTCCCACCGCTATTTCGCCCTGACTATTGTTTCTGCGAGACGCCCCGCAACATTTTTGTTTAGGGTGCTTTGTTGCACATTTTCTTCTGAAGGCATCGCGGAGAAAGGTTTTTTGCCTGTGGCACCGAAAATTTAAATGCTTACCCTGACCGCATGAAAAAAAACGAACGTTCAGGGGAGCAGGGAATGTCGCTGATAGAAATGATGGTCGTCGTTGCGCTGGTGGCAATGTGCACTCTTTGGGGATTGCACAGCTGGCGAGGTTACCAGCAGGCGTTAAAGCTTGAGCAACAGGCTCAGCAGTTACGTTTATATCTCTATGGCCTGCAGGCCGAAGCCAATAATTACAATCGCTCCGCCGTGTTGTGGGCCATCGGTGGAACCGCCGGTTGCGTGGGCGCAGGGCTGCGCCCGGCCGACTGCCATGCGGCCAGTGGCAGAGTATTTGCTGTCGGCGAAGCGGATATAGAATTGCTCGATTTTACCGATAAATCGATGGGCTTTTACGGGCTGCGTAATGCCGCACTGGCAGGGCATCTGACGTTAAAAAATACCGCCGGAAGTTTGCGCGTGGTGCTCTCAGCCAGAGGGCGGCTGCGTATCTGCAGCGAGAATCAGCCTGTACTGGGCATCGGTGTGTGCCAGTGATTCATCATCGTGCCAACGGATTCACCCTGCCGGAAGTGATGATGGCGATGGGTGTCGGCAGTATGCTTATGCTCAGTGCCGCGCAAATTTATCCGCTGATGCGCCAGCGCAGCCAAAGCCTGGGGAGACATTATCAGCTTGAGGAGTTACTGCATCAGACCGCTTTTACCATCGAAAAAGATGTGCGGCGCGCCGGGTTTTGTAATGGTATCTGTCAGGGCAAAACAGTCATCATCGGCAATGCGTCCGGTGAGCCCGCGGGTTCCTGCATCATTGTCATCTATGATCTGAATCGCAACGGGCGCTGGGAGAAACCGGGCACCGCGGAATCAGAGTATTTTGGTTATCGCCTGCGACAGGGAGGGATTGAAATGCAGCGTGGCACAGAGTCGTGCGGCAGTTCAGGGTGGGAGAAATTACTCGATCCGGCGGAAGTCACCGTCACGAAATTTGTTGTAACTGAAAGTTCTGGTCTGCATTCAGGAAACTTGTTTTCTCTGCAAATTGACGCCCACTGGAGTAAAAACCCGCTTATTCACCGGCAGGTTGACGCTCAGATTGCAGGGCATTCTCTGTGAACTCATTGGAAAAGAACACAGCGAAAAATCATCCTGATCGCCAGCAGGGCAGTGCCATGATTTTAAGCATCATGGTGATGATGGGGTTGGGGATCATTGCCCTTAATGCTTTACAGCAACAGCTTTCCGCCGGACTGGCGCTGACCTCAAACCAGCACCGTTATGTGATCGCCTGGGAAAATGCCGCATCGTCATTAAGCTGGGGAGTCAGCCAGCCCTGGAAGGCGTTCAATGATGCTAAGTGGCAATGTCAGGACGTCCCGGCAGTCGTTGTTGGCGCCGGATCCGGGCGGGCATGTGTACGCCCTTCGCTGAGAATTGACGTTTTTGTGGTTCGCGGGGAAGGTGTATTGGCCCAAGGTGGGGAACCTGTGAGGCTTTATCAACAGGTCAGCATGCAAAAACAAGCCGACGGTTCACTGGCTTTTTCACCTCTCAGACAAGGCTGGCTGGATTTCTGCCCGGAAGCTGATGAGCAGTTTTGCAATGAATAAGGCTGAGAAGAATCAGCAGGGGTTTAGCCTGCCGGAAGCGCTGATCGCCGCGCTGCTGCTTTCGGTATCTGTTCTGGGATTGCTTAATTATTTTCAGTCACTGAGTCATGGCTTTATGCGTCAGTGGCAGGTGCAGCAGGCGTGGTCGGAGGCTCACTCACAGTTAGAAGCCTATTCGGCCACCGGAAACGTGACTGAACCGCAAATTAAAGGCTGGGAGTATCAGTTGTCGGTCTTTCCCGTGGGGCAACGCTGCCAGCGGATTAACGTGGTGATCCTGACTCCCACACATTATCAGGCACGTTTACAACGTTTACTTTGTGAGCCTGGCACGGGGAACCCCGCCGGCTAAGCAGGAAAAATACCGCCAAGCCGCTTGCAATAGCAGCCCAACTGCATAGAGTGGTTTAAGACCGAGGAATTAACCGGGCGTGTAATATCGCGACAGGTCGCAAACTGTGACATTACGCCAGAATGCACATCACGGTACTGAGATTGTGACAACTATCCTGCATCCGCGGGGTCTTATCAGACTCAACGGCATAAAACAGCAGGTTGAGGTTCATCAGTTGGTGAACCGTTATTTTTGCCCACGTGGCATGTTTATTTGATTGAGGGAGAGTGGCAATGTTAAAACAGGTTACCCGAATTTCAGGGTTACTGTTGTTATTGACCTTTTGGGCCCCTGTTGTTTCAAGCGCTGCCGGTTGGCAGCCTTATGCACAAGCTATCAATAAAAGTCAGAACGACCCGCGTCAGTATCAGGCGATAAAGCTGGCCAATGATATGACGGTTTTGCTGGTTTCTGATCCTGAGGCGCCCAAGTCACTTGCCGCTCTGGCTATCCCCGTAGGCTCGCTGGAAGACCCGGATTCACAGTTAGGTCTGGCTCACTACACCGAACACATGTTGCTGATGGGCTCAAAAAAATATCCTCAGCCTGAAAGCCTTTCTGAATTCCTCAAAAAACACGGCGGCAGCCACAATGGCAGCACGGCTTCCTACCGCACAGCCTTTTATCTGGAAGTTGAAAATGATGCCCTGCCGGAAGCGGTAGATCGCCTTGCCGATGCTATTGGTGAACCTTCACTGGATCCTGCCAACGGCGATCGCGAGCGTAACGCGGTGAATGCTGAGCTGACCATGGCGCGCTCGCGCGATGGAATGCGTATGGCCCAGGTGCGGGCTGAAACCCTAAATCCCGCGCATCCCGGCTCCCGTTATTCCGGCGGGAATCTGGATACTCTGAAAGACAAACCAGGCAGCAATCTGCACGAGAAACTGACGGAATTTTATCACCGTTACTATTCGGCGAATCTGATGGTCGGTGTGATTTATAGTAATAAGCCGTTGCCGGAGCTGGCTGAGCTGGCCGGGAATACCTTCGGGAGTATTGCCAATCATCATGCTGCAGTACCACCGATTACCGTTCCCACATTAACGGACGAGCAAAAAGGTGAATATATCCATTTTGTTCCGGCACAGCCCCGCAAAGAATTGCGCGTAGAGTTTGCCATTGATAACAACAGCGCAGCGTTTCGCAGTAAGACAGATACCTATATCAGCTATCTGATCGGAAACCGCAGCCTGAATACATTATCTGACTGGTTACAAAAGCAAGGTTACTCCGACGGTATCAGTGCGGGGGCAGACCCGATGGTTAACCGCAATCAGGGCGTATTTAACATTTCGGTATCCCTGACGGACAAAGGTCTGGCTGAGCGCGACAGAGTGATTGCCGCCATTTTCAGTTATCTCCAGGAGATGCGCGGGCAGGGCATTAACAAAAGCTATTTTGATGAAATCGCGCATGTGATGGCGCTTGATTTCCGGTATCCCGCGCTGACGCGGGATATGGACTACGTTGAATGGCTGGTGGATACCATGCTGCGCGTACCGGTTGAACACGTTCTGGATTCGCCATATCTGACGGATCAATATGATCCTAAAGCGATTGAATCGCGTCTGGATGAAATGACCCCACAGAATGCGCGTTACTGGATTATCAGTCCCAACGAGCCGCACAACAAAGTTGCCTATTTTGTGAATGCGCCTTATCAGGTTGATAAAGTCCCACCGCAAACCTATGAACAATGGAAAGCGCTGGGGAAGGACATCAAACTTTCTCTGCCTGAGCTGAACCCTTATATTCCCGACTCGCTGGCGCTGGTGACTAAAAACGCCACGGCCACCAAACCTGAACTTCTGATTGAAGATAAAGGCCTGCGCGTTTTCTATATGCCAAGCCGCTACTTTGCCGATGAGCCCAAAGCCAATGTGACGGTTTCTTTTCGCAATGAGCAGGCGTTAAGTACGGCGAAAAACCAGGTACTTTACGGTCTGACTGACTATCTGACCGGTGTGGCATTTGATCAGCTGAGTTATCAGGCTTCTATCGGCGGGCTGAGTTTTGGGACGTCGCCGGATAATGGACTGCAGTTTACCGCCAGCGGTTTCACCGAATGTCTGCCAGATCTGCTGGCTACGCTGGTGGAGAGTTACCCTGATTTTAAACCGACGCAGGAACAGCTGGATCAGGCGAAATCGTGGTATCTGGAACGTCTGGCATCGGCGGATAAAGGTAAAGCTTTCGAACTGGCGCTGCAGCCGGTTCAGTTATTGTCGCGGGTACCTTACACCGAACGTTCAGAACGGGAGAAACTGGTTGCGGGTATCACACTGGAAGATGTGAACGCTTACCGTGAGCAACTTATTCACCACGCCGCCGTTGAGATCATGGTGGTGGGCAATATGACCGGGGATCAGGTAAAAGCCATGTCCCTGCAGATTATGCAGAAGCTGGGGGCGCACGGCACACAGTGGTGGCGTGGAACGCAGGCCGTCGTCACGGAGCCGTTGAAAGCCAATATTCAGCGGACGGGCAGCAGTTCTGACTCGGCGCTGGCCGCCGTATATGTGCCAACAGGTTATGATGAAATTCAGAGCATGGGCTACAGCGCATTGCTCGGGCAAATCATCCAGCCATGGTTCTATAGCCAGCTGCGCACCCAGGAGCAACTGGGTTACGCGGTGTTCGCCTTCCCCATTCCTGTTGGCAAACAGTGGGGTATTGGTTTCCTGCTGCAAAGTAACAGTAAGCAACCGGACTATTTGTATCAGCGGTACCTAGCCTTTTACCCACAGGCTGAGAAGCGTTTGCGGGAAATGAAAGATGCCGAGTTTGTTCAGTACAAACAGGGTCTGGTGAATGAAATGCAGCAGCGTCCGCAAACGCTGGATGAAGAGTCAGACCGCCTGGGCAATGATTTCAGCCGGGGGAATGCGCAGTTTGATACGCGCACCAACGTCATTCGTGTCATTGCGGGGCTGACGCAGACGCAGCTGGCGGACTACTTCCATCAGGCAGTGATTAAACAGGACGGACTGGCGATGTTGTCGCAAGTTTCCGGCAATGACAGCAAGACCCCACAGTATGCGGCGCCGGAAGGATTCAAAACCTATGCCGACACCTCGACGCTGCAGCAAACCCTGAAATCTCAGACTTCACATTAATGTGAGATTAGTGAGCAGGAAAACTATAAAGGGCGCATTTGCGCCCTTTATAGTATGTGCACCAGAGCGCTTACAGTTCGGAAATTAAGATCTTCGACCGGCGCTGATAGTTGTACATTTCCTGCTTTTGAATCGGCAGAACATCAACTTCAGCCGGTTTGAACCCGCGTTCCTGGAACCAGTGAATGCTGCGGGTCGTCAGCACGAACAGGCGGTTAAGCCCCATTTGTTTTGCCTGACTGGCCACACGCTGTAACAACATTTCACCGCGTGAAGAACTGCGGTAATCAGGATGAACTGCCACGCAGGCCATTTCCCCGATACCTTCATCGTGGAACGGATACAGCGCCGCACAGGCAATGGTCAGGTTATCCCTTTCGATAATCGTGAATTTATCGATTTCCATCTCCAGCTGCTCGCGGGAGCGACGAACCAAAATACCCTGTTGTTCAAGCGGGCGGATAAGCTCGAGGATCCCGCCGATATCGTTGATCGTTGCACGGCGCACCTGCTCCGCACTCTCCATCACAATTTGGGTACCGATACCGTCACGCGAGAACAGTTCCTGAATCAGCGCACCGTCTTCCTGATAGCTGATCAGGTGGCTGCGACGCACACCGCTGCGGCAGGCTTTCACCGCGCCACGCAGGAAACGCACTGTCCCCGAAAGGTAATCGCCGCTGGCTTCCATCTTATCAATGCGTTGCTGCGCATCGTTCGGGAACAACTCAGAAATGATATTCCCTTCCTCATTAATCACGCCCTGCGACGAGCAGAAACCGATCATCTTTTCGGCTTTCAGCTTGATGGCCAGTTGCGTCGCCACTTCTTCAGAAGTCAGGTTAAAACTTTCTCCGGTAACGGATACGGCTACCGGCCCCATCAGCACGATGGCATTGCTGTCAAGCTGGCGGTGAACGGCCTCTTCGTCGATGCGACGGATACGGCCACTGTGGCAATAGTCGATACCGTCATCTACGCCCAAAGGTTGCGCGATAATAAAGTTACCGGAAACAACATTGATGTGCGCACCCTGCAGCGGAGTATTATTCAGGCTCATCGACAGGCGGGCGGTGATATCGAGCTGTAACAACCCCGCAGCCTGCTTCACCAGCTCGAGTGTACGGGCATCGGTAACACGGATATTTTTATGATAAATCGGCTCGCAGTGATGCTCTGCCAGATTCTCATCGATTTGCGGACGGGCACCATACACCACCACCAGCCGGATACCTAAGCTGTGTAACAGCCCGATATCATTGACGATGTTGCTGAAGTTCTCATGTTCAATGGCTTCACCACCGAGCATAACAACGAATGTTTTGCCACGGTGAGCATTTATGTAGGGAACGGAGTGGCGAAATCCCTGGACCAATTCAGTGCTACGTTCCTTCACGGCAAAACCTCATTTGAATTTTTATTCGTAATTTTTGTATTTTTATTCTTTTAGGGCTGTGTGGCAAGTAAGAAATCTCTGTTTTTCTACTAACAACGATTACAAACACTCAACAAATTGATTTATCAAAATAATGTTAAGGAATGACATGCAGGGAAGGATTAGTTAAAATTCCCAAACTGAGTTTTTTATCATCACTTTTGATTTTTGTAACCTGTTTGAGATTGCATGACTGACGATAACCACAACCCCGGAAGACGACGACTTCTTCAGACCGTAGCGGCTTCCTGGATGCTCAGTGTGAGTAAAGTGGGGTTTGCCGCCAGTTCACAGGTTATCGCCGTGCGCATATGGCCTTCCTCGACGTACACCCGCATCACTGTGGAATCCAGTACTCCTCTGAAGTATAAGCAGTTTCTGCTGAGTTCACCTGCGCGTGTGGTTGTGGATATTGAAGGTGTACAACTGAATAGCGTGCTCAAAGGTTTGGGCGAAAAAGTTCAGCAAACCGACCCGTACATTCGCCAGGCGCGGGTAGGGCAGTTTGATGCCCAAACGGTACGCATGGTGCTTGAGCTCAGGCGCCCCATAAATCCCCATGTGTTTACACTCAAACCGGTCGCAGAGTTCCACAATCGTCTGGTGGTTGATTTGTACCCTGAAGAGGGGGCGGTCAGCGCTGAAGATGATCCGCTGCTGGCATTACTGGAAGATTACAACCGCGGGGACGTGGCCAGAACATTGCCGCCGGAAACGGCGAAAGACGGGCAGGCAGGGCACAGCCGCCCTCTGGTCATTATGTTGGATCCCGGTCATGGCGGTGAAGACCCCGGCGCAATCGGCAAGTATAAGACCCGTGAAAAAGACGTTGTCTTACAGATCGCGCGTCGTTTACAAAAACTGATCGCCCGCGAAAAGAACATGAAAGCCTACATGACCCGGAATGAAGACGTGTTTATTCCGCTGAAAGTGCGGGTCGCCAAGGCGCGAAAGTTGCGGGCTGATTTGTTTATTTCCATCCATGCTGATGCTTTTACCAGCCGTGCCGCCAAAGGTTCATCCGTTTTTGCTCTGTCGACCAAGGGCGCGACCAGCTCAGCTGCACGTTTTCTGGCGCAGACTCAGAATGAATCCGATCAGATAGGGGGTGTCAGTAAAAGTGGCGATAAGTATCTCGACCATACGATGTTCGATTTGGTGCAGACTGCGACAATCAACGACAGCCTGAAATTTGGCAAAGAAGTGCTGACACGGATGGGCAAGATTAATCCGCTGCATAAAAACAAAGTGGATCAGGCCGGGTTTGCGGTACTGAAAGCGCCGGATATTCCGTCGATTTTGGTGGAAACTGCGTTCATCAGTAACATCAATGAAGAGAAAAAACTGCGAACCGCGCATTTTCAACAGCAGGTTGCAGAATCAATACTGGCGGGGATTAAGGCGCATTTCGCCAATGGCTGAGTGCCTGCAATGAATTGGATATTAAGGATAATGCGAGGGAAAATCTCGGGGCTGGTGCGCTGTTAACTCAATCTTCAGATACAAAAAAACACCCGTTAAGGTGCCTGATGTTTACGTCTTACTGATTATTTTAGTAGTTGGTTGCGGGGGCCGGATTTGAACCGACGACCTTCGGGTTATGAGCCCGACGAGCTACCAGGCTGCTCCACCCCGCGTCCGTCACTACTTAATACTGCATTTACTTCTTCACATTATTCGAACTCAGCGTAATAAGCATAAGTCTCGAATTGGTTGCGGGGGCCGGATTTGAACCGACGACCTTCGGGTTATGAGCCCGACGAGCTACCAGGCTGCTCCACCCCGCGTCCGTAGCACTTCTTACTTCTTTACTTCATCGTTCAATTCAATCGGGCATTTTATTGCCTGCGAATCGAATTGGTTGCGGGGGCCGGATTTGAACCGACGACCTTCGGGTTATGAGCCCGACGAGCTACCAGGCTGCTCCACCCCGCGTCCGATGGAGGCGAACTATACTCCCCATGAGATTTCGCGCAACCCTTTATTTGGATTTATTCAAATAAACCACCTGGTTGCTGACTTTTTAGGCATAAATTCCTCTATTGCTTCCCAATTTGGCCGAGGGCACTTTTTTCGGCTATTGCAATTCCTTTCTGATAGGCCGTTTGTTATCGTTTCGCCAGTCAATTCCCATGAAAGTAAGAGAGCGCGGCAATAATGAAAGGACGTTGGAGTAAATTTCTGCTGGGTGGTTTGGTTGTTGCGGTGCTTGCAGGTTGTTCCTCGCGCCCGACCGACCGGGGTCAGCAGTATAAAGACGGGCGGCTGGATAACGCGCTTGAATACGTCAATGAGCCGAATGCGACAGGCAAACCCGTCAATGCCCTGGATTACTCCAATCAGGTCGCCGCGGTACAAATTGCCTCTTCTTCCTTATATGGCAGAAATAACCCCACTTTCCAGGCCGTCCAGCAATGGCTGCGTTCAGGTGCTGATACCCGCAACCTGAGCCAGTACGGCATCAGCGCTTATCAGATGGAAGGGGCTGATAACTTCGGTAACGTGCAACTGACCGGCTATTATACGCCGGTGGTACAGGCGCGTTACACGCGTCAGGGTGAATTCCAGTATCCGTTATACCGTATGCCGCCTAAACGTGGGCGTCTGCCTGATCGCGCCTCGATTTACTCAGGTGCACTGAGTGAAAATTACGTAGTGGCCTGGACTAACTCCCTGATGGATAACTTCATGATGGAAGTGCAGGGCAGCGGCTATGTGGATTACGGCGACGGGCGTCCGTACATGTTCTTTGGTTATGCCGGGAAAAATGGTCACGCTTATCGCAGTATCGGAAAGGTGCTGATCGATCGTGGCGAAGTCGCGCGTGAGAATATGTCGATGCAGGCGATCCGCCAGTGGGCGGATACGCACAGTGCCGCTGAAGTCCGTGAGTTGCTGGAACAGAATCCCTCATTTGTATTCTTTAAACCTGAACCTTTTGCCCCTGTTCGTGGCGCAAGTGGCGTGCCGCTGATTGCCAAAGCTTCCGTGGCGTCTGACCGCTCGCTGATCCCGGCAGGAACCACGCTGCTGGCGGAGGTGCCTGAGCTGAATGATAAAGGTAAGTTCACCGGTAAATACCATATGCGTCTGATGGTTGCGCTGGACGTCGGCGGTGCCATTAAAGGGCAACATTTCGATATGTATCAGGGGATTGGTACCGATGCCGGACACTCAGCAGGATTTTATAACCACTATGGCCGCGTCTGGGTGTTAAAATCAGCGCAAAATGGCAAACCGCTGTTCACAGCCTATGCTCAGCCAAATTAAGTTTCGACACGTATTGAGGTTCAGAAGGTCATGACAGCAACATATTCCGACGCCTACCAGCAACGCTTTGGCGGCACTGCTCGTCTTTATGGTCAGCAGGCACTGGCGTTGTTCTCACAGGCACATGTCTGCGTGATTGGTATCGGCGGAGTGGGTTCCTGGGCTGCCGAAGCGTTGGCCCGTACGGGAATTGGCGCCATTACGCTCATTGATATGGATGATGTGTGCGTGACCAATACCAACAGGCAGATCCACGCTCTGCGGGAAAATGTCGGGCAGGCGAAAACCGAAGTAATGGCTCAGCGCATTCTGGCGATAAATCCGGAATGCAAAGTGACCTGTATCGATGATTTTATTACGCCGGACAATGTTGCTGAAATGCTCAACAAGGGATTTAGCTACGTGATTGATGCCATCGACAGCGTGCGGCCAAAAGCCGCGCTGCTGGCATACTGTCGTCGTTTTAAGATCCCGGTCGTGACCACCGGTGGGGCGGGCGGGCAAATCGATCCGACGCAGATCGCCGTCGTGGATCTGGCGAAAACTATACAGGATCCGCTGGCAGCCAAACTGCGTGAGCGCCTGAAAAACGATTTCAACGTGGTGAAGAACAGTAAAGGTAAGCTTGGGATTGACTGTGTATTTTCCAGCGAACCGCTGATGTACCCGCAGGCGGATGGTTCAGTTTGCGCATCGCGCGCGACGGCAGAAGGCCCGAAACGTATGGACTGCGCTTCAGGTTTTGGTGCAGCGACGATGGTCACCGCCACGTTTGGTTTTGTCGCGGTTTCTCATGTTCTTAAGAAGATGATGGCAAAACAGCAGCGTCAGGCTCAGGCTGCCTGACGGGCGAGATGTAAAACACCTTCAGCCAGTGCGTTCAGCCCGCTGGAGCGGCTGGTGCTCAGTTGCTCTCTCAGGCCCAGCACATCGAATAACGCCAGCGGATCCCGACTCAGGATCTCGTCTGGCGTTTTGCCTTCTACGGCGGTCAGCAGCACTGCCAGCAAGCCTTTGACGATCCGTCCCTCGCTGTCACCGTAAAAATGCATCGTTCCATTTTCTGATTTTTCCGCTCCCAGCCAGACCCTATTTTCACATCCCGACAGCTCATTCTCCGGCACCTTCAATGATGCCTCCAGCGGTGGCAGAGATTTCGCCAGCAGAATTAACTGGCGATAGCGGTCCTCCCACTGACGAAATGAAGCAAATTTTTCTGTCAGCGAAGCTTCGGTAATTTCCTGTCCAAAAGGGTGTGGCGCGAGCATTGTGATCCTTAAAAAGCGTATGTCTCAGAAATGTGATTAATCAGCCAGCAGGCTCATCGCATATTTTACCGCCCCGACCAGGCGTGCGACATCCTCTTCATTATTATAGGGCGCGAATGATGCGCGCAGGGTTCCTTTGACGCCCAGAGCGTCCATCAGTGGCTGTGCACAGTGTTGCCCGGCGCGCAGCGCAATGCCTTGCTCCGCGAGTAAGGTGACCAGGTCGCTGTGATGTACGCCGGCAATATCAAATGCAAGCAGCGAAGCGTCCTGTGCGCGGAAACTGCGAAAACCTTCAATCTGCGACAACTGTTTCTCCGCCATTGCCGCCAGGTTTTGCGCATGTTTCTCGCCAGCCTGCACATCTTGGGTTTTCAGCCAGGTCAGCGCAGCGGCCATGCCGATCACACCGGCAATGTTGGGGGTACCTGCTTCAAAGCGATGGGGCACCGTCTGCGGCGTAAAGCCGGTCATTGTCGCATGGGTCAGCATTTTTCCGCCGCCGTGCCAGGGTTCCATGCTGTCGAGCAATTCTGTTTTACCGTACAACACGCCAATCCCCGTCGGGCCATACAGCTTGTGGCCGGAAAAAGCATAAAAGTCGATATCAAGTTGCTGTACGTCCGGCGGGCAATGCACAACGCCCTGTGCGCCATCCACCAGAACCGGCGTGCCGTTGGCGTGTGCCAGTTTAATGGCGAGTGAAAGATTGGGCATACCGCCGGTGACGTTCGACATTTGTGTGATCGCCAGCAGACGCGTGCGGGTATTCAGCAGGGCGGGAAGCTGGCTGATATCTGCCATACCGCGCTCGTCTACCGGCAACGTGATAACCCGCGCCTGACACTGTTCGGCCAGCATCAGCCAGGGGATGAGATTGGCGTGATGCTCGGCCTGACTGACAATAATCTCATCTCCGGCCTGCAACCGCGGGCGCAGATAGCTTTGCGCGACAAGATTGACTGACTCGGTGGTGCCGCGTGTCCAGACAATGTTCTCTGCGCGTGGCGCATGGATCCAGTCAGCCACCTGTACGCGTGCCTGTTCGTAGGCTTCGGTCAGCGTTTGTGCCGCACGGTGCTGACTGCGGTGGACTGTCGCCCCCTCCTGTGAATAAAAATTCACAGTGGCGTCAATCACGGCCTGCGGTTTGAGCGCCGTGGCTGCACTGTCGAGGTAGCACTGCCCCTGCGACAGGGCGGGGAAGTGTCGCCGGAAATCAGCGGCGTTAAAGTCGGTCATGCGAGGTTATATCCTTCGGCTTCAGGGTAAAGAGTACAAACTTTGAGCTAATGCAAACCACCTATTCATTTTAGGAATGGTTACCTGGAAATATATCAGAGGTTTGTTATGCTGAATTACGAACACTAGACAAATTAGCCTGGGGGCTTCCCGGGAATTGAAAGCATTTTAATCTGCAAGGAGTCTACAATGAAAAAGATCGTCGCCGTAATTTCAGCCGCACTGCTGACCACAACACTTGCCGCCTGTTCAAGCAACTACGTGATGCACACCAACGATGGCCGTACAATCGTTGCTGAAGGCAAACCAAGCACTGACAGTGATACCGGTATGATCAGTTATACCGATGCGTATGGCAACAAGCAGCAGATCAATAAATCTGAAGTGAAAGAAATGGCCGAAGGGAAATAATCCCTTGCGTGACACCACCTTCGGGTAACCTCACTGCGCCTCACGACAAAACCGGATACGTATGCGACGTAGCCGGTTTTGTCACATATGAAGGGCGCTCATTGGCAGGCATCCCAAAATTCGGGCAAAAAAAAGCACCGCAAAATGCGGTGCTAAAAAATCACTTTGGACAGACAGGGTAATGTACAGGAAGTGAAAAGTTTGTAGCATTCAAGCTACGTGTCCGGATTGCCGGACAATTGCAAACACAACATCACAACCACAAGCCAAAAGTATTTCAGCATCCTCATACCAATCTACTTTTCGTTCCGGCTCAGGAAGTGGCGCCACTATAGGTTTTTGCCTGTACATCCTCAACGGACAAATTATAATGTCTCGGATTAAAAAAACTAATATCTGAACCCCCTGACAGGGGTTCCGCTGACCGCCACATAAGAAGTCTCTTATTTATGTCAAAACGTTTACCCCCTCTGAATTCACTGCGCGTGTTTGACGCCGCAGCGCGTCACCTTAGTTTTACTAAAGCGGCGGAGGAATTGTTTGTCACACAGGCTGCTGTTAGCCACCAGATCAAGTCACTTGAGGACTTTTTGGGGCTAAAACTGTTTCGTCGCCGAAATCGCTCTTTGTTACTGACCGAAGAAGGGCAGAGCTATTACCTCGATATTAAAGAGATATTCTCGTCTCTTAACGAAGCGACACGCAAACTTCAGGCCCGCAGTGCAAAAGGCGCACTGACCGTCAGTTTGCCGCCAAGCTTTGCGATTCAATGGCTGGTGCCAAGATTGTCTGGCTTTAACTCAGCTTATCCGGGTATCGATGTACGCATTCAGGCCGTAGACCGCGAAGAGGACAAATTGTCCGATGATGTGGACGTGGCGATTTTCCATGGCCGAGGTAACTGGCCGGGGCTGCGTGCCGAGCGTTTATACGCCGAGTATTTAATTCCCGTTTGTTCTCCTTCCTTATTGATGGGCGATAATTTGCTGAAAGAACCGGCAGATCTCGGTCACCACACGCTGCTGCATGATGCCTCGCGCCGTGACTGGCTGGCCTACACCAAGCAGCTTGGCCTGCAGCAGGTGAATGTTCAGCAGGGGCCGATTTTCAGCCACAGTGCGATGGTTGTTCAGGCCGCGGTTCACGGGCAGGGGATTGCACTGGTGAATAACGTGATGGCGCAAACCGAGATTGAGGCTGGCCGTCTGGTGTGTCCTTTTAATGAAGTTTTAGTCAGTAAAAACGCTTTTTATCTGGTTTGTCATGACAGTCAGGCAGAACTGGGTAAAATAGCCGCCTTTCGTCAGTGGATCCTCGCGCGCGCCGCCAGCGAGCAGGAAAAACTGCGCTTTCGGTTTGATCAGGCCTGAAACCTGAAATACAGAAACCGATGACCATGAACGTACTGATGAGACGGATGAGTAGACGTTTTCATCATTAAAAAACGATAACGGGTAACGTATAATGACCAGTCGTTCAATGCTGATTTTTGCCGCGATAAGCGGTTTTATCTACGTGGCGTTTGGTGCTTTTGGCGCGCACGTGCTGAGCCAGTCGCTGGGAGAGGCCGAAATGGCCTGGATCCACACCGGGCTGACCTACCAAAGTATTCACACGCTGGCGGTGATGATTTTAGGCGTTGCCATGCAGCGTCAGCGTAATGTGTGGTTCTACTGGAGCAGTGCCTTCCTGGCGCTGGGAACCGTGTTATTCAGCGGCAGCCTTTACTGTCTGGCGCTGTCGCACCTCCGTTTATTTGCTTTTGTGACTCCGATTGGCGGTACCTTGTTTCTGGTCGGTTGGATTTTGATGTTGATAGGCGCATTGCGTCTGAAGAAAAAGGCCGAACGCCATGAATAAAGTTGCCCTCTACTGCCGTCAGGGTTTTGAAAAAGAATGCGCAGCAGAAATCACAGACAAAGCTGCGAAGATGGAAATCTTCGGTTTTGCCCGCGTAAAAGAAAACAGCGGGTATGTGTTGTTTGAATGCTATCAGCCTGATGATGCTGATCGTCTGGCGAAAGAGCTGCCATTCCGCGAACTGATTTTTGCTCGTCAGCTGATCGTCGTCGGCGAATTGCTGAAAGATCTGCCGCCGGAAGATCGCGTTTCGCCGATCGTGGGCATGGTACAAAACGTGGTGACCAACGGCGGTGAACTGCGTGTAGAAGTGCCGGATACCAATGAAAGTAAAGAACTCACCAAGTTCTGTCGCAAACTGACAGTGCCATTACGTACCGCGATGCGCGAACGCCGCGTGCTGGGAAAACGTGAAAATCCGCTGCGCCCTGTCGTGCACGTCTTCTTCATTGCATCAGGTTGCTGCTACGTTGGTTATTCCTACAGTAATAACAATTCCCCGTATTACATGGGGATCCCGCGTCTTAAGTTTCCGTCAGAAGCACCAAGCCGCTCCACGCTGAAGCTGGAAGAAGCATTCCATGTGTTCATTCCTGCTGATGAATGGGAAGAGCGTCTGGCGAGCGGGATGTATGCGGTAGATTTGGGTGCCTGCCCGGGCGGCTGGACCTATCAGCTGGTACAACGCAGCATGATGGTTACCGCTATTGATAACGGCCCGATGGCGCCAAGCCTGATGGAAACCGGTCAGGTTATTCACCTGCGTGAAGACGGCTTCCGCTACAAGTCCACCAGTACCAAAAACTACTGGCTGGTGTGTGACATGGTAGAAAAACCGGCGAAAGTGGCTGCGCTGATGTGCGACTGGCTGGTTAACGGCTGGTGCCGCGAGACGATTTTCAACCTGAAATTGCCGATGAAAAAGCGTTACGAAGAAGTGTCTAACATCCTCGCGCGAATTGATGAACGTCTTAAGGAAAATGGCATTAATGCGGAGATCTTCGCTAAACAGCTCTACCATGACCGGGAAGAGGTAACGGTGCATATTCGTCGCTTCTGGTCAGCCATCGGTGGCCGTCGTGATGAACGCGATCGTTGATTTACGCTGAATGGCGTTTGATATGATGCGAAAAGGCGCTTTCTTCGGGAAGCGCCTTTTTCTTTGGCAGACTTACGGCAAGCGCAACTGCTGTAAATTCCCGTCGAGAGCGATATCGGTTTGCAGCGCAGACACCCGTTTGCAGGCGTATGCCAGATCCCGATGCTCCCGCAATTTTGACTGCCACTTTTCCGGCACCGCACTGAGATTGTCATACAGCGCGTCCAGTGAACCGGCCTGAGCCAGCAGAGTCACGGCTGTTTTTGGACCAATACCGGGTACGCCAGGGATTTTACTGCTGCTGATCCCCGCCAGCCCCCAGTAGTCGGTAAGCTGGTGCGGTAATACGCCGAATGTTTCCTGCACGAACGGCAAATCAAGCCAGCGTTTTTGGAAATAATCGCGGATCTGAACGTTGGGGGCCAGCAACTGGCAATACCCTTTATCCGTTGAGACGATGGTGACCTGATGACCGCCGGAGGCGACTTTTTCCGTCAGCGTCGCCGCGAGATCATCGGCTTCGTTGCCGGCTGAATGCCAGCAGGCTATCCCGTGAGCTTCAAAACCGGCCTTCAGACTGGGCATTTCTGCAAACAAATTGTCCGGCATCGGTGAGCGTCCTGCTTTGTAATCTGGCAGGCACTGATGACGCCAGCTGTCAGCGCGATCGTCTTCATCGAAAACGGCTACAGCGTGCGTCGGGCGGGTATGCTGAATCAGCTGCGCGATCGCATTCTGACAGGTAATCAGGCAGGGCGAACCCTGAACCGCATGGATGCGGCGGATAAGATTCAGGGCATCAATAATCAGCAGATGTATTGCCATCGACAAACTCCATAATAATCAGGGCGACATCGCGTCGCCCTGAAAAACCCTTATTCTTCAAACTTACCGCGACATGTGCCGGGTATCCGAAGGTGTTTGGGTATCCATTTCTATGCACAAATCTCGTAGCACGGAATGTAAGCGCTGCCCGGTAATTTCATGCGGTGCTGAGCGACAAAACCTTGCAACAAACTGTCCATTTTCTTCATCAGTGCCGGATCACCGTGCAGCTTAAAGCGCCCGTACTGTTCAATGGCGTGGATGCCAAACTCTTTGACGTTACCGGCCACAATCCCGGAGAAGGCGCGGCGCAGTGCAGCAGCCAGCTCCTGTGGGGGTTGGTTTGGATAAAGATTCAGGTTAGCCATATTTTCATGGCTTGGTTCGAACGGATGCTGTAAGTCGGGTGCAATACGAATCGACCAGTTAAAGCTGTAAGCATCACCGCTGTTACGACGGTTTTCCTTGACCAGAGGCATAGCCCGTTTCATCTGGCGTGCCACTTCGGTCGGATCGTCAACAATGATGGTATAGAACTTAGACGCTTCTTCGCCCAGCGTTTCTTTGATGAACGCATCCAGTACGTGGAAGTAGTCTGCACTCTCTTTCGGGCCGGTCAGAATCAGCGGTAACACCTGATCGCTGTTTTGCGGATCCATCAATATGCCCAGTAAATAGAGCAGTTCTTCCGCCGTGCCAACGCCGCCAGGGAAGATGATAATACCGTGGGCAATACGCACGAAAGCTTCCAGCCGTTTTTCGATATCCGGCATGATGATCAGTTCATTGACCAGGGGATTAGGCGGTTCTGCGGCAATGATCGACGGTTCGGTCATTCCGATAAAACGACCGGCTTTGTAACGTTGCTGCGCGTGGCCGACGGCCGCACCTTTCATCGGCGCTTCCATTGCCCCCGGACCGCAGCCGGTGCAGATGTTCAGTTCACGTAAACCAAGCTGGCTGCCGACGTTGCGGGCATACTGGTATTCAATCTCATTGATTGAGTGCCCGCCCCAGCACACTACCATGTTCGGATCTTCATCCAGATGGAGTGCGCGGGCATTACGTAAGATGGAGAACACCATATTGGTCAGGTGTGCAGAATCGTTATCGTTGAAGTTCTCAAAGCGCGGATTATTAGAGATTTGCGCATTCACAAACAGGATGTCACGTAAAACAGCGAACAGGTTGGCCTGTAATGAGCGGATAATCCGGCCATCGACAAAGGCATCTTCCGGCGGGTTTACCAGCTCAAGTTTTACGCCGCGCTCTCTGCGCAGCACATTGATATCAAAACTTTCGTAACGTTCGAGGAGTTCTTTGCTGCTGTCGGTCTGGCTGCCGCTGTTGAGTACGGCCAGTGAGCAATTTCTGAAAAGACGATATAAGTCGCTGCTCGCCGTGCGCTTGAGCATGTCGACTTCCAACTGCGACAACAAATCCATTGAGCCCAGCGGGCTGATGTGAGTAATCAAAGTTGCTCCTTGACACCTAAGGGTGCAGTGATTCTTTCTGCCTGCCGGGCGCGATGCATGATTTTTCGGATCATGTTTTTTGCGTCGCAAAGCGTGAGCAAACAAAAACAATTGTCTGTTAGCAGAAAGGATTACCGGTACTGTTTTGCCCCGTAATCTCTTTCTGATTTAACAGTAACCTTGTCACCAGGCTTTTACCAATACTCACAGAGCGTTAGCGCAAATCTTGAGCAATGCCTCGCATTATTGCCTGACGAGTCTTGCTGTTACCGGTTCAAACGGGAAGTTAGATCGCCATGGATTGATGTCCAGACCGCCGCGGCGGGTGTAACGGGCATACACTGCGAGCTTCTCTGGCTGACAAAAATGCAGAATGTCGTTAAAAATACGCTCCACGCATTGTTCGTGAAATTCGTTGTGATGACGGAATGACACCAGGTAGCGCAGCAGGGCTTCGCGGTCGATTTTCGGGCCACGGTATTGGATCTGCACTGAACCCCAGTCGGGCTGATGGGTGATCAGACAGTTTGATTTGAGCAGGTGGCTGACCAGTGACTCTTCGACGAACTCTTCGCCCGCAGCATCCGCAAGATAGCCGACATTGAATTCGTAGCTGTCGATTTCAATATCCTGATCGTCGATGCAATCGCCTGCGAAATGCCCGACGGGCGACCCTTCTATTTCTGACAAGCGACTGACCCTCACCGTCACCTCACCTTCAGCGCAGGCGCTTAAATCCCGTGTTAACGTTTCCTGTACTGTGTTCCAGTCCGGGAATACGGTCTGGTTGAAGCTGTTGAGGTAAAGTTTAAAGCTTTTGGATTCGATCAGATTTTGACTGTCGGCCTTCAGGCTGATTTCACCCACAGCGACCTGAGGTAATCCTTTTGCATTGAGCCAGGACAGTTCATACAGCGTCCAGATATCTGCGCCATGAAAAGGCAGATTATCCGGAAATAAACCCAGGGGTTCGCGGTTCATACTGCGGGGAACGGCTTGTAATAAGGAGGCGTCGTAGTGATCGACGTAGGCCGTGCTTTTGCCCAGCGTCAGTTGCGCCAGTGCGGGGTTATCCTGATAAGAGGACATGCTGTCACCTTGCTAAGAGATCGGTACAATAGGGAATAGTGACTAGTTTAACCCAGCCTTACCTGAAGATGAGAGAATTATGGAGTCTGAAGTTTCTGTAGCATTGCGTGAATTTACTCAGCGTTATGTCGATCTCTGGCAGCGGGAAACCGGGATGCCGCCATCAAGTGAAGCATTATTGGGTGTGGAATCACCTTGTATCGTGAAAACCGATGAAGACAAGGTGTTTTGGCTGACTCAGATTTTCAGCCCCGATGACACGCTGCAAAACGTTGAACGGGCGATGGAGTTGCAGCTACGCCATGAAGCGCACGTGTTTTATACCACGCAGTTTGCTGGCGATATGACAGCGCAATGGCAGGGCAATACGCTGACGCTGTTACAGGTCTGGAGCCCGGAGGATTTCACCCGTTTACAGGAAAATCTGATAGGCCATCTGGTGACGCAAAAGCGCCTTAAACTGACGCCGAGCGTGTTTCTGGCGACGACAGATTCTGAGTTGGATCTCGTATCGCTGTGTAATGTGACGGGGAATGTTATTCTGGAGCAGTTCGGCAGTAAAAAAAGAACGATACTCTCGCCATCGCTATCTGAATTCCTTACAATGCTGACCCCTGTTTATCCCGCCTGATGCCGTTATTCAGAAAAACATTTTCCCGCAGAGCTTAAATGGCTCACATGCGTGTGAGAGATCTCTCACAAAGACTGTAAGAGATCTCGCTAATTTGACTTATCCTCTCGCCGTTATTCTTGTTAAATTTCTTTTTAATGAATGAGTTAAGTGTTTTCATGCCTGTGAGATGGCTTACCCGTTTCTCTTTTGGCTTACAGCCCTTATTGCCTGAGAGGGCAAAATCAACGATTCTAGTCGGGCAGAAAGGAAGCATGAATCGGAACATCAGGATGATGGCTGATTCATAAAGCAGGGGACGGCTCAGGAAGAGTCAGGACGGCATCGGATTATGCCAGGATGTTTCAGGAAGAAACCAGGGACACCTCCAGGACGGAGAAGAGAGCTCACAAAGGAAGCTGAGCGGGTCACAGATGACCAGGATGCAAGTCGGGATGACTTAGGATAAACCGTCAGGATGAAAGTTGGACGATGCAAAGGACAGCCGGTTAGGATAACCGCAGGAAAAGTTTTCAGGGATTGAGCAGGGAGCACTTAGGTAGCTGGATTGCTATAAAACGAACCGGGGGCACTGTGTAAACAGTGCCCCCAACTTTTTGTCTGGACCCTGAGATTTTTCTACACACTGAACGGCGCCCCGAAGTTCACGGCGCGCCTCTTAGCGACAAGGGCTAGCCAATCGCGCCCAGAACATCATCCTGACCCTGCTTTTTCGGCAGCAGGAACAGCGTTGCGAAGATATCCAGCAGGTAGATAGCCGCCAGTAACGTTATGGCGGCTGTGAAGGAAACCTGCGCGACCAGCATACCGATCACCAGCGGACCAAAACCTCCCACGCCGCGCCCCATGTTGAACAACAGATTTTGTGCCGTCGCCCTGACGCGAACCGGATAGAGGTCTGAAATTAATCCGCCGTATCCTCCAATCATGCCATTGACGAACATGCCCATAAGCGCGCCTGCAAACAACATCAGTGTTGGATCGGATAACTGCGCGTAACAGACGACCATGATTACGGCACCCACCTGATAAATCAGGAAAATTTTCCAGCGCGGGAAGCGGTCAGACAATACGCCAAACAGCCAGATGCCGAAGGTCATGCCGATAACGGTTACCGCCGTCCACAAACCGGATTTAGTCAGCGAGAAGCCAAAGTTTTTGGACAGATAACTCGGCATCCAGATCATCAGGCCGTAATAACCAAAATTTTGCACCGAGCACAGAATGAAAATACCGATGCTGGCTTTGGTCGTGGCTTTATCGCGGAACAGCAATTTGATGCGGCTGAATAATGAACCGTCGTTATCAGTTGACGCACTTTTGACAAAGGCTTCAGGTTCGCCCATGGTGCGGCGGATAAGGAAGGAGGCCAACGCTGGCAGCAGGCCGACCAGAAACATTCCGCGCCAGCCAATGATGCCGAGCAGCAGCGGAGTGAGGAATGCCGCGAGCAGTACACCGAGCTGCCAACCCATACCGACGTAGGCCGATGCCCGGTTACGTTTTTCTGCCGGCCAGGCTTCGGCAATCAGCGCCATGCCAATTCCAAACTCACCGCCAAGTCCGATACCGGCCAGTGTGCGGTAAATCAGTAAATCCCAGTAACCCTGTGCGAAGGCGCATAAACCGGTAAATACTGAGAACATCAGTATCGTAAAGGTCAGGACGCGTATGCGACCAAAACGATCGCTGATCGGGCCGAAAATTACGCCACCGAGCACGGCGCCAATCAGCGTCCAGGTCACCAGTGAACCGCTTTGGGAGGCCGTCAGGCCAAATTCGCTGGAAATTGCCGGGAGCATGAAGCCGAGGATGAGCAGATCAAAGCCGTCCATGGCGTAGCCTGTTACCGATGCCAGCATGGCTTTTGCGGGTGTTGCGTGTGCTTTTTGAGTGTGTTGAGCAGACATGGATACACATCTTGAGAGAAAAAAGTGGCGGTAGTTTGCCCGTATCGGGCATCTTTCGCTACCACGAAAAACGTATGGTTGAAGGGATTGACGCAGCCGGATGCAGAAAGTTGGGGCAAAAGGTCTTCAATGTTATGCTTTGCGCCCCCGAACGGACGCTGGCCGGGGCCATGAATGAAGAGAGCGACTCATGAATACAGAAAAACAGGTTCGTCAGATTTTAGAAGATATTGAACAGGTAATGCGTGACGATAAACTCTGGCACGCCACGCCTCCTGATGCGGAAGCTTTTGAGAGTAAAGAACCGTTCTCGGTCGATACGATGTCTGCTGAACAGTGGCTGCAATGGGTGCTGGTTCCCCGTATGTATGCGTTACTGGCTGCCGGATCGCCAATGCCTACCCGCTTTGCTATCACTCCTTATTTTGAAGTGGCGATGCCTGAAGCAACCCTGTTGTTGAGTCAGTTGCAGCGCCTCGATGACTTGCTGAATATAGAAGACTGACATGCTGGAAATTTTGTATCAGGACGAACATCTGGTCGCAGTGAATAAACCTGCGGGCATGCTGGTTCATCGCAGTTGGCTTGACCAACATGAAACAGTGTTTGTGATGCAGACATTGCGTGATCAGATTGGTCAGCATGTGTTTACCGTTCACCGGCTGGATAAACCGACCTCAGGCGTTTTGCTGATGGCGTTATCGAGCGACGTGGCAAGGTTGCTGTCCCAGCAGCTTGAGAATCACCAGATGAATAAGGTGTATCACGCGGTGGTTCGCGGTTATGTCAGCGAGGACGGAACGGTCGATTACGCACTGACCGAAGAGCTGGACAAAATTGCTGATAAATTTGCTAACCCCGATAAAGCGCCGCAGTCAGCCGTCAGCCATTATCGCGTGGTGGCGCAGGCTGAGATGCCGGTCGCCATTGGCCGTTACGATACTGCCCGCTACAGCCTGGTAGAGCTCAAACCCGAGACAGGCCGTAAGCATCAGTTGCGTCGTCATATGTCGCATCTGCGCCATCCTATTATCGGGGACAGCGCGCATGGCGATTTGAAGCAAAACCGTGGCATGACGGAGCATTTCGGTTGTTCCGGTTTGATGCTGCACGCCAGCCACATGATGCTGCCGCATCCGGTTACGGGTGAGCTGCTGGCTTTACAGGCTCGCTGGGATAACCGCTGGCAAAGTGTGGTCGAACAGTTCGGCTGGCAGGGAAAAATCCCTGAACTTGAAAGGGTTGAAGTTACCCCCGCTTGCGGTCAGGATAGTGAACAAATTTAAGTTCTACGGACGAAATCGTCGAATGACACAGGAGTGAAGCCATGGCAGAAGTCGGAATTTTTGTCGGTACGGTGTACGGCAATGCGTTACTGGTTGCGGAAGAAGCGGAAACCGTGCTCACAAGTCAGGGGCATGAGGTAAAGCTGTTCGAGGAAGGATCGCTCGAAGCCTGGCAGTACTATCGTCATCATTTCGTTCTGGTTGTGACGTCGACGACCGGACAGGGCGATTTGCCTGACAGCATTGCGCCGCTGTATGTGGCCATCCGGGATACTGTCGGATATCAGCCTGAGCTGCGTTACGGTCTGATTGCGCTGGGTGACAGCAGTTACGATCATTTTTGCGGCGGCGGGCATAAGCTGGATGATTTATTGCAGGAGCAGGGCGCTGCGCGTATTGGCGATTTGCTGGAAATTGATGCGATGGAAAATCCGGAGCCGGAAACGGTGGCTATTCCATGGGTAGAGAAGTGGGCGTCGCTGCTGAAATAAGGCGCACTTCTTCACATATTAAAAAGGTCAGGTAATTCACCTGACCTTTTGCATTTCTGAATGGCGAAATAATGCCAGACATTAACCGCGTTAACGACCGCTGGTCAGTTTTTCCAGATCGGATTCAATCTCGGTAATTTTAT
Source organism: Rahnella sp. PAMC25559 (assembly GCF_050632365.1). Lineage (GTDB taxonomy): Bacteria > Pseudomonadota > Gammaproteobacteria > Enterobacterales > Enterobacteriaceae > Rahnella > Rahnella rivi. Next base: position 4,479,437 of record NZ_CP192543.1, on the reverse strand, counting down.
TGGCCACCACGGATTCCAGATGACGTAAATCATCCAAAATTTTACGTTTGAGGTCGACTTCCACCTGGTCGCGCTGACAGATTTGATCTAACTCATCAATGACATAACGCAGATTCGGGCTGATTTCATGAATTTCTTTATAACCCTGCCCTGCATTATCGGCAACGATGGTTTTACGCTGGCGCGGATATTTAAATTTCACGCTTTTAGCGAAGAATTCACCTTTATCACGGCGGAAATAAATCTTCAGGATGTCGTTATTAGCCTCCTGACGCAGGCTGTAACGATCAATATCGTCGGGATTATTAATGCCCAGGCTTTTCAGATTGTCATACATAGCGCTACCTTCGGTTAGGAGAATATTTAAACATCATGATGAACCGAACGGCGGTTCGAATCGTTGATTAATGACACAATTTGCTATCAACAAGATAAAAAAATAGCGGGTATCGTTGTAAACACAAAACTTAACCCGCTATTTCTCAGTTTAGTCGATGTTACGTAATAACTCATTCAGACCGGTTTTGCCCAGCGTTTTAGCATCGACTTTCTTCACGATGACTGCGCAGTACAGGCTGTAGCTGCCATCTTTAGAAGGCAGGTTACCGGAGACGACAACAGAGCCTGCTGGCACGCGGCCGTAATGCACTTCGCCGGTTTCGCGGTCGTAAATTTTGGTGCTCTGGCCGATGTAAACGCCCATCGAAATCACGGAGCCTTCTTCAACGATCACGCCTTCAACGATCTCCGAACGGGCACCGATAAAGCAGTTATCTTCGATAATGGTCGGGTTAGCCTGCAGAGGCTCCAGAACGCCACCGATGCCGACGCCGCCGGAAAGGTGAACATTTTTACCGATTTGCGCACAAGAACCGACGGTCGCCCAGGTATCTACCATGGTGCCTTCATCTACATAAGCACCGATGTTGACGTAAGACGGCATCAGCACAGTATTGCGTGCGATGAACGCGCCTTTGCGCACCGCGGCTGGCGGCACTACGCGGAAACCTTCACGCTGGAAACGCGCTTCATCATAATCAGCGAATTTCATAGGGACTTTGTCGAAGTAACGGCTTTCACCGCCTTCCATCACCTGGTTGTCATTGATTCTGAAAGAGAGCAGTACCGCTTTCTTCAGCCACTGATGCGTTACCCATTCGCCATTAATCTTTTCAGCCACGCGCAGTTCGCCGCTGTCGATTTTGTTAATGACCTGAGTGATGGCGTCGCGCGTTACGCTGTCTACGTTTGCCGGGGTAATGTCTGCACGGCGCTCGAAGGCTTGTTCAATAACGGTTTGTAGTTGCTGCATCCTGTTCTCTTTCCTGAAGTGATGTTAAATAGACAACCGTACTTGTATCACATTTTGTCGGCTGGGTTGAGTGCCTCGGTTAATCGGCGTGTGATTTCCTTGCGCGTCGGCTTATCAAGGGCACGACGTTCTGAGTTCGCCAAAATAAATAAGTCTTCCACCCGTTCGCCGATGGTCGAAATTCTTGCACCGTGCAGCGATAAACCTAAATCAGAGAAAACTTCGCCGACACGGGCCAGCAGGCCGGGTTGATCCAGCGCCACCAGTTCCATATATGTGCGGCGATCGGTGTGCGTCGGCAGAAAACTGACGTCGGTCTGCACACTGAAATGGCGAAGTTTTGGCGACGGGCGTCTTGCCCGCGGCGGCTGATATGCCTGTGTCATTGACTGTTCCAGCGCATAGCGGATCGCCTCGTGGCGATCCTGCGCAAGCGGGCTGCCGTCCGGCTCGAGCACAATAAAGGTATCCATTGCCATGCCATCGCGGTTGGTGAAAATCTGTGCGTCGTGAATGCTCAGATTGCGGCGATCCAGCTCTCCGGCAACGGTTGCGAACAGATAAGGACGGTCCGGGCTCCAGATAAAGATTTCTGTTCCGCCGCGGGTAGCCTGACGGCTGACCAGCACCAGCGGTTTAGTGGAATCATGTTCCAGCAGGTGCCGGGCATGCCACGCCAGCTGATTGGGAGAATGGCGCAGGAAGTAATCCGCGCGACAGCGGCTCCAGATCCGGTGCAAGGCTTCTTCATCAATATTGTCCATACGCAACAAGGCCAGCGCCTGCAGGCGGTGATGGCGTACGCGTTCCCGCAGATCCGGCGTATTTTGCATTCCCCGCCGCAATTGTTTTTCGGTCGCGAAATACAGTTCGCGTATCAGGCTCTGCTTCCAGCTGTTCCACAACGTTTCATTCGTGGCGCAGATATCGGCAACGGTCAGGCTCACCAGATAACGGAGACGGACTTCGGTTTGCATTTCTGCTGCGAACTGCTGGATCTCGTTGGGATCCTGAATATCACGGCGCTGCGCCGTGACGGACATCAGTAAATGACAGCGAACCAGCCACGAAACCAGCTGCGTTTCCCGCGAGTTCAGCCCGTGCAGCTCAGCGAATTCCAGCACATCCTGCGCGCCAAGAATCGAGTGATCGCCACCGCGACCTTTGGCGATATCGTGGAAAAGCGCGGCCATCAGCAGCAATTCGGGCTGCGGAAGGCGCGGATACAATTCCACGCACAAAGGGTGTTTAGGGCGAGTTTCTTCATGCGCAAAGCTTTCGATTTTCTGCAGAACGCGGATCGTATGTTCATCCACCGTGTAGGCATGGAACAAATCGAACTGCATCTGGCCGACAATTTGTCCCCACTGCGGCATGTACGCCCACAACACGCTGTGCCGGTGCATCGGCACCAGTGCGCGCGAGACAGCGCCCGGATGGCGAAGGATCGACATAAACATTTCCCGCGCCTGGGGGATCATACAAAGCGGTTCTTTCAGATGACGGCGTGCATGGCGCAAAAGGCGCACGGTGGTGGAGTAAATCCCTTTGATTTCGCGATGACGGACCATCAGATGGAACATACCGATGATCGTTTCCGGCTGACGTTCAAACAAAGAGTCGTCGCGCAGATCGATCAGATCCCCTCGCAGCTGGAAATGCTCATCCAGTGGACGCGGTTTCTCGTTCGGGCCTATCGCGAGAATCGCTTCATCGAACAGCTGCAGTAACATTTGATTCAGCTCGCCCACCCGGCGGGTCATGCGATAGAAATCTTTCATCATCCGTTCGACAGGCTGATTGCCTTCGCCCTGATATTGCAGGAGCTGAGCGACGTTAAGCTGTCTGTCGAAAAGCAGGCGGTTGTCATAACGCGGCAACACCAGGTGCAGGGCAAAGCGGATACGCCACAGGAAACTCTGGCACTCCAGCAGCTCGTTGCGTTCGGCTTTCGTCAGAAATCCAAAAGCGACCATTTCATCCAGCGACGTTGCGCCGAAGTGACGGCGTGCAACCCACAGAATGGTATGGATATCGCGCAGGCCGCCCGGGCTGCTTTTGATATCCGGTTCCAGATTGTAGCTGGTGCCGTGATAGCGCAAATGGCGCTCGTTTTGTTCTTCAATTTTGGCACGAAAGAAGTTGGGGGAAGGCCAGAAACCATCACTGAAAATGTGTTTTTGCATACTGAGAAACAGCGCAACATCTCCGCAAATGAGGCGTGATTCAATCAGGTTTGTTGCGACGGTAAGGTCCGCAAGCCCTTCCAGCAGGCATTCTTCCAGCGTGCGGACGCTGTGACCGACTTCCAGTTTCAGATCCCACAACAGGGTGATCAGCTCACCGATGCGCTGCGCCTGCTCATCGTTGAGGCGCTTTTGGCTCAGTACCAGCACGTCGATATCGGACAGCGGATGCAGTTCTCCGCGGCCATAACCGCCAACGGCAACCATCGCCGTCTCCGGGATATTATCGAAACCGTAGAATGTCCACAGGCGTTGCAGGAGCTGGTCGATGTAATGCGCTCGCGCATCCACCAGTTCCTCGGCGCGCAGCCCGGCATTAAAGGCGTCCGCCAGCCAGCCCTGAAACTGTTCCATATGTTGTTTGAGGCTCTGACGGTTTAACTCGTCGTCCGGATAAACGGAGGGGGAAACGGGCTGTGGCGGGCAGGAGCAAGGGGGGTTCTGCATTAATTCTGGTTGCAGGCTCTTTTCAGCAGAGAAGTTTTCAGTCATAGAAGCGCAGCCCATTCCTACACGTTTAAGATAAAAAAAACCGGCTTTCGCCGGTTTGATTGACAGATTTATACCCTCTGCGCCGAGCGGGTCACTGTTAGTCGTGCGTCAGGATAGCCGGGATGGTGTCATCCTTACGCAGCGTCATAATTTCACAACCGTTATCAGTCACCACAATAGTATGCTCGTACTGAGCCGACAAGCTGCGATCTTTAGTTTTTACTGTCCAGCCATCTTTCATGGTGCGGATGCGGAAATCACCGGCGTTAACCATCGGCTCAACGGTAAAAGCCATACCGGCTTGCAACACTACGCCGCTGTCGTCGGCATCGTAGTGCAGAACCTGAGGTTCTTCGTGGAAGCCTTCGCCAATACCGTGACCACAATATTCACGCACTACGGAGAATTTTTCAGCTTCCACGAATTTCTGAATCTCTTTGCCTAACGTCCGCAAACGGATGCCCGGCTTGATCAGACGCAGCGCCAGATACAGGCTCTCCTGCGTTACGCGGCAAAGGCGCTCACCGAGAATGGTCGGTTTCCCCACGATGAACATCTTCGAAGTATCGCCGTGGAAACCCTCTTTAATCACCGTGACGTCGATGTTGACGATATCGCCGTCTTTCAGGATTTTGTCGTCACTCGGGATACCGTGACAAACAACTTCGTTAATCGAGATACACACCGACTTAGGGAAGCCGTGATAGTCGAGGCAGGCAGAAATGGCATGCTGTTTGTTTATGATGTGATCGGAGCAAATGCGATCCAATTCACCGGTGCTGACGCCTGGTATGACGTAAGGCTCGATGATTTCAAGCACTTCGGCAGCCAGACGGCCAGCGACGCGCATTTTTTCGATATCTTCAGGGGTTTTGATTGAAATGGCCATGAGTCATCCTGCAGGTTTGTACATCCGGTGTGCTGTATTTCTACACCGTTGTCGTCAATAATTAGCTGTGGCTTATGGTATCAGCCCTGATATTAGCTGCCAAACTATCATTTCCCGGTGCGGAGCCCGCTGAACAAAAGTTGCTGTCCGACCGATATTTGTGGTATAAAACGCGCCGGCAATCCGCTCTGGGTCCCAGACTCCGGGGGATTAAAGCCAAATTCACTCATATGTGTACTTATTAACGTAAGTAATAACACACACGTATCGACACATACGCCGGGGTGCCTTGGGAATTCGTTCTGCAGGGTCGGTTGTATGGGATACGTGGAGGCATAACCCCAACTACTTAATAGAGGTTTTATCATGGCAACTGTTTCCATGCGCGACATGCTCAAGGCCGGTGTTCACTTCGGTCACCAAACCCGTTACTGGAACCCGAAAATGAAGCCATTCATCTTCGGCGCTCGTAACAAGGTTCACATCATCAACCTTGAGAAAACTGTTCCAATGTTCAACGAAGCTCTGGCTGAGTTGCAGAAGATCTCTGCCCGTAAAGGCAAGATCCTGTTCGTTGGTACTAAACGCGCAGCAAGCGAAGCGGTAAAAGACGCTGCTCACAACTGCGACCAGTTCTTCGTGAACCATCGCTGGTTGGGCGGCATGCTGACTAACTGGAAAACTGTTCGTCAGTCCATCAAACGTTTGAAAGACCTGGAAATTCAGTCTCAGGACGGCACTTTCGAGAAGCTGACCAAGAAAGAGGCGCTGATGCGTACTCGCGAACTGGCTAAGCTGGAAAACAGCCTGGGTGGTATCAAGGATATGGGTGGTCTTCCTGACGCACTGTTCGTTGTTGACGCTGATCACGAACACATCGCTATCAAAGAAGCTAACAACCTGGGTATCCCGGTATTCTCCATTGTTGATACCAACTCCGATCCGGATGGCGTTGACTTTGTTATCCCTGGTAACGATGACGCAATCCGTGCAGTAAATCTGTACCTGAGCGCTGTTGCTGCCACTGTCCGTGAAGGCCGTTCGCAAGATCTGGCTGTTCAGGCAGAAGAAAGCTTCGTAGAAGCTGAATAATAAGGCAAGCTCAGCAGAGCCCTTATTAACCAGGTATTGAAATATGTTGGTTAGGGGGCCTTTATTGGCCCCCTTTGCTTATCTTAAATGCGAGAAATATCTCACCGCAAAAAGCCTTTTTGCACTGAGATAATCGAGGAAAATACAATGGCTGATATTACCGCTGCCCTGGTAAAAGAACTGCGCGAACGTACTGGCGCTGGCATGATGGATTGTAAGAAAGCTCTGGTTGAAGCTAACGGCGACATCGAGCTGTCAATTGAAAACATGCGTAAATCTGGCGCGATCAAAGCGGCGAAAAAAGCAGGCAACGTAGCTGCTGACGGCGTGATCAAAACCAAAATCGAAGGCAACTACGGTGTGATTCTGGAAGTTAACTGCCAGACTGACTTCGTTGCTAAAGATGCCGGTTTCCAGGCATTTGCTGACAAAGTGTTGGATGCTGCTGTTGCAGGCAAAATCACTGACGTTGAAGTGTTGAAAACACAGTTCGAAGAAGAGCGTATTCAGCTGGTTGCTAAAATCGGTGAGAACATCAACATTCGTCGCGTTTCTTCTCTGGAAGGCGATGTGTTGGGTAGCTACCTGCACGGTGCTCGTATCGGTGTTCTGGTTTCTGCTAAAGGCGCTGACGAAGATCTGGTTAAACAGCTGGCTATGCACGTTGCAGCAAGCAAACCAGAATTCGTTAAACCAGAAGACGTGTCTGCTGAAGTGGTAGAAAAAGAGTACCAGGTTCAGCTGGACATCGCGATGCAGTCTGGCAAGCCAAAAGAAATCGCAGAGAAAATGGTTGAAGGCCGCATGAAGAAATTCACCGGCGAAGTTTCTCTGACTGGCCAGCCTTTCGTTATCGACCCAAGCAAAACTGTTGGTCAGATGCTGAAAGAGCATAACGCCGACGTTATCAACTTCATCCGCTTCGAAGTGGGTGAAGGCATTGAGAAAGTTGAGACTGACTTTGCTGCTGAAGTTGCAGCGATGACCAAACAGTCTTAATCAGTACCTGATGCACAATAAAACGGAACCGCTGCATGTTGGCGGTTCCGTTTTATCCAGCCCCAAATTCCAATGACATTGTGCGATGTACTGTAGAACATCCGGTAACAACGCTATGATGTAAAGATTGAATTCTCATTAAGACACATTGCTTCTAGGACAGACACCATGGCTACCAATGCGAAACCCGTTTATCAGCGTATCCTGCTCAAACTCAGTGGCGAAGCCCTGCAGGGCAGTGAAGGTTTTGGTATCGACGCGAGTGTATTAGATCGTATGGCTCAGGAAGTGAAAGAGCTGGTCGAACTCGGCATTCAGGTAGGCGTTGTGATCGGCGGCGGTAACTTATTCCGTGGCGCGGGTCTGGCGCAGGCGGGCATGAACCGTGTTGTAGGCGACCATATGGGTATGCTGGCGACTGTCATGAACGGCCTGGCAATGCGTGATGCATTACACCGTGCTTATGTTAACGCGCGTCTGATGTCTGCAATTCCTTTGAACGGTGTTTGTGATAATTACAGCTGGGCTGAAGCCATCAGCCTGCTGCGTCATAACCGCGTGGTGATTTTCTCCGCGGGGACAGGCAATCCATTCTTTACCACCGATTCTGCAGCGTGCCTGCGTGGTATCGAAATCGAAGCCGATGTGGTATTAAAAGCCACCAAAGTCGACGGCGTATATTCTGCTGATCCGGTCAAAAACCCGGAAGCAACGCTGTATGAGACATTGACCTATCAGGAAGTGCTGGAGCAGGAATTGAAAGTGATGGATCTGGCGGCGTTTACGTTAGCCCGCGATCACAATCTGCCAATTCGTGTATTCAACATGAACAAACCTGGCGCACTGCGCCGCGTGGTGATGGGTGAAAATGAAGGGACGCTGATTTCTAACGCTGAGTGATCCTTCGCCATTGAACATTGTGTTCAGCCAGCCTGTGCTGGCATAAGTATTCACGGACTATACTGAGTATGGTCTGCCAGGTAACCAGCTCTCAAGGGTTCACATCGTGATTAACGACATCAAAAAAGACGCTGAAATTCGTATGGACAAATGCGTAGAAGCATTCAAAACCCATATCAGCAAAATTCGTACCGGTCGCGCTTCTCCGGGTATTCTTGACGGCATCATGGTCGAATACTACGGTTCTGCAACGCCACTGCGCCAGTTGGCTCAGGTAACGGTTGAAGATTCCCGTACCCTTGCTATCTCCGTCTTTGACCGTTCTATCAGCGCTGCTGTTGAAAAGGCGATCATGACATCTGATTTGGGTCTGAACCCTTCTTCTGCGGGCGCGACTATCCGCGTTCCATTGCCAGCACTGACCGAAGAGCGTCGTAAAGACCTGATCAAAGTCGTGCGTGGTGAAGCAGAGCAGGGCCGTGTTTCTGTGCGTAACGTCCGCCGTGACGCTAACGACAAAACCAAAGCGCTTCTGAAAGATAAAGAAATCAGTGAGGATGAAGATCGTCGTTCTCAGGACGATATCCAGAAACTGACTGATATCTTCATCAAGAAAATCGACGTTGCGTTGAGTGAGAAAGAAACCGAGTTGATGGAGTTCTAATCAGACTCGCTCGTTTTCTCCGATAAAGCGTCGCAAATGCGGCGCTTTATTTTTTACAGGCCTCAGATCTTTTATCTGTTTCCACAATCTCATGGACAAGCCGGATAAGAGGTTTCAGACTGTGCACTATTCTGAATTAATGGCGTTATCCCGGGCATTTTCATGAAACAAATGACTATTCTTGGTTCGACAGGTTCTGTCGGCACCAGCACGCTTTCCGTTGTCCGGTCTAATCCCGACGCCTTTGCGGTGAAAGCCCTGGTGGCAGGATGTAATGTGGACGTGATGGCGCAGCAATGTCTGGAGTTTCGTCCAGCCTATGCGTCAATGGCCGATGAACCGTCAGCCCGCGCACTGCGCAACATCCTGACTGAACAGGGCGTCACCACTGAAGTGCTTTCTGGCGAAAAGGCGGCAATCGAACTGGCTGCGCTGGATGATGTTGATCAGGTCATGTCAGCCATTGTCGGAGCTGCAGGGCTTTTACCGACGCTCGCCGCAGTGCGTGCCGGTAAGCAGGTCCTTCTGGCGAACAAAGAGTCGCTGGTCACCTGTGGTCGTATTTTCATGGATGCCGTCCGGCAGAGCCAGTCTCAACTCCTTCCTATCGACAGTGAACATAACGCGATTTTCCAAAGTTTGCCTGAAGCTGTGCAACAGCAACTTGGCTATGCTTCACTCGAAGAAAACGGCATTTCCCGCATTATTCTGACGGGGTCAGGTGGACCGTTCCGTGAGCTACCTTTGAACCAATTTAATGATGTGACGCCGGATCAGGCCTGTGCGCATCCGAACTGGTCTATGGGGCGCAAAATTTCAGTCGACTCCGCCACCATGATGAATAAGGGGCTGGAGTACATCGAGGCCCGTTGGCTGTTTAATGCGTCGGCTGCGGAGATGGAAGTGATCATCCATCCTCAATCGGTCATCCACTCGATGGTGCGTTATCGCGATGGCAGTGTGCTGGCACAACTGGGCTCTCCGGATATGCGCACGCCTATCGCACATGCGATGGCTTATCCTCGACGGGTTGCTGCAGGAGTGGAAGCGTTGGATTTCTGCAAGATGGGGGCACTGACCTTCACTGAGCCGGATTATACACGCTACCCTTGTCTGCAACTGGCTATCGAAGCCAGTAATACCGGGCAGGCAGCGACAACTGCGTTGAACGCCGCCAATGAAATTTCTGTTGCTGCATTCCTAAACGGCGAGATCCGTTTCACTGATATTGCATCGGTCAACCGGGATGTCATGGAACAGCTGGTAAGTGCTGAGCCGGGCTCGGTGGATGAAGTTCTGGATATCGACAGGCAATCGCGGGCTTTAGCCAGGCAGAAACTTCGCACATTTGCGGTCTGACGCTAATTTTAGTGCTTATGCAGCAGTTTGTTAGCATCACATTGAAATGGTATAGTCTGCGCCACGCTGACAGTGGATTCAGGTTTTTTAGTGTCTGGATCCCGTAAGTGGAATCGGTAAGCTGTCAGTGTAGCCGTGCCCGCAAGGGAGACACGGCTTTTTTGCGCGTGTTACAGCGCCAGCGTTTGATGTACAACGCCAGCTAAAAAGCCGTCGTGTTCTGATAAAAGGAAATGAGTACGCGTTATGTCCCTCGAAAATCAACAGATGTCTGATACGTCTTGCGCTCAGCCGCGCCATGTTGCCATTATTATGGACGGCAACGGTCGTTGGGCAAAACGTCAGGGTAAAATGAGGGTCTTTGGTCATAAAGCGGGCGTAAAATCAGTGCGTAAAGCCGTGAGTTTTGCTGCCAACCATCATTTAGATGCTCTTACGCTTTATGCCTTTAGTAGTGAAAACTGGAATCGCCCGGCTCAGGAAGTCGCCGCGTTAATGGAACTGTTTGTTCGTGCACTCGACAGTGAAGTTAAAAGCCTGCATAAACACAATGTCAGGTTGCGGATTATTGGCGATGTCAGTCGCTTTAGTGCTCGTCTGCAGGAACGCATTCGTCGTTCAGAAACACTTACACAAAATAACGACGGTCTTACGCTAAACATCGCTGCGAACTATGGTGGACGATGGGATATTATTCAGGGCGTTAAGGCACTGGCAGGTCAGGTTGAAGCCGGTGCGCTGCGGGCAGAGCAAATAACAGAAGACATGCTGGATTCAGCCGTCTGTATGAGCGAACTGGCACCAGTCGATTTGGTGATCAGAACCGGTGGGGAACATCGAATCAGTAACTTCTTGCTGTGGCAAATTGCCTATGCGGAGTTTTACTTTACGGATGTCCTCTGGCCTGATTTTGATGAAAATACCTTTGAAGATGCGCTCAATGCTTTTGCACAACGCGAGCGCCGCTTTGGAGGGACTACACCTATCGGCGCCAATGCGTCCTAGGGAGAACATTTGCTGAAGTATCGCATTATCACAGCTCTGATTTTAATACCGATTGTTATTGCAGCACTCTTTTTGTTACCACCGGTAGGTTTTGCCATTGTCACGCTGGTCGTGTGCATGTTGGCGGCGTGGGAGTGGGGGCAATTAGCGGGTCTGGGAACGCGTAATCAGCGGATCTGGCTGGCTATCCTGTGTGGTTTTCTGCTGGCAGTCATGCTACTGAACATTCCGGCCTATCATCACAGCGTGCAACTGCCGCAGGTGAGTGGATCGTTATGGGCTGCGCTTGCCTGGTGGTGTGTCGCTCTGGTGTTAGTCGTCGGTTATCCTGCGTCCGCCGCATTCTGGCGTAATTCACGCGTGCTGCGTGTTTTGTTCGGTGTTCTGACGATTGTGCCGTTCTTCTGGGGCATGGTTGCGCTGCGCCAGTATGGCTATGCAGAGAATCCGCACACTGGCGCCTGGTGGCTGTTATATGTGATGCTACTCGTCTGGGGCGCAGATTCCGGGGCTTACCTGTTTGGGAAGTTGTTCGGTAAACACAAACTGGCGCCTAAAGTTTCTCCCGGAAAAACCTGGGAAGGTTTCTTCGGCGGACTGCTGACGTGTGCTCTGATTGCCTGGTTGTTTGGTCGTTATGCGCCGTTGAGCGTTCAGCCGTCTGTATTACTTATTTGTTCCGTAGTCGCTGCGCTGGCTTCTGTACTCGGCGACCTGACGGAGAGCATGTTCAAACGCGAAGCTGGAATCAAAGACAGTGGTCATATGATTCCCGGGCACGGTGGAATATTGGATCGCATCGACAGCCTGACTGCCGCCGTTCCTGTATTTGCCTGTCTGATGCTGTTAGTGTATTAATCCGTCGCTGAGACGGTGAAGTTTTCTAAGGAATAGTTGGACATATGATGAACATACTCTGGAGCCTGGCCGCCTTTATCGTTGCATTGGGGGTGCTTATCACCGTGCACGAGTTCGGCCATTTCTGGGTTGCTCGTCGCTGCGGGGTGCGTGTTGAGCGCTTCTCTGTCGGTTTTGGTCGCGCACTGTGGCGCCGCACCGATCGCCGTGGAACCGAATATGTGCTTGCTATCATCCCCCTCGGTGGATACGTCAAAATGCTCGATGAGCGTCTGGAGACGGTTCCACCTGAGCTTAAGCATCTTACTTTCAACAGCAAGACGGTGTGGCAGCGTGCTGCTATTATTAGCGCGGGCCCGATTGCCAACTTTATTTTTGCTGTTTTCGCCTACTGGGTCATCTTCGTTATTGGCGTTCCCTCGGTACGCCCGGTTGTGGCTGAAATCACGCCGCAATCTATTGCTGCGCAAGCCAAAGTTTTACCCGGTATGGAACTAAAGTCTATTGGCGGTATCGAAACGCCTGATTGGGATTCAATTCGTTTGTCGTTGATGGGTGAAATTGGCAGTAGCCAAATGACGCTCGGGGTCGCTGAGTTAGGTTCATCAACGGTAATTGAAAAAGTCGTCGATTTGCGTGAATGGACATTTGATCCTGAAACGCAAGATCCTGTGGTTGCGTTGGGTATCATTCCGCGTGGTCCACAGGTGGAGCCCGTTTTAGCTGAAGTACAAGCGGGTTCTGCTGCTCAAAAAGCAGGTTTGCAAGCGGGCGATCGGATCGTTAAAGTTGACGGTCAGGTTTTGTCGGGCTGGCGTAATTTTACGTTGCAGGTGCGCGATAATCCGGGCAAGCCTATGGCGCTGAACATTGAGCGTAATGGTGAGACTCTTGAGTTAACCCTGACACCGGAAAGTCGGACAGTAGGTAAAGGTATCGTACAAGGTTTTGCTGGGGTGGTTCCCAAAGTCATACCCTTACCTGAAGAGTACAAAACAGTTCGCCAATATGGTCCGTTTGTCGCTTTTTATGAGGCCGGTGCAAAAACCTGGCAACTGATGAAGCTGACGGTAAACATGCTGGGCAAGTTGTTTACCGGTGATGTAAAGCTGAACAATCTGAGCGGCCCAATCTCTATAGCACAGGGCGCAGGGATGTCAGCGGAGTATGGTTTAGTGTCGTACCTGACGTTTTTGGCGCTTATCAGCGTCAATCTCGGTATCGTAAACCTGTTCCCATTACCGATATTAGATGGTGGACACTTGGTTTTTCTGGCAATAGAAAAACTAAAAGGTGGTCCAGTTTCCGAGCGAGTTCAAAACTTCAGCTATCAGGTCGGTGCAGTATTGCTGTTCCTGGTTATGGGGCTTGCACTTTTCAATGATTTCTCCCGTCTTTAAGGCTGGAGATTAGGTTAGGAAGAACGCATAACAACGATGGCGATCAAAAAGTTGCTCATAGCGTCGCTGCTGTTTGGCAGCGCCACCGTATACGGTGCAGACGGTTTCGTAGTGAAAGATATTCATTTCGAAGGCCTGCAGCGAGTTGCCGTCGGTGCGGCGTTACTCAATATGCCGGTTCGCGTCGGTGATACGGTTACTGACGATGACATCAGTAATACCATTCGTGCATTGTTTGCCACTGGCAACTTTGAGGACGTTCGCGTCCTGCGCGATGGCGATTCTCTGATTGTTCAGGTTAAAGAACGTCCAACTATTGCCAGCATCACTTTCTCCGGTAACAAATCGGTTAAAGATGACATGCTGAAACAAAACCTGGAGGCCTCTGGCGTCCGTGTTGGCGAAGCGCTTGACCGTACAACAATCAGCAGCATCGAGAAAGGTCTGGAAGACTTCTATTACAGCGTCGGTAAATACAGTGCGTCGGTAAAAGCGGTTGTTACCCCTTTGCCCCGTAACCGTGTCGATCTGAAACTGGTCTTTACCGAAGGTGTTTCTGCCAAAATTCAGCAGATCAACATCGTAGGTAACCATGCCTTCAGTACTGATGAACTGATTTCACACTTCCAGCTTCGCGATGAAGTGCCATGGTGGAACGTGGTAGGCGATCGTAAATATCAGAAACAGAAACTGGCGGGTGACCTTGAAACCCTGCGCAGCTTCTATCTGGATCGCGGCTATGCCCGTTTCAACATTGATTCGACTCAGGTCAGCCTGACGCCGGACAAGAAAGGCATTTACATCACGCTGAACATTACAGAAGGCGAGCAATATAAACTTTCTGGCGTTGAAGTGACTGGCAGCATGGCCGGTCACTCAGCAGAAGTGCAAAGCCTGACTAAAATTGATAAAGGCGAGCTGTATAACGGCGCTAAAGTCACCAAGATGGAAAACGACATCAAGCAGATGTTGGGTCGTTACGGCTATGCCTACCCACGGGTGAATACACAGCCAGAAATCAATGATGCCGATAAGACCGTTAAACTGCATATCAACGTTGATGCAGGTAACCGTTTCTACGTGCGTCATATCCGTTTTGAAGGCAATGACACCAGTAAAGACAGCGTACTGCGCCGTGAAATGCGTCAGATGGAAGGTGCCTGGTTAGGCAACGATCTGGTCGACAAAGGTAAAGAACGTCTGAACCGTCTGGGTTACTTCGAAACCGTGGATGTGGATACGCAACGTGTACCGGGTACTCCGGATCAGGTTGATGTGGTCTATAAAGTGAAAGAACGTAACACCGGTACTTTCAACTTTGGTGTGGGCTACGGTACAGAAAGTGGTGTCAGCTTCCAGGTTGGTGTCCAGCAGGACAACTGGCTGGGTACGGGTAACTCCGTAGGCATCAGCGGTACCAAAAATGATTATCAGACTTACGCAGAATTCACGATCACTGACCCTTACTTCACCGTCGATGGTGTGAGTCTGGGTGGTCGTATCTTCTATAACGACTTTAAAGCGGATAACGCGGATCTGTCTGACTATACCAACAGAAGTTATGGTATTGGCGGTAACCTTGGTTTCCCAATCAATGAGAACAACTCATTGCGTCTGGGTCTGGATTACGTACACAACGATCTGTCCAATATGGAACCACAGATCGCCATGTTCCGTTATCTGAACTCTGTGGGCCTGAAACCTGCGGTCACCACCAGCGATAATGCTGATGCCGATTTCAGTGCTGATGACTTCTTCGTGAACCTTGGCTGGGGTTATAACAACCTCGACCGTGGCTACTTCCCGACTTCAGGGACAAAAGCCAGCCTGAACGGCAAAGTTACCGTTCCAGGTTCCGATAACGAATATTATAAAATCACCTTCGATTCAACCAGCTACATGCCGCTGAATCAGGATCGTGATTGGGTGCTGATGGGCCGTGCTCGCGCAGGTTATGCGGATGGTCTTGGTGGTAAAGAAGTGCCGTTCTACGACAACTTCTATGCCGGTGGTTCAAGCAGCGTTCGTGGTTTCCAGTCGAACACCATTGGTCCAAAAGCAGCCTATTACAAATGTACTACAGCTAATACCTCGTACAGCGGTTGTCCGATTGATAATTCGGACGATGCGGTGGGTGGTAATGCAATGGCAGTACTGAGTGCCGAACTGATTGTTCCAACTCCGTTTGTTAGCGAAAAATACGCTAACTCATTGCGTACTTCTCTGTTCGTGGATAGCGGTACTGTCTGGGATACAGGTTGGGAAAACACTCCGCAGACTATGGCTGCCGGTGTTCCTGATTACAGCAAACCAGGCAATATTCGTGTTTCTTCCGGTCTTGCGTTGCAGTGGATGTCTCCTCTGGGGCCATTGGTCTTCTCATACGCACAGCCTGTTAAGAAATACGAAGGCGACAAAGCAGAGCAGTTCCAGTTTAATATCGGCAAAACCTGGTAACTCTCTGTCTGAAAAGCGCTTATTCAGCAGAATCGCAATGACCTGATGCTGAATTTGATACACGGGTTTCGGCCCGTGTATTGTTATTGCGTCAGGTGTTTTGTGTAATTTACTGTGCCAGATGGCACAAACGGGTGATGGAAGGAGTTTATAGTGAAAAAGTGGTTATATGCCGCAGGCCTCGGTTTAGTTATGGCTTCTTCAGCTAGCGTTCAGGCTGCTGACAAAATTGCTATCGTTAACGTCGCTAGCATTTTCCAACAGATGCCAGCACGTGAAGCTGTGGCCAAACAACTCGAAAACGAGTTCAAAAGCCGTGCAACTGATTTGCAATCTCAGGAACGTGATCTGCAAACTAAAATGCAACGTCTGCAACGCGATGGCTCGACCATGAAAGCCAGCGATCGTTCTAAACTTGAAAAAGACGTGATGGCTCAGCGTGAAGCGTTCTCCGCTAAAGCGCAGCAGTTCGAGCAAGACAACCGTCGTCGTCAGGGCGAAGAGCGAAACAAAATCCTTAGCCGTATCCAGGATGCTGTGAAATCTGTTGCAAGCAAAGAAGGTTATGATGTTGTTATCGATGCAAACGCAATCGCGTATGCAAGCAATGACAAAGATATTACTGCTGATGTGCTGAAACAGGTTAAATAAACATGTCTTCAATTCGACTGGCTGATCTCGCACAGCAGTTGGATGCACAATTGCACGGTGATGGCGAAATTGCCATCACCGGCGTTGCTTCAATGCATTCCGCACACTCTGAGCAAATCACGTTTTTATCAAACAGCCGCTACCGTGAACAGTTGGCTTCCTGCAAAGCAGGTGCCGTAGTGTTGACGGAAGCGGATCTGCCATTTTGCCCTACAGCGGCATTAGTGGTTAAAAACCCTTACCTGACCTATGCGCGTATGGCGCAACTGCTGGATACCACCCCGGCACCGGCACAGGATATTGCTGCGAGCGCGGTAATTTCTGACAGTGCTTCTTTAGGTAAGAATGTCTCGGTTGGCGCAAATGCAGTCATCGAATCTGGCGTAGTGTTGGGCGATAACGTTATCGTCGGCGCGGGCTGCTTTATCGGTAAAGAAGCTAAAATAGGCGCAGGAACCCGGATCTGGGCCAATGTTTCTATTTATCACCGCGTTGAAATTGGTGAGCAGTGCCTGATTCAGTCTGGCACTGTCATCGGTGCGGACGGATTTGGTTACGCGAATGAACGCGGCAACTGGATTAAAATCCCACAACTTGGCACCGTGATTATCGGCGATCGTGTTGAGATTGGTGCCTGTACCACCATCGACCGCGGTGCGCTTGATGATACGATTATCAGCAACGGTGTCATCATTGATAACCAATGTCAGATTGCACACAACGTCGTGATTGGAGACAATACGGCCGTGGCCGGCGGTGTGATTATGGCCGGTAGTCTGAAAATTGGTCGTTACTGCCAGATTGGCGGAGCCAGTGTTATCAATGGTCACATGGAGATTTGTGACCAGGCCGTTGTGACAGGAATGGGAATGGTAATGCGACCAATCACTGAACCTGGGGTATACTCCTCCGGTATTCCGTTACAACCGAATAAAGTTTGGCGTAAGACGGCTGCACTGGTAATGAATATTGACGAGATGAATAAGCGCTTGAAAGCTGTCGAGCGTAAAATCGAAAAAGACTAATTACCATTTACGGTGCTGCTTTGTGTTCACTCAGTGAGTGAACCTGCGGCATTCGTTCCTATTTGCGGCCTGCCTGATGACCTTTTTTTGGGGTCTGGCAGGCCGTGTTTTTGATGCCATCAGTTTTTATAGACAGGAAGAGTATTTTGACTACTGACACTCATACTCTGCGTATTGAAGAGATACTGGATTTACTGCCACACCGTTACCCGTTCTTGTTGGTTGACCGCGTGTTGGATTTTGAAAAAGGGAAATTTTTGCGCGCAGTGAAAAACGTTTCCTTTAATGAACCGTTTTTCCAGGGGCACTTCCCAGGCAAGCCGATTTTTCCAGGTGTACTGATTCTGGAAGCCATGGCACAGGCTACCGGTATTCTTGCGTTTAAAAGCGTTGGAAAACTGGAACCGGGCGAACTGTATTATTTTGCAGCAATTGATGATGCACGCTTCAAACGTCCGGTGTTGCCGGGTGACCAGATGATTCTGGAAGTTGAATTCATTAAAGAGCGTCGTGGTGTTGCTCGTTTTAAAGGTGTCGCGAAAGTAGATGGTGAGATTGCTTGCGAGGCATCAATGATGTGCGCCCGTCGCCGGGAGTCTTAATACATGATAGACAAAACCGCCTTTATACATCCAAGCGCTATTGTTGAAGAAGGTGCCGTTATCGGTGCTGGTGTTCATATCGGTCCTTTCTGTTATGTCGGTTCCCTGGTGGAGATCGGCGAAGGTACTGAGCTTAAATCACACGTAGTTCTTAATGGCGTGACCAAAATTGGTCGCGATAACCGCATTTTCCAGTTCGTTTCCATTGGTGAAATTAACCAGGATCTGAAATATGCAGGTGAACCAACACGCGTTGAGGTCGGCGATCGCAACAATATTCGTGAGAGCGTGACCATTCATCGTGGAACCGTTCAGGGCGGTAGTCTGACAAAAGTGGGTAGCGATAACCTGTTGATGGTGAATGCGCATATTGCCCACGATTGCGTCATTGGTAATCGCTGTATTCTGGCGAATAATGCGACGCTTGGCGGTCACGTAGAGATCGACGATTTCGCTATCATTGGCGGTATGACCGCAGTGCATCAATTCTGCATCATCGGTGCGCACGTCATGGTTGGCGGATGCTCTGGCGTAGCCCAGGATGTGCCTCCGTTCGTGATTGCGCAGGGTAACCACGCGACACCTTTTGGTATTAATATCGAAGGGCTTAAGCGACGTGGTTTTGAGAAAGCAGACCTGCACGCTATTCGTA
This sequence comes from Rahnella sp. PAMC25559, assembly GCF_050632365.1. Taxonomy (GTDB): domain Bacteria; phylum Pseudomonadota; class Gammaproteobacteria; order Enterobacterales; family Enterobacteriaceae; genus Rahnella; species Rahnella rivi. The sequence continues at coordinate 4,460,834 of NZ_CP192543.1, read as the reverse complement.
ATGCCTATAAATTACTGTATCGCAGTGGCAAAACTCTGGAAGAAGCTCAGCCGGAAATCGCTGCGATTGCGGCTGAATTCCCGAAAGCTAAACCTTTCAGTGATTTCTTCAGCCGTTCAACGCGCGGCATAATCCGCTGATCTGCCCTACGGAAAACAATGCAAAAGCCTGTTCTTACAATTGGCCTGGTGGCCGGTGAAACGTCCGGTGACATTCTTGGCGCCGGGCTGATTCGAGCCCTGAAAAAGCACCATCCGGATGCCCGCTTTGTCGGGGTCGCAGGTCCGCTGATGCAGGCGGAAGGGTGTGAAGCCTGGTACGAAATGGAAGAACTGGCGGTAATGGGCGTGGTGGAAGTGTTAGAGCGTCTGCCACGCCTGTTGAAAATCCGCAAAGATTTGACCCAACGTTTCAGCGAACTTAAGCCGGATGTCTTCGTGGGCATTGATGCCCCTGATTTTAACATCACGCTTGAAGGGCGTCTGAAACAACGCGGTATCCGCACGATCCATTACGTCAGCCCGTCTGTCTGGGCCTGGCGACAAAAACGCGTTTTCAAAATAGGAAAAGCCACCGATTTAGTCCTGGCGTTTCTGCCTTTCGAAAAAGCGTTTTATGACAAATTCAACGTTCCCTGCCGTTTCATCGGTCACACGATGGCTGATGCCATGCCGCTGCATCCTGACAAACAGGCTGCGCGACTGTCTTTGGGGATCCCTGATGATGTGCATTGTCTGGCGTTACTGCCTGGAAGTCGTCATGCGGAAGTTGAAATGCTCAGTGCTGATTTCCTGAAAACAGCACTGCAATTGCGACAGACTTACCCGGATCTCCACATTGTTGTGCCGCTGGTGAATGCAAAACGTCGCGAGCAGTTTGAACGTATCAAAGCGGAGATTGCGCCAGATCTTCCCGCGCATTTGCTGGACGGCAAAGGTCGCGAGGCCATGATTGCCAGCGATGCAGCATTGCTGGCTTCGGGAACGGCTGCGCTGGAATGTATGCTGGCGAAATGTCCGATGGTTGTCGGCTATCGCATGAAGCCCTTCACCTTCTGGCTCGCTGAACGCCTGGTAAAAACGCCGTACGTTTCCTTGCCAAACTTGCTTGCAAGACGGGAAATCGTCACCGAGTTGCTGCAAACCGAATGCGTTCCGGACAAACTTTCCGCTGCGTTATTGCCGTTGCTGGCCGGTGGTGAGAAAAGTCATGAATTGCAGAGTACCTTCCTGGAATTGCATGAAAGCATTCGCCGGGATGCCGATGAGCAAGCTGCTCAGGCTGTGATGGAGCTGGCACGCCGATGAGTGACATCTTTATCTATCCACAGGCCGTGTGTATCGCCGGTGTGGATGAAGTCGGGCGCGGCCCGTTAGTGGGCGCCGTGGTGACTGCAGCGGTTATTCTCGATCCGGCTAACCCCATCAAGGGCCTGGCTGATTCAAAAAAACTCAGTGAAAAACGGCGCGAAGCGCTGTATATCGAAATTAAAGAAAAGGCGCTTGCCTGGAGTCTTGGCCGCGCTGAACCGCATGAAATCGATGAAATCAATATTCTGCACGCCACTATGCTGGCGATGCAAAGAGCCGTTGCCGGGTTGGCTATCACGCCCGACATGGTATTGATTGATGGTAACCGCTGTCCGGTTCTTCCGATGGCCTCTCAGGCCGTGGTGAAAGGGGACAGCAAAGTGGCCGAAATCAGTGCTGCATCTATCCTGGCTAAGGTCACCCGCGATCGCGAAATGGTTGAACTGGATCTTCAGTTCCCTGAATATGGTTTTGCGAAACACAAAGGCTATCCAACGCCGGTGCATCTCGAAAGCCTTGCCCGGCTTGGTGCGACTGCGCATCACCGTCGCAGCTTCGCCCCGGTGAAGCGCGCACTCGGATTGGCGTAACGCGTCATCTTGTTCCTTTCCTGCCTTAGCGGGAAATACACACTCTACACTCACTCATTTCTGGACTCTGGATATGGCCGAACCTCGTTTTATTCATCTGCGTGTACATAGCGACTATTCCATGGTGGATGGCCTCGCGAAAGTGGGTCCGCTGGTGAAATGCGCAGCGTCACTCGGTATGCCTGCTCTGGGGATCACTGACTTCACCAACCTGTGCGGCCTGGTCAAATTCTACGGTGCCGCGCACGGTGCTGGCGTGAAACCGATCATCGGTGCCGATCTGAACATTCAAAGCGAGATCCTTGGCGATGAACTGGCGCAGCTGACCGTTCTGGCAATGAACAATCAGGGATATCAGAACCTCACGCTGTTGATTTCCCGCGCCTATCAGCGTGGCTATGGCGCGGCGGGGCCGATTGTTGATCGCGAGTGGCTGGCAGAACTGAATGAGGGGTTGATCCTTATTTCCGGCGCGAAAATGGGAGATGTCGGTAAATTCCTGATGCGAGGTAACGATTTACAAGTCGAGCTGTGTCTGGATTTTTATCAGCAATATTTTCCCGACCGCTACTACCTCGAACTGATCCGTACCGGCCGGGCTGAAGAAGAAAACTACCTGCACGCTGCCGTCGCGCTGGCAACTGAACGCGGTTTACCGGTGGTGGCAACGAACGACGTACGTTTCATGGTGGCATCGGATTTTGACGCCCACGAGATCCGCGTGGCTATTCACGACGGTTTTACACTCGACGATCCCAAGCGTCCGCGCAATTACACTGCACAGCAATACATGCGCAGTGAAGATGAAATGTGCGAGTTGTTTGAAGATATCCCGGAAGCTCTGCAAAACAGCGTTGAGATTGCTAAACGTTGTAACGTCACCATTCGTCTTGGCGAATACTTCCTGCCGCAGTTTCCGACCGGAGAGATGACGACCGAAGATTTTCTGGTCGATAGATCTAAAATCGGGCTGGAAGAACGTCTTGAGTTTCTGTTTCCGGATCCCGACGTGCGCGCGCAACGACGCCCTGAATATGATGAACGTCTGGATATCGAGCTCAAAGTTATCAACCAGATGGGCTTTCCCGGTTACTTCCTGATCGTAATGGAGTTCATTCAGTGGTCGAAGGATAACGACGTACCGGTAGGCCCTGGCCGTGGTTCCGGTGCCGGTTCACTGGTGGCCTATGCGCTCAAAATTACCGATCTGGATCCGCTTGAATTCGATCTGCTTTTCGAACGTTTTCTTAACCCTGAACGTGTTTCCATGCCCGATTTTGACGTCGATTTTTGCATGGAAAAACGTGATCAGGTCATCGACCATGTGGCTGAAATGTATGGCCGCGAAGCGGTTTCTCAGATTATCACTTTCGGTACGATGGCTGCCAAAGCCGTTATTCGCGACGTAGGCCGCGTACTAGGCCACCCTTACGGATTTGTTGATCGTATTTCCAAACTGGTCCCGCCTGATCCCGGCATGACGCTGGAAAAAGCCTTTGCCGCAGAACCGCAATTACCGGAAATTTACGAAGCGGATGAAGAAGTTAAGTCTCTGATCGATATGGCGCGCCAGCTTGAAGGCGTCACCCGTAACGCCGGTAAACACGCAGGCGGTGTCGTGATAGCGCCGACCAAGATTACCGATTTTGCGCCGTTATATTGCGATGCTGAAGGTAATCACCCGGTGACGCAGTTCGACAAAAACGACGTGGAATATGCCGGTCTGGTGAAGTTCGACTTCCTCGGATTGCGTACGCTCACCATCATCGACTGGGCGCTGGGCATGATTAACGCCCGTCGTGCAAAAGCGGGCGAACCCCCGCTGGATATCGCCGCGATCCCGCTGGATGACAAGAAAAGTTTCGACATGCTGCAGCGATCGGAAACCACCGCGGTTTTCCAGCTTGAATCCCGCGGCATGAAAGATTTGATCAAACGCCTGAAACCCGACAGCTTCGAAGATATGATCGCGCTGGTGGCATTGTTCCGTCCGGGGCCGTTGCAGTCCGGCATGGTAGATAACTTTATTGACCGTAAACACGGTCGCGAAGAGTTGTCCTATCCGGATATCCAATGGCAGCACGAATCTCTGAAACCGGTACTGGAGCCGACGTACGGCATCATCTTGTATCAGGAACAGGTCATGCAGATTGCGCAGGTTCTGGCGGGCTATTCGCTGGGCGGTGCGGACATGTTGCGTCGTGCGATGGGTAAGAAAAACCCGGTCGAGATGGCAAAACAGCGCGGCGGTTTTGAAGATGGTGCCAAAGCGCGCGGTATCGATGGCGAACTGGCGATTAAAATCTTCGATCTGGTAGAGAAATTCGCCGGTTATGGGTTCAACAAGTCCCACTCCGCCGCTTATGCTCTGGTGTCTTACCAGACGCTGTGGCTGAAAGCGCATTATCCTGCTGAATTTATGGCAGCGGTGATGACTGCCGATATGGATAACACCGAGAAAGTGGTTGGCCTGGTAGATGAATGCTGGCGAATGGGGCTGAAAATTCTGCCACCGGATATCAACAGCGGTCAGTATCACTTCCACGTGAATGAAGAAGGTGAAATCGTTTACGGCATCGGCGCGATCAAAGGCGTAGGTGAAGGCCCGATTGAAGCCATTATTGAGGCGCGTAACGAGGGCGGTTATTTCAAAGAGCTGTTTGATCTGTGCGCCCGCGCGGATGTGAAAAAGCTCAACAAACGTATTCTTGAAAAGCTGATCATGTCCGGTGCGTTTGACCGTTTAGGTCCGCACCGTGCCGCATTGATGAGCTCTTTGCCGGATGCCCTGAAAGCTGCCGATCAGCACGCCAAAGCTGAAGCTATCGGTCAGGTAGATATGTTCGGCGTTCTGGCAGAAGCGCCGGAACAGGTGGAGAAATCCTACGCCAACGTCATGCGCTGGCCGGAACAAACGGTACTGGACGGTGAACGCGAAACGCTGGGGTTGTACCTGACCGGCCATCCGATCACCCAGTATCTGAAAGAAATCGAACGTTATGGCGGCGGCCAGCGTTTGAAAGATATGCACCCGACGGATCGGGGTAAAATGACGGTTGCAGTGGGACTGGTTCTCGCTGCACGGGTAATGGTCACCAAACGCGGTAATCGCATTGGGATCTGTACGTTAGACGACCGCTCTGGTCGTCTGGAAGTCATGTTGTTCACCGAAGCGTTGGAAAAATTCCAGCATTTGTTGGAAAAAGACCGTATCCTTATCGCCACAGGACAGGTCAGCTTTGATGACTTCAGCGGCGGGCTTAAAATGATGGCCCGCGATATTATGGACATCAGTGAAGCACGGGAAAAATATGCTCGCGGTCTTGCTATCTCGCTGACTGACAGGCAAATTGATGACCAGCTTTTGAACCGTCTCCGCCAATCGTTGGAACCTCATCGATCGGGGACGATACCAGTGCATCTGTATTACCAACGAGAAAACGCAAGAGCCCGGCTTCGATTCGGGGCGTCATGGCGTGTTACGCCAACGGACAAACTGTTGCTGGATTTGCGAGGCCTGGTCGGTAGTGAGCAGGTGGAACTGGAATTTGACTAAAATAGGAATGCTATGAGTCTGAATTTTCTTGATTTTGAACAGCCGATTGCGGAACTCGAAGCGAAAATTGACTCGCTGACTGCAGTCAGCCGTCAAGACGAAAAATTGGATATTAATCTGGACGAAGAAGTTGCACGCTTGCGCGAGAAAAGCGTTGAACTGACCCGTAAGATTTTCTCTGATCTGGGTGCCTGGCAGATTGCCCAACTGGCACGCCATCCTCGTCGCCCTTATACGCTGGATTACATCAAACATATCTTCACTGATTTTGATGAACTGGCTGGTGATCGTGCATTTGCTGACGATAAAGCTATCGTTGGCGGGATTGCTCGTTTGGGTGAACGTGCTGTGATGATCATAGGTCATCAGAAAGGCCGTGAAACAAAAGAGAAAGTCCGTCGTAACTTCGGTATGCCTGCTCCGGAAGGATATCGCAAAGCGTTACGCCTGATGGAAATGGCAGAACGTTTCAAACTGCCTATCATTACCTTCATCGACACCCCGGGTGCATACCCAGGCGTGGGTGCTGAAGAGCGCGGCCAGTCTGAAGCGATCGCCCGTAACCTGCGTGAGATGTCACGTCTGAATGTGCCGGTCATCTGTACCGTTATCGGTGAAGGTGGTTCCGGTGGCGCACTGGCAATCGGCGTGGGTGATAAAGTTAACATGCTGCAATACAGCACCTATTCGGTGATCTCACCGGAAGGCTGTGCCTCAATTCTGTGGAAGAGTGCGGATAAAGCACCTCTGGCAGCAGAAGCGATGGGTATCGTTGCACCACGTTTGAAAGAACTGAAGCTTATCGACTCGGTGATCCCTGAACCTCTGGGCGGTGCTCATCGTAACGTTGAAGCGATGGCGGCCTCACTGCGCGCCCAGCTGGAAGCTGACCTGAGTGATTTGGATGTGCTGAGCACTGAAGAATTGCGTAACCGTCGTTATCAGCGTCTGATGACTTACGGCTACTGCTGATCCAGCAACCGCTTATGAAAAGGCCATGCAACTGCATGGCCTTTTTTATTGCCGCAAATCCCTCCCACATCGTTCCGGGATTCTGAATTTTCCTTCCGTCTGTCAGAAATAGTCGCGAAAGGGTACACACCTGGCGCTAACCGTGTTTCTATAAATATATGAGATACCAATAAAAGAAGGATTTGTCAGATGAATATCATCGCTGTCATGCGCCCGGAAGGGGCTTACTATAAAGAAGAGCCAATCCGCGAACTGGATAGCGCCCTGACGCTTCTCGGGTTCCAGGTTATTTATCCGCGGGATCGCGCTGACTTACTGAAACTCATCGAAAATAATGCCCGCATTTGTGGGGCGATTTTTGACTGGGACGAGCACAGCGAAGAGTTGTGTACAGAAATTAATGAACTGAACGAATACCTGCCCTTGTACGCTTTCATCAATACTCACTCAACGCTGGATGTTGATGTGAATGAGATGCGGATGGTTCTGTATTTCTTCGAGTACGCGCTGACCGCCGCAGAGGATATTGCCAAAAGGATCCGCCAGTACACGGACGAATATATCGATACGATCACGCCACCGCTGACCAAAGCGCTGTTTAAATACGTGGAAGAAGGGAAGTACACCTTTTGTACGCCGGGACACATGGCGGGCACGGCGTTTCTGAAAAGCCCGGTCGGGACACTATTTTATGATTTCTTTGGTGCCAAAACGCTGAAAGCAGACGTATCCATTTCGGTGACCGAACTGGGATCGTTGCTCGATCATACCGGGCCGCATCTGGAGGCCGAAGAATATATCGCACGCACGTTTGGTTCCGAACAAAGTTATATCGTGACCAACGGCACTTCGACGGCCAATAAAATTGTCGGCATGTACGCCGCGCCAGCGGGCAGCACGGTGCTGATTGACCGAAACTGCCATAAATCGCTGGCACATCTGATGATGATGACCAATGTCGTGCCGATCTATTTGCGTCCTCACCGTAATGCCTACGGCATTCTCGGCGGCATTCCCAAGCGTGAATTCACCCGGGAAAGTATCGAAGAGAAAATCGCCCGGACGGACAATGCGACCTGGCCGGTACATGCGGTCATTACCAACTCCACCTATGATGGGCTGCTGTACAACACTGATTACATCAAAAATACGCTGGATGTGCCGTCGATTCATTTTGATTCTGCCTGGGTGCCATATACCAATTTCCATCCGATTTACGCAGGGAAAAGCGGGATGAGTGGTGAGCGAATTCCCGGAAAAGTCATCTATGAAACTCAGTCTACGCACAAGTTACTGGCCGCGTTCTCTCAGGCGTCAATGATCCACATTAAAGGCGATTATAACGAAAGCACCTTTAATGAAGCCTACATGATGCACACCACCACATCACCGAACTACGGCATCGTTGCCTCGGCAGAAACCGCAGCGGCGATGCTGCGCGGAAATCCCGGACGCCGCCTGATCAACCGCTCGGTTGAGCGTGCGTTACATTTTCGCAAAGAGATCCAACGACTGCGCGAGGAAACCGATGGCTGGTTCTTCGATATCTGGCAGCCGGAGCATATTGATGAAGCCGAATGCTGGCCGCTGAATCCAGATAATAACTGGCATGGCTTTGCGAACGCAGATACCGATCATATGTATCTGGATCCGATCAAGGTCACGATCCTTACGCCCGGCATGGATGAAATGGGCAAACTGGAACAGGAAGGGATCCCGGCGGCGCTGGTGGCCAAGTTCCTTGATGAGCGCGGCGTGGTGGTCGAAAAAACCGGTCCGTACAATTTACTTTTCCTGTTCAGCATTGGCATTGATAAGACCAAATCCATGAGCGTGATGCGTGGTCTGACCGATTTCAAACGCAGTTATGATCTTAATCTGCGCGTTAAAAATATGCTCCCCGATCTGTACGCGGAAGATCCGGATTTCTACCGTCATATGCGGATCCAGGATCTCGCGCAGGGGATCCACAAGCTTATCCTCCGACATGATCTGCCGCGCCTGATGCTGGACGCATTTGAAACGCTGCCAGAAATGAAAATGACGCCGTATGAAATGTTCCAACATCAGGTGCGCGGACATGTGGAGGAATGCGACCTCGACGAACTGATCGGCAAAGTCTCGGCTAACATGATCCTGCCTTATCCGCCTGGAGTGCCCGTGGTGATGCCCGGTGAGATGATTACGGAAGAAAGCCGCGCGGTGCTCGATTTCCTGATCATGCTTTGCTCGATAGGGGAACGTTACCCTGGCTTTGAAACCGATATTCATGGTGCACGTCTCACCGAAGACGGGCGCTATCTGGTGAAAGTGCTGAAGCTCCCCGACGCGCAGTAATGACAGCCCTCATTATGAGGGCTTTTTATTGACGTCTCCGGATACGCTGAGTAACGTGCACACCATGAATCTACAGGACATCATCCATGCTTAACCTTCGACAAATTCATCATATCGCGATCATCGGTTCCGATTATCAGACCAGCAAAAACTTCTATTGCGACATTCTGGGCTTCACGCTGGTGGAAGAGTTTTATCGGGAAGAGCGTGACTCGTGGAAAGCCGATCTGGCACTTAATGGGCAGTACACCATCGAACTGTTTAGCTTTCCTCATCCGCCGGCGCGTCCGAGCCACCCGGAAGCCTGCGGGTTGCGCCATCTGGCGTTCAGCGTTGATGATATCGCGCAGGCCATCACTGCATTGACTCAGGCTGGCGTGAACTGTGAACCGGTACGTATTGACCCCTACACCGGCAAGCAGTTTACCTTTTTCGCCGACCCCGACGGCTTGCCGTTAGAACTGTACGAATCCCGGTAACGTTATGAATTCACGTCTGGCGAGGTTTTCCCTGCCTGAGCATCTGCGGGATAAAATTGGCAGTGCGCGAAAGCTTTGTGTCGCGTTCAGTGGCGGGCTTGATTCCACAGTGCTCCTGGCCGCGCTGGCAGAGCTGCGCGAAAACCTGCCGGATCTTCAACTGCGCGCGTTGCATATTCATCATGGCCTAAGCCAACTGGCCGACAGCTGGATGGCCCATTGCCAGACGGTTTGCGCCCGGCATCACATCGCGTTTTCAGTCATTTACGTGAAGGTGAATGCACAGGATGGCGGTATTGAAGCCGCAGCGAGAACGGCGCGTTATCAGGCATTTTCAGACAATCTGGGGGAAGATGAAGTTCTGCTCACGGCGCAGCATCTGAACGATCAATGCGAAACCTTGATGCTGGCGCTAAAGCGCGGCAGCGGCCCCGCCGGTTTATCGGCGATGAGTGCAGACAGCATGGCATCTCAGCACCGGCTGTTAAGGCCTCTGCTGGAACTCAGCCGTGAGCAACTTGAAGATTATGCCCGGCAGAATCAGCTGAGCTGGATCGAGGATGACAGTAATCAGGATGCGCGTTTTGACCGTAACTTCCTGCGTCTCAATGTCCTTCCGTTGCTGTACCACCGATGGCCGCACTTTGCACAGGCCACCGCACGCAGCGCGGCACTGTGCGCCGAACAGGAATCCTTGCTCGATGAACTGTTAAGTGAGTCCCTTAGTGCGTTAACAGATGCGCAGGGCAGCCTTTGCGTTGAGGGAATGCTCGGCTTTTCAGAGGCCCGACGTTCTGCTTTATTGCGCCGCTGGCTGGCCGGACAGGGCGCGAAAATGCCTTCACGGGAACAGCTGAAAAGAGTTTGGGATGAAGTGGCGCGAAGCCGCGAAGATGCGCAGGCGCAGTTAAGGTTGGGCATTTCGACGGTTCGGCGTTTCCGCCAGCGCCTCTATTTATTGCCCGAATTCCAGCCGCTGAAAGAGCTTATACTCCACTGGGAGACGGCGCAGACATTAACCCTGCCGGACGGTCTGGGCTTTTTAGCGGTCGATCCCGATGTTGCAGGGGCGGGTGAAACGTTCATTTGTCGCCAGCCGCGGGCAGGAGAGAGTGTCTCGGTGAGATTTCAGGCGCAGGGCAATATAGAAAAAGTCGGGCGTGACCGTGCGCGTCAGGTGAAAAAATTGTGGTCAGAGTTAGGCGTACCGCCCTGGCAGCGCGAGCGTATTCCTCTCATTTATTATAATGAGCAGTTGATCGCCGCACCGGGCTGGTTTATCACCCGTCAGGCGGTTGCCGAAAATCATGATGCGCAGTGGCGGATCGTCTGGTCCGCTGCCAAATAAAATTTAAGATTAACAAGTTAGGCGGAAATTCTGCCCGTGGGAGTGGTGATGCGTGTAGTTGCGGGCGTTTTGGCGCTGGTGCTGGTGAGTTTTTCTGTAGCCGCGAATGAAAATAGCGCGCTGGGAAACAGTGCAGATGGGCAGGCTAAATCGGCAAGTTGTGCGGCTTGCCACGGCGCAAAAGGCAAAGCGGCTAATCCTGTCTACCCGAATCTGGCCGGGCAAAATGCGGATTATCTGGCCCTGTCGTTACATGCTTATAAGAAAGGCGAACGCAGCGGCGGGCAAGCGGGGGTGATGCAGGCCTTTACGGCATCACTTTCGGATCAGGACATCAATGATTTGGCTGCTTACTATGCAAGCCTGACGCCGCTGAAATAGTCGGGTATCAGAAATGCAAACGGGCAATCCTGAGATTGCCCGTTAGTTTGGCTGGTGGAAAGTTGCGCTATTCTGCGCTGACCACCACGGTGCCAATTTCCGGATGGCTAAAGCTCTCGATGTAATCCAGACGCAGATCGCGCTGCTCGCCGTTCACCTCGGCCACCAGATATTCAACTTTCTTACGCATCAACAGGTCATTGGCCTTCGCCTCAACGACTTCTCCGCTGCGCAGCTTCAGTGTCAACACCAGGTGACTCTGGCAGGCGAGCTCGAGATTATCGTAGTCATCGCAATTGATGGGTTGGTACTCATCATTCATTGACATAATCGCTCACCAATAAGTTAGCGGCGGCATAGGCCGCCTGGTCCCTAACGGAGGACGGAAGGTCAGCGTTTGCTGCCACTTCGTCCAATGCTTTCAATACACAGCCCAACGCATCGGGCACATATCCCAGATCGCCACTGGCAATCTCTGAATATTTACGGCGTACCAACTCACAGTATTGCTGCATAGGTTCTCCCTTAAAAGCGTATCCCTCTGAGGAAAGCGCAGAAAGATAAGCTCTCAGTATTTATCGACTATAGCACAGGAGAGTCTCAGTTATTAGCCAACCTATAAAGGTTTATCGTTTGCGCTGAAACGGTTATTCAGGATGACCTGCGGGGTTAAACTGGTCGCGACGTGACGCTTTCAAGTACACTGTGCGTCTATCATCAAGAGGTTTCCCATGGCGTTAAAAGCAACTATTTATAAAGCAGTGATCAATATCGCTGATATGGATCGCAATTTCTTTCACGACGCCAACCTGACACTGGCCCAGCATCCCTCAGAAACAGAACAACGTATGATGCTGCGTTTGCTCGCGTGGATTTACCATGCCGATGAGCGGCTGACCTTTACGCGCGGATTAAGCGCCGAAGATGAACCAGAAATCTGGCGTAAAAATGATCACAACGGAATCGAGTTGTGGGTTGAATTAGGTTTACCGGATGAGAAGCGTCTGAAAAGGGCGTGCAACCAGTCGCGTGAAGTGGTGCTTTACGCTTATGGTGAGCGGGCTGCGAGGGTCTGGTGGTCACAAATTGAAGGGAAAGTCAGAGGTTTTGAGAATCTTCGCATCCGTTATATTGACGATGAAATGCTGACTCAGCTCACGGCTTTCGGCAGCAGAACCATGGATTTACAGGCGACTTTACAGGACGGAACTATTTGGCTTTCCGATGCTCAGAGTAATTTAGAAATTCATTTTTCGGAATGGAAAGAGTCTGTCGTAAAAGAAGCAAGGTAATCAGCGTGTTCATCCTTTCGGGTAAACTGGAAATTCCAGACAGTGAAATAGAATTAACCGCGATCCGGGCTCAGGGTAACGGTGGTCAGAACGTCAATAAAACGTCAACGGCAATACATTTACGCTTTGATATTAAGGCATCAAGTTTGCCAGACTACTACAAAGAGCGGCTGCTGGCGTTTAATCATCACTCGGTGACGGCTGATGGTTGGGTTGTTATTAAGGCGCAGGAATACCGGAGCCAGGAACAAAACCGTGAAGCGGCAGTGGCCCGGCTGAGTTCCCTGATTGCACAGGCGATGGTGGTCGAAAAACCGCGTCGTGCAACCAAGCCGACCCGCGGGTCTAAAATTCGTCGGGTAGAGAGTAAAGTGCGTAAAGGGGCGACCAAAGCATTACGGGGCAAAGTTCTTTAGCCCGACATCGTGCCGCAGGACAATCTTTATCGCGGTACTAAGAAGAAAGAGCAGTAGGGGAGTGACTGTGAAAAAAATCATTATTACAGCGGTGCTTGCGCTCGGGGCGTTATCACTGTTCGGCTGCCATACCGCCGCCTATAATCAGGAAAAACCGTTGCAGGCAATGCAGCAAAGTTACAGCGGTGTTCTGCCTTGCGCTGATTGCGGCGGGCTGGAGACTTCATTGTTCCTGCAACAAGATGGTACGTACATTTTGCAGGAAGTTTATCAGGACACCAAAGACGGCAATCAAACGTTTGCCAGTTATGGCAACTGGGCGAGAACCGCGGATAAACTGGTCCTGACCGATGCGAAGGGTGAAAAACGCTATTTCCATCCGAAAGATGAAAATCTCGAAATGCTCGATACGAGTGGCGCACCGATTGTGTCTTCGCTCAATTACACGCTGAAACCGACTCAGCAGAGTTTACCGAAGACGCCAATAACCCTGACCGGCATGATGCAGTACAGTGCTGACGCGGCTTCCTTCAAAGACTGTGCGACCGGAAAAGTGTTCCCGATGTCAGCCAACAAATCGCTGGAAGAAGGGTATCTTGCCGCACGGCAGTCACCCAATCAGCTGGTGTTTGTGTCGATGGACGGGCATTTCATGACGGAACCGTCGATGGAAGAGGGGCAGATGCACAAGGCGGTCGTGGCGGATAAAAACGTAAAGTTTGATGTGACCAGGGCCTGCCCTTAAGCATCCGCCTTTGAGGCTGCTCCGCAAAAGAAAATGCCCGCACAATGCGGGCATTTTTATGCATGAACGATCTGCGTCAGATCCTTAACGCGGGATTTGGCTCAGCAGAGAGGCAACGATGTCGCTTTGCTTGATCATTTGTTTTTCGCCAGTGCGACGGTTTTTGTATTCCAGCTCTTCAGCGTCCAGATTACGATCGCCAATCACCACCTGATGCGGAACACCGATCAGTTCCATATCAGCAAACATGACGCCCGGACGCTCTTTACGATCGTCAAGGATCACATCAATGCCGTGTGAGCGCAGCTCTGCGTATAACGCTTCTGCCGCATCTTTCACACGGAAAGATTTGTGCATGTTCATTGGCAGGATAGCAACCTGGAATGGCGCGATGGCGTCTGGCCAGATGATACCGCGATCGTCGTGGTTCTGTTCGATAGCCGCTGCCACCACACGGGTCACACCGATACCGTAACATCCCATGGTCATCACCTGATTACGTCCATCTTCGCCCTGAACGGTCGCATTCATCGCTTCTGAATACTTGGTGCCCAGCTGGAAGATATGGCCGACTTCAATACCGCGTTTAATCACCAGCGTACCCTGACCATCCGGGCTTGGATCGCCTGCAACCACATTACGCAGATCAGCCACTTCTGGCAGCGCGGTATCGCGATCCCAGTTAATGCCGAAGTAATGTTTACCATCGATGTTTGCGCCTGCGCTGAAATCACTCATCGCAGCAACGGTGCGGTCTGCGACCACAGGCATTGGCAGGTTAACCGGGCCGAGTGAACCCGGTCCGGCAGAAACGATTTCGCGAATTTCAGCTTCGGTAGCGAAAGTCAGCGGTGTGGCAACCTGTGGCAGTTTTTCGGCTTTGATTTCGTTCAGTTCGTGATCGCCGCGGATCAGCAAGGCAATCAGTTTGTGCCCGCTCTCAGCTGTTGCGTGAACCATCAGGGTTTTCACGGTTTTCTCAACCGGAACCTGGAACTGTTCTGTCAGTTCAGCGATGGTTTTGGCATTTGGCGTGTCAACAATACGCATTTCTTCCGTGGCCGCCTGGCGTGCTGTAACGGGTGCCAGTGCTTCCGCGAACTCAATATTGGCTGCAAAATCAGAGGAGTCAGAGAATACCACGTCATCTTCGCCGCTTTGCGCCAGTACCTGGAACTCATGAGATGCGCTGCCGCCGATAGAACCGGTATCTGCCAGAACAGCGCGGAAATCCAGACCCATACGGTTGAAGATCTTGCTGTAGGCTGTGTACATCGCATCATACGTTTCCTGCAGAGATTCCTGCGTTGTATGGAACGAGTAGGCATCTTTCATCAGGAATTCACGCGAGCGCATCACGCCAAAGCGCGGACGAACTTCGTCACGGAATTTGGTCTGGATCTGGAAGAAGTTCAGCGGCAACTGTTTATATGAGCTGATTTCATTGCGGATCAGATCGGTAATAACTTCTTCGTGGGTTGGACCCAGTACAAAAGGACGATCGCCACGGTCAACAAAGCGCAATAATTCCGGGCCGTATTGTTCCCAACGTCCGCTCTCCTGCCACAAATCGGCGGGCTGAACCACCGGCATCGATACTTCGATGGCGTTCGCGTTATTCATTTCTTCGCGCACGATGTTTTCAACTTTACGCAGAACACGCAGGCCGGTTGGCAGCCAGGTATACAGGCCGGAAGCCAGTTTGCGGATCATCCCCGCACGCAGCATCAGCTGATGGCTGATGACTTCCGCGTCGGCTGGCGTCTCTTTCAGAGTAGAGAGCAGATATTGAGTAGTACGCATGATGTGTTGATTCCGTTAGCACTGCAAATTGCAATCAGGCTGCCACAGGCAGCCAAAACGTAAAAAAGTGGTTTAGTTTACCAGCGAGTTGCTGTTGTCAAAAGAGACGCAGAGGAAATTTAGTCGTTGCCGAGAGACAATACCTGATTCACCGAGCCCACAACCCGCCAGCGGACATTAAACTCGAGCAGGCGAACGGCGTAATCCCGTTCAGCTGCTTCACCCTTGCGGTAGGCCGGGCGAGGATCCTGGCCCAAAACCTGAGTGATGAAACGACGCAGATGGGGATACTTACGCACATTATCTGCCAGCTGCTTTTCAGCCTGCGGTGAAAATTCCACCGGCATATCCGCTTGCGGCGCGTGCTGAGCAAATCCCGCACGGGCTTCAGGATGGCTTTCTGCAAAGGGCAGGTAGGGCTTGATATCGACAACAGGGGTACCATCCACCAAATCCAGACTGCCAAGTTGCAAAATGACATGTTGCCCCTGGCAGTGGATCCCTTTGAGCTCAACGAGCGACATTCCCAGCGGATTCGGACGAAAGGTAGAACGTGTCGCAAATACGCCGGTGCGCGTATTGCCACCAAGACGAGGCGGGCGGACCGTCGGACGCCAGCCGCCATCCATTGTCTGATGAAACACAAACATCACCCAAAGATGGCTGAACTCTTCCAGCCCGCGAACCGCTTCAGGCTGGTTATACGGCGCGTGAAGGTGTAACTCACCGCCGCCATCCTGGATCAAACCAGGCTGGCGTGGGACTGCAAATTTCTCTTTGTAGGGCGAATGAATTGTCCCTATTTGCTCAAAAGAAAATGAGGTCATTTAAAGGTGACGTTCAACGCAGAGCCCTGACAAATCGCTTGCTGGAAGCAGCCTGGAACGCCACCGAGAATTTGGCACTGATGTAACAACACGGCATTTGCCTTCATGTACGAAGCGCGGGTCAGCATTCTTTTACGGGCTGTGGCCAGGCTCGGAGGCGAATCATTCTGGTCCGCCTGGCAAGATTCTCCAGAGACTTCGCCTAAATCGCGGAACGGTGTGCCGACCAGTGCTTCTGCATCTTTATACAGTTTCACAGGGGCCGGACGAACTGGAGCCGGTTTTGGTTTGACGGGTTTTGGCTCTTCTTTAACAACAGGTGCAATGGGTGTTGGCTGTGTGTGTTGAGTCAGGGAACAACCCGCCAGCAAAAGTGCCGACAAACAGAGAGGTAAAGCACGCATGGTAAATCCTCTGCTTTTTAATATGTTTACAGGAATGAATGTGGCGTTATTGAAGCAAGGTATTGAGGAAATAACAAGGCGGGCATATGCCCGCCTTGTACTTATTTCTGAAAAGAGTCTTTACATGATGAATGGCAGATAAATATGGCATTCATCACTGCCGGTATTTACCAGCCTTTGACGGCGCCGCCGTTGAAGATTTTGTTCGCCGCAGCGTTCACTTCATCAGACTGGTAAGCCTGAACGAATTTCTTCACGTTTTCAGCGTCTTTGTTATCTTCACGCGCAACGATCAGGTTTACGTACGGTGAATTTTTGTCTTCTACGAAGATACCGTCTTTTTCTGGTGTCAGACCAATCTGGCTGGCGTAAGTCGTGTTGATAACGGCCAGTGCGATTTTTGCATCATCCAGTGAACGTGGCAGCTGTGGTGCTTCCAGTTCAACCAGTTTCAGGTTTTTAGGGTTCTCAGTCACATCAAGAACGGTCGGCAGCAGGCCAACGCCGTCTTTCAGTTTAATCAGACCTTGTTTTTGCAGCAGCAGTAATGAACGGCCAAGGTTGGTCGGATCATTTGGCAGGGCAACCTGATCGCCTTCTTTCAGTTCATCAACAGATTTGATTTTTTTGGAATAGCCCGCGATTGGATAGACAAAGCTGTTACCGACGGGAACCAGTTTGTAGCCGCGGTCTTTGATCTGCTGATCAAGGTAAGGTTTGTGCTGGAAGGCATTAACGTCGATATCGCCTTTGCTCAGGGCTTCGTTCGGCAGGACGTAATCGTTGAATGTCACCAGTTCAACATCCAGACCGTATTTTTCTTTAGCAACTTTTTGTGCGACTTCAGCAACCTGCTGCTCAGAACCGACAATCACGCCCACTTTGATGTGGTTTGGATCCTGCTCTTTTGGCCCGCAGCCAACCAAAGCCAGCGATCCCAGAAGCGCGCCAACAACGGCAATGGATTTGAATTTATTAGACATTTCCTTTCCTCAATAAGCGGATAAAAATATACACAGGGTTATGTTTTACAGCTGTTTTTTCGTTATTTATGCGTGACTGCTTTTACGATGCGGTCGCCACAGAATTGAATTAAATACACCAAAACCACTAACAGAACCAATACCGTATTCATGACAGTGGCGTCATAACCGATATAACCGTACTGATAACCAATTTGTCCCAGACCGCCGGCACCCACAGCACCGCCCATCGCAGAATAACCAACCAGGGTGATCAGAGTAATAGTGGCCGCGTTAACCAGACCCGGCAAGGCTTCCGGCAACAGAATTTTACGGATGATTTGCATCGGTGTGGCGCCCATCGCGCGGGAGGCTTCAACCAGACCGCTTGGAATTTCCAGCAATGCGTTCTCAACCATGCGGGCAATAAAGGGAGCGGCGCCCACGGTCAGCGGAACAATGGCAGCCTGTAAACCGATCGAGGTGCCGACAATCATACGAGTGAACGGAATCATCCAGACCAGCAAGATAATAAAAGGAATAGAACGGAAAATGTTAACCAGCGCAGACATCACGCGATAGACGTTCTTATTCTCAGCAATTTGTCCCGGGCGGGTGACATACAGCAGCACGCCAAAAGGTAGCCCGAGTACAAACCCAAAGAAGCCGGAGGTGAGTGTCATGATGACCGTTTCCCAGATACCCCGCCCCATTAACCACATCATTGCCTCAGACATAACCGAGTACCTCTACTTTCACCTGATTCTCATGCAGGAACTGAATCGCCGCCTGAGTGTTTTCTTCTGAACCGTGCATTTCTGTCAGCATAATCCCGAACTTCACGCCGCCGGCATAATCCATCTGAGCACTGATAATATTATTGTTAATGTCAAAGCGACGAACTGCTTCTGAAAGCAGCGGTGCATCGACCGACTGGCCGGTGAATTCCAGCCGTAACAGCGGGACACGATCAGCTTCAGGTTCCGGCACCATGCGTATCGCGTAATCTTCCGGGATATCCAGATGGAGCGTTGATTGAATGAATTGCTGAGCCAGCGGAGTTTTAGGGTGGGAGAACATCTCGCTCACCTTGTCCTGCTCGATCAGTTTGCCATCGCTTATCACTGCAACCTGGTCGCAAATGCGTTTCACGACATCCATCTCATGGGTAATCAGCAGGATGGTTAAACCCAGACGGCGGTTAATGTCTTTCAGCAGTTCCAGGATGGCGCGGGTCGTCGCCGGGTCCAGTGCACTTGTTGCTTCATCACACAGTAACACTTTGGGATTGCTGGCCAGCGCACGGGCGATGGCGACACGTTGTTTTTGCCCACCGGAAAGATTGGCCGGGTAGGCGTCATGCTTATCTTCCAGACCCACCAGACTCAGCAGCTCAGAGACGCGCTTTTTGATGTCCGCTGAAGACAAATTGTCCAGTTCCAGTGGCAGTGCAACATTGCCAAAAACGGTACGTGACGACAACAGATTAAAGTGCTGAAAAATCATGCCAATCTGGCGGCGCGCACGGGTCAGTGCTTTCTCTGAGAAGGACATCAGATCCTGGCCATCGACCAGTACCTTGCCTTCGGTCGGACGCTCCAGCAAATTGACGCAGCGGATTAATGTGCTTTTACCCGCGCCAGATGAGCCGATCACGCCGTATATTTGTCCTGCAGGGACGTGAAGACTCACGTCAGAGAGCGCGACGATTTGGCGCGAACCCTGCTGGAAAACCTTGGTGATGTTTGAAAGTTTAATCATATTATTTTTTATTCTGTCTTTTTGACGTGACGTGGTGAAATTAACTCTGCGGGGATAAGCCCGTAGCATGTCGTGGATGCTAAGGCGTCTAGACGTCTAAGTCAACCAGGTTAACATTCTCACTGACCCGTAAAACATGCGATACTGACGCCGTTAATCAGCCATCAGGAGCAAATTCGTGGCACAACCTGTTTCAGCAATCTTTCTCGACCGTGATGGCACGTTGAATGTCGATCACGGCTATGTTCATGAAATCGATGACTTCCAGTTTATCGACGGTGTCATCGATGCGTGTCTTAAACTTAAGGAAATGGGCTTCTTGCTCGTACTCGTCACTAATCAATCGGGTATTGCACGCGGCAAGTTCACTGAAGAACAGTTTATGACACTGACGGAGTGGATGGACTGGTCACTGGCCGACCGCGGTGTCGACCTTGATGGGATCTATTTCTGCCCGCATCACCCGGAAGGTTCCGTTAAAGAGTTTACGCAGGTTTGCGACTGCCGTAAGCCATTACCTGGGATGTTCTTAACTGCCCGGGAAGAGCTAAATATCGATATGGCTTCTTCTTATATGATCGGAGACAAGCTTGAGGATATGCAGGCAGCCGCTGCTGCAGGCGTGGGCACTAAAATTTTGGTTCGTACCGGCAAGGCCGTTACACCAGAAAGTGAAAGTGCAGCAGACGCTGTATTGGAAAGCCTTGCTGCATTGCCTTCCTTTATAGCAAAAGCGCAGAAATAAGGGTCTTTGGATAAAAAAACGGCAAACGAAATAAAACTGTATTTATTCGCTTGCCATTCAAATCGAACTCCCTATAATGCCGCTCCATCGACAGGGAACAACGTGAACAACATCACGAAGTAACCGGGTCGGAAAGATTAAAAGCAGTGATGACCGGATGACATAAACGGTTGACACTGAATGAGGAAAGCGTAATATACGCCACCTCGAGTTAGCAAGCGAAAGCGCGTAACTCACTGCTCTTTAACAATTTATCAGACAATCTGTGTGGGCACTCACAAGACGATATCAGCCACCTCGGTGGCAAAAAATATCAAGTCTTAAAGAGTGACCAAGCAGTAATTCATTTTAGTGAATTATTACGAAAGTTAATTTTTGAGCACCGCTTAACTTGTTTAAGCAAATCGAACTTTTAATTGAAGAGTTTGATCATGGCTCAGATTGAACGCTGGCGGCAGGCCTAACACATGCAAGTCGAGCGGTAGCACAGGAGAGCTTGCTCTCTGGGTGACGAGCGGCGGACGGGTGAGTAATGTCTGGGAAACTGCCTGATGGAGGGGGATAACTACTGGAAACGGTAGCTAATACCGCATGACCTCGCAAGAGCAAAGTGGGGGACCTTCGGGCCTCACGCCATCGGATGTGCCCAGATGGGATTAGCTAGTAGGTGGGGTAATGGCTCACCTAGGCGACGATCCCTAGCTGGTCTGAGAGGATGACCAGCCACACTGGAACTGAGACACGGTCCAGACTCCTACGGGAGGCAGCAGTGGGGAATATTGCACAATGGGCGCAAGCCTGATGCAGCCATGCCGCGTGTGTGAAGAAGGCCTTAGGGTTGTAAAGCACTTTCAGCGAGGAGGAAGGGTTCAGTGTTAATAGCACTGAGCATTGACGTTACTCGCAGAAGAAGCACCGGCTAACTCCGTGCCAGCAGCCGCGGTAATACGGAGGGTGCAAGCGTTAATCGGAATTACTGGGCGTAAAGCGCACGCAGGCGGTTTGTTAAGTCAGATGTGAAATCCCCGAGCTTAACTTGGGAACTGCATTTGAAACTGGCAAGCTAGAGTCTTGTAGAGGGGGGTAGAATTCCAGGTGTAGCGGTGAAATGCGTAGAGATCTGGAGGAATACCGGTGGCGAAGGCGGCCCCCTGGACAAAGACTGACGCTCAGGTGCGAAAGCGTGGGGAGCAAACAGGATTAGATACCCTGGTAGTCCACGCTGTAAACGATGTCGACTTGGAGGTTGTGCCCTTGAGGCGTGGCTTCCGGAGCTAACGCGTTAAGTCGACCGCCTGGGGAGTACGGCCGCAAGGTTAAAACTCAAATGAATTGACGGGGGCCCGCACAAGCGGTGGAGCATGTGGTTTAATTCGATGCAACGCGAAGAACCTTACCTACTCTTGACATCCAGAGAATTCGCTAGAGATAGCTTAGTGCCTTCGGGAACTCTGAGACAGGTGCTGCATGGCTGTCGTCAGCTCGTGTTGTGAAATGTTGGGTTAAGTCCCGCAACGAGCGCAACCCTTATCCTTTGTTGCCAGCGAGTAATGTCGGGAACTCAAAGGAGACTGCCGGTGATAAACCGGAGGAAGGTGGGGATGACGTCAAGTCATCATGGCCCTTACGAGTAGGGCTACACACGTGCTACAATGGCATATACAAAGAGAAGCAAACTCGCGAGAGCAAGCGGACCTCATAAAGTATGTCGTAGTCCGGATTGGAGTCTGCAACTCGACTCCATGAAGTCGGAATCGCTAGTAATCGTAGATCAGAATGCTACGGTGAATACGTTCCCGGGCCTTGTACACACCGCCCGTCACACCATGGGAGTGGGTTGCAAAAGAAGTAGGTAGCTTAACCTTCGGGAGGGCGCTTACCACTTTGTGATTCATGACTGGGGTGAAGTCGTAACAAGGTAACCGTAGGGGAACCTGCGGTTGGATCACCTCCTTACCTAAAGATACGCATTGTGCAGTGTCCACACAGATTGTCTGATGAAATTAATGAGCAAGAGCACCTGTTGATGCGGTAAGGGCAACCTTACGCTGATGCGAAAAGTGCCAAACCACGGTGTGGTCTGGTGCGGATTTTTCGTGTCCCCATCGTCTAGAGGCCTAGGACACTGCCCTTTCACGGCTGTAACAGGGGTTCGAATCCCCTTGGGGACGCCACTCCGATAATGTGTGAAAGACATTATCACCGAATATCTTAAAGATGACTTTAACGAGTCGTGTTTAAGATATTGCTCTTTAACAATCTGGAACAAGCTGAAAATTGAAAGTTTACAGCTGAACATCACTCTCCGTAGAAGTACTGAGTGGTGGATTAGTCTGTAACAGAGTCTCTCAAATAATCGCAGCGCGACGATGTCTTTAAGACACCTTCGGGTTGTGAGGTTAAGCGACTAAGCGTACACGGTGGATGCCTAGGCAGTCAGAGGCGATGAAGGGCGTGCTAATCTGCGAAAAGCGTCGGTAAGGTGATATGAACCGTTATAACCGACGATACCCGAATGGGGAAACCCAGTGTGTTTCGACACACTATTGCATGGTGAATACATAGCCATGCAAGGCGAACCGGGGGAACTGAAACATCTAAGTACCCCGAGGAAAAGAAATCAACCGAGATTCCCCCAGTAGCGGCGAGCGAACGGGGAAGAGCCCAGAACCAACATCAGCGTATGTGTTAGTGGAAGCGTCTGGAAAGTCGCACAGTATAGGGTGATAGTCCCGTACACAAAAATGCATACACTGTGAGTTCGATGAGTAGGGCGGGACACGTGACATCCTGTCTGAATATGGGGGGACCATCCTCCAAGGCTAAATACTCCTGACTGACCGATAGTGAACCAGTACCGTGAGGGAAAGGCGAAAAGAACCCCGGCGAGGGGAGTGAAATAGAACCTGAAACCGTGTACGTACAAGCAGTGGGAGCCTACTTTGTTGGGTGACTGCGTACCTTTTGTATAATGGGTCAGCGACTTATATTTTGTAGCAAGGTTAACCGTATAGGGGAGCCGTAGGGAAACCGAGTCTTAACTGGGCGTCAAGTTGCAAGGTATAGACCCGAAACCCGGTGATCTAGCCATGGGCAGGTTGAAGGTTGGGTAACACTAACTGGAGGACCGAACCGACTAATGTTGAAAAATTAGCGGATGACTTGTGGCTGGGGGTGAAAGGCCAATCAAACCGGGAGATAGCTGGTTCTCCCCGAAAGCTATTTAGGTAGCGCCTCGTGAACTCATCTTCGGGGGTAGAGCACTGTTTCGACTAGGGGGCCATCCCGGCTTACCAACTCGATGCAAACTACGAATACCGAAGAATGTTATCACGGGAGACACACGGCGGGTGCTAACGTCCGTCGTGAAGAGGGAAACAACCCAGACCGCCAGCTAAGGTCCCAAAGTCATGGTTAAGTGGGAAACGATGTGGGAAGGCATAGACAGCCAGGATGTTGGCTTAGAAGCAGCCATCATTTAAAGAAAGCGTAATAGCTCACTGGTCGAGTCGGCCTGCGCGGAAGATGTAACGGGGCTAAACCATGCACCGAAGCTGCGGCAGCGACGCTTAGGCGTTGTTGGGTAGGGGAGCGTTCTGTAAGCCGTCGAAGGTGACCTGTGAGGGTTGCTGGAGGTATCAGAAGTGCGAATGCTGACATAAGTAACGATAATGCGGGTGAAAAACCCGCACGCCGGAAGACCAAGGGTTCCTGTCCAACGTTAATCGGGGCAGGGTGAGTCGACCCCTAAGGCGAGGCTGAAAAGCGTAGTCGATGGGAAGCTGGTTAATATTCCAGCACTTGGTGTTACTGCGAAGGGGGGACGGAGAAGGCTAGGCTAGCCGGGCGACGGTTGTCCCGGTTCAAGCGTGTAGGGGGTGTGACTTGGTAAATCCGGTTGCATACTAACCCTGAGGCGTGATAACGAGCCACTACGGTGGTGAAGTAGTTGATGCCATGCTTCCAGGAAAAGCCTCTAAGCTCCAGGTAACACGAAATCGTACCCCAAACCGACACAGGTGGTCAGGTAGAGAATACTCAGGCGCTTGAGAGAACTCGGGTGAAGGAACTAGGCAAAATGGTGCCGTAACTTCGGGAGAAGGCACGCTGGCGCGTAGGTGAAGGGACTTGCTCCCGGAGCTGAAGCCAGTCGCAGATACCAGCTGGCTGCAACTGTTTAATAAAAACACAGCACTGTGCAAACACGAAAGTGGACGTATACGGTGTGACGCCTGCCCGGTGCCGGAAGGTTAATTGATGGGGTTAGCAGCAATGCGAAGCTCTTGATCGAAGCCCCGGTAAACGGCGGCCGTAACTATAACGGTCCTAAGGTAGCGAAATTCCTTGTCGGGTAAGTTCCGACCTGCACGAATGGCGTAATGATGGCCAGGCTGTCTCCACCCGAGACTCAGTGAAATTGAACTCGCTGTGAAGATGCAGTGTACCCGCGGCAAGACGGAAAGACCCCGTGAACCTTTACTATAGCTTGACACTGAACATTGAGCCTTGATGTGTAGGATAGGTGGGAGGCTTTGAAGCGTGGACGCCAGTCTGCGTGGAGCCAACCTTGAAATACCACCCTTTAATGTTTGATGTTCTAACTCGGCCCCGTAATCCGGGGTGAGGACAGTGTCTGGTGGGTAGTTTGACTGGGGCGGTCTCCTCCTAAAGAGTAACGGAGGAGCACGAAGGTTAGCTAATCACGGTCGGACATCGTGAGGTTAGTGCAATGGCATAAGCTAGCTTGACTGCGAGAGTGACGGCTCGAGCAGGTACGAAAGTAGGTCATAGTGATCCGGTGGTTCTGAATGGAAGGGCCATCGCTCAACGGATAAAAGGTACTCCGGGGATAACAGGCTGATACCGCCCAAGAGTTCATATCGACGGCGGTGTTTGGCACCTCGATGTCGGCTCATCACATCCTGGGGCTGAAGTAGGTCCCAAGGGTACGGCTGTTCGCCGTTTAAAGTGGTACGCGAGCTGGGTTTAGAACGTCGTGAGACAGTTCGGTCCCTATCTGCCGTGGGCGTTGGAAGATTGAGAGGGGCTGCTCCTAGTACGAGAGGACCGGAGTGGACGCATCACTGGTGTTCGGGTTGTCATGCCAATGGCATTGCCCGGTAGCTAAATGCGGAAAAGATAAGCGCTGAAAGCATCTAAGCGCGAAACTTGCCTCGAGATGAGTCTTCCCTGTGGCTTTAAGCCACCTGAAGGGACGTTTAAGACTAAGACGTTGATAGGCTGGGTGTGTAAGTGCAGCGATGCATTGAGCTAACCAGTACTAATGACCCGAGAGGCTTAACCTTACAACACCAAAGGTGTTTTTAGAGTGGCTCTGAAGTAGATTTTCAGCTGAATGTTCCGAGATTGGTTCGTAGTGCAAGCCTGAGTTAAGGTGCGCGTTATGAATGAAACAGAATTTGCCTGGCGGCAGTAGCGCGGTGGTCCCACCTGACCCCATGCCGAACTCAGAAGTGAAACGCCGTAGCGCCGATGGTAGTGTGGGGTCTCCCCATGCGAGAGTAGGGAACTGCCAGGCATCAAATTAGTTCCTTTTCCCCTGACAAGGAAAATAACAGGAACAAACGCGCATCAGACGATTTCTGATGGGTGTGAAAGAACCGGTGGAGCGGTAGTTCAGTTGGTTAGAATACCTGCCTGTCACGCAGGGGGTCGCGGGTTCGAGCCCCGTCCGTTCCGCCACTTATTGCATAGACCCTGAATCGAAAGATTCAGGGTTTTTTTGCGTCTGCTTTCAGCAGGTTGTGCACATTTTGCTCGGAAATTTTAAGCTCGTATGCGCTTTTTAACCAATACTGACCTTAAACGTTTATTAAGATAACCTCTGCGATTTATCTGATGCGGGAGTTAAGTGAAATTTAATATCAGTTTTGGCTAATAAACACTAAAAGAATAATAACCAATCCCGTTTATGTTTTGTTTGAGAAATACCCGTGGTATTTTCTATATTAATGAACATGCTCAGTTTATTAAAACTGATATTAAATGCTAATATTTCTTACGTTTTAAAATATAAACCAAAATAAATTTAGCGATGACGATTTCATAGATTGCGGATGCCATCCTCAGTCAAATGTCATAGAATCTTAACCCGGCAAATTTATTAAGATAAGTCACCATGAAATTCTCACTGGATATACTTCACTGGCAGGCTCTCGCTCCGGGAAAAGACAGTTGTGAACATTGGATCCAGTGGGCTAATCAGTCTGATATTGTTCACTTTTCCGGTGAACATCCCAAGACGCCGCAGATCCCGATGATGGCTGCACGGCGTATGAGTATCGGAAGTCGATTTGCCGTTGAAACGGGCCTTTCGTTACTCGCTGCGCATGATATCGATGCGGCTATTTTTACCAGCCGTCATGGTGAGCTTGAGCGCTCAGGGCGAATTCTGAATGCCCTGGCCGAAAATCTCCCTACTTCGCCGACTGAATTCTCAATGTCAGTGCATAATACTGCCGCTGGCTGGCTGACCATTATCAGTAAAAACCCGCTGCCTGTGACGTCATTAGCGGCAGGCGGCAATAGTTTTCAGCAAGGAATAATCGAAGCGCAATCAATGCTGGCTGGCGGGGCCGCGCGTGTCATGTTGATCGACTTTGACGGTGAAATACCTGCTATTTATGACAAATCGGTAAATTCTGAGTTTTTACCTTATGCTGTAGGAATATTAATAGCCGCTGGTGATGGCTGGCAATGTAGTGACATACTTTCCACGGGCAATGACTGTGTGCAGAACGTTCCTCAGAGTCTGCAATTCTTGCGCGGTTATCTCACTTCGTCTCCTTCCTTTGATGTTGATATGAATAATGGCCGACGCTGGCACTGGAAGCATAATTTGTGAGAAGAGTCTCTGGGTTGCCCTATGATGCGTTTTGTCTTGTGAACCGGCTGTGGCGATGGGGGGTAACAGGCCTCTTTTTTGCGCTTTTCGGAATCGGCGGACTGCTGCTTTCAATCATATGGTTTAACCTGTTGCGGCTGGTCATTCGTCAGCCTGAAACTTTGCACCGTATGACGCTGAACAGTATCCGTAACAGCTTCCGTTTTTTCCTGGGTGGATTGCGGCTATTTGGAGTGATGGATTTTTGCTTCATCGGTGATGAGAAGTTTAAGCAGGATGCTGGCTGTCTGGTCGTGGCTAACCATCCAAGCCTTCTCGACTATGTGATCCTTGCGTCGCGAATGCCGCGCTGTGATTGCATCGTCAAGCAGGCTTTATTACAGAACCCGTTTTTGCGCGGCGTGATTAAAGCGGCAGGGTATCTGGTGAATGCCGGTTCGGAAACATTACTGCTTGCCTGTGAAGCCCGCTTGCAAGCCGGTGGAACCCTGCTGATTTTCCCGGAAGGCACGCGCTCTTTGCCAGGCCAGGAAATGACCTTGCAACGCGGGGCCGCAAATATTGCGGTGAGGGCGGGTTGTGATGTGCGGATTGTCCATATCTCCTGTCAGCCTCCGATGCTGACCAAGCAGGGGAAGTGGTATCAAATTCCGCGGGTCAAACCTCAATTTATTATTACGGTTGCCGATAAAGTTAACGTTATCGATTTTATGGATGACCATGATCTTTCGCCAGCGTTGGCAGCAAGACGCCTGACACAGCATTTACGCACCGAGCTGATGCGCAGCAATATTCAAAATAACGAGAAATAAGTCATGGATCCATTAAGCCACGAGATAAAAGAACTTATCATCACCACCCTCAATCTTGAGGGTATGACGCCTGATGAGATAGAGACTGAGGCGCCACTTTTCGGTGATGGTTTAGGACTAGACTCTATTGATGCCCTTGAATTAGGTTTGGCTTTCAAAAAGCAATACGGCGTGACCCTTTCGGCAGAAAGCCAGGAAATGCGTGAGCATTTTTATTCTGTTGAAACCCTCGCCCGATTTATATCAGTGCAGCGTGGTTAAAGAGATTCCTATGCAGAAGCAAGAAATTTACAATCAAATTAGCGAGTTATTAATCAAGCTGTTTGAAGTGGATGAAAGTGATATCAAACCAGATGCAAAATTATATGAAGATCTGGAATTAGACAGCATTGATGCTGTGGATTTGGTTGTTCATTTGCAGAAGACCACCGGGCGAAAGATTAAACCTGAAATGTTTAAATCGGTGCGCACCGTTCAGGATGTTGTGGATGCCATTGATGAATTACTTAACACCCCCGCGCAGTAATCGCCGTGTCTGAAGCCCGTAACAGGGTCGCCACGATTATCCGCTGGGTAACGATCGTGGCGATAGTTGCCTATCCCTTCGCGGTATGGAGCGGTTTAAAAACCTGGGGGATCGGCATTCTTGCCCCGTTACTGGGGCTGGTTTTTATTCTGCGCCTGCTGACTTTTCGCGGTAAGCTCAGCCAGCTCACCTTCTTTGGTAAAGCGATTGCTGCAGCGGGCATTGTCCTGGTGGCGATCAGTGCGCTGTTACGCGAAACGTCCTTGCTGTTGTATTACCCGGTTGCGGTAAATACCTTGCTGTTTTTTCTGTTTTTCAGTTCATTACGCGCGCGGCAATCTGTTGTTGAGCGCCTGGCCAGACTCAGTGAACCGGATTTATCCCCTGCAGGTGTCATTTATACCCGGCGCGTCACGCAAGTCTGGTGCCTCTTTTTTGTGTGTAACGGTTTTCTCGCTTTATATACCTGCCTTAAAGGAGATGTGGCTCTTTGGGCGCTGTATAACGGCGGGATAAGTTATCTGCTAATCGGCTTATTGATGGGTATTGAATGGATAGTCAGAAAGCGTCTGCAACGGTTATGACGCTCCCAATGGGCCAGTGGCTGAGTGCACAGAGAGCCGATGATCATATGGTTGCCTGGAGCGAAACCCGGTCATGGCGGCAGGCTGAGTTACGCCACGATGTGCTCTCATTCATCAGTCAGATAACCGTCACCCCACATCAGCGCTGGGCCATTTGCCTGCAAGACAATTATGCCTTCGCCGTTGCTTTGCTGGCGGTGATTTACAGTGGAAGAACGCCGGTGTTGCCCGGCCATTTTCGTCAGGCCGTCCTGGCAGAGCAGCTGGAAGAATTCGACGCGCTGATCACCGATCTCCCGCTGTCACCCGGTTGCCCGACACTGACCTTTCCCTGTGATGCCAGCCCCTCCTTTTCATCATTACCGGCATGGCCGGAAAATGCATCGCTGATTTTATTTACCTCAGGCTCGACCGGCAAACCGCAAAAAATCATTAAACTGGTTTCCTCTCTCGAATGTGAAAGCCGGTGGCTTGCTGCGCTTTGGGGGGAAGATCTCCGGGGGAGTTATTTTGCGGCGACCGTTGCCCCGCATCATATGTATGGGCTGACTTTTGCCTTCATGTTGCCCCTGACGCTGGGCCTGCCTTTTTATGTGAAAAGTGTCGAATACCATGAGCAGTTGGTGACGCTTTCCCGCGTCCGCACTTTAGTGCTGACCAGCAGCCCGGCGTTTCTTAAACGACTGGACCCTGCGCTGGAACCGGCCAGCCTGCGGAGCGTCTTTTCTGCCGGAGGTCCGCTGTCCCGTCAGGGTGCGCAATTAACTGCGACAACCTGTGGTTGTTTTCCGCGGGAGATTTACGGGACGACAGAAACGGGGGTGATCGCCCATCGCCAGTCTGATGAGCCCTGGACGCTGTTCAGCGACATCGCTTTCGAACACCGTCTTGATGGCCACGTTGCACTGATGTCCCCGCTAATCCCGCAACCTGAAGGCATGATTCTCAGTGATGAGGTCGACATTCTGCCAGACCGGCGCCATTTCCATTTGCTGGGACGTAAAGATCGGATTGTGAAAATTGCCGAGCAGCGAATCTCGCTCAGTGAAATAGAGCAACGCCTGTGCGCACTGGAGGCGGTGTCCGAAGCCTGTATCATGACCATAGAAAAGCAGGGTAGAGTTTACATCGCGGCAGTGCTGGTTCTGAGCCCTGCGGGTGACCAACAACACAGGGCGCAGGGGCATAACCCTTTTATCGGTCAACTTCGGCAAGCGCTGCGTGACTGGTTGTCGCCGGTGTCTCTGCCGCGTTACTGGCGCATTGTCCCGGCCATCCCTCTCAACCAGCAAGGCAAGCGCGCTGCGGCTGAATTACAGGAAATGTTTTTATGAAGATGCCTGAAGTGCTCAGTCAGCAACAAATCAGCGACAGCAGCCTGATCCTCGAATTACGGCTTCCGGCAGATTTATTCTGGTTCAAAGGTCATTTTCCCTCCTCGCCGATTTTGCCGGGCGTCACGCAGATAAACTGGGTGATGGAATACGCCAGTGCCGTTTTCGGGCTGGACAACAGGTTTTCCGGTATGGAAGTGGTGAAATTCCAGCGGCCTCTGTTGCCCGGTGAAACCGTCAGGGTGCAGATTGACTGGCTGAAAGAAAAACACCGGCTGGTTTTCCGATACAGTCTGGGCGACGTGGTCGCCAGCAGCGGGAAAATCAGCTTATGTCCATGAATCAGCACGAGGCTTTTTCTCCCTGCCTGATTATTCCGTGCTACAACCACGGCGCAATGATGGCACGGGTGCTGGAAAATCTCCGGCCTTTGGGTTTGACCTGCCTCGTCGTCGATGACGGCAGTGATGCGGCGACTGCCGATGAGCTGCAACGGCTGGCTGCCGTGATGCCGTGGATGAGCCTGACGCGTCTGCCGTCGAATCAGGGCAAAGGGATGGCGGTCATGAAGGCGTTGCGGCTGGCAGCCGAAAAAGGTTTCACTCACGCCATTCAGGTTGATGCCGACGGTCAGCATCAGCTGTCAGACGTTCCCGCTATGCTGGACGAAGCCCGCCGCCATCCGGATTGTCTTATCTCCGGTCAGCCGGTTTACGATGACAGCGTGCCTAAATCGCGACTGTATGGCCGTTACATCACGCATTTTTGGGTGTGGGTCGAAACCTTGTCGTTTTCGCTCAAAGACAGCATGTGTGGTTTTCGTGTTTACCCTCTCAAACCCTGCCTGGCGCTGATGGACAGTCATGCCCTCGGGCAGCGGATGGATTTCGACACAGAGATTATGGTGCGCCTTTACTGGCAAGGCACCCGCAGCCGCTTCCTGCCGACGAAGGTGACCTATCCGGCTGACGGCCTTTCGCATTTCGATGCCGTAAAAGACAACATCAAGATTTCATGGATGCACACCCGGTTGTTCTTTGGCATGTTGCCGCGCGTGGGGTTTTTACTGCGCCAGCGACAAAATCTGCCTGCCGGTCAGCACTGGTCAGCCACGCCTGAACGTCAGGGGCTGTGGGGCATTCGCCTGATGATGAAGGTGTATCGCCTGCTGGGATACCGCGCATTTCGTCTGCTGCTTTACCCGGTAATCGCGTATTTCTGGCTGACCGGCCAGACTCAGCGCAGGGCATCAGCCCGTTACCTTGACCGTATCCGCCACACCGCCGCGCAGCGAAACCTGACTTTGCCTTATCCGACCGGCACGTTCCGTCATTTCATGCGTTTTGGGGAATCCTTGCTGAGCAAGCTGGCGAGCTGGCAGGGCGATAAAACCCTGACCGACGCCGTACTGGTTAATCCTGAGGTTTGCGAGGCTCACATCGCGTCGGGGCGTGGAACGCTTATTCTGGCCTCGCATCTGGGCGATATCGAATCCTGCCGCGCATTGGGTGCGCTCAACCACCGGATCATCGTCAATGCGCTGGTTTTCACCGACCATGCCGAACGCTTTAATCAGGTGATGAAAGAGATCAATCCGCAGGCGGTGGTGAACCTGATTCAGGTGAGCAAGATGGGGCCGGATACGGCGATGCTGTTGCAGGAAAAGCTCGATGCAGGAGAATGGGTGGCGATCGTCGGCGATCGTACCTCCGCCAGCAGCCATCAGCGCGGTGAACACGCCCGCGTGATCTGGAGTGATTTTCTTGGCAAGCCGGCCGCGTTTCCGCAGGGGCCTTTTATTCTGGCGGCAGCGCTGCGTGCGCCGGTGATGCTGATGTTTGGCATCATGCAGCAACGGCAACTGCACATTTACTGTGAAAATTTTGCCGACCCGCTGATCCTGCCGCGCGCTCAGCGCCTGCCCGCGTTGCAGGACGCAGTCGATCGTTACGCCGCTCGTCTTGAGCATTACAGCCTGCTGGCGCCTCATGACTGGTTCAATTTTTATGATTTCTGGCAGCATCCAGCGGATGACGCCCCTGAAGGGAAACCTGACTGATATGACGTCCAAACTTGACCCACAATTTAACGATCCGCGATTTTCCACCCGCGTGGAAATCACCGTGCCTTTTCACGACGCTGATTCGATGGGCGTGGTGTGGCATGGCAACTATTTCCGTTATCTGGAAGTCGCGCGCGAGCAATTGCTGAAGCAGTTTGATTACGGTTACCGTCAGATGCTGGCGTCAGGCTATGTCTGGCCAATCGTCGATACCCGCCTGAAATACATTGCGCCGGTTGTCTTCGAGCAACGTATTGAAGTGCGCGCACAGCTGGAGGAAATCGAAAACCGTCTGCGGATCGGCTATCAGATTTTCGACATCGAAACCGGTAAGCGCACCACCACCGGTTACACCTTGCAGGTGGCGGTGGATGCCACCACCAAAGAGATGTGCTTTGTCTCGCCACAGGTGTTGTTTGATAAAACGGGAGTCAGCCTGTGAGATCACTGTTATTTATCCTGCTGGCGGTGTTCAGCGTGGCAGCTCAGGCCGTCACGCTGGAAGAGTTACAGCAGCGTTTTAGTCAGGTGCCGGTACTCAGAGCCGAGTTTGCCCAGCAGCGGACCATCAGCGGCATGGCGCAACCGCTGAATTCCAGCGGAAATCTGGTGATCGCCCAGCAGCAGGGGCTGTGGTGGCAGCAGGAGAAACCGTTCAGCCTGACGTTATTACTGACCGAAAATCGCATGGTGCAGATCATGGCGGGGCAGGATCCGCAGGTCGTCACCGCGCAAAGCAACCCGCAGATGTTTCAGTTCAACTCGCTGCTGAGCGCATTGTTTCATGCCGATCGCCGCGTGCTGGAGCAGAATTTCACGCTCGGTTTCACCGATCAGGGAAAGGGCGCCTGGACGCTTGTCCTGACGCCGAAAGTCTCGCCGCTTAACCGTCTTTTCCGCAGCATCACGCTGCATGGCGAAACTTACCTGAACAATATCGATATTAATGACATGCAGGGCGACGCCACGCATATCCGCTTCTTCAACCAGCAAACGGCGCCAGCCCAGCTGACTGACGCCGAGAAACGCCATTTTGCGTCCTGAACTTCATCGTCGCCTCGCACTAGGCTGGCTGCTGATCATCGCCTTGCTGGTCGCCGCCTTATTCTGGCTGCTGCCGCGCAGTCAGATTAACAGCAGCGTGCTGGCGCTCCTGCCGCAACAGCAGAACACCACCGTTCCGCAGGTGTTTGTAAAAGGTTTCACGCAGCGCCTCGATCGTCAGCTGATGTGGCTGGTCAGCCCGCCGCAGGGCGCAGGCATTGCGCCGCTTGACGACTGGCTGAAACAGCTGCGGGCGTTGCCTGAGCTGAGTCAGGTGGAAGGGCCGATGGATGCTCAACGCCAGCAGGAGTGGGGCACGTTCTTTTTTCAACACCGTAACGCTTTGCTTGATGATGCAACCCGCCAGCGGCTGACGACCGGGGCGGAGGCGCAAAGCCAGTGGATCCTCGGTCAGCTCTACTCGGCGTTTGCCGGCGTCAGTGGCAAAGAACTGGCTCACGACCCGCTGTTGCTGGTCCGCGCGTCACAGATGGCGCAGCAGCAAAACAGCAGCGGCATGACGCTCGATCAGGGCTGGCTGATGGCCCGTGATAAGCAGGGGCGCAGCTGGTATTTAGTGCACGGTGAGCTGAAAGCCTCTTCGTATGACATCACTACCGGCAGGCAGACGGTCGCCAGCCTGAATGCGGTGAAACAGGCCTTTGAAACCCGCTGGCCGGGGGCGAAAGTGCTGGCGCGCGGCACAATTTTCTACAGCAACTATGCCAGCCAGCAGGCTGAACACGATCTTTCCACCATTGGCGCGGCGTCGGTGATCGGCGTATTCGTGCTGATTTTAGTGATGTTCCGCTCGGTGCTGCCGTTGTTGCTCAGTCTGCTTTCTATCGCCATTGGCGCATTATCCGGCACCGTCTTTACCTTATGGGTGTTTGGCGAAATTCACATAATGACGCTGGTGCTGAGTACCAGCATTGTCGGGATCTCCGCTGACTACACCCTTTATTTCCTCACCGAGCGGCGGGTTCACGGCGACACGACCACGCCGCTGGACAGCCTGAAAAAACTGTTCCCGGCATTATCCATGGCCCTGCTGACCACGGTGGCCGCCTATCTGATGCTGCTGATCGCGCCCTTTCCGGGCCTGCAACAGCTGGCGGTATTCGCCGCCGCCGGGCTGAGCGCCGCCTGTATAACGGTGATGTGCTGGTATCCGTATTTATCAAAACGCCTGCCGGTAGGGCCGACACCGGGGCTTGCCCTGATTTTCCGCTGGTTGCTGGCGTGGCGCAGCCAGAAAGCGGTGCGCATCGGCTTACCCGTCCTGATTTTACTGGTGGCTGCGGGCGGAATAGCTCAGCTTAAAATCAATGATGATATTGCTGATTTACAATCGCTGCCCGCCGGGTTACAGCAGCAGGAACAGCAGATTGCCGCGCTGACCGGGCAAACTAACGATCAGAAATGGCTGGTGGTGTATGGCGAAAATGCCGAGCAAACGCTGCAACGCCTCGAAGCGTTACGGCCAAAGCTGGCGCAGGCCAAAACGGGCGGCGTGATTGACGGCTACCGGATGCTCGGGCTGCCCTCCCAGGCACAGCAGCAGCGCGATTTAACCTTGCTCAGGCAGCGTGCGCCGCAGATTGTGGCTCAGTTAGAGCAGGCGGGCATCCGCGTTTCTGTGCCCGATTTACGTCCGCAAACGGTCGATGTTCCGATGTGGCTTAACAGCGTCATCAGCCAGGGCTGGCGGTTATTATGGTTGTCCCTGCCGGACGGGAGCAGCGCGACACTCATTCCTGTCAGTGGCGTTCACGACAGCGCCGCGATGGCAGCGCTGGCGGATTCCTCGCCGGGCGCGGGCTGGATTGACCGTAAAACCGAGTTCAGCGATCTCTTTTCCCAATACCGGGTTTATCTGACCGGCCTTCTGGCGCTGGCCGTGGCAGTGATTGCCGTCATGTATCTCTGGCGTTTCCGCCTGCCGCACGGGCTGATTTGTCTGGTGCCGACTGTTTTATCACTGGCGACGGGCATCGCGGCGCTCGGCTACAGCGGGCATAATCTCAATCTGTTTTCTTTGCTGGCGTTGATCCTGGTGCTGGGCATTGGCATTAACTACACGCTGTTTTTCACCAATCCGCGCGGCACACCGACCACCTCGATGTTTGCGGTATTCATGGCGGTGGTGACGACGCTGCTGACCTTCGGGATGCTGGTATTCAGCGCCACGCAGGCGATCAGCAGTTTTGGCATCGTGCTGAGTTTTGGCATTCTGACGGCCTTCCTGCTCTCACCGCTGACTCTGCCGGTTAAAAAACGAGGACGTAGAAAATGAGTCGATTCACGTTGCCACTTCTGGCCTGGCTGGTGCTTAGCCTCGGCGGTTGTGCCACGCAGCCTCCGGCCAGCACGCTGCCGCAAGCCTGGCTGAAACCCGGCGTTCAGGTGAAATTACCCTCGCCGCTGCTGGAAAAGCCGGTGAGTCAGCAACAGTTGCTGACGGCCACCGTGAAGGGCAAACAGCAGTCGCTGCTGGTCTTACTTAATGCCGATGGCAAATCGCTGCAACTGGCCGGGCTCTCTCCGCTGGGGATCCGTCTGTTCAAAGTGGTCTACGATCAACAAGGGATCCACACCGAGCAGGCCATAAAAATTGACGGTTTACCTCCTGCAAATCAGGTTCTGGCCGATATCATGCTGAGCTACTGGCCGGTCGAACGCTGGCAGCCGCTGCTTCCTGCGGGCTGGCGGCTGGACGATCAACCGCTTCGCCGCACGTTGCTGGATAACCACGGGGCGACGATCACCCGCATCGACTATCTGCCGAAAGGCGCGACCCGCCAGCCAGTGTCGATCACCCAGCAGGCTTTTCATTACCAGATAACTATCCAGAACGTCGGTGGCTAACATGATTTACTTTTCGGCCGTGGGCATGGTGAACGCGCTGGGCAACGATCTTGTACAGATCGCACAAAACCTCACGGCGGGCACTGCGCCTGGCATGTCATTGCAGGAAGGCTGGTTGACGGAAAACCGTCCGGTCTGGCTTGGCACCGTCACGGGCGATCTGCCGGCGATCCCGGGTGATCTGATGGCGCACCGCAGCCGGAATAATCAGCTGTTGCTGGCCGCGCTGGCGCAGATCGAATCTCAGGTCAGCGCGGCGATCGCGCAGTACGGCAAAGATCGCGTTGCGGTGATCATGGGCACCAGCACCTCTGGCATTGCTGAGGGCGAAGAGGCAGTGCGCTATTTACATCAGCACGGTGAATTCCCGCCGGGCTTCGATTACCGCCAGCAGGAGCTTGGCGATCCGTCGCAGTTTATGGCTGAACTGCTGGATCTGAGTGGCCCTGCGTACACGTTGTCTACCGCGTGTTCCTCCAGTGCGCGGGCGATCATCAGCGGCAAGCGACTGATCGAAGCCGGGCTGGTGGACGCGGCCATTGTCGGCGGTGCTGACAGCCTTTGCCGCATGCCCGTGAACGGCTTTAACAGTCTGGAATCGTTATCGCATGGGCGGTGCGCCCCGTTCGGACAGGGGCGCGATGGCATCAATATCGGTGAAGCCTCCGCGCTGATTTTACTGACCCGCGAACCGGCAGAGGTCGCACTGCTCGGCGTCGGTGAATCTTCCGATGCGTGGCACATGTCTGCGCCACATCCGGAAGGGCTCGGGGCGGAAAGGGCGATCTCGATGGCGCTGAAAATGGCCGGGCTGACCGCGAGCGACGTGGGGTACATCAACGCTCACGGCACGGCGACGCCGCTTAACGATCAGGTGGAGGCCGCTGTCATACATCGTCTGTTTGGCAACAGCACGCCGTGCAGTTCGACCAAGCATCTCACCGGCCATACGCTGGGTGCCGCCGGCGCGACGGAAGCCGCGCTCAGCTGGCTGATCCTGACGCAGGCTCTTCATCTGCCGCATCAGGATTTTTCACAGATTTCGCGCGATGTCAGCCTGCCGGATATCTGGCTGGCTACGACCGGGCAACCGCTCGCCAGACCGGTGATCCTGTCTAACTCTTTTGCCTTTGGCGGCAACAATGCCAGCATTCTGATCGGGAGGCCGTCATGAGTTATCAAAACGCGGCGGATTTTTTACCTCACGCTGAGCCGATGGTCTTGCTGGAAAACGTGATTGAAGTGACCCGCGACACCGCGTTGTGCAGCGTTTTGGTGAGCCAGGACAGCGTACTGGCCCCCTTTCTGAATGCGGACGGTGCGTTGCCTGCCTGGTTTTCCCTCGAGCTGATTGCGCAGACGATTGGCGTGTGGAGCGGCTGGCATGGCGCACAATCCGGCGAGCCGCCACAATTAGGTATGCTGCTGGGAGGACGTGGTCTTAAATGCGCCGTCCCGGAATTTGCGGCGGGCAGTGAATTATTAATCAGAGTATCGATGGTATTACGCGATGAAAAAATCGCGAGTTTTGAAGGTGTTATCAGTATTAAGGGTGAACAAGACAACCTACAGGTTGCACAGGGACGGCTGAATACTTATCAGCCAGACAAGGACGAAATAATAAAATTAACTCAGGGGATGCAGGCATGACGCGTTCAGTATTAGTCACCGGCGCCAGTAAAGGGATCGGTAAAGCCATTGCCATCCGGCTGGCGAAAGACGGTTTTGAGGTAGCGATTCACTACCACAGCGATAAAACAGGCGCTGAAGATACCTTGCAGCAGATCGCCGGATTCGCCGGCAGTGGCCGTATTGTGCAATTTGATATCAGCCACCGTGCGCAGTGCCGCGAGGCAATCGAGCGTGATATTGAGGCGCACGGCGCGTATTACGGCGTGGTTAATAACGCCGGTATTACCCGCGATGCGGCGTTTCCGGCACTCACCGATGAAGACTGGGATGGCGTGATCCATACCAATCTCGACAGTTTCTATAACGTTTTACATCCCTGCGTTATGCCAATGATCGGGCTGCGTCAGGGCGGGCGCATTATTGCGCTGTCCTCTGTTTCGGGTATCACCGGTAACCGCGGGCAGGTCAATTACAGCGCGGCCAAAGCGGGCATTATCGGTGCCTGTAAGGCGCTGTCGCTGGAGCTGGCAAAACGCAAAATCACCGTGAACTGTATTGCGCCGGGGCTTATCGATACAGGCATGCTGGAGATGGAAAAACCGGCGTTCGACGCGGCGATGAGCATGATCCCGCTCAAACGTATGGGCAACGCCGATGAAGTGGCGGGCCTGGCGAGCTATCTGATGTCAGATATTGCCGGCTATGTTACCCGTCAGGTGATTTCCATCAACGGAGGCATGGTATGACACACCGTGTAGTCGTCACCGGCATGAAAGGAATTACAGCGTTCGGTAATCACTGGCACGACGTCAGCGCCCGCCTGCAGCAGGGGCGTAACGCGGTTCGCCACATGGACGAATGGCTGATTTATCAGGGGCTGAATACGCATCTTGGTGCGCCGGTGGATGACTTTGTTGTCCCGGCGCATTACACCCGCAAGCGCATCCGTTCAATGGGGCGTGTCTCGCTGCTGTCCACCCGCGCGGTGGAACTGGCCCTGGAACAGGCGGGTTTACTTGATGATCCGATCCTGACCAACGGCGAAACCGGCATTGCCTTCGGATCTTCCACCGGCAGCACCGGGCCTGTCAGCGAATTCGCCACCATGCTGACGGAAAAGCACACCAACAACATCACCGGCACCACGTACGTGCAGATGATGCCGCACACCACGGCAGTGAATGCCGGTCTGTTCTTTGGTCTGAAAGG
Source organism: Rahnella sp. PAMC25559 (assembly GCF_050632365.1). Lineage (GTDB taxonomy): Bacteria > Pseudomonadota > Gammaproteobacteria > Enterobacterales > Enterobacteriaceae > Rahnella > Rahnella rivi. The sequence goes on along the minus strand of NZ_CP192543.1, from coordinate 4,421,970 downwards.
GCGGGTGATCCCGACGTCCAGTGCCTGCACATCGGGCAGCCAGGGCATCGGCTATGCGTATGAAGCGATCAAACACGGCTACCAGACCGTGATGGTGGCGGGCGGTGCGGAAGAGTTATGCCCGTCGGAAGCCGCGGTTTTTGACACGTTGTTCGCTACCAGCCAGCAAAACGATCACCCTGAATTATCTCCCCGTCCGTTCGATGCGCAGCGTGACGGGCTGGTGATTGGCGAAGGTGCTGGCGCGCTGATCCTTGAATCCCTCGAACACGCCAGCGCGCGGGGTGCGAAAATTTATGCCGAGATCGTCGGGTTCGCCACCAACTGCGACGCTGCGCACATCACTCAGCCGCAGCAATCCACCATGCAAATTTGCATTGAAAAAGCGCTGAAAAACGCCGGTATTTCTGCGGCGGAGATTGGCTACATCAGTGCGCATGGCACGGCGACCGATCGCGGGGATATCGCGGAAAGTCAGGCGACGGTGGCGGTCTTTGGCGACAGAACGCCGATTTCGTCGCTGAAAAGTTACTTCGGCCATACGCTCGGCGCCTGTGGCGCGCTGGAAGCCTGGATGTCGCTGGAAATGATGCGCGAAGATCGCTTTGTTCCAACCATCAACCTGACGCAACCGGATCCGCTGTGCGGCGAACTGGACTACATCATGGGCGAATCGCGTCATATTCAGACCGAGTTTATTCAGTCGAATAACTTCGCGTTTGGCGGCATTAATACGTCGCTGGTTTTCCGTCGCTGGCCATAACTGATGACGTCTGCGTATTTCGTGACGGCACAGCTGAACGACCGCTTCCCGCTGTCGCGTTTGCCCGCAGACCTTCTCGCGCGAAGTGAAAGCATGAACCACCCCGCCCGCAGGCAGCAATGGCTTGCGGGAAGGGCGCTGCTGGCGCAAGCAATGTGGGCTTTTAAAGGCTGTGAAATGCTGCCCGCTATGCAGATTTCCGCCACGGGTAAACCGTCGTTTGTCGATCCCTCCCTGCCGCATTTTTCCCTCAGCCACAGTAAAAACTGTCTGCAACTGGTACTGTGCGACGCCGGACAAACCGGATGCGACGTCGAGCAGATGCGCCCGCGCCCGCGTTATCTGGCTATCGCGCAGGCGGCCTTCAGCGCTGGCGAATTCCGGTGGATGGTGGAGCAGACCGATCCGCAGACTGCCTTCTGGCAGCTCTGGTGTTTACGTGAGGCGTGGCTGAAACAGCAGGGCGCAAGCGTCTGGCAAATGGACCGCCTCCGTCTCGACCCCGCCGCAAGACGTTTTACCTCGCAGCCAGCGACCGGCAGCCGGTTATGGTGTGCAAGTCGTGGCACGGTGATGAGCGCGGTGGCCGTTCCGCAAGGCGCCGGGGCGCCGGAGGAATACCGGTTTGAACCCGCCAGCGGAATGCTTATTTCTCAGCGTCAGCGCGTCTGGACATCCTTTGATGCCGGGAGCCGATGAACCGACATTTCCGCGAAACCGGCATCACCTCATCGCGAATTATTTCCTGTCAGAATCCCCGAGCTTCTCGCTTAAAAAATCAATGAAACTCCGAATCCGGGTACTGACCCGCTGGTCGCTGTAATACACCGCGTGCAGTGGCATCGCGATGCGCATGACATCCGGCACCAGCAGTTTGACTAAATCCCCGCGCTGCACATCTTCATCGGTCATGAAATCCGACAGACAGGCGATACCGTTGCCCTGCAAACACAGCCTGCGCAGCGTTTCGCCGCTGCCGGAACTGATAAACGGGGTGATCGTCAGTTGCTGGCCATCGGCGCACAGCAGCGGCCATTTGTTCAGCGCGACCACTTCGTTAAACCCCAGACAACGGTGCTTCAGTAACGCGTCGACGCTTTGCGGCGTTCCCCATTTTTTCAGGTATTCCGGCGAGGCCAGCACGCTGCGGTAGCTGAGCATCAGTTTGCGGGCGCGCAGGCTTGAATCCTCAAGCTCACCGACGCGGATCGCCACATCAACTTTGTGGTCGATCAGATTGATGTTGCTCTCGGAAGAAAACAGCGCCAGCGACATCTTCGGAAAGCGTTCGGTGAATTCAGCCACCAGCGGGGTAATGACGTGCAGGATCACCGGCGTGGCGGCGTCTACGCGCAGCAATCCCTGCGGATCGTCACGGTTTTCCAGTAAGTCGTCTTCGGCGGCAGCCATGTCATGCAGGATTTTCTGCACGCGAACAAAATACCTTTCACCTTCATGTGTCAGGCTGATCTGGCGCGTAGTACGGTTGAGCAGGGTGATCCCAAGCTTTTGCTCCAGCCGTTTCAGCGTCCGGCTGACGACTGAATTATCCTGCCCAAGCTGTTCCGCCGCACGGCTAAAACTGCCACTTTCCACCACGGTCACAAAGGTCATCAACTCTTCAGAACTGGCTCGCATTGATGTTACTCCAGCATAAATCATTTGATACTTTGGTTATTTCTGTCATTTAAGCACAAGCAGATCAACGCCGCCATCGAATCAGGTCCGGTGATGGGCGGGGCTTTTTTTATGCTAGCCTTTAGGGGAACAGGCGGGTTGTATACCCTTGTAAACAGATTTGGCCTGAGCGCCTGCGGGCGTATACTGAACTTTCGTTGAGAGATGATCTCTCACATAGCATCATTGAATGAGTGAACAGGCGATTAGCGTGCGAAAAAAAACATATGCAATGAGGTATGTGGCAGGTCAGCCCGCTGAGCAAATTTTCCCAGGCGCCCTCGCACATTTGGGGCCAGATTTGCCGCCGGGTGCCGCACTTCCTAACTCGAATATTTTGCGCGTCATGGTGTGGAATATCTTCAAACAGCAGCGGGCTGACTGGTTGTCAGTCCTGCGTGATTTCGGCAAAGATGCGCAACTTGTATTACTTCAGGAAGCGCAAACCACGCCGGAACTGATCCGTTATGCCACGTCCAACTATCTGGCAGCCGATCAGGTGCCTGCGTTTATGCTGCCTCAGCACCCCTCTGGTGTGATGACACTGTCCGCGGCACACCCGGTCTATTGTTGCCCTCTGCGTGAGCGTGAGCCGCTGCTCAGGCTGGCAAAATCGGCATTAGTCACCGTCTATCCGTTACTGGATGGCCGTCTGCTGATGGTTGTAAACATTCATGCGGTCAATTTCAGTATTGGGATCGACGTTTACAGCAAGCAACTTGACCCGATTGGTGAGCAGATTGCCAATCATAAAGGCCCGGTGATCATGGCGGGGGATTTCAATGCCTGGAGCAAACAACGTATCAACGCGCTGTTTGGTTTCGCGGGAAATATTCATCTGGAAGAAGTGCGGTTCCCGGCGGATTACCGCAAACGCGCCTTTGGCAGACCGCTCGATTTCATCTTCTATCGTGACCTGAGCGTGGCTCACGCTTCCGTCATGGAAACCCGTGCGTCTGACCATAATCCGCTGCGCGTAGAGTTTCTGGCCGGTAAACCCCTGGTGCAGTAAAAAAGCCCTTCCCAAATTTTGGATAAAAAAAAGCACCCGGAATGTTCAGGGTGCTTTTTTATGGTCCAAACCTGTCAGGTTTCCGGGCTCATTTTGTTGCTAACAAACAGCGTTAGCTTTTTGCCTGGCTGAAGGTTGTCTGCTGACGCGTTCCAGCGCATGACATCTTTGATGTTCACGCCGTGACGTCTGGCAATGCTCGACAACGAATCGCCTTTACGTACCTGATAAGTGATGCTGCCACCATTTACGCTGGTATCGCTGACGCTGTTATCCGCCACCTGCAGTGTTTGCCCAACTTTTAACGCGCCTGCTGAGCGCAAATTGTTCCAACGCTGTAGATCACGGGTTTTCACATTCAGTCGGGCTGCAATACCAGACAAGCTGTCGCCGGAGCGAACCTTGTACTGTTTTGCCCCTGACGGAGTGTTGCTGGCCAGTTGGGTTTGCTGCACTGCGGCGATATCGCCATCAGCCAGAGAATCCTTTAACTGGTCGGCATGCGCCTTCGGCAGAACAATGTAATGCGGGCCATTCGGCGCGGTCACATTCTTCTTGTAGCCAGTGTTAAACGACTTCAGCTTGGTCAGTGACATACCTGACATTTCAGCGGCCTGCGTTAATTGCATTTGCTGTCCGACTTCAACACGCGCCAGAGCACGGTCTTCACTCGGTTTCGGCAGGTTGATGCCATACTTCTTACTGTTCTTTAAGAGGTCACTCAGCGCTAACATCTTCGGAACATAAATCGATGTTTCACGCGGCAGTGCCAAAGACCAGAAATCCGTTGGTCGACCTTTTGCTTTATTCGCTTTCACCGCTTGCATCACGCGGCCTTCACCACTGTTATACGCAGCCACGGTCAGTAACCAGTCGCCGCCAAACATCTTGTTCAGGCGTTGCATCATATCAAGCGCAGCAGTCGTCGAAGCCACAACATCGCGGCGTCCGTCATACCACTGGTTTTGTTTCAGACCATAGTTGCGACCCGTCTGCGGCACAATCTGCCACAACCCAGCAGCGTTAGCTGATGAGGTTGCTTTGGGGTCAAAAGCGCTCTCCACTATGGGTAGCAGTACCAGTTCCATCGGCATCTTACGTTTCTTAATCTGCTCGGTGATCCAGTACATGTACGGCTCTGCCCGTAATGTTACATCGTGGAGATAGCTCTTATGTTTTAAATATTTAACTCTTTGCTCGCGGATCCGGGGGTTATCCGGAACCTTCATCTTCAGCTCGTCGCCAATGAAGTTCCACAGGTTTTGCTGAGAGGCGGCGTCGTTTCCATCCAACCATCCCCCAGAGGCCGCTCGGCCATCACCTGTGAACTGTCCTGCTTCTTCACTTTGACTTGCTGAAGACAAACTCTGTGCATGTTGCTCGGGTACCTTCGCGCCCTGCCTGGACGCCTGGCAACCGGTGAGCAACATGGAGGCGATTATTAGGATCGCATATGCCTTCATGTGTGTGTCATAGTTGCTTAAAAGACGAGCGATAATACTTTGCTAAGAAGAAAAACACAACCTTTGGGTTCAGAAGCTATCCTTGAGAGCCCTTAAATGGGCGAAAACGTGCCAGGCGGGTTTTAAGGGATCGTTAAGGTTTAATTTGTTTTGTAAATCAAGATCATCACATCGTAAAAATAGGTTAATTTTCCGTTCAAGACCGAGGGTAGAAGGCAGGGAAGATTGTCCCTTTTCGCGCATTTGTTGCACTTTGTGCTCATGAGAATGAATATCATGATCCTCGGGCAAAATGGACCTCGCAAACTTAAGATTTGAGAGAGTATATTCATGCGCGGCACAGACGAATGTTTCATCAGGCAGTACGGCTAACCGTTGAAACGACTGGTACATTTGTTCGGGGGTCCCTTCGAACAAACGGCCGCATCCGGCTGAAAACATCGTGTCTCCGCAGAATAGATAAGGTGCGCTATAGTATGAAATATGACCAAGAGTGTGCCCGGGGGTAGCAAAGATTTGCCATTCCAGACCGCCAATTTCCAATTTGTCACCGTTTTTAAGACTAATCTGACTAAATTTGTTCTCAGTTTCGTGAGGTCCGTACACTTTCAGAGCAGGAAAATGGCTGCAAATCTCGTTTACTCCCCCCACATGGTCATGATGATGGTGGGTGAGAAGGATCGCATCAGGGGTTAAATTGTGCGATTTTAACGCGGCCAATACCGGCGCCGCTTCGCCCGGATCGACGATCTGACAATGCCCTTTCTGGTCATCCAGCAACCAAATGTAATTGTCCTGTAACGCAGGAATACTGATAAGATTCATGGCAACCTCTCTTTGGCAACTGCTTGAAAGAAGATAATAAAATATGCGACCCGCCCGCGCCCGTAAGAACATTGTTGCTCCGGCTTCATGGGATGAAATCCCGTGCGGCGACTACTACCGTGCCGCGCTTGAGCAACAACTGCAACCCTGGTGGGGAAAACTGTACGGTTTTCACCTGCTGAAAATCGGCGCATTAAGTGCCGAACTCAATGCCGAAGCCTGTCCTATTTCGCATCAGGTCAATTTCGCCTCGCAGGGAGAAGGGATGCACGTCAGAGGCGACCCTTACTCTCTGCCGTTCGCCGCAAAATCTGTCGATGCCTGCCTGCTCAGCCATACGCTGGCCTACGCCGAAGACCCGCACCGCATATTGCGTGAAGTGGATCGCGTGCTGATTGATGATGGCTGGATAGTGTTGAGCAGCTTCAATCCCCTGAGCCTGCTGGGGCTGGGCAAACTGATGCCGTTCTTTCGCAAACGTCAGCCCTACAGCAGCCGCCTGTTCACCCAAATGCGGTTACTTGACTGGCTGTCTTTACTGAATTACGAAGTGATGGTTCACCGGCGTTTTCATGTGCTGCCGTGGAGGAAAAACGGAGGGAAACTGCTGAGTACGCATCTGCCCGCGCTGGGCTGTATGACGCTGATTATTGCGCGCAAGCGGACTTTCCCGCTGACGCCGATGGCGAAAAAAGTGCCCGCGCAGAAACAAAAAATACCCCAGGCGGTGGGAGCAACGAAGAGTTACCGGGAAGAACATCGGGACTAAAGTTCTACACCGTCCCTCTGATGAGGGGCGGCGGGGACAGGGTGTGGTTCCTGCGGCGTTAATTCTCGGCCTGATAACCGACATCTTCCAGCGTCGGATTGCCCGCCGCTTCTTTTGCCAGCACGTCACAGCGTTCGTTTTCCGGATGACCGGCGTGGCCTTTCACCCACATCCAGTTCAGCTGATGTGTCTGAATGGCGGCGTCGAGACGCTTCCACAAATCGACGTTTTTCACCGGTTTTTTATCCGCTGTTTTCCAGCCGCGTTTTTTCCAGTTATGGATCCAGGTGGTAATGCCCTGGCGCACATACTGGCTGTCGGTGCTCAGCGTGACTTCGCACGGCGTGGACAAGGCTTCCAGTGCCACAATTGCCGCCATCATTTCCATGCGGTTATTGGTGGTCAGCCGGAAACCGGCGCTGAACTCTTTTTCATGCTGCTTATAGCGTAAAATCGCACCGAAACCGCCGGGGCCGGGATTACCCAGGCAGGAGCCGTCGGTGAAAATTTCTACCTGTTTGGTCATCTCTGGTAGACTCTTCCATCAAATGTAAAAGCCAAGTCTGACATAAACGAGCGCTGCGAGCACTGCAATATGATTTCTTCTCCTACCAGACAGATTGTTCTCGATACCGAAACCACCGGTATGAACAAACTCGGCGTCCATTACGAAGGGCACCGGATTATTGAAATCGGTGCCGTTGAGGTGGTGAACCGCCGCCTGACCGGCCGCAATTTTCACGTTTATCTCAAGCCCGATCGCCTGATCGACCCGGAAGCCTTTGGCGTTCACGGCATCAGCGATGAATTCCTCGCCGACAAACCGACGTTTGCCGAGGTCGCGGACGATTTTATCGAATACATTCGTGGCGGCGAACTGGTCATCCATAACGCAACGTTCGATATCGGCTTTATGGATTACGAGTTCGACATGCTGGGCCGTAATCTGCCGAAAACCGAGACCTTCTGTAAAATCACCGACAGTCTGGCGATGGCGCGTAAGCTGTTTCCCGGCAAACGTAATAACCTCGATGCGCTGAGTGATCGCTACCTGATCGACAACAGCAAACGTACGCTGCACGGCGCACTGCTTGACTCCGAAATCCTGGCCGAAGTGTATCTGATGATGACCGGCGGCCAGACCAGCATCAAGTTTACCCACGAAGGTGAGCAAAACACCGGTGCGGACGGGCAGGGGATCCAGCGGATCGCGCGTCCGGCGTCCGGCCTCAAAGTGATCAACGCCAGCGAGCAGGAGCTGGTGTGGCATGAAGAGCGTCTTGATCTGGTAGTGAAAAAAGGCGGCAGTTGTTTGTGGCGTTCCTGAGTCGAATTTTTCAGGCTGTTGCACTTAAAATATGCAGGATGCAGAAAAACTGTGCAGTTGTTTGAAAACGAGAGGAAAAGCATTGACGGCGTCGCGGGGATTCCTTACTATCCGCTCCGTTCTTAACCAGAACAAAACGCGGAGCGGTAGTTCAGTTGGTTAGAATACCTGCCTGTCACGCAGGGGGTCGCGGGTTCGAGCCCCGTCCGTTCCGCCACTATTCAGAAGCCCTGAGTGAGAAATCACTCAGGGCTTCGTCGTTTCTGCCGTCCTGGCATTTTCCTTCCTTCTCTGTTCTGTTTATTCCGCTTCGGCTTTCAGATAGCCCAGTTCATGGCTGCTTACACGATCGTGACGTGCAATAAACCGGTAACAGCCACCGGACAACAGCGCGCCAATGAACCAGCTAAAGTTCGCCACCTGATGCAGGCCCGGCGTAAAGCTGATGACCAAACCAATCACTACGGCAGGCACCAGCGCCGCGATCGCTTTCGGGTTAAAGCCGTTGCGGTACCAGTAACGTCCGGAAGGTGTGGCGTTGAACAGCGCATCGACATCCATCTGGCCGCGTTTGATCAGGTAATAATCCACCAGCAAAATCCCGAACAGTGGCCCGATAAACGCGCCCAGCACGTCCAGCGTGTAGTGAATCAGTTCCGGTGACTGGAACAGGTTCCACGGCGTCAGCAGAACAGAGCCGACGGCCGCGATCATCCCGCCGGTGCGGAAGCTGATTTTTTGCGGCGAGCAGTTAGAGAAATCAAAAGCCGGCGAGACAAAGTTCGCAACGATATTGATCCCGATGGTAGCGATGATCATCGTCAGCAGGCCGAGCGCTACGGCCACGCTGTTACCGACGCGGCTGACCGTTTCGATAGGATCGGTGATCATCTGGCCGAACAGAGATTGCGTCCCTGACACGATAACCACGGTCACAATGGAGAACAGCAGGAAGTTAAACGGCAGGCCCCAGCGGTTACCGCGACGGATTTCGCTCATACTTTTGCCATAACGCGAGAAGTCGCCGAAGTTCAGCAGCGGACCGGAGAAGTAAGACACCACCAGCGCGGTGGCCGTCAGCATTTCCCAGCCCTGCTGGCCGACGGTCAGCGTTTTAGTCGACAGCGTGAAAGAGATATTGCTCAGGCCGGTTTTATACAAAATCCAGCCCGCGAGCATCAGCATGACGACATACACTGCCGGGCCCGCCACGTCGATGAAGCGTTTGATCGCGCTCATGCCGTGCCAGAACACCATGGCCTGTAACACCCACATAATGCCAAAACAGATCCAGCCCAGCGCCGACAGCCCCAGCCAGTGCGGCACGGTCAGCGGAGTGATTGACGGGAAAAACTTCAGCAATACCAGCATCAGCGCGCTGGCGGCCAGATAGGTCTGAATGCCGTACCAGGCGAAGGCTATCAGCCCGCGGATCACCGCCGGAATGTTTGCCCCGAATACGCCAAACGCCTGACGGCAAATCACCGCGTAAGGCACACCGGCCTGCTGGCTCGGTTTCGCCACCAGGTTGGCGCAAATCTGCACAATACAAATCCCGCATAACAAACACAGCAGCACCTGCCAACTGGTCAGCCCGAGTGTGAAGAAACTCGCCGCCACCACGTAGCCCCCCATGCTGTGCACATCGGACATCCAGAAAGAAAAGATGTTGTACCAGCTCCAGTTTTGGTGACGCGTTGGCGCTAAATCATCATTGCACAGCCGCGGGCTGTAATAAGGCTTGATGATCCCGGCGCTCTGTTCAGAAGACGCCGTGGCGGAGGTGATTTCCTGATTTGGCATAAATCGTGCTCCTGTCATAAACAACATGTGAAAGTCGGAAGCCGGATCTCCGGCTGCCAAAAGATGAAAGCAGTCACAGGAGCACTGCATGAATCAGGCCAAATTTCACTTTTTGTATACAAAAAATCTATTTCATGTATACGATTAATACACGAACGGTATACGGAGTAACGGCAATGACCAGTTGGAACGGGCTGAATACGGCCTATTTTACCGAGGATAAGGACGACCATATTTATAACGCGCTGGTGAAATCGATCGTCGAACATCAGCTGTTACCGGGCAGTAAATTGCCGGAAGAAGCGCTGGCGGACGTGTTTTCCGTCAGCCGCACCGGCATCCGCCGTGTGTTGCAACGCCTTGCCGCAGTGCAACTGGTGACGTTATTGCCCAAGCGTGGTGCGCACGTCACCACGCCGGACGCTGAAGAATCCCGCGATGTTTTCGCCACCCGTAAAATTCTCGAATGCGCCAACCTGCCGCTGGTGATCGCCCGCTGTCAGTCCACCCATCTGGTGGCCATGAAAAAGCTGGTGCAGGAAGAAAAGCGTGCCCACGAAGAACGTAACGGTGAGGCCGCCATCCGCCTTTCTGCCGCCTTTCATGTCCAGCTGCAGGCCATTTCCGGCAACAAAGTGCTGACCGAATCTGTCTCCCAGCTGACGCTGCGGTCCTCCCTCGCCATTGCCGCCTGGGGCGCGCCGTGGCAGCAGGGATGCCGCTGTCACGATCACGACGATCTTCTCGACTTGCTGAAAAAGCGCGATGTCACCGCGCTGACCGCGAGCATGGCGCAGCATTTTGACAGCATTGTTTCCAGCCTGCGTTTTGAGCAGAACAAGGGGCAGATGCCGGATTTCGCGCAGATCTTTTCCTCGCAACGGACAGCCAACAATGAGGAGAAACGCTGATGTCGCGCGCGCTTTGTATACAACTGATCAACCCGAACACCAGCCAGGCGATGACCGCAGTGATGGCGCAAACGGCCCGCTCGGTGGCCGCGCCGGAGACACAGATTCTGGCCGTCTGCCCTGAAGAGGGGGCACCGTCTATAGAAGGGCATTTTGATGAGGCGATTGCCACGCTGGGCGTTTTACAACAGGTGAAGGCGGGGCGGGATGCCGGTGCTGACGGGCACATTATTGCCTGTTTCGGCGACCCCGGATTGCTGGCCGCGCGCGAGCTGGCACGCGGGCCGGTGGTGGGTATTGCGGAGGCGGCGATGCACCTGGCGACCATGCTGGCGACACGGTTTTCCATCGTGACGACCCTGCCGCGCACGCTGACCATCGCCCGGCATTTGCTGCATCAGTACGGTTTTGAACGCCACTGCGCGGCGCTGCACGCCATCGACCTGCCGGTGTTATCGCTGGAAGACGGCAGCGGTCTGGCGCAGGAAAAAGTGCGTGAGCAGTGTATCGCGGCAAAAAAATCCGACGGCAGCGGGGCGATCGTGCTCGGTTGCGGCGGCATGGCCGATCTGGCGCAGGAACTGACGCTGGAGCTGAACATTCCGGTGATCGACGGCGTCAGCGCGGCGGTCAAAATGGTGGAGTCACTGGCCGCATTGCGCCTGACCACCAGTAAACACGGCGATCTGGATTATCCGCTGGAAAAACCCCTGTCTGGTCGATTTGCCGGACTGAATCTGAGAGATCACTATGTCTGATGTTGAGCACGGTTTTACCGACGCGTATCCGCGTGACCTGATCGGCTATGCCGGACGCCCGCCGCACGCCAACTGGCCGGGCAACGCCCGCATCGCGGTGCAGTTTGTCCTCAATTATGAAGAGGGCGCAGAGAACAACGTGTTGCATGGCGACGCCGGTTCCGAGCAATTTCTGTCTGATATCATCGGTGCTGCCAGTTTCCCTGCCCGGCATATGTCGATGGATTCGCTGTACGAATACGGCTCCCGTGCCGGTTTCTGGCGCATCCACAATGAGTTTCAAAAACGCGGCCTGCCGCTGACCGTTTTCGGCGTGGCGATGGCGCTGGCGCGTAACCCGGAAATCGTCAATGCCATCAAAGCGGCGGATTACGATGTCGTCAGCCACGGCTGGCGCTGGATCCACTATCAGGACATGAGCAAAGCCGAAGAGGCGCAGCACATGCAAAAAGCCGTCACCGTGCTGCGCGATTTATTTGGCAAAGCGCCGTCCGGCTGGTACACAGGCCGCGACAGCCCGAACACCCGCCAGCTGGTGGCCGAATCGGGCGGATTCCAGTATGACAGTGACTACTACGGCGATGACCTGCCGTTCTGGACGCCGGTCAAACTGGAAAATGGTGAGACGAAACAGCATCTGGTGATCCCGTACACGCTGGAAACCAACGACATGCGCTTTGCCTCCCCGCAGGGTTTCAACACCGGCGAGCAGTTCTATACCTACCTGAAAGACACGTTTGACGTGCTGTATGAAGAGGGTGAAACCTCACCCAAAATGATGTCGATCGGGATGCACTGCCGGATACTTGGCCGACCGGGGCGGTTCAGGGCTTTGCAGCTGTTTCTGGATTACGTGGAATCGCATGAACGCGTTTGGGTTTGTAAGCGGCAGGAAATAGCGGATCACTGGGTTAAACATTTCGGTGTTTAATCTCGAAATTCAAATTCAAATTCAAATTCAAATTCAAATTCAAATTCAATTTCAAATTCAATTTCAAATTCAACACCTTGGGTTGCCACCCAAACTGGCCTTAAGGGGCGCCTATCACCGCACCCCTTAAGAATCCCGGGGCTCTTTCACTGCGCGCTGTCGCTCGCTGGCTATGTTTCAGCAGCCGCAGCGACAGGCTGGAAATCTTGCCGCTGCGCGGTGCCCTCTCTCGGTCCTGAAGCCTTAGGTCTTCAGGCCGCTCCGTTCGGCAAGATTTCTGAATCGCCCGCACGATCTTAAATTCAAATTCAAATTCAAGTTGGAGTTGGAGTTGGAGTTGGAGTTTAAATCGCTCTGTTTTTAGAGAGTGAATTGGCGCGATTAAAAATTTTGCTGAACGGAGCGGCTTCGAGACCAGAGGCTCGAAGACCGAGAGAAGGAACCGCGCAGCGGCAATATTTTGCGCCACTCACTGATCTACCGGAACATGTCCGTCATACCCGCGGAGCGCGCAGTTAAAAGACGCGGGAGATCCAAGAGGGGCCCGTCCTGGCCCCTTTTGGGCGGTTTCGGCGCAGCGCGACAAGTGACCACCGCAATTGAGAAACCGAAACTTTTACAACGCTTTTTGACCCCGGTGAAACCGGAAACAGTTTCCTCAGCTTTCCAAAGCTGAACCGCCCATTGGTTCGGTCAAACCATCAGACTCACATGGGCTGCCACAATCTTCCATCCACTCGCCATCTTCACCCAGGTTTGCTGCTGACGCCCGACACGGTCGGTCCCTTCGCGGCGAAACTCGGTGCTGGCGACCGCCATGTCATCGCCAAAGGTGGTGATGGTGGTGTTGATCAGTTCGCGATCCAAACCCTGCGCCGGGCGGGCGGCGCGAAACGCGCGGATGGAGTCGATGCCGTAAAGATTTTCCCCTGCGCCGTAGCGCACGGTGCGCGGATCGTGCCAGAACAGCTCGTCGAGAACCGCAGTGTCATTGGTGATCAGCGCCTGCTCATAACGATAAAATGCCGCGTTCATTTCGGCGAGGATCGCCGGGCGGTCAATATTGTCAGTTTTCATGTTTACTCTCTTTACCCTGGAAAACGGTGGCCTGTTAATTCAGGTATACATCACCGGAGAACTGCTGACGTTCACGATGCCCTGTTGCTCCAGCGCCCACGCAGCACGCAGGCACAGGTCTTCCCGCCACGGCGGTGCAATCAGTTGTAATCCTATCGGCAGGCCTGTTGCCGTCGTCACGGGAACGGTCACCACCGGCAGACCAAGGAACGAAACCGGCTGTGTCAGCATACCCATGCTGGCGCGCGTTGGCAGATCCTGACCGTTGATGTGAATCGTCTCCTGACCGATTAACGTCGCCGGACACGGCGTGGCTGGCGCAATCAAGATGTCCCAATGGTCAAACAATGGCAACACCTGTTGCTGAAACTGATGACGGAAACGCTGCGCCTGCACGTACCAGGCCGCCGGGATCATCGCCCCGGCCAGCAAACGCTCGCGGGAAAGCGGTTCAAACTGCTGCGCAATGCTGCGCAGTTTTGGCAAATACTGATTGCCCCCTTCCGAGGCACTGATGATGAACGCGGCGGAACGGGCCAGTTCAGCCTGCGGCATATCAATTTCTTCCTGCGCCTCCAGCGCCCGGGCTATCTGACGCACCGCGTCTTTGGCGTGCCCGTCGCACCAGGTGGAGAAATAGCCGCCGAGAACCGCGGTGCGTAAACCTTGCTGACCGCGTTTTAACTGAGAGAACGTCTCGGTGTTGGGTTTGTCTGCCTGAAAATGATCCTGCGGATCGGTGCCCTGAATGGCGTCATACACCTGTGATAAATCCTCGCTGCATCGCGCCATCGGGCCAAGATGATCGAGGCTGGCGACAAACGGCTGGCTGCCGCTGCGCGAGATCCGCCCGAAAGTGGGTTTCAGGCCGAGAATGCCGCTCAGGGAGGCGGGCACGCGGATCGAGCCGTTGGTGTCGCTGCCCAGCGTGAAATGCACCAGACCGGCGGCCACCGCGGCGGCAGAACCGCCGGACGATCCGCCCGCGACACGGGTCAGATCGCGCGGGTTGCGCGTCGCGCCGTAATGGCTGTTTTCCGTGGTGAAACCGTAGGCGTACGCATCCATGTTCAGCATGCCGGAAAGCATCGCGCCCTGTGCCGCGAGGCGTGAAATGGTCCACGCATCATGACGTGCGGCGGCGTTGCTGCTGTTGAGGCTCGCACCTGCCAGCGTCACCTCACCGGCCACGTCCAGCAGGTTTTTCACCGCGTAGGGAATGCCGGCCAGCGGCGATAAGGTTGCGCCGCTGGCACGGGTTTTATCCACTTTTGCGGCTTCACTCAACATGCGTTCGCGGGTGATATGCGTATACGCGTTGATGACAGGATTGGCCTGTTCGACGGCGCTGAGCGTCGCGGTGGCGATTTCCGTGGCGGAAAGCTCGCCCCGTGCGAGGGCCTGGTGCAGCTGGCTGATGGTAAAATGATCGAAGGATTTCATGCGCGATACACCCCGGCGATTTCCAGACGCGAATCGAGCGGTAAATCCATTAGCGGTTGCGCCATCTGCGCAATGCGGCTGAACTGTATCAGCAATTCCTGACGACGCGCGTCGTCGAGATCCAGCGCCAGAACGGACTCCATCTGACGGACATAAGCGGCCCAGTCGGTCGCTGCGGGGGGCGTTTTCATGTTGCTTCCTTATCCATTCTTATGAGCGAACTCTGATTAAAATCCGGCGGCGCTGCCGTTGCTGCGCGGGTCGGAGGCACCTTCAAACATGCCGTTGGTGTGGCGCACAATCGCCCCTGCATGGCCGACGGCCTCGCTGAAATCCGGTAATAATTCGACGTCGTGGCCGCGCTGCCTCAGCCCGGCCTGTGTCAGATAGTCGAAGCGGCCTTCCAGTTTCAGGGAATCCGAACTTTCGCCCCAGGTCCGGCCCAGCAGCCAGCGCGGCCCGCTGATCGCCTGTTGTAAGGATTGCCCCTGCACCACGTGGCGGATAAACACCGCCGCCTGCGTTTGCGGTTGTCCGTCGCCGCCCATCGAGCCATACACCAGCGTGCGGCCATCGTATAAACGTGCCGCGGCGGGGTTCAGGGTGTGGAACGGTTGTTTGCCCGGCGCCAGCGCCAGCAGATGATCGGGATCGAGGCTGAAAGAGGCGCCGCGGTTTTGCCACAGCACGCCGCTTTCCGGCAGCACGACACCGCTGCCAAACTCGTGATAAATGCTCTGGATAAACGACACCGCCAGCCCGCTGCTGTCCATCACGCCCATCCAGACGGTATCGCCGGGGCCTTTACCTTTGCCCCAGTCGGCGGCGCTGTGGGGTTTGATGCGGGTCGCGAGAGCATCGAGATACTGCGGATCCAGCAGGCTCTGGGCGTCCTGCGTCATCATGCGCGGGTCGGTGATGAAACGATCGCGCAGGCCGAACGCCAGTTTGGTGGCCTCGACGATGCTGTGAATGGTGGCGCTTTCGTCCATGCCTTCCAGCGGCAGACGGTCAGTCAGGCCGAGGATCGCCAGCGAAACCAGCCCCTGCGTCGGCGGCGTCAGGTTGTAGATTTCGCCTTTGCTGTGTTTGAGGCGCAGCGGCACGCGGCGCTGTGGCTTATACGCCGCGAGATCGGCACGGGTGACCGGCATACCCAGTTTTTCCATGTCGGCGGCCATGCTGTCGGCCAGTTCGCCACGGTAAAAACTGCCCAGTCCGTCTTCGCACAGCATCGAGAGCGTCTGCGCCAGCTGCGGCTGGGTAAAGCGGTTGCCGGCGCGGGGCACTTCGCCGTTTGGCAGAAAGACGTCGGTAAATGAGCGGATGTCTTTCAGTTCGTGTTGTTTGGCGCGGCTGGCAGCTTCCTGAGAGGCAGTAACCGGTATGCCGTCGGCCGCATAGCGAATGGCATCGCGCAGCAGGCGCGACAGGGGTTTTTGCTCGCCGCCAAATTCAGCGGAAATGTTCAGCGCTTCCTGCCAGCCGCCGACGGTGCCCGCGACGGTCAGGGCAGATTTCGGGCCGCGATGCGGAATATGCGTTTCACCGGCGTAGAACCCGATCGATGCCAGCGATCCGGCGGCACCGCTGGCGTCGATAGCCACCGGATTGCCCTGCGGTGGCACAATCAGCCAGAAACCGTCACCGCCGAGCCCGTTCATGTGCGGATACACCACGGCAATCGTGGCAGCGGCCGCGACCATGGCTTCAATGGCATTGCCGCCTTCACGTAATACCGCAAGCGCACTCTGGCTTGCCAGGTGATGAGGCGTCACCGCCATACCGAGCGGTGCGCTGTTACTGTTAATCATGCGATGTCCTTTTTGAGACGCTTTTTTATGCTGCCCGTGTTTGCAGGGTTTTGGGCGCGTAGGGATAACGTTAAGCAAGAGGTGTTCCACATCGGCAGATTTCTCACGCTTTCCTGCATAATTTCGCTTGCATTGGCAAGCATAGTGCATGCCATGATAGGTGCTGAAACATTGGTTACAGAGGCGGTGAGATGAAACAAATTGATGAGCGTCTGCGGGATCATTACGCAGAGCTGACGCCGCAGGAACAGCGCGTCGCCGACTTTATATTTGCCAGTATCGATGATCTGATGAGCTACAACAGCGCCGAGCTGGCGCGGCTTAGCGGCGTGTCGAAGGCCACGGTCAGCCGCCTGTTTAAGCGTCTCGGCTACCCGAGTTATCGCGATATGCGCGATGAAATGCGCACCCTGCGCCAGAGCGGGATGCCGCTGACCGACAGCCGCGACGCGGTGCAGGGCAACACCCTGTTATCCCGCCACTATAAGCAGGAAATGGCTAATCTGACCCAGTGGATTAACCAGATCGACGGCGCTCAGTTTGGCGCGCTGATCACCGCCCTCAGTCAGGCGCGGCAGGTGCGTCTGCTGGGCTTTCGCAACAGCTATCCGGTGGCGCTGCACCTGCGCCAGCAGCTGATTCAGGTGCGCGCAGGGGTGATGATGATGCCGCAGCCAGGGCAGACGCTGGCGGAAGAACTGGTGGATCTCACCGCGCAGGACGTGGTGATTTTTGTCGCTTTCCGCCGCAGGCCGCGTATGGCGAAAGCGATTCTCACACAGTTGCAGTCGCTGGGCGTGCCGGTGCTGCTGATCTGCGAGCCGCAGGCGCAGACGCTTATCCCGCTGGCCGCCTGGCATCTGGCCGCACCGCTCGACAGCGTCTCGGCGTTTGACAGCTATTCCTCCGCCATGAGTCTGGCGAATCTTCTCAGCAATGCGTTACTGCACGATACCCTGGCCTCGGGCCGTCAGCGCATTCATCAGATTAGCGATCTGTATAACGATCTGGATGAGCTGGAGCAGCGCTGATTCCCGTTTACAGAACACATTGAGCGCTTTTGTGGTGCTTTCGCACAATTTCAGTGCATCCTGCTTTTCCGTATTACCTTCTTTTTGCCCTGATACAGGGCAAAAAAAACGCTTCTGAATGCCGCCGTATTCGTCTGATCCCTTGTCGTACCGTGACTTAGCGCACAATTTTTCCGCTGAAACGTTTTTGGCACATTCGTTGCAGAGTCATGTTTATAAGAATCTATCGTTCCAAAAACCTTTCACCGGAGATAATCTATGAACATGAACAAACGGCTGTTGGCGTGGGCAGGTGCTGCAATGCTGGTGCTTCAGGCATCCGGCGCGATGGCCGATCAGTTGCAGGATATTCAGAAACGCGGCGTGCTGCGCGTGGCCGTGCCTCAGGATTTCCCGCCGTTTGGTTCGGTGGGAAAAGATCTGCAACCTGAAGGTTATGACATCGATATGGCGCAATACCTGGCCGATAAAATGAAACTTAAGTTGCAACTGGTGCCGGTGACCAGCGCCAACCGCGTGCCTTATCTGCAAACCGATAAAGTGGATCTGGTGATTTCCAGCCTCGGTAAAAACGCCGAGCGTGAAAAAGTGATCGATTTCAGCAACGCCTACGCGCCGTTCTTCCTCGGCGTATTTGGTGCGAAAGGCGACAAACTGGCGGATCTGAAAGCACTGTCCGGCAAAACCATCGGCGTGACCCGTGGCGCGGTGGAAGATCTGGCGCTGACCGATGTGGCACCGAAAGATGCCAAAATTCAGCGCTACGAAGATAACAACACCACGCTGTCGGCGTACCTGTCCGGTCAGGTGGAATACATTGCTACCGGTAACCTGGTGGTGGCGGCAATTGCGCGTATGAATCCGGCCAAAGCGCCTGAGTCGAAAGTGATGCTGAAAGATTCGCCGTGCTTCGTTGGCCTGCGTAAAGACGAACCGGCGCTGAAAGACAAAGTGAATGAACTGATTGCCGAAGGCGTGAAAGACAAGACGCTCAACGCGCTGTCCGAAAAATGGATGAAGGCTCCGCTTCCGGCGTCCATCGGCGCGTAATCCACGTTTTCACGGAGATCTTTCATGACCTATCAGCTTAACTTTAGCGCGCTGTGGCCTTATATGCCGGAGCTGTTGGCCGGCTTATGGACCACCATTGAGCTGACGGTGATGGCAACGATTGGCGGTGTCGCGATCGGTATCTGCGGCGCGGCCATTCGCTGCGGCAACCATAAAACCCTGCGGGCGGTGTGGGGCGTGTATGTCGAAGCCATCCGTAATACGCCGTTTGTGGTGCAGCTGTTTTTCATTGTTTTCGGTCTGCCCGCCATCGGTCTGAAAATGACCGCCGGTGAGGCGGCACTGCTGGCGATGCTGATTAATCTCGGCGCGTACAGCACGGAAATCATCCGCGCCGGTATTCAGGTGACGCCGAAAGGCCAGTGGGAAGCCGGGCGCGTGCTCGGATTAACGCGCAGCCAGACCTTTCTGCGCATCGTGCTGCCGCCGTCGCTGAAACGTATTTATCCGTCGCTGGTCAGCCAGTGCATTATCGTGATGCTCGGATCGTCCGTGGTATCGCAGGTGTCCTATGAAGAACTGACGTTTGCGGCCAACTTAATTCAGTCGCGTACTTTCCTCAGTTTCGAAGTGTATCTGGTCACCACGCTGTTCTATTTAATGCTGTCGGTCGCGATGCGTCAGCTGTTGCTGCTGGCCGGACGCCGCTTCTTTGGGAGTGAAAACTGATGATGACTTTCACGGACTGGGACATTGTGCGCAATCTGTTGCTGGCGGCGCGCTGGACGCTGTTGCTGTCGCTGACCGCGTTTGTCGGCGGCACGCTGGTCACGTTACCGCTGCTGCTGATGCGCCTGACCAAACGCCGCTGGCCGTCGCGTTTTGTGCGCTTATATTCCGAGCTTTTCCAGGGCACACCGCTGCTGATGCAGCTGTTTCTGGCATTCTTTGGCCTCGGGCTGTTTGGCATCAACGTCAGCCCGTGGACAGCCGCCGCGCTGGCGCTGACCCTCTACACCAGCGCGTATCTGGTGGATATCTGGAGTGGCAGCATTGCCGCGTTACCGAAAGGCCAGTGGGAAGCGTCGCGCTGCCTCGGCCTGAATTTCGGCCAGACATTATGGCGGGTGATCACCCCGCAGGCGTTGCGGATTGCCATTGCACCGACCGTCGGGTTTTCCGTTCAGGTGGTGAAAGGCACGGCGCTGGCGTCGATTATTGGTTTTGTCGAGCTGACCAAAGCGGGCACGATGCTCAACAACGTCACCTTCGAACCCTTCAAAGTGTTCGGACTCGTGGCGCTCGGCTACTTCCTGATGTGCTACCCGCTGTCGCGTTACAGCCAGCATTTAGAGAAATCGTTGCGTGGAGATAAACAGTAATGCCGTTGATCACAATTAATCAGGTTCAAAAATTTTACGGCCAGAACCACGTACTGAAAGGTGTGGATCTGGATATCGACAGCGGTGAAGTGATCTCCATCATTGGCCGCAGCGGCTCCGGAAAAAGCACGCTGTTACGCTGCATAAACGGGCTGGAAGGCTATCAGGAAGGCAGCATCAAGCTGGGCGGCATGACCATCACCGACCGCGATTCGCAGGCGCGTGATATCAGCCGTTCCGTCGGCATGGTGTTCCAGAGTTTCAATCTTTTCCCGCACATGACCGCGCTGGAAAACGTCATGCTGGCCCCGCGCCGCGTGCTGAAAAAGTCCGCCGCTGAATGCCGCGAACTGGCGGCGCAGATGCTGGCGAAAGTCGGCCTGGCGGATCGCATGGATTATTACCCGTCGAACCTGTCCGGCGGCCAGCAGCAACGTGTGGCGATTGCCCGTGCGCTGGCGATGAACCCGAAAGTGCTGCTGTGTGATGAAATCACTTCGGCGCTGGATCCGGAATTAGTCGGCGAAGTATTGAAAGTGCTCGAGCAACTGGCGAAAGAGGGCATGACGCTGGTGCTGGTGACGCACGAAATGAATTTTGCCCGTGAAGTGGGCGACCGCGTGGTGTTTATGCATCAGGGCACCGTGTGGGAACAGGGCGAAAGCCGGGCGCTGTTTGCCAATCCGCAAACCCCCGAGCTGAAACAGTTTATCGCCTCCGTACGCGGCTTAAATGAAGAGACGCTGCCTCTTTCAGTGTGAGGCGGCGTTGGCTGCTTTCTCTCACCCCGGTCACTGAGTGAGCAAAGTGAACGGGGATTCGTTCAATTGCCGCCTTGCTGCACATTGAAATCTATTGGGTATCAGTTCTTAAAGAAATTAAAGGATCCACTATGTCAGATTTCATCTCTCCCGGACAAATCAACCCGCCGACCCGTCTGCTGATGGGGCCGGGGCCGATCAACGCCGATCCGCGCGTGCTGCGGGCGATGGCGAGCCAGCTGGTCGGGCAATATGATCCGGTGATGACCGGTTACATGAACGAAGTCATGGCGCTGTACCGTGCGCTGTATAAAACCGAAAACCAGTGGACGTTCCTGATCGACGGCACCTCGCGCGCCGGTATCGAAGCCGTGCTGCTCTCCGGTATCCGTCCGGGCGACAAAGTGCTGGTACCGGTGTTTGGCCGTTTCGGACATCTGCTGTGTGAAATTGCCCGCCGCTGCCGTGCCGAAGTGCACACCGTCGAAGTGCCGTGGGGCGAAGTGTTTGATCCGCAGCAAATCGAAGATGCGATTAAATCGGTGAAACCCCGCTGGCTGCTGACCGTGCAGGGCGATACCTCCACCACCATGTTGCAGCCGCTGGAACAGCTGGGCGACATCTGCCGCCGCCACGGCGTGCTGTTTTATTCAGACGCCACGGCGTCATTCTGCGGCAACCCGCTGGAAACCGACGCCTGGGGTTTAGACGCCGTGTCAGCCGGCTTGCAAAAATGCCTCGGCGGCCCGTCCGGCAGCTCACCGGTGACCATCAGTCCGCGCTTTGAAGAACAAATCCGCCGCCGTAAATGCGTGGAGGAAGGCATCCGTACCGCCGACCACGCCGACGGCGACGAAGAGATGATCTACTCCAACTATTTCGATCTGGGCATGATCATGGATTACTGGGGGCCGGAGCGTCTTAACCACCATACCGAAGCCACCAGTATGCTGTTCGCCTCGCGCGAATGCGCACGCATCATTCTGGAAGAAGGGCTGGATACCGGCATCGCCCGCCATAAACTGCACGGCGGCGCGCTGCTGGCCGGTATTCAGGGAATGGGGCTGGAGGTGTTCGGTGACCTCAATAACCGCATGAACAACGTGCTCGGCGTGGTCATTCCGCAGGGCGTGCATGGCGAACAGGTGCGTCAGATGATGCTTAACGATTTCAGTATCGAAATCGGCACCTCATTTGGCCCGCTGGCCGGGAAAATCTGGCGTATCGGCACCATGGGCTACAACGCCCGTAAAGACTGTGTGTTGCAAACGCTGGTGGCGCTGGAAGCGGTGCTTAACCGTCTGGGCTTTGCGTCGAAATACGGCGCAGGGGCGCAGGCTGCATGGGATCACTACGCAGGAGGTCAGTAATGGCAGAAGCCTTTACGCTGGCTGCGGTTTCCGGCAGCGCAAAACTGGCCGCTGAACGGGTGATGGCGCGCTGCGACGCACTGGCCGCCATCAGTGAAACACCGGGGCAACTGACCCGCGTGTATCTCTCGGCAGAACATTTGCAGGCCAACCGTCTGATGGGGGAGTGGATGGCGCTGGCCGGTATGCGCGTCTGGCAGGACAGCGTCGGCAATATTTGCGGGCGCTATGAAGGGCTTGATGCGTCAGCACCTGCTTTGCTGCTCGGTTCACATCTTGACAGCGTGCGCAACGCGGGGCGCTACGACGGCCCGCTCGGCGTGCTGACCGCGCTGGAAGTGGTGGCGCATTTGCATCAGAACGCCATCCGTTTGCCGATGGCGGTGGAAATTGTCGGTTTCTGCGATGAGGAAGGAACGCGTTTTGGCATCACGCTGCTGGGCAGCCGGGGGCTGACCGGCACCTGGCCCGCCCAGTGGCTGGAACGCGAGGATGCGCAGGGCATCACGGTGGCGCAGGCTATGCACAATGCCGGGCTGGATCCGCTGAAAATCGGCGCGTCACAGCGTGCGGTCAGCGATTTTTGCGCTTATCTGGAACTGCATATCGAGCAGGGCCCGTGCCTGCAAACGGCCAATGTGCCGCTCGGCGTGGTCACGGCGATCAACGGCGCGCGTCGTCTTAATTGTGAATTTACCGGTCACGCCGGCCATGCCGGCACCGTGCCGATGGGGCAGCGTCAGGACGCCCTGACTGCCGCCGCCGAATGGACGCTGGCGATTGAAAGCATCACCACCGCCACCGGCCGCAATCTGGTGGCGACCGTCGGTACGCTGGAATGCCTGCCGGGCGCGGTCAACGTCATTGCGGGGCAGGTGAAACTGTCGCTGGATGTGCGCGGCCCCCGTGATGAGGATTTATCCGCTTTACTGGAAACGCTGCTGGCGAAAGGCCGGGATATCGCGGCGCGTCGCGGGCTGACCTTCGCGGCCGAACAGTTTTACGGCATTCGCGCCACCGCCTGCGACGCCGGTTTGCAGCATCGTCTGAATCAAAGTGTTTTACACTTACAGGGGCAGGCGATGTCACTGCCAAGCGGCGCGGGGCATGACGCCATCGCCATCGCCGAATGCTGGCCGGTCGGCATGCTGTTTGTGCGCTGTAAAGACGGTATCAGCCATCATCCCGATGAATCCGTCACCACCGGCGACGTGGCTTATGCGGTGCAGGCGTATATCAACACCGTGCTGAGTTTTAAAGAAGGGCATTTATGACGCTGGATGAGTTTAACGCGCTGTCTGAATTCGAAGCCGTTGCGCTGCTGCGCCCGCTGGTGAATATTCCGTCCTGGGCGACGCAACTCACTGACGCGCGGCCTTATTCTTCTACGCAACGCCTGATGCAATGCGCCGAAGCAGCCTGTCAGCATTGGCAGCCGGATGACATCGCCCGCGCACTGTCGGCACACCCGCGCATTGGCGAGCGTGCCAGCGGTGCCAGTAAGGAAGCACAGCTTTCCCGTGGCGAACAGGCGACGCTCAATATCAGCCAGCAGGCGGTCATCGATGCGCTGCACGAGGGGAACCTGCGTTATGAACAACGTTTCGGACGGGTGTTTCTGATCCGCGCCAAAGGGCGCAGTTCTGAAGACATTCTGGATAATCTGCAACGCCGTCTTGAAAATTCGCCGGACGCTGAAGATCAGGAAACGGCGCAACAACTCAAAGAAATTACCCTGCTGCGTTTAAAGGAGATTTTCCAATAATGACCCCGGTTTCTAAAACGAAAGTCACCACCCACATTCTCGATACCTCCTCAGGGCAGCCTGCGGCCAACGTGCGCGTCTGGCTGGAAAGCCTTGACGGGCACAACGTGACGCTCATCAGCGAAACCCAAACCGATGCCGATGGCCGCGCCGCGAAATTAACGCCGGAACCTGTCGCCTCCGGGCATTACCGGCTGTGTGCGGATATCGGCGCGTATTTCGCCGCGACCGGCCGCGCGACGCTGTATCACTCGGCCATTATTGATGTGATGCTCGACGGCAGTCAGGATCATTACCATCTGCCGCTGTTGATCAGCCCGTATTCTTACTCGACCTATCGCGGCAGTTAGACCCGCGGCTCCACCAGCCCATCAGCCCATCAGCAGGTGCGGTTGTTTTAAGCGCACGCTTTTGGTCAGCGCATCGTGGCTGACGTCGTGCTGGCGGTTGCTCTGGCGAACCTGTTGCAGGAAGGTCATCAGCAGCGGATGCGGGCGCTCGCGGCGTGACATCAGCTCCGGCTGCCCCTGGATCCCGATAAAACAGGCATGGTTGCTCAGCTCAACCGCCTGCGCCTGTTCCCCGCTTTCGTCATACCCTGAAACGCACAGCCCCGCGCTTTCCAGTTCCGCCAGTAATTGCGGATTCAGGTAGCGGCGCTGGTTGTAGCGCAGCGTGAACTCCTCGCCCATTTTATTCGCCAGCAGGCTGCCGCTGCGGCTGAACACCGGATGATTCCCAAGACGCGGCTGCGTATGTTCAGCCAGCGGCAGGCCGGTTTGCAGGCTGCCGAGCGGCGAGGGGCCGTGCATCACCACGCGCTCCTGTCCGAGCACTTTCTGCCCGAGCGCGGTCACCATCTGATGCATCCCCTGATTGATGCCCAGCACCGGCGTCTGATTTTCCAGCGCCCAGGTGGCGGTCGCCAGTTGCCCGGCCTGACAGTCAGTGTGGGTCAGCGTCATGCCCGGCAGAATAATACCGTCCACATCAAACAGCGTGGAATCCAGCAGGCTGCCCAGCAGCGTTGGCGTCACCCAGACGACGTCGATGTTCATTGCCAGTGCATCGGCGGCGTCTCCCAGTGCAGCGAGCATCGCCGGATAGCTGTCGCGCTGCCCGGCAATATCCCCCACCAGCGCCACGCGCAAGGTTTTTCCTGCCCGCATGACCGGTTGTGAAACGGAGCCTAAAGCCCAGCGGCCAAAGGCATCACGCCCCCAGCCGTTGCTGCGAATTTTGCCGGTGGTGACGTCTTCCAGCTGGAATTTATCCTGATGGCGCACCACGGTTAATGATTCGATTTCAATGCCCTGTTCAGCGAGTTGCGCGGCCAGTTCTGCGGATAACGGTTCACGCAGTGGCACCACGATATCTTCTTTAAGTGCCCGATAAATCAGTGATTCCAGGCTGGATTCAGCACCTGCACCGCGCCCGGTCAGGCGCTCGAGCCATACCAGCCCGCTGGTCAGCGCATGCCCCTGCGCCGTCACGTGCTGGCGGGCATTCGGGTAACGTTGCGCATCATGACTGACGGGGAAGTGACACAGCGGCAACGCGCGCAATTCAGCAAGTATCGCTGCCATCGCGCCGTACAACGCAGGCTCGGGCGTGGTGTGTGCAATAAAGGTGATGGTCATCAGTGGTCCTCTGTCAGATGTTTTTGCGGGGGTAGTGAATGCAAGAATTGATCCACACAGGGGCCTGTTTACATGCGCTGACAAAAAGAGCGGCGAATGCCGTAAACCGGATTTGCGTCACACTCCACTGCTATAAAACGTCGCGTTGTTCAGACCGTAACGCGCTAAGGTAGCGCCAGTTGTTCTAACCCATCATTCACAGAGGAAGCATCATGTCAGCATCGCTTTATGGCAGTACGGCCGCACAGTTTGTTCGTGGTTTACAGAATCTTTCAGCCCTGCTGGAAAAGGGCGCGGCATGGGCAAAGGAAAACGGAAAATCGGAAGAAGAGGTGCTCAACACACGCCTGGCCGATGACATGTATCCGCTGGCGCGTCAGGTGCAAATCACCAGTGATATGTCAAAAGGCGCGATCGCCCGCCTGTCAGGCACAGCCGCCCCTGCGATGGAAGACAACGAAGTGACGTTTGCCCAGTTACAGGAGCGTATTGCTAAAACGCTGCGTTTTATCGAAAGCGTGGATGTCGCAAAACTGGAAGGTGATGAATCCCGTGAGATCGTGGTGAAAGGCAAAAATCACGAACTGAAATTCACCGCGCACAGCTACGTGACCGCGTTTGCCGTGCCGAACTTCTATTTCCACATCACCACCGCCTACAACATTCTGCGCCACCTTGGCGTGAATATCGGTAAAGCAGACTTTATCGGCGCGATATAACAGATAGGTTTGATCCGGCGTTTACCCTGCGGGCAGGCGCCGGAACAGGTACTTCTTCTTTCGCAATGAGACGCCCTCATAAAAATAGAAAGTCAGAACGGTTGCTGATGACCTGAACCGCGCAATATTATTACGTCCTGTAATCTATTTATTCAGCTCGTAAATAAAACTTTTAATATTCACGAGGATTATGATTAAAGTAAAACAATTCTGAAATACCCTCCTTTTTATTTAATACCCCCGCTGCCACCGCTGGCACAACAGCTTCCATTATTTAATTAAAGATTAATTTGCCACGATAAAGCCTCTTTGATTCCGGCGTATTTATTTAATGACGTTTCGCGAATTAATGATCCTCAATTTATGCACTTAATCTAATGGAAGGATTTACTATGTGTAATTGCAATTGTAATTCATCAAATACAACGGCATTAAAAGCGGGCGTAGTGAAAGACGTCACGTATGTTTCTGTCGAAGCGGCCGCCGCCGCTGCGGCAAATCAGGCCATGCTGGCCTATTGCCAGAATACTTTCAGCGTCGGCGGTGTAATGCTCGATGGCACAGGAAAAGTGCTGAATGCGATTCATAATAACGTCGTCATGAATAATAAGACCAACGATCCTACTGCTCACGGTGAAAGACAACTGATCGACTGGTATTACGCGCAAATTGCCCAGGGTGTTGAGATGCCACCTCCGTCCGAGATTACTATTGTGACCTCGCTGGATCCCTGCTGCATGTGTACCGGTTCGATTATTACCGGCGGCTTTAACGTGATTTCTGCGGCGTTCGATACTTATTCCGGTATCAATTACGACACCCTGGCGGATTTCCCTTCGCTCTCTGACGATCTGGCTGTGGTGGCGCAGGAGACATTCAGTTATCCGGCCGTCAACGGGGATAACTGTTTTTCCCGTCCGGCAAGTTCTGCGCCGGTGGCGGAGTTCTTTACGCAAGATGTGATTGATGTGCAGACGCTGGCGCTGTGTGAGTCTATTTTTGACGCCACCCTGACGCAGGTGAAAGCGAGCATCAACTCAGATTTACCGCCGGATCAGTTGAAAGATATCAAAGAATTACCGACCGATGATCCGATCGTTGTGGCGTTGCAGGCTATTTATCCGGACGCTTTGCAATATACCGCCCCCTCACGTGGCGCACCGGATGCCGGGCTGGCTCCTTTCCTGATTGAAGCGGCGAATACGGATATTGCTCAGGGCGGTAAAGGTAACTCGGTCGCATTCCTCGATTACTTCGGTAATTTGCTGTTGTGTTTGTCCGGTAACGAAAAAGCTTCATTGATTCAGACGGCGTTTTTACTGGTGACGCGCAATTATGCGCAACTGCGTTATAACCTGCGGGATTCTCTCGGCGACGAAAAAGTATTGCCTTATCTCGGCCATCCTAAATACGGCACTTTTGTGTTTTCGCATGGTCCGGACGAGTCATCACACAGCCTGATTGAACTTGGTGCCTACGGTTCAACCATGGAAGGTGCATTGCCTGAGGAGAATCCGAATTCCTTCCAGTACGGTGTGCCGACCATCGCGCAAACCGAACTGGATGCGTATTGTCAGAAACTGCCGCCGCTATACAGCTCGGAAATTAAGGTTCACCCGCAACAGGTGGTGGATCAGGGGTTGATCGACGCGCTGGAGGCCGGTTTACCGACCGTTTAATGTCTGTCAGCCGCACTCAATCGTTGGCCGCCTGGTCATTTCACAGGCGGTTTTTTCGTTTTATCAAACAGCCCCGGCGTGACTGACGCGAGCTTTTCCTGACGAAACGCTGAGTTTCTGGCCGATCACTCGTGCAGCAAAAACGTGTCGGCATCGCGCCAGGCGGGGAAGGCTTCCCGGTAATCCTGCAACGCTTCCAGCGACAGTTCGGCGTCAATAATCATCGCGGAGCCCGGCTCGGCGCGCGCGAGTTCTTCACCCTGCGGAGTAATGATCAGGCTGTCACCGCTGTAATGATGGCCGTTATCGTCATCACCGACGCGGTTACATCCGGCCACGTAAGCCTGATTTTCAATCGCGCGGGCGGTAAGCAGCGTCTGCCAGTGGTGGCTGCGGCGTGCCGGCCAGTTGGCGACGTAAAGCGCCAGGTCATAATCCTGATTATTGCGCGAGGCGACAGGGAAACGCAGGTCGTAACAAACCTGCGGCAGGATCCGCCAGCCGCGCCATTCGACGATTTCACGGCGTTTACCCGGCACATAATAATGGTGTTCACCGGCCATGCGGAACAGATGGCGCTTGTCATAAAAATGCACTTTTCCCTGGGGTTCAACCAGCAGGAAACGGTTGACGGCACCTTCTGTTGTACTCAGCGCGACGCTGCCGCCAATCATGGCGTTCAGTTGTTGCGCCCACTGTTGCAGCCATTGCACCACACGCGACTGCGGCAACGCGCTGCCCGGCGCCTGCATGGCGAAACCGGTGGTGAACATTTCAGGAAGAACAATCAGGTCGCGGCCGGTCAGCGCACCGAGCAGGCCATCGAAATGCGCGAGGTTGGCCTCGCCGTCCAGCCACACCAGCGGCTGTTGCAGTACGGACAGTTTCAAAGTTGACACAGGCGCTCCGCGGCAGCGTCCAGCGTGGCTTCCTGTTTGGCGAAGCACAGCCGGATCAGTTTATGTGGGAAAGGGGCGGCGCAGAATACCGACATCGGAATCGCCGCCACGCCCGCATGTTCAGTCAGCCAGTGGCAGAAGGCAACGTCGTCTAAATCGGACACGTCACTGTAATCGACCAGCAGGAAATAGGTGCCCTGGCCCGGTAACACTTTCAGGCGGCTGTTCGCCAGCCCCTGCGCCAGACGGTCGCGTTTGGCCTGATAAAAGGCCGGTAATTCCTGCCAGTGTTCCGGCGCTTCCCGCAGCATATCCGCCAGCGCCAGCTGCACCGGCGTGGTGATGGAGAAGGTCAGATACTGGTGAACCTTGCGCAGTTCTGCGCTGATGACCGCCGGTGCGATGCAATAGCCCACGCGCCAGCCGGTCATGTGATAGGTTTTGCCGAATGACGACACCGCGATGGCGCGCTGACGTAACTCGGGATGACGCAGTACGCTGGCGTGGCCTTCCGCTGCGAAGCAGATGTGCTCATACACTTCATCGCTCAGCACGAAAATGTGTTTATCCGCAATGGTCTGCCAGAGCTGCTCAACGTCGCTGTGGCGCCAGACGGTGGCCGACGGGTTGTGCGGCGTATTGATGATCACAAGTTTGGTGCGGTCGGTTATCTGATCGGCGAATTCCGCCCAGTTCACTTTGAATTCCGGCGGCTGCAACTGAATGCGTTTCATCACGCCGCCCGCCAGTTCTACCGCCGGGGCATAACAGTCATAGCTCGGATCAAAGGCGATCACTTCGTCACCTTTCGACACCAGCGCGGTGATGGCGATATACAGCGATTCGGTCGCGCCCGCCGTGATGGTGATGTCGGTGTTGGCATCCGGGGCAAAGCCGTAAATCTGTTCGGTTTTCGCGGCAATCGCTTCGCGCAGCGGCGCGGTGCCGGTCATCGGCGCGTACTGGTTCGCGCCCTGACTGACGTGATACGCCAGACGATCTCTCAGATATTGCGGGCCATCGAAATCAGGAAAACCCTGCGACAGGTTAATCGCATTGTGTTTCTGCGCCAGGGCACTCATTTGGGTGAAAATCGTGGTGCCCAGGGCAGGAAGTTTACTTTCGGGGGTCAGTGCGGCTGTGCTCATGGCGGGTCAATACTCCTGGACCGGTGCAGATAGCGATGTTGCTCACAATATAACACGATGTTAATATTTGGCAATCGAGACGCTTAGATGGCTAAATGCCAATTTGGTCTAAGCGGCGACACATTGTGTATATCGCTATAAATCATAGATATCGCCATTTTCATCCCGAACTCCGTCCCTCAACGCACAGCTTTCAGGAATACGATGACAGAGAATTTGCAACTGGGCGCGCTGCTGGCGGCCTGTCACTGGATTGGTCAGAAGGGCTGGAGCCCGGCGACGGGCGGCAATATGTCGATCCGTGAAGGCGATGCACATTGCCTGATCACCGAATCAGGCAAAGACAAAGGATCGCTCACCGCAGAGGATTTCCTGCTGGTGGAACTGGAAAGCGGACTGGCACCCAGCGGCCGCCGTCCGTCTGCGGAAACCGGTCTGCACACGATGCTGTATTCCCGCTATCCTGAAACAGGTGCGGTGCTGCATACCCATTCGGTGAACTCGACCGTGTTGTCGCGGGTTGAGCGCAGCGGCGCGCTGGTGCTGGAAGGCTATGAGATGCAGAAATCGCTCAGCGGCCAGACCTCGCACCTTGATCAGGTGGTGATCCCGATCTTCGACAACAGCCAGGATATTCCTGCTCTGGCGCAGAAGATCATGGCGTCGGCAGAGCACGCGCCGTTGCAGTATGGTTTTCTGCTGCGCGGCCACGGGCTGACCTGCTGGGGCAAAGATGTGGCCGAAGCGCGCCGCCACCTGGAAGGGCTGGAATTCTTATTCCAGTGTGAACTGCAACGTCGCCTGCTGGAGGCTAAATGATCCGCGCCATCGTCACTGATATTGAAGGTACCACCACGGATATCCGCTTTGTGCATCAGGTGTTATTCCCTTATGCCCGTCAGCGCCTCGCCGAATTCCTGCGTCATGAGCATGAGCAGCCGGACGTCGCGGGCGCGCTGAACGCCCTGCGCGCTGAAATCGACCGGCCACAGGCCAGCGTCGAAGCGCTGATCGAGCAGCTTTTCACTTACATGGATAACGACGTGAAATCGACGTCGCTGAAAGTGTTGCAGGGCATCATCTGGCGGACCGGTTATGAGAACGGTGATTTTCGCGGACATCTTTATGACGACGTCGCGCCGCAGCTGGACGCGTGGAAAGCCGAGGGCCTGCAACTGTGCGTGTATTCGTCCGGTTCGGTGGATGCGCAAAAATTACTGTTTGGCTACAGCGATGCGGGTGATTTAACGCCGCTGTTCAGCGGATATTTCGATACCCGCGTCGGGGCCAAGCGTGAAACGGAGTCGTATCAGAACATCGCCGAACAGCTGATATTGCCGCCGCAGGATCTGCTGTTTTTATCGGACATCCGTCAGGAACTGGACGCCGCGCGCTTAGCGGGCTGGCACACCTGTCAGCTGATCCGCGATGACGCTGACGAGCTCAGCGATCACCTGCAAGTAAATCGTTTTGATCAGATAGCCTTAGAAACATTCTTATAAGAGGGTTGACCATGAGTGCATTGACGATTTTTAGTGACCAGGATCCTTCGGCACCCGTCTGGGAAAGCCGTGACGGCGAGGCCATCGCCGCCGAACTGAGTAAAATTGATGTGCGTTTTGAACGCTGGCAGGCCGATCGCGATTTGGGCGAGCACCCGCAGCCGCAGGACGTGATTGCCGCGTATCAGCATGAAATCGACAAACTGGTGGCCGAGAAGGGCTATCAGAGCTGGGACGTGATCAGCATGCGCCCCGACCACGAACAGCGCGACGTGCTGCGCACCAAATTTCTCTCCGAGCATACCCACGGGGAAGATGAAGTGCGTTTCTTCGTGGAAGGCGCAGGGCTGTTTTGTCTGCACCTGAACGGGAAGATTTTTCAGATCCTATGCGAGAAAAACGATCTGATTTCGGTGCCGGCCAATACCCGCCACTGGTTTGATATGGGAGGTTCGCCTTCTTTCACCGCGATCCGTGTATTCGATAATCAGGAAGGCTGGGTGGCGCACTTCACCGGGGATAAGATTGCGGATGCCTATCCGCGGCTTGGGGAATAAGCTTTTTCGCCTTTGAGAAAGTTTAAGGCCCGTAGCAAGGGCGTGGGCGTCGGCCCGCGCCGTCACTTTCTTCACTTCCCTGATGGAGCCTCCTTATGAAAATCGCCCTCGTCACCGGTGCCAGCCGCGGTATTGGTCGCGCAACGGCTCTTCTCCTTGCGCAGCAGGGTTACGCCGTCGGTGTGAATTACGTCAATAACGACATCGCCGCGCAGTCTGTCGTCGATGACATCCTTCAGGCCGGTGGAAAAGCCATCGCCCTGAAAGCCGATATTGCCGACGAAGAACAGGTTGTGGCGATGTTCAGACGGCTGAGCGCTGAACTCGGGCCGGTGACCGCGCTGGTGAATAACGCCGGGATTTTGTTCCAGCAGACAACCCTTGAAAATCTCTCCGCCGAACGTATCAACAAAGTGCTGTCTACCAACGTCACCGGTTATTTCCTGTGCTGCCGTGAGGCGGTGAAAATCATGTCGCACCGTCATGGCGGAAATGGCGGGGCGATTGTCAATGTCTCCTCCGCCGCTTCCCGTCTGGGCGCACCGGGTGAATATGTGGATTACGCCGCGTCGAAAGGCGCAGTGGATACCCTGACCACCGGTCTGGCGCTGGAAGTGGCGGCGTACGGTATTCGCGTTAACGGCGTGCGGCCTGGGCTTATCTACACCGACATGCACGCCAGCGGCGGGGAGCCGGGGCGGGTGGATCGGGTGAAAGCCAATCTGCCAATGCAGCGCGGCGGCCAGCCGGAAGAAGTCGCTCAGGCCATTTCCTGGCTGCTGTCAGATTCCGCCTCCTACGTCACTGGCAGCTTTCTCGAGCTGGCCGGCGGCAGGTAACCGAAAACGGGGATCGCTCCCCGTTTTTCATCTGTTTTACCCCGATTAAACCCGCGTAAACCCACCTCCCTTGCCGCACCCGGCGCGCCCATTAAAGGCGCGTTTGTTGATCTTGTGAAACAGCGAATTTCCGGCGCAACGCCAGCGTTTTTTTTCCACTGATCGCTGAAACGGTCAACTCCACACAAACGGTCATTAACGGTCAGCGGTAAGCGCGAGGAATTGTGACCGTTTGCAAATCTGTTGCTGTCTTGTTGCAACGCAAATGACGATTTAATGCCGTTCCCGCCACAGATCCAAACTTTAACATTTCATCTTTTCTCACCTTTTCGTGACAACTATCACAAGACGATTGTGGCAAAAAATGCGCACGGTCGCCTTTGAGGCACTGCGCATTCCGTGAGCATCCGGCTGCGTATCCTATTTGACATCGGGAAAGAGGAATCACCACATGCTGCCAGTAGAGCGACATCGTTATATCACCGAAATTCTCAGCCAGCGCGGACGCATTCTGGTGCAGGAAGTGTCGCAGTTATGCCGCATCTCGCTGGAAACGGCGCGGCGGGATCTGGCGCTGCTGGAAAAGCGCGGCGTGTTGTTACGCAGCCACGGCGGCGCGGTGTTTATGGAGCATTCGGCGGGCGAAAAAACCTATGTGCCTTCGCAGATCGAGCAGGGCGAATCCTTTCGTGACCGCAGTAATCAGTCACCGGACAGCAAAACGCGCATCGCCAAACGGGCGTTACAACTGATCAATCCCGGCGATTGTCTGCTGCTCGACAGCAGTTCCAGCAGTTGGTTTCTGGCCCGCCAGTTGCCCGACATTCAGCTGGTGGTGCTGACCAACTCGGTACACATCATTCAGACGCTGGCGGTGAAAGCCAACGTGCGGGTGATCGGGCTGGGTGGCGAATACTCGGCGAAGTATGAAGATTTCGTCGGTGTGCTGGCCGAACAAATGCTGAAAGAGTTCGTCATCAACAAGCTGTTTTTCTCCTGTCACGGCATCAGCCACGAAGGCGGGATCCGTGAAAGTAACGAGCATCACGCGCGGCTGAAACAGCAAATGCTGTTGTCCTCCGAGCACAAAATTTTGCTGGCTGACGCCAGCAAATTCGGCCGCCGCTCTTTTGCGCGGATCTGCCACTACCGGGAAATCGACACACTGATAACAGACCATCTGGAGGATGAAGAATTCCGCCAGGAACTGGCCTGGAGCAACGTTAACGTGATTGAAGTTTCTCCGTCACCCCTACAGAAAAAAACTAAAACAGCCGCAACGGCGCGTCAGCTGCGGCACATAACTGACCTACCAGGAGAGTAAACATGATCAAGAAATCCGTTCTTGCCTGCCTGTTCGCCACAGCCATGTTGTCCCTGTCTGCGCACGCCGCCGACAAAATCCGCATGGGCGTGGTGGTGAAAGTGGGCGGTAACGCCTGGTTCAACGCGATGGAAGCCGGGATCAAAAGCGAAGCGGCCAAACGCGGGATCGACGCGTGGCAGGTCGGGCCGACCAGCGCGGATCCGGCATTGCAGGTGCGTGCGATTGAAGATCTGATCGCGCAGAAAGTGGATGTGATCGGCGTGGTGCCGAACGACGCCCGCGTGCTGGAGCCGGTGCTGAAACGCGCACACGATGCCGGGATCAAAGTCATCGTGCATGAATCGCCGGATCAGAAATACGCCGACTGGGATTTCGAAATGGTCGATGCCACGCAGCACGGCATTACTCACATGGTCGCGCTGGCGCAGTGCATGAAAGAGAAGGGCGATTACGCGGTATACGTCGGCAGTCTGACCGTGCCGCTGCATCAGAAATGGGCCGATGCCGCCATCAATTACCAGAAAGAACACTATCCGGATATGCATCTGGTCGGTGACAAATTCGGCGTCGGTGAATCGCTCGATGACAGCATCCGCACCACCAACGATCTGATGTCCAAAGACGCCAACCTGAAAGGCATTCTGGCGATCGGCTCACAAGGCCCGATTGGCGCAGGCCGCGCGGTGCTTAACCGTGGCAAAACGGACGACATCTGCGTGTTCGGGCCGTTCAGTCCGGGTCAGGGCGCAAGTCTGGTGAAAGCCGGCGCGATTAAGGGCGGCTTTATCTGGAACCCGATGGTCGCCGGTGAAGTCTTCGTGCGCATCGCCGAGAAGCTGGAAAAAGGCGAAAAAATCACTGACGGCATGACCATTGAAGGCATGGGCAAAGTGAAAGTGGACGAAGCGACGCGCACCATTCTGGGCAACGAAACCGAAAGCCTGGACAAAGCCAACCTGCCGAAACTGGTCAAAATGGGGCTGTAATCATGGCAATCTCCGAGATCATTCAAACAGACCACGCGCCGCTGATTGATGTGCAAAATCTGTCGGTAACCTTTGGCGGACAGCGTGCGCTCAACGACATTTCCCTGCGGCTGATGCAGGGCGAAGTTCACTGCCTGGCGGGCACCAACGGCTGCGGGAAAAGTACGTTGATCAAAGTGATCTCGGGGGTTTACCAGCCGGATAACGGTTGCCAGATCACGCTCACCTCGGCCTCACAGGGCAGCCAGCGTTTCAGCAAACTGTCGCCGGATCAGGCACGGCAGTTTGGCGTGCAGGTGATTTATCAGGATCTGTCGCTGTTTCCCAATCTCAGCGTGTTCGAGAACATCGCGTTTGACCACAACCTGCAAGGGCTGATGGGCTGGTACCGTCCGTCCCGCCTGCGGGAAACCGCACAGCGCATTCTGACTGAGCTGAACTACACGCTGGATCTCGACAGCAAAGTCTCGGCGCTGCCGATTGCCCAGCGTCAGCAGGTGGCGATTTGCCGCGCGCTGGTGGCCGATGCGCGCTTAGTGATTATGGATGAACCGACCGCCTCGCTGACCCGCACCGAAGTGAATCAGCTGCTGCGCACCGTGCATTACCTGAAAAGCAAAGGCATCAGCGTGGTGTTCGTCAGCCATCGCCTCGATGAAGTGCTGGAGATTTCCGACAGCGTGACGGTGATCCGTGACGGCAAAAAAGTCGGCACCTTCCCCGCATGCGAAGTCAGCAGCGAACGCCTGACCGAACTGATGACCGGCCTGAAACTCGATTACCGCCTGAAAGCCGCCAACATGAATGACGAACGCATCATGCTGGAAGCCGACAAACTCAGCCGCGCGGGCCAGTATCACGACGTCAGTTTCAAACTGCACGCCGGAGAAGTGCTCGGCCTGTGTGGCCTGCTCGGTTCGGGCCGCACCGAACTGGCGCTCAGCCTGTTTGGCATGACCAAACCGGACAGCGGCAAAATCTACCTCGACAGCAAACCGGTACGTTTTCGCAGCCATGAAGACGCGATCAAAGCCGGCGTCGGCTATGTCTCGGAAGATCGCCTGACGCTCGGTTTGATCCAGCAACAATCCGTCGGCGACAACACCGTGCTGGCGATCATGGATCAGCTGCGCAGCCGTTTTCATCTGATCGACGAATACCGCAAAAACAAGATCATCCAGCAGTGGCTCGAAAAACTCGGCGTCAAAGTCGCAAACCCTGATCAGGCGATCTCCACGCTTTCCGGCGGCAATCAGCAAAAGATCGTGCTCGCGAAATGGGTGCTGACGCAGCCGAAAATCCTGATCCTCGATTCGCCAACGGTCGGCGTCGATGTCGGCGCAAAAGCCAGCATTTACCAGCTGATCCACCAGCTGGCAGAAGAGGGGATTTCCATCCTGCTGATTTCCGACGAAGTGCCGGAAGTCTATTTCAACTGCGACCGCGTGCTGCATTTCAGCGAAGGCACGGTGGTTGGCGAATATCTGCCGGGCGCGATCACCCAACAACAACTTGCGGAGGCGGTCAATGCTTAAGCTCAGCCGGTTACGCCCGTCCAGCAACGAAGGTTATTTAGCCTGGGTTTTGCTGGTGGTTATCGTCACCTTTTCCTTACTGACCAATCAGTTTCTGACCTTGCAGAACCTGCTGGATCTGACCGAAAGCTACGCCGTCAGCGGCATTTTCGCCCTCGGCCTGTTTGTGGTGCTGGTCACCGGCGGCATTGATATTTCGTTCGCCGCCGTGGCGTCGGTCGTGCAGTACACCATCGCCACGCTGGCGATCCACTACGGCCTGAGCAGCCCGACCGGCAGCATTTTACTGGCGGTCGCCATCGGCACGGTGCTCGGGATGATCAACGCCATTCTGATCTACTGCCTGCGCATCGTGTCGATCATCGTCACCATCAGTATGCAGTCGCTGCTGTTTGGCATGCTGATGTGGCTGACCAACGGCACCAGCTTGTACGACCTGCCGGACTGGCTGACCACGCCGATCCGCGTGCTGCCGTTCAGCGTCGGCGAGCAGCATTATCAGATTGGTTTGCCGGTACTGGTGATGCTGGCGGTGGCCGGGCTGAGCTGGGTCCTGCTCAACAAAACCCACCTCGGACGCCAGCTTTTTGCGGTCGGCGGTGATCAGGAATCCGCGCGCCGTATCGGTATCCGCGTCGGATTATTGCATCTGTTTGCTTACGGTTATCTCGGCGCGATGGCGGCGATTGGCGGGCTGGTGCAGGTGTATCGCGTTGGTGAAGTGGTACCGAATGCGCTGGTCGGCGGCGAGCTGGATGTGCTGGCCGCGGCGGTACTCGGCGGCGCCAGCCTCAACGGCGGCAAAGGCAGCGTGGTCGGCACGCTGATGGGCGTGTTCCTGATTGGCGTGCTGAAAAACGGCCTCAACCTGATCGGTGTGTCGAGTTACTTCATGAATATCGTCATCGGCGTGGTGATCGTCGCGGCCATCACCGTCACCCATTATAAGAAACGCAAAGAAACCGAAGTCGGCTTCGCCTGAGGAAAACCGCTATGTTCGCAAAAAGCAGAAATGTGAGTCTTAAAGCGAAGCCCGATGCGCGGCCTCGTCTGAAAATCGGCAAGCTGAAAGTCGACAACACTACGCTCGGGTTATCGCTGTTATTGCTGGTGGTGATCATCGGTTTCAGCCTGGCGATGCCGGGGCGCTTCTTCAGTGACGCCACCTTTATGAGCGTCGCCTTCCAGTTACCGGAGCTCGGTTTACTGACGCTGGCGATGTTTATCCCGATCCTCAGCGGTGGCCTGAATCTGTGCATTATCGCCACCGCGAACCTGACCAGCCTGCTGATGGCGTGGGTGTTTCTCACCTGGCTGCCGCCGGATGCCAGCATGGCGATGCAGGCGGTGTGGCTGACGCTGGCGCTGGTCGGCGCAATGATTCTGGCGCTGGTGATTGGCATGCTGACCGGCGCGCTGGTGGCGTATGTCGGCGCACATCCGATTCTGGTGACGCTGGCGACCATGACCATGGTGAACGGCGTCGGCATCTACCTTTCACGCGGCGCGGCGATTAGCGGCATGCCGGATATCGTGCGCTTTATCGGCGCGGAAACCCTGCTCGGCGTGCCGGTGCCGCTGATTATCTTCCTGCTGACGGCGGCCTTAGTCGCGGTGTTTTTAGAACGCACCCGCCTCGGTAAATATATCTACATGAGCGGCAGCAACATCAACGCCACCCATTTCAGCGGCGTAAATACCCACCGCGTGCTGATCGCCATCTACGTGATTTCCAGCATGTTATGCGTGATTGCCGGGCTGATCATGATGGCGCGCTTCAACTCGGCGCGCATGGGCTACGGCGATTCCTATCTGTTGCTGACGGTGCTCGCCATCATTCTCGGCGGCACGGATCCCAACGGCGGATTCGGCAAAGTGGCGGGCGTGGTGCTCTCGCTGATTGTCCTGCAGGTGATTTCCACCGGCCTGAACCTGATGAACGTCAGCCCGCATTTCAGCCTGGCGATGTGGGGCGCGGTACTGATTGTGGTGCTGGCGCTGAAATTCTTCCGCAGCCGTTTTCTGCAAAAAAGGGCGGGGCGAATGAGCGCTGCCAAAGCGCGGGCGGCTCAACCTTAAACACTCTTTTAACATTGCCTTTGACTTAGGAAAACATCATGGAATACAAAATTTCTCCGTCGCTGATGTGCATGAGCCTGATCGACATCAAACAGCAACTCGAAGTGCTGAACCGCCGCGCCGACATGCTGCACATCGACATCATGGACGGCCATTACGTCAAAAATATCACCCTGTCGCCGTTCTTTATCGAGCAGATCCGCCCGCACACGCCGCTGGTTCTGGACGTGCATATGATGGTGGAAAACCCGGCTGACTTTATCGAGCCGATTGCCCTTGCCGGTGCCGATTTTATCTGCCCGCACGCCGAAACCATTAACCGCGACGCGTTCCGCATCATCAATCAGATCCGCTCGCTGGGTAAAAAAGTCGGCGTGGTGCTCAACCCCGCGACGCCGGTGGAGTACATCCAGCACTACATTCATCTGCTGGATAAAATCACCGTGATGACCGTGGATCCGGGCTATGCCGGTCAGCCGTTCATCCCTGAAATGCTCGGGAAAATCGCCCAGCTGCGCGATCTCAAACAGCAAAAAGGTTACCGCTATCTGATCGAAATCGACGGTTCCTGCAATCTTCGCACCTATCAGGATCTGATGAGCGCGGGCGCGGAAGTGCTGATCGTCGGCAGTTCCGGCCTGTTCACGCTGGACAGCGATCTGGATATTGCCTGGGACAAAATGCTCGATCAGATGCGTCAGGCGCGTCACGCAGCCTGAGGGCAGGAGAGCCGTATGCCGCACTTTCTTGGAGTGGATGTCGGGGGCACCAATACCCGTTTAATGCTGATGGACAGCCAGCAAAATTTTCGCGGCTACCACAAAACCCCGACCCAACGCTGGGCGGGGCAGACTGACCCGTTACAGGGGCTGGAAAACCTGATCACGACGTATTTGCAGGAGCAGGATCCGCATCATCAGGTGGCGCAGGTGATGCTCGGGCTGCCGGGAATATTGTCCCGCGACCGCCAGACCGTACTGTCGCTGCCGTTTGTTTCCGCGCTGGATAACCAGCCGGTGGCGGCGCTGCTCTCACAACGTTTGCATCTGCCAGTGGCGATGGACAAAGACGTTAACCATCTGATGTGGTGGGATTTAACGCAGCACGGCGCGCTGCCGGATGTCGCCGTCGGGCTGTATCTCGGCACGGGTCTTGGCAACAGTTTGTGGATCAACGGGGATTTTTACCACGGCGCGCACGGCGGTGCCGGGGAGCTGGGGCACATTCCGCTGGCGGGGAATCCGCTACTCTGCCCTTGTGGTAAAACCGGCTGCGTCGAGACGCTCACTTCCGGTAACTGGCTGACCGGCTGGGCGCGGCAACACGCGCCACAGACGCCGTTCGCCGAGCTGTTTGTGCGTCACGCCGGGCATGTGGATTTAACCGAATTTGTGGCACGGCTGGCGCGCACTGTCGCCAGCGAAATGAACATTCTGGATCCCGGCTATTTAGTGCTGGGCGGCGGCGTGCTGGCGATGGAGAACTTCCCACTGGCCGAACTCGAACGGCAGTTACGCAGCCATTTACGCAGTCCGTATCCGGCCAACGATCTCACGATTCATTTCAGCGCCGTGACCGACGAGACGGGTTGCC
Source organism: Rahnella sp. PAMC25559 (assembly GCF_050632365.1). Lineage (GTDB taxonomy): Bacteria > Pseudomonadota > Gammaproteobacteria > Enterobacterales > Enterobacteriaceae > Rahnella > Rahnella rivi. The sequence goes on along the minus strand of NZ_CP192543.1, from coordinate 4,381,574 downwards.
GTGGCGCGTGTTTAGCCGCACAGCGCGTTTTTCCGTCGCAGCCAGCTCTGGCTGCCGGAACATTTTCCTTCAGGAGAGAGGCATGAACAAAGGCAAGGTATGCGTATTTGGTTCTTTCAACCTCGATATCGTCGCCGGCATGGCGCGTTTCCCCAAACCGGGCGAATCCCTGATTGCCCGTAACAGCATGATGGGCGCGGGCGGCAAGGGCGCAAACCAGGCGGTCGCCGCGCTGCGCGCCGGTGCGCGGGTGCATTACATCGGCAAAGTGGGCCGCGATGATTTCGGCATGTTCGCCCGCCGCCACCTCGACAGCGCCGGTTTCGACGCCGTCACGCTGTTTTCCACCAGCGAATGCCCGACCGGCAACGCGCTGATTTATGTCGCCGGCGCTGATGCCGAAAACATGATTGCCGTTGATCCGGGCGCAAACCTGACGGTCACCGACGAAGAAGTGGAACAGTGCCGCCCGGCGGTGGCTGCCGCCGATATCCTGCTGACTCAGCTCGAAAACAATCTGCCTGCGATTGAAAAACTGATCGGCATCGCGAAAGACAACGGCACCTACATTATCCTCAACCCCGCGCCGTTCCAGCCGGTGTCCGACCATCTGCTGGCGCAGGTGGATTTACTCACGCCAAACGCCACGGAATGCACGCTGCTCACCGGCATCGACGTCTGCGATATTCCTTCCGCCGAACGCGCCGCCCACGCGCTGCACGCCAAAGGCATACAGGCGCTGATCATCACCTTGGGCACGCAGGGCGCGCTGCTTTCGGTGAACGGCGACACGCAGATTATCCACGCCTGTCCGGCCACCCCGGTTGATACCACCGGCGCAGGCGACGCCTTTAACGGTGCGCTGGCTTCGCAGCTGGCCGCCGGTGTCACCCTTCGCGAAGCGGCACAATTTGCTTCTGCCTATGCGTCTGTTTGTGTGGAACGGGCAGGCGCGGCGGCATCGATGCCGACGTATGAGGAAGCACGGGAAAGAATGCGGATGGCGGTGGTTTAACACTTCACGGCGACAGGCGGTTGCGGAGTTTTTGTGCTCTTCCCCTGGCCGGGGAAGAGCAAAGCGAGCACTTGCTACTTCAGCGCCTGAGTCAATATCCCATCCCGCACCTGAACCGGCGTCACCACACCGACATCCAGCACCCATCCGCTGATCAGTTCAGCCGGAGTGACATCAAACGCCGGGTTGTAAACCTGGGCGTCAACCGGTGCCCATTGCACGGCACCAAAACTGCCGGAAACGCCGGTCACTTCACTCGCTGCGCGCTGTTCGATAGGGATCGCGGCACCGTTCGGGCAGTGCGGATCGTGGGTGGTGTGCGGCGCGGCGACATAAAACGGAATGCCGTGGTATTTCGCCAGCACCGCCAGACTGTAAGTGCCAATTTTATTGGCGACATCGCCGTTGGCGGCAATACGGTCAGCGCCGACCCAGATGGCATCCACGCGTTTTTGTGCCATCAGACTGGCGGCCATTGAATCGCAAATCAGCTGGTAAGGAATGCCCAGTTCGCCGAGCTCCCAGGCCGTCAGACGCCCGCCCTGTAACAGCGGGCGGGTTTCATCCACCCACACCTGTTGCACATTGCCCAGCCCGTGCGCGCGGCGGATAACGCCAATCGCCGTGCCGACGCCCGCTGTTGCCAGCCCGCCGGTGTTGCAATGCGTCAGCAGGCGGCTGCCGGGCGTGACCAGCGCGGCACCGTGATCTGCAATGCTGTCGCACAGTGCCCGGTCTTCTTCCACCAGACGCAGGGCTTCTTCCGCTAACGCTTTCACGTAATCAGATTGATGCAATGCGGCTTTCATGCGGTCGAGATTGTTCATCAGGTTAACCGCCGTCGGGCGCGAGGCGCGCAGCGTTTCCAGTGAATCATGCAGGGCATCCTGAGACATTCCCTCTTCGGCCAGCAAGGCCAGCAGCAGGCTGGCGGACAAGCCAATCAGTGGCGCACCGCGTACACGCAGGGTGCGGATATGATCCACCAGCTCGCTGACGTTGCGACATTCACGCCAGTCAGCGCGCTGGGGCAGGGCCTGCTGATCGAGGATCCACAGCTGATTTTCGCGAATTCGTAAACTGGTGGTTGTGAGACTTTGCATGGTCGGTTAAATCCTTGTTGCCCAGTTGCATCTGATTACTTATTCTGCCAACATGTTTTATAGATGTATAGACGTCTAAACGCTTTTAAGGCTGAAAAAAGAATTCGAGAGGTCAGGATGTCGCGCTACTACACGTTTACCGCCGCAGATGCCGTTGAATATGCCCGCCAGTTCGGCGGCGTGGCGGATCCACACTCCCTGGTCACCGCCGATGAAATCGGTGACGGAAACCTGAATCTGGTGTTCAAGATCCGCGATACGACGGGGAAAAGCCGGGTGATTGTCAAACAGGCGCTGCCTTATGTGCGCTGCGTGGGCGAGTCCTGGCCACTGACGTTAGATCGTGCGCGCATCGAAGCCGAAACCCTGATCATTCACGGTCAGTATTGCCCGCAACATACGGTCAAAGTGCTGCATCACGACGCGGAACTGGCGGTGATGGTGCAGGAAGATCTGTCGGATCATCAGATCTGGCGCAGCGAACTGGTGCAGGGAAACGACTACCCGCAGGCCGCCAGCCAGCTGGGCGAGTATCTGGCGCAGACGCTGTTTCACACCTCCGATTTCTACCAGAATGCGCAAACCAAGAAAGCCGAAGTCTCGCGCTTTACTAACCCTGAACTGTGTCAGATCACCGAAGATCTGTTTTTCACCGATCCGTACGTCGATCACGAACGCAATAATGTGGATCCGCTGCTGCTGCCAGAAGTGACCGCGCTGCGCGCTGATAAACCGTTGCGGCTGGCCGTGGCCGCGCTGAAACACCGGTTCCTGACGAAAGCCGAAGCGCTGCTGCACGGGGATATTCACAGTGGTTCGATTTTCGTGGCGGAAGGTAAACTTAAAGCTATCGATGCAGAATTTGGTTATTACGGCCCGCTGGGATTTGATCCGGGCTCGGCTATCGGCAATTTGCTGCTCAATTACTGCGGTCTGCCGGGGCTGGTGGGCGTGCGCGAAGCGGCGGATGGCCGTGAACAGCGCCTGAAAGATGTGCGTGAGCTGTGGCTGAGTTTTTCCGAACGCTTCCTGCAACTGGCGCGTGAAAAATCTCAGGATCCGACGCTGGCGGAACCGGGTTATGCGGAAATCTACCTGCAAGATGTCTGGCACGATGCCGTGGGATATTGCGGCGCGGAACTTATCCGCCGCACCATCGGGCTGGCGCACGTGGCGGATCTCGATACCATTAAAGATGCAGAGATGCGCGCCGATTGTCAGCGCCATGCGCTGAGCCTCGGCCAAAAACTGATCCTCACTGCACACCAAATCGGCGACGTGGAGTCACTTATTGCACGGATACGTCAGTTCAGCTAATCCTGTGAGTTTCTTGTATAATGCCCGCCTTCGAGGTGCGTAGGGGTAAACCCGGTGGCATTTCCTCGGTTTACTTTTAACAGGAATACAGAATTATGATGCATAACCACGTCTTACGCAGTGTCCGCTACATGCTGGATATGAGCGAAGGCCAGCTGATCGAGATCCTCAAGACGACCGGCACGCCGGTCAGCCCTGAAGTGATGTCCCGTTATCTGAAAAAAGAAGATGAAGAAGGTTACATGGAAGTGCCTGATGAAGTGATGGCGAACTTCCTTAACGGCCTGATCACCTTCAGACGCGGTAAAGACGATCGCTTCCCGGCACCGGAAGTTGAAAAACGCCTGACCAATAACATCATGCTGAAAAAACTGCGTGTGGCGTTTGAGCTGAAAACCGAAGACATGATCGCCGTGCTGACGGCGGCAGATTTCAAAGTCTCCGAAGGCGAACTGAGCGCATTCTTCCGCAAAGAAGGCCACAAGAACTACCGCCCGTGCGGTGATCAGGTGTTGCGTTACTTTCTGAAAGGCCTGACGGCCAGAGTCCGTCCTAAAAAAAGCTGAGCATTAACGAATTCAGCTGATAAATAAATTAAATGTATTTATTTAAATGACATATTAAACGGGGCGCTTTTAATAAAAGCGCCCCGTTTTACGTTTATTGGTTTTACAGGAATGAAATTTCGTTATTACAGTTCAACTTCACGTTTCACCGGTTTGTTTTTTGACAGTCCATTCCTCTGCCTATTATCTTCAGTCCTCGCCAAACCTCCACTGGCTTATATTTTAAAAAAATAATACAGCTGAATTTAATTCAACGCTGAATGTTAATCTGGGTATAAGAAAAGGACATCAACACATGAGAAAAATTAAGCCGATTGCTCTTTTGATGGGTCTTGCGGTGTCGGGTTCCGCGTTTGCTTCGGGGGCTCCCTCCAGTCTGGAAGCGCGTATGGCACTGCTTGAGCAGCGCCTCCAGCAGGCTGAAGCACGGGCAGATACGGCAGAGAAACAGATCCAACAGTTGAAAAAACAGGATGTGCAGCGCGGGCAGGAAATAGCCAGCGTGAAAGAAGCCAATCCGGTAGAAGTGAAAACCGAAGGAATATCGAAAGACAAATTATTAACACTGAATGGTTTCGATAATTTGAAATTATACGGCGATGTGGAATTTAACGTCGACGGCGCCAGTCGCAGCGGACAATTAACGTCAATACGCACCAGTGATAATAAAAACTGGCGACCAGGCACCAATGAGCGCTGGGATGTGAACGGGCGTTTACTGATCGGCCTTGATGGTTATCGCCGAAATGATAACGGCCAGTTCTCCGGATTCTCTGTTCAGCCGACCGCCGACCTCAACGGGTCAATGACCCTTGATGATGCCGCGTTCTTCTTCGGTGAAGAGAAAGACTGGATGGCCAAAATTGGCCGGTTCGAAGCTTACGATATGTTCCCGCTTAATCAGGATACCTTCATCGAGTACTCCGGTAATACGGCCAACGACCTGTATGCCGATGGTTACGGCTATGTGTATATGATGAAAGAAGGGCGCGGACGCAGCGACAGCGGCGGTAACATCCTGCTGAATAAAAATATCGGCAACTGGTATTTCGAGCTCAATACCTTGCTCGAAGACGGGACCTCGCTGTTCGCCGAGCAAAACTACCACGGTAACAAACTGGAACAGGATAAAAACGTGGCGTATCTGCGCCCTGTGATTGCCTGGAAAGGGGACGCATTCTCGGTGGCGGCGGCGGCGGAAACCAACGTGGTGAATAATGCGTACGGTTACAAGAATGATCAGGGCGAAACCATCGATCAGTCTAAACGTAACGGTTACGGCATGACCATGACCTGGAACGGCCAGAAAGCGGACCCTGAAAATGGCATCGTGGCAAACCTCAGCACGGCGTACATGGATGCCAGTGACGAAAAAGATTTCACGGTCGGCGCGAATGCGTTGTGGAAACGTTTCGAACTGGGCTACATCTACGCGCATAACAAAATCGAAGACTTCAGCATGGATGGCGTGCGTGCGTCTGACTACGATGACGACTGGTTCAATGAGCCGGGCAGCTATGATATTCATACCATTCATGCCAGCTACCTGATCCCGAACGTGATGAATATGCAGAACTTTAACGTCTATCTCGGGGCGTATATGTCGATGCTGGATGGGGATAAAACCTATTCCAATGACGACGACAGCGAGCAACGTTACGGCGGGCGTGTGCGCTTCAAATACTTCTTCTGATTTCCGATCTTACTTCGGCAATACAAAAGAAAAAGCCTGAGTGTTTTGCACTCAGGCTTTTTTATTGGTCAGAAAAGAGGATCAGGCAGCTTCAGTATGACGCGGTTTCGCTTCATCCTTTTTTAGCGTTTTTGCCTCTTCCTTTGGCTGGTGTGCGGCCAGTTCGTGCGGTTCAAACTCATCAACGTTAATCGACCGCAGACGGCTTTCTTCCGCACGGCTGAGAATGCGCGCATCGTCAGCGCTCAGGTGCCCGGCATCCAGACCTTTTTGCGCCAGAATATCCAGGCGGGTGAACGGCAGTTTTTTACCCATCGCCTCACAAAGACGTTTGTGAACCGGTTCAGCGGCCAGAATATCCTGCAACGCCTGTTCCAGCAGACCGACCGGGTTGTGCTCGCTTGGCGTCAGATACTGACCGCGACCGATACGGCTGCGGGTGGCAGAAGGCACTTGCAGAATCCGCGCCAGTTCGTGATCCAGCTGGTCGGACGGTGCAGCGTGAGCGCCACCCAGCGGGAACACCACCAGACGCATGACGCCTGCGATGAAACGGTTCGGGAAGTTACGCAGCAGATCGTCAATCGCCACTTCCGCCTGATGCAGACAGTCCTGCACGCCCCAGTGGACCAGCGGCAAATCGGCCTCGTGACAGCCTTCTTCATCAAAACGTTTCAGCGTGGCTGTCGCCAGATACATCTGGCTGAGGATATCGCCGAGACGGGCGGAAATGCGTTCGCGACGTTTCAGGCTGCCGCCCAGAACACCCATCGACACATCGGCCAGCAGCGCCAGATTGGCACTCAGGCGGTTAATGTGCTGATAGTAGCGGGCGGTGGCATCGTTCACCGGCGTATCGCTGGTGCGGCCGCCGGTCAGGCCGAGCCAGAAACTGCGCACGGTGTTGCCGCCGACGTGGCCGAGATGGCCGAACAGCGCCCGGTCGAAATCGACCAGATCATTTTTCTCCGCTGCCGCCATTTCACGCAGCACGTAAGGATGGCAGCGGATCGCGCCCTGACCAAAGATGATCATACTGCGGGTGAGGATGTTGGCCCCTTCCACGGTGATGGCAATCGGCGCGCCCTGATAGGTGCGGGCAACAAAGTTGCTTTTACCGAGCATGATGCCTTTACCGCCGGTGATATCCATCGCATCCATTACGGCGCGCTGACCGCGGTGCGTACAGTGATATTTCACAATCGCCGACAGCACCGCCGGTTTTTCACCCAGCATAATGCCGTTGGTGATAAGCGTCGCCGCCGCGTCCATGACATAAGCGTTCCCCGCGATGCGTGCCAGCGGCTCTTCGATACCTTCCATTTTACCGATCGGCAGTTTGAACTGACGGCGGATATAGGCGTAAGCGCCGGTCGCCATCGCCAGAGATTTCAGGCTGCCGGTGGAGTTTGACGGCAGCGTGATGCCACGGCCTACGGACAGACATTCCACCAGCATACGCCAGCCCTGACCGGCCATTTTCGGGCCGCCAATGATGTAGTCGATCGGGACAAAAATGTCGTTACCCCGCGTCGGACCGTTCTGGAAAGGCACGTTCAGCGGGAAGTGACGGTGGCCGATTTCCACACCCTGGGTATCCGTTGGGATCAGCGCACAGGTGATGCCTAAATCAGTTTCGTTGCCGAGCAGATGATCGGGGTCTTTCAGTTTGAATGCCAGACCGAGCACGGTGGCGATAGGTGCCAGCGTGATGTAACGCTTGTTCCAGGTCAGGCGCATACCGAGCACTTCTTTGCCCTGCCACTGGCCTTTACACACAATACCGAAATCCGGGATTGCGCCGGCATCAGAACCCGCTTCGGGGCTGGTCAGTGCGAAACACGGAATTTCCAGACCTTCGGCCAGACGCGGCAGATAGTGATCTTTTTGCTCTTCGGTTCCGTAATGTTGCAGCAATTCGCCCGGACCGAGGGAGTTTGGTACGCCGACGGTGATTGCCAGGATCCCCGACACACCGGCCAGTTTCTGTAAAACACGTGCCTGAGCGTAAGCCGAGAATTCGAGGCCGCCGTACTCTTTCTTAATGATCATGGCGAAGAAGCGGTGCTCTTTCAGATACGCCCACAGCTCCGGCGGCAAATCAGCCAGTTCGTGAGTGATCTCAAAATCATTCGCCATGCGGCAGGCTTCTTCCACCGGGCCGTCGATAAAGCGCTGTTCTTCTTCTGTCAGGCGCTGCTCAGGATAATCCTGCAGCTTTTTCCAGTCCGGCTTGCCGCCAAACAGGTCGCCTTCCCACCAGGTGGTACCGGCTTCAATCGCTTCTTTTTCCGTGCGTGACATGGCAGGCATGACTTTGCGGAAGGTGCGAAGTGCCGGGCCGGAGAATAATGAACGGCGCAGGGCCGGGATGTTCAGTGGCAGCAACAGGATCGCCAGTGGCACTAACAACCACAGCGTCCACAGATTGATCGCGCCCATCACGGCGGTGAACGCCAGTAAAATCAGGCTGCTAAGGGTAAGGTTGACGCGGTGATAAAACAGCGCACCAAGGATAACGACAAATGCAACAATGCTGAGAACCATCATAGTAATGCTCCTGAGTAGTAGGAGGTCTGACCTGTTGTAGGGATACAATGGTTTTAGTTCATGCTCATTTCTTTATCAATGTGTTTACATACTAATTACAACACAGCTCACAATCCGGCCGCACGAAGCGTCAAAAATGGAAACTATCGGAATCATTACCGCTTCATTGCTTCTCGCCGATCCGCCGATCCGTTACACTGCACAGCGGAAAGTTTTATTGCTATCGGCTGTGTTTCAACGGCTGCAAATGGACATAAAAGAGGCTGCTATGTACCAGGATATTATCCGTACTGAACTGAACGAAGCTGCTGAAACGCTGAATAAATTCATCAGCGATCCGGCAAATATTGAGTCTATTCAACGTGCAGCAGTGCTGCTGGCGGATTCATTCAAAGCGGGCGGGAAAGTGATTTCCTGCGGCAACGGCGGTTCCCACTGCGATGCCATGCATTTTGCGGAAGAACTGACCGGCCGCTACCGTGAGAACCGTCCGGGCTACCCGGCGATTGCGATTTCTGACGTCAGCCACATTTCCTGCGTGGGTAACGATTTCGGGTATGAGTATATTTTCTCTCGTTATCTGGAAGCGGTTGGCCAGAAGGGCGACGTTCTGCTGGGCATCTCCACGTCGGGCAATTCCGCAAACGTCATCAAAGCTATTGACGCTGCGCGTGCCAAAGGCATGAAAGTCATTACCCTGACCGGTAAAGACGGCGGCAAGATGGACGGATCTGCTGACGTGGAAATCCGCGTTCCACACTTCGGCTTCGCTGACCGTGTGCAGGAAATCCACATTAAAGTTATTCACATTTTGATTCTTCTGATCGAAAAAGAGATGGCGAAGGCATAAGCCCTTTGCAGTAAAGGAGGCTGGTGATGTGCGAATTGCTCGGGATGAGCGCTAACGTTCCTACTGATATTTGTTTTAGTTTCAGTGGACTGGTGCAGCGCGGTGGCGGGACTGGCCCGCATAAAGACGGCTGGGGCATTACCTTCTATGAGGGGAATGGCTGCCGTACTTTTAAAGATCCGCTGCCGAGTTTTAATTCGCCCATCGCCCGCCTGGTTCAGGAATACCCGATCAAATCCTGCGCGGTGATTTCCCATATTCGTCAGGCAAACCGTGGCGAAGTGGCGCTGGAAAATACCCATCCGTTTACCCGCGAGCTGTGGGGACGCAACTGGACCTACGCGCACAACGGTCAGCTGCGCGGTTACCGCCAGCTCGATACCGGCACACTGCGCCCGATAGGCCAGACTGACAGCGAATACGCTTTTTGCTGGCTGCTGCACAAACTCACTCAACGTTATCCGCGTCGCCCGGCAAGCTGGCCGCCGGTGTTCCGCTATATCGCGTCGCTGGCCAATGAGTTACGCGAAAAAGGGGTGTTTAATATGCTGCTGTCGGACGGGCATTTTGTGATGGCCTATTGTTCGACAAATTTGCACTGGATCACGCGTCGCGCGCCGTTTGGCAAGGCAACGTTGTTGGATCAGGATGTGGAAATTGATTTTCAGCAGCAGACGACACCTGATGATGTCGTCACCGTGATTGCCACGCAACCGCTGACCGCAAACGAAACCTGGAACAAAATTGCTCCAGGCGAGTTCGCGTTATTTCACCTGGGTGAACGCCAGCTGTGAGGAGAGCGGGGTATTAGACAGCGGCTGGAGCACTTCATATTTACCGTCAGTCACCACCACGTTGGGCGCCTGATGGTGTTTCTCAAAGTACGCATAGCCAGGCTGAAGCTGACGCCAGAAGTTGATGTAGCTTGAGTTTTTGTGCGCGTTCATGTTGGCATCGGTCATACGGAACGGGTAAATGCTGATTTGCAAATTACGCTGCCCGAACTGGAACGCTGCCTGAACATAGGTGAAGATCTCATCCATGTAACCGTCTGTCATTGCATAACACCCAATGGATTTACAGTTACCGTGGATCATCAGGTACTTACCTGAGTAACCCTGTGAGATGTCATAGGCATTCGGGAAGCCGATGTTGATAGCACGATAAAAGCGGCTGTCTGGTTTCAGGTGGTGGATATCCACGTTATAAAAACCTTCCGGGCTTTTGAAATCGCCTTCACGACGTTTATTCCCCAAACCGCCGGAAAAATCGCAGATGCCATAGCTGCCGATCAGACGAAATTCGCCGTCGAGCTGAGCATACAATTCGAGTTTACGTTCTTGTTTGAAAATCTGGATATAAACTGGCGCGCCTAACAACTGCTTTTTAAGCGCAGCATTGACCGGGACAGGTTCACTGGCCACGGCGTAATTTGCTGTAAATAAAGGCAAACTGAGGAGCATCGCAAGGAACAGCGCGATTCTGATCATTCTAAATCCTGCTTGGTAATAATTCTGATGTTTTGTCTACAGATGGAACCATCTTTAAGACCGCCACTGATTGATTTCTTATCTACAACCTGTCTGAAACGTTGCCATATTAATACTGATTAATATTTTAGCAATCATCAAATATTGAATAATGAGTTTCGGTTTGTTAATTACTGGCGCTTGCCATTATTGGTGATTAATTAACCCAAATTTACCGCCATTTTCTGTGTTTGAAATTGCACCGGCTCACTGTATACTTATACAGTTATCAGGGGAGGGCTATGCGTAAAATCATTCACGTGGATATGGACTGCTTTTTCGCGGCCGTCGAGATGCGCGATGATCCTTCCCTGCGCGACATTCCTATCGCCATCGGCGGCAGCCGCGATCGCCGCGGTGTGATCAGCACCGCCAATTATCCTGCGCGTAAATTCGGTGTGCACAGCGCGATGCCCACCGGTATGGCGCTGAAACTCTGTCCGCATCTGAAAGTGATCCCCGGCAGAATGGAGGCTTATAAAGAAGCCTCAAACCATATCCGTGAAATCTTTGCGCGATACACTCCGCTGATTGAACCCTTGTCACTGGACGAAGCTTATCTCGACGTCTCTGACGCCACGCAGTGCAACGGATCCGCCACGCTGATTGCTGCACAAATCCGCCAGGCGATCTCCGATGAAATCAATCTGACCGCCTCGGCGGGTATCGCGCCGATCAAGTTTCTGGCAAAAATAGCCTCTGATCTGAATAAACCCAACGGACAGTTTGTGATTACGCCGGATAAAGTCGATGCGTTTTTGCAGAATTTACCGCTGAGTAAAATCCCCGGCGTTGGCAAAGTTACCGCACAGCGGTTGCAGGAGCACGGCCTGAATACCTGTGGCGACGTGCAGCGGTATGATCTGGCAGCCTTGCTTAAAGGTTTCGGAAAGTTTGGCCGCGTGCTGTGGGAGCGCAGTCAGGGCATTGACGAACGTGAGATTTCCCCCGAGCGGCTGCGTAAATCCGTCGGCGTCGAGCGCACGCTGGCCGAAGATATTCACAGCTGGGAAGAGTGCGTGGCGCTGATCGAACGGCTGTACCCGGAATTACATACGCGCCTGAGCAAAGTCAGCCCGAGTCTGCGCATCGCCCGACAGGGCGTGAAACTTAAATTCCATGATTTCCAGCAGACCACGCAGGAGCACGTCTGGCCGGTACTCAATAAAGACGATTTACTGAAAGTCGCACGGGAAGCCTGGGAACATCGGCGAGGCGGACGGGGCGTCAGGCTGGTGGGATTGCATGTGACGTTGCAGGATCCGCAGATAGAGCGGCAGCTTCTGCTTCCCTGGGAATAATCCCCGTCATCCTTCAAGCTGTCTCTGCGTGGGCTGCCTTCGCAAACGCCGGTCACATATTTGTATATGTGACCGGGGATTTACTCAGTTGCCACCCAGATACAGCCCGGATGATTTCGGGGATCGGGTATTAACCGCGCTCAGGAATTGCTTTCAGCAGGGCAGTCAGCAGTTTCCAGTACAGCTCAACGCTTTCAATTTCAACCTGCTCATCCGGCGAGTGTGGCCCGGTGATGGTAGGTCCGATGGAAACCATGTCCATGTCCGGGTACGGTTTTTTGAACAGACCGCATTCCAGACCGGCGTGGATCACCATGATGTTTGGCGTTTTGCTGAACAGTGTTTCGTAGGTTTCACGCACCAGCGTCATCACCGGCGAGCTTGGCTCGGGTTTCCAGCCAGGGTAGCTGCCTTTCGCCAGACTTTTCGCGCCAGACAGCGCGCTCAGTGAGTTCAGCATGCTGACCACGTACTCTTTACCGCTGTCGATAAGAGAACGGATCAGGCTGTTGATCGCCACTTCATCGTCTTTCATGGTGACAACGCCGACGTTCAGGGAGGTTTCAACCACGCCTTTCACGTCATCGCTCATGCGGATCACACCGTTTGGTGTGGCATTCAGCAGTGCGAGGAATTTGCCCTGAGTTTCAGCGGACAGTGCTTTCGCGTTGCTTTCAGCCGCTTCAACAACCAGTGCGATTTTCTTCTCAACCGCGGACAGTTCAAACTGAATGGTCGCCAGGAATTCCTCTGCGGCCGCTTTCAGCGCATCGGTTTTATCCGTTGCGATGGAAAGCGTTGCAATGGCTTCGCGCGGAATGGCGTTGCGCAGCGTACCGCCGGTGAAATCCAGCAGGCGCAGACCCAGTGTGTCGGCGTTATCTGCCAGGAAACGTGCCAGCAGTTTGCTGGCATTGCCCAGGCCAAGATGGATATCAGCGCCGGAGTGGCCGCCTTTCAGGCCTTTCAGCGTCAATTTCAGCGTGGTGAAACCAGCAGGTACCGCTTCACGGCTCAATGGCAGTGTGGCTGTAAAATCAATCCCGCCTGCGCAACCCATGTAGATTTCGCCTTCGGTTTCTGAATCGGTGTTGATCAGGATTTCAGACTGTAACCAGCCCGGTTGCAGGCCAAATGCACCCGCCATGCCCGTTTCTTCGGTCATGGTCAGCAACACTTCCAGCGGGCCGTGTTCGACGCTTTCATCAGCCAGAACCGCCAGCGCAGACGCCAGACCGATGCCGTTGTCCGCACCCAGCGTCGTGCCGCGTGCTTTTACCCAACCGTCTTCAATGAACGGCTGAATGGGATCTTTAGTGAAATCGTGAACGGTATCGTTGTTCTTCTGCGGCACCATGTCGAGGTGCGCCTGCAGGGCAACCGCTTTGCGATTTTCCATGCCTTTAGTGGCCGGTTTGCGCAGCAAGATATTACCCACTTCATCACGCTCAGCGTGGATACCTTTTTCCTGTGCCCATTCAACGATGTGTTTTGCCAGCGCTTCTTCATGATAAGAAGGGTGTGGAATCGAACATACTTTGGCAAAAATATCCCACAACGGTTGTGGCGAAAGCTGAGACAGTTCAGACACTATAAGTCTCCTGTGACAGTCAGCTCAGTCAGGCTCCATTAGCAGGGGAACTGATTGAGATGCTGTAGGTTTAGGGTTAAATAATCCCCGCCAGACGTTGTGGCGAGTGGCCTGACAGAATATCACTTAATCCGAAGCTGTGCGCGTGCGCCGGGATAAAATCCGGGGCGTTGCGACGGATGGAACCAGATAATCGCTGGTTTTTGTGAGCCGGACTCACTATAATCTCGCGCAACCTTTTTCCCCCCCAATAAATTTCAGAAGCCGTCAATTCACTGGCTGGGACACCTTTATGAGCGAAAAATACGTTGTAACCTGGGACATGCTGCAAATCCACGCCCGCACAATGGCGAAACGCCTGCTGCCGGCAGAACAATGGAAAGGCATTATTGCAGTCAGCCGTGGTGGCCTGGTTCCTGCAGCGTTGCTGGCTCGCGAGCTGTGCATCCGCCATGTGGATACCGTGTGTATCTCCAGCTACGACCATGATAATCAGCGCGAAATGCAGGTGCTGAAACGCGCAGAAGGCGACGGTGAAGGCTTCATCGTGATCGACGACCTGGTTGATACCGGCGGCACCGCGAAAGCGATCCGCGAAATGTACCCGAAAGCGCATTTCATCACGATCTTCGCCAAACCGGCTGGCGCACCGCTGGTTGATGACTACGTGGTAGACATCCCGCAGAACACCTGGATCGAACAGCCGTGGGATATGGGCGTGGTGTTCGTCCCTCCTCTGGTCGGAAAATAACCCTCGTCATCCTTCGCGCTTACGGCGCGTGGGGTGCGCTTTAAACGCCTGGCTCATTGCCGGGCGTTTTGCTTTGGTTACCTTGAAATCCCTCTTGCTTGACCTCACTCCTGTCTTGTCGCACCTTTAACACGTTATAATCCCGTTCTGAAATGGTGGCTCGCGGGCGACCAACTGCTTGCTAACGGAGGATCATGCATCATGGCGCCAGTCAATCTCACGGAAAAGCTGTTCAAACCTTCCTTCAAATACCCGGAAACGTCGACGCTGGTTCATCGCGTTCATCACCATAATACCCACCCGCCAATGCATTCCGCGCTGGAAGGGGATACGGTCAATTGCTGGTACCGGACAATCAATCGTCTGATGTGGATGTGGCGCGGCGTGGATCCGCTCGAAGTGGAGGAAGTGCTGTCGCGCATTGCGGTGTCTACAGCCGAGCACAGCGATCCGTTGTTGCTGGATACCGTTATTGGCTATCGCAATGGCAACTGGATTTATGAATGGTCGAATCAGGCGATGATCTGGCAGAAAAAAGCCGCTGAAGAGCAGGATCCTGATCTCGCCAGCGAATACTGGCTGAACGCCGCTAACCTTTACAGCATTGCCGGTTATCCGCATCTGAAAGGCGATACGCTGGCCGAACAGGCTGAAGCGCTCGCCAATAAAGCGTTCGAGAAATCTTCTGAACATTCGCCTTACACGTTAAAAGAGCTGGATTTTGCTATTCCTGGCGGGGCGCCGATCACCGGTTTTCTGCATCTGCCGAACGAAGGGCAGGCGCCGTTCCCGACGGTCATGGTGTGCGGCGGTCTGGATACGTTGCAAAGTGACCATCAGCGTCTGTTCCGCACGTATCTTGCGCCGATGGGCATTGCGATGCTGACCATCGACATGCCGTCGATCGGTTTTTCCTCTAAGTGGAAACTGACGCAGGACACCAGCTTCCTGCATCAGCAGGTGTTGCAGCAGCTGTCAGATGTGCCCTGGGTCGATGCCGGTCGTGTCAGCCTGCTGGGTTATCGCTTTGGTGCCAACGTTGCCGTGCGGCTGGCCTATCTTGAGCCGCGCCGCGTGCGTGCGGTCGCCACCTTGGGCGCGCTGGTCCATTCGCTGCTCAGTGATCCTAAATGTCAGGAGCAGGTGCCGGATATGTACATGGACGTGCTCGCCAGCCGCATTGGCATGTCCAGCGCGTCCGACTCTGCGCTTAAAACAGAACTTAATCGATATTCTCTGAAAATGCAGGGCTTGCTGGGGCGCAGAACGCCGACGCCAATGCTGGCCGCTTATTGGGAGAATGATGTGTTCAGTCCGAAGAGCGAAGCGAGGCTGATTGCGGACTCTTCCGCCGATGGCAAGATTTTGGCGATCCAAAGTGAGCCGCTTTATGCCCATTTTGATCGTGCATTACATGAGATTTGCGAGTGGTTGCAAAAGAGAATGCGATAACTTAATGGTTGCTAATTCTTAACGTTTTGCTAAAAAGGATCGTCTTTATATGGAGGTTGTACTATGACGTTACCAAGTGGTCATCCTAAAAGCAGGCTAATGAAACGTTTCGGTACATTGGGGCCGTACATTAGAGAAGGGAAATGCGAAAACGACCGCTTTTTCTTTGACTGCTTAGCTGTCTGTGTGAACGTGAAACCCGCGCCAGAGAAGCGTGAATTCTGGGGCTGGTGGATTGAGTTACAAGCTGAAGCCGAACGTTTTACCTATGTTTATCAGTTCGGTTTGTTCGACAAAGACGGCAACTGGAAAGCACAAAACATTAAGGATGCTGAAGTTCGCGATAAGCTTGAGACAACGCTTAAGGGGTTCCACAAAAACCTCAATAAGATGATCGAAGAGATGTCTCTCAAACTGGAACCTGCTGATGATTTCAGCGAAGAACCGGTGAAGCTTTCCGCCTGACCTTTCACAGCCTTGCGTACTACCCATTCCCATCATGAATGCTGCTATTATAGCGTTATGCCGGTTGGCATAACGCTTCTCTCCTGTTACAAAGACATCAGAAAGCTGATTTCTTCAATCTTATTTTCACTTCAATAACGGCAGAAAGACTATGAGTGGCAGCCAAACACTGGTTGTAAAACTGGGCACCAGCGTGCTCACTGGCGGATCCCGCCGCCTCAACCGGGCTCACATTGTTGAGCTTGTTCGCCAGTGCGCGCAGCAACATGCGGCAGGGCATCGGATTGTGATTGTGACGTCGGGCGCCATTGCCGCCGGGCGCGAACACCTTGGCTACCCCGAACTCCCCGCCACCATTGCTTCCAAACAGCTGCTGGCTGCCGTCGGGCAAAGCCGTTTAATCCAGCTCTGGGAGCAATTGTTTTCTATTTACGGCATCCATATTGGTCAGATGCTGTTAACCCGTGCGGATCTGGAAGACCGGGAGCGTTTTCTTAACGCCCGCGACACCATGAATGCGCTACTCGATAACCATATTGTTCCGGTTATTAATGAGAACGATGCGGTGGCGACGGCGGAAATCAAAGTCGGCGATAACGATAATTTATCTGCGCTGGCGGCGATCCTGGCCGGTGCCGATAAACTGCTGTTGCTGACCGATCAGCGCGGCCTGTTTACCGCCGATCCGCGCACCAATCCCGAAGCGGAACTTATCCGTGAAATCACCACCATTGACGATGCGCTGCGCGGCATTGCCGGTGACAGCGTTTCCGGCCTGGGCACCGGCGGTATGGCCACCAAATTGCAGGCCGCTGACGTCGCCTGCCGTGCGGGTGTCGATACCATTATTGCCGCCGGTAATCTGCCGGGCGTGATCGCCGATGTGATCAACGGCGTTTCCGTTGGTACGCGTTTCCACGCCATGGAGACGCCGCTGGAGAACCGTAAACGCTGGATCTTTGGTGCACCGCCCGCCGGTGAAATCACCATCGATGACGGCGCGGTTTCTGCCATGATGGAGCGCGGCAGTTCGTTGCTGCCTAAAGGCATCCGCGAAGTGAAGGGTGATTTCTCCCGTGGCGAAGTGATCCGCATCCGTAATCTGAACGGACGCGATCTGGCGCACGGCGTGAGCCGCTATAACAGCGATGCGATGCGCATGATTGCCGGTCACCACTCGCAGCAAATCAGCGATATTCTCGGTTACGAGTACGGCCCGGTTGCCGTGCATCGTGACGACATGATTGTCAGTTAAGGAGTTTTCCATGCTTAACGAGATGGGCAAGGCCGCCAAAGCCGCGTCCTGGCAGCTTTCCACCCTCAGCACTGTGCAGAAAAACCGCGCACTGATGCTGATGGCCGACATGCTTGAGGCCAACAGCCAGAGCATTATTCTTGCCAATGAACTTGATATGTCCTCTGCCCGCGAAAGCGGCATGAGTGAAGCGTTATTAGATCGCCTGTTGCTGACGCCCGCCCGCTTATCGGCAATCGCCAGCGATGTGCGTGACGTCTGCCGCCTGAGCGATCCGGTGGGGCAGGTGATGGATGGTTCACAGCAGGACAGCGGTTTGCGCCTTGAGCGACGCCGTGTGCCGCTTGGCGTGATTGGCGTGATTTATGAAGCGCGCCCGAACGTCACCATCGACGTCGCCAGTCTGTGCCTGAAAACCGGTAATGCGGTGATCCTGCGCGGCGGAAAAGAGACGCAACACACCAATCAGGCGACGGTAAAAGTCATTCAGCAGGCGCTGGAAGAGTGCGGGCTGCCGAAAGCCGCAGTTCAGGCGATTGAAAGCCCGGATCGCGCGCTGGTGGCGGAACTGCTGCGTCTGGATAAATACGTCGACATGTTGATCCCTCGCGGTGGCGCGGCGTTGCATAAACTGTGCCGCGAGCAGTCCACCATTCCGGTGATCACCGGCGGCATTGGTGTCTGCCATACGTTTGTGGATGAAAGCGTTGATTTCGATAAAGCGCTGACTGTCATTGAAAGTGCGAAAGTGCAGCGTCCGAGCGCCTGTAACAGCCTGGAAACCGTGCTGGTGCATCAGGCAATTGCGGCCCGTTTCCTGCCGGAACTGAGCGACAAAATGCACCGCGCAGGCGTTACCCTGCACGCCAGTGAATCTGCGATGCCGTATCTGCAAAATGGCCCGGCGAAAGTGCTGGCGGTGACCGAAGAAGATTATCAGGACGAATGGCTGTCGCTGGATCTGAACGTAACGATCGTTGCCGATCTGGATGCCGCCGTGGCGCATATCCGCACCTACGGCACCGAGCATTCCGATGCGATCCTCACCCGTTCCATCAGCAGCGCGGATCGTTTTGTGCGAGAAGTCGATTCCTCGGCGGTTTACGTCAACGCCAGCACCCGTTTCACCGACGGCGGGCAGTTCGGTTTAGGCGCAGAAGTGGCGGTCAGCACGCAAAAACTGCACGCCCGCGGCCCGATGGGGTTAGAAGCCCTGACGACCTACAAATGGATTGGTTACGGCGATGATTTAGTGCGTCCGTAAAGCGGCTGCACCGGTGGATTTTTGTTCATGAAACCGGTGCAAATTCATAAAATTGCGCAGAGTGATGAGAAAACCAGCAAACGCACTGTCAGGGGCTTGACGGCGGCATCAGATTTCACTAATTTAGCACCCCGTAGTTCCCCGGTAACACTCCAAAATGCCGACTTAGCTCAGTAGGTAGAGCAACTGACTTGTAATCAGTAGGTCACCAGTTCGATTCCGGTAGTCGGCACCATTTCTGTTATAAAATCCCATATTATCAAACGCTTAATTCATTTAGCTTCTCTGCTTTCTGTCTTTATCATTTCTCAATGGTACTTATGGAAATAATTATTGCGGATCTTGCGATTGATAAAGCCATGAAGTCCGCTGCCCGTTTTCGCCATCGCCTTCATCACGTCCACGTCTGCCTGTCCGGGGCGGATGGAATTATAGATATAATGCCAGCCATCTTTAAACTTCAGAGTCACTGAATCTTCCGTTATGGTGAACGCGACGATACCTGAATTTCCTCCCCTATTTTGGTACCTTTCCATATCACCCTCCCTCATTAATGATGCCGTAAAAACACTCTCATCATAGCCATTAACGGGCTGCCGGTTTGTGAGATGAGGTAACTTTTGCGGCGACTGATCTGAATGCACCCTCGCCGGAAAGCGATTAAAATGCCCCTGCGTTTTTAATTACGTTTCCAGGAAGGTCTTTATGAACAAACTCTTTGTCCTGCTGATGGCATCTTTGCTGGCAGGTTGCGCAGTGTCTCACCCGGCACCGGTGAAGCGTCCAACTATCGGTATGGCGAATCCTGCGGCAGTGTATTGTCAGCAAAAAGGCGGGACGTCGGTGAGCGTACAAACGGCGCAGGGCGCGCGTGCAGATTGCGTATTGCCGGGCGGCGAACGCCTCGACGAGTGGGATTTATATCGCCGGGATCATAAGTAATTTTTCATTGGGTTCGCGCCATCATTGTGTAGCGTCAGCGGAATATATTGCATAAAAAAGAGGCCCGCCGTTTCCGGCAGGCCTTTTGTTTATTTCAAAGACGGAATTTTTACTTCACACACTTCGCGCAGGTACTTGCGTGAATTTGTTCGAAGAAATCGTTGCCTTTGTCATCCACCAGAATGAATGCCGGGAAGTTTTCCACTTCGATTTTCCAGATGGCTTCCATCCCTAACTCAGGGTATTCCACGCATTCCAGGCTCTTGATGCTTTGCTGCGCCAGAACCGCAGCCGGGCCGCCGATGCTGCCCAGATAGAAGCCGCCGTGTTTTTGGCACGCGTCGGTCACCTGTTTGCTGCGGTTGCCTTTCGCCAGCATGATCATGCTGCCGCCGTTGGATTGCAGAAGATCGACGTAGGAATCCATACGGCCAGCAGTGGTCGGGCCGAGGGAACCGGAGGCATAACCTTCCGGAGTTTTTGCCGGGCCTGCATAATAAATCGGGTGATCTTTGATGTACTGTGGCAAACCTTCGCCGTTATCCAGACGCTCTTTCAGTTTGGCGTGAGCAATATCGCGCCCGACGATAATCGTGCCGCTCAGTGACAGACGGGTAGACACCGGATGCTCGGAAAGCTGCGCGAGGATTTCAGGCATCGGACGGTTCAGATCCACCTTCACCACACCCGCTTCGCCCTGCTGACGCAACGCTTCAGGGATGTACTGGCCTGGGTTGTCTTCCAGTTTTTCGATCCAGATGCCGTCACGGTTGATTTTGGCTTTGATGTTACGGTCTGCGGAGCAGGAAACGCCCATGCCGACCGGGCAGGACGCGCCGTGACGTGGCAGACGCACCACGCGGATGTCGTGCGCAAAGTATTTGCCACCGAACTGTGCGCCCAGGCCAAGATTGTTGGCTTCGACCAGCAGTTCCTGTTCCAGATTCACATCGCGGAATGCCTGACCGTGTTCGTTACCTTCGGTTGGCAGTCCGTCGTAATAATGCGTTGAGGCCAGTTTCACGGTTTTCAGCGTCGCTTCAGCGGAGGTTCCGCCGATCACAAACGCGATATGGTATGGCGGGCAGGCCGCCGTCCCCAGCGTACGCATTTTTTCGACCAGATAACCTTTCAGTTTCGCCGGTGTGATCAGCGCTTTGGTTTCCTGATACAGATAAGTTTTGTTGGCGGAACCGCCGCCCTTGGCGATACACAGGAACTTGTACTCATCGCCATCCACGCTGTAGAGGTCGATTTGCGCAGGCAGATTGGTCCCGGTGTTCACTTCTTTATACATATCCAGCGCGGCATTCTGCGAGTAGCGCAGGTTGTCTTCGATGAAAGTGTTGTAGACGCCTTTTGACAGGCTGGCTTCGTCGCCGCCGCCGGTCCAGACGCGCTGACCTTTTTTACCCATGATGATCGCGGTGCCGGTATCCTGGCAGGTAGGCAAAATGCCTTTCGCCGCGATCTCAGAGTTTCTCAGGAATTGCAGCGCCACGTATTTGTCGTTTTCGCTGGATTCTGCATCATGAAGAATGGAGGCCACCTGTTTCTGGTGCGCCGGGCGCAGCATGAATGACGCGTCGTGGAAAGCGTGTTGCGCCAGCAACGTCAGTGCTTCAGGTTCAACTTTTAAAATGTCTTCGCCGTCAAAGTTGCTCACAGAAACGTGATCTTTGGTCAGCAGGTAATATTCGGTTGTGTCTTTGGTAACGGGGAAGGGATCTTGATAATGGAAGGGTTTGTTCGACATTGTTTTCTCACTTTTTCCGTTATTGCCGCCACTAGCAGGACTTCTCGTTTCGGGTGAATCAGGGGTAATTTGGGCGACGTTTTTATGCTTTCTCTATGTTGCCAGCCTTATACACAGGCTGGCAACGGGGTTTATATGTTTTCTTCCAGTAAATGTACTGTTAATGCTTTGTAGAGGGGTTATCGCCCCTGTCAGAACATCATCATCATCCACGGATAGCCGATGAGCAGCAGCGCCGCCAGGAAGATGGCGCCAAAGATGGTGCCCAGACGCCAGTAATCTTTGGTTGGCAGATAGCCGCTGCCGTAGTAAATCGGGCTCGGGCCGGTGCCGTACGGTGTGATGATCCCCATGATACCCAGAGACGTCACCATCAGCAGACAGAACACTTGCATGTTGATGCCCGGGATGGCGGCGCCAATGGTCAGCATGGCTGGCAACAGCGCAGTGGTGTGTGCCGTGGTGCTGGCAAACAGGTAGTGCAGCAGATAGAACGCCAGCAGCAGCACGATAGTCGCGGTTCCGGGAGAGATACCGCCCATGGTGGCCGCGCCTTCTTTACCCAGCCAGGCGATGAAGCCGGTGCGGGACAAGCCATCAGCCAGTGCCACCAGCGTGGCGAACCAGGCGAAGGTGTTCCATGCAGGTTTATTGCTGGTGATATCGTTCCAGTTCAGCACGCCGGTCCACAACATCAGCACCACGACCAGCAGCGCCGCCATGGCCGGTTCGATAAAGCTGGCGGCAAAAATCCACATAGCTAATGCGCAGCAAACGAAGACCAGCAGCAGGATCTCGTGGCGGGACATTCTGCCCAGTTTCGCCAGTTCTGCGGTGGCCCAACGCGGGACTTCATCATTGATTTTCACTTCCGGCGGATAGAACCAGTAAGCGAGCAGCGGCATGGTCAGCAGCAGCAGCAAACCCACCGGCAGGAAGGCGAAGAACCACGTTCCCCAGGAGATGTTGATGCCGGTGATGCTGTTCACAATACCCAGCGCCAGCAGGTTAGGCGCCAGCGCAGACAGGAACATGGAGCTGGTGATACAGGCTGCGGTGATTGCCACCCACATCAGATAGGAGCCGATTTTACGCGCGCTCGGATCATTCGGTTTGGAACCGTACAGCGGCGGCAGGTTGGCGATGATCGGGTAGATCGTGCCGCCGCTTCGTGCGGTGTTTGACGGAGTGAAAGGGGCCAGCAAAAGATCGGCAAAGGTGATGGCGTAGCCCAGCGTCAGGCTGCGGCGGCCAAGATATTTCACCAGAATCAGCGCCAGACGGCGGCCAAACTGGGTTTTATCGTAACCTGCGGCAAACATGAATGCGCCGAAGATTAACCATACCGTTGAGTTGCCGAAACCGCTGACGGCCCATTTAAAGGACTGCGACGCCATTTTGAATTTCGGATCGGCGAGTTCCGCCGGGCTGAACAGCAACCACTGGCTGAACAACGCGATAACCACCACGCCGGTGAGGCCGATAACGGCACCGGGTAAAGGTTCGAAGATCAGACCCACGATGACGCCGACAAAGATGGCAAAGAAATGCCAGGCATGGGGCTCTAAACCGTCAGGGACTGGCGTGAGTAACAACAACACTGCAACCAGCACAGGCAAAAACATCAGAAGCAGGCGGTTTTTTTTGCCACCCGCCGCTTTGTTCGCCTGCGGTGTAACCGTAGTTTTTGAAATATCTGTCATTTTATTTGTCTACAAGTAGTTGAGAATAGGTTTGCTGATACATAGGTAAGATGATTATGCTTTTTTTAGTTACTAAAGTTTCTTTAGTTATTTAATGGTGGCATGAGAACTGCTCCATTATTGTTATTTGAGTTAGGTATTACTTATTCCCCGTAAGAGGGAGGAAATGTTTATATAATGCGTTTTCTCCATTTATTACTGTTGATCTCGATCAAGAAAATACGGAGCTGTGTAAATTTAAGAAAAGAGAATGAGAATGGATGCTGGTGTTATTTTTATGGTGTTTATTTCTGCTGCTGAGCAAGGTTATTTTGATCTTCTGCACCGGGTGAAAATAGGAGTAGTCAACCTGCCTTTTATCTGCCCCTTCCGATAGCACGAATCCATCAGTCCCAGTCCCGGCGGGCCGTGCGTTGAAGCCCGATATCGCCCTGCAAATGTAATGTTTACGCCTTTAATTAAAGGCAAAAGAGCTCGTAATTTAAATTAATGTGATCGTTTAATAACATGGTTAACATTAATTTAATAATGGCTGCATTCTATTCATGGGTAAATAGTTAATAAACTAACGTTACACCTTTTGAAACTAAAGATATCGTTATATTACTCCTATGACATCGGGCGTAAATAAAATTAATAAAATAAATCCGATAACGAATTCACAGATTATTAAACATTTTAAAGTTTGGAGCTGAATATTATGAGCCATAATTCGCAATTATTAAGTCCGTTCACTCTGCCAAATGGCACCGTCCTGAAAAACCGTGTGCTGATGGCACCCATGACCACCTGTACCGGCTTTTATGACGGCACCGTCACCAGCGAACTGGTGGAGTATTACCGTGCCCGCGCCGGCAGCATCGGTACAGTGATCGTCGAGTGCTGCTTTATCGATGACAAAGGCCTGGCATTCCCCGGTGCGATTGGCATCGACAACGACAGCAAAATCGATGGTCTGGCAAAAATCGCCGCAGCCGTAAAATCTCAGGGTTCCAAAGCGGTGCTGCAAATTTATCACGGCGGCCGCATGAGCGAGCCGAAGCTGATTGGCGGCCAGACGCCGGTCGCGCCAAGCGCACTGGCCGCGCCCCGTGACGGCGCAGCTACGCCGGTCGCGCTGACCGCCGCTGAAGTGGACGCGATGATCACCAAATTCGGTGAAGGCGTTCGCCGGGCGATTGAAGCAGGTTTTGACGGTGTGGAAATCCACGGCGCTAACACATATCTGATCCAGCAGTTCTTCTCACCTAACTCCAACCAGCGTGACGATCAGTGGGGCGGAAGCCGTGAAAATCGCGCTCGTTTCCCGCTGGCGATCCTCGATATCACGCACAGTATGGCGAAAAAACACGCCGATTCTTCCTTCATCATTGGCTACCGTTTCTCGCCGGAAGAGCTTGAAGAGCCGGGCATCCGCTTTGCCGACACGATGTATTTGCTGGAACAGCTGGCGGCACGCGGGCTGGATTATCTGCACTTCTCGCTGGGCTATTCACTGCGTCCTTCTATCGTTGATACCACCGATCCGACGCCGCTCATCGACAAATACGTCGCGATGCGTTCAGACCGGCTGGCGAAAATTCCGGTAATGGGTGTGGGCGGTATCGTGAATAAAGCCGATGCTGAACGGGCGATGGAACATGGCTACGATATGATCGCCATCGGCAAAGCCTGCATTGCCTATCCCGACTGGACTGACAGGATTGCGGCTGACCAGAAGCTCGATCTGTTCATCGACAGCACGCAACGCGAAGCACTGACCATTCCTGAGCCGCTGTGGCGTTTCTCACTGGTTGACGCGATGATCCGCGACATGAGCATGACGTCTAAAAAATTCAAAGCCGGCGTATTCAGTGAAAAAGTACAAGATCCGCTTAACGAACTGGCGATTAACGTCAGTCTGGAAACGGACCGCATCGCCGATATCGAACTGCAGGCCGCCGGCGATATCGACGTAGAATTTACCACCAGCTTCGACATCATCCGCACCCGGATCCTCGACGCCAACAGCCCGCACGTTGATGCGGTTACCGGCGCGACGGAACAGAGTGAAGCGGTGAAAAAAGCGGTCTCCAAAGCGATCGCCAAATCCTGCAAAGCACAGCTGCTGGAAGAGGGCGGCAGCTTGTCTGAACCACAAAGTTACGATGTGGTTGTCGTCGGCAGCGGCGGTGCCGGTCTGGCGGCGGCGATTCAGGCGTGTGACGAAGGTGCCAGAGTTCTGATCGTGGAAAAAATGTCCACTATCGGCGGCAACACCATTAAAGCGTCGGTGGGTATGAACGCCGCTGACACGCGCTATCAAAAACTCAAAGGCATTGAAGACAGCAAAGAATTGTTCTATCAGGAAACCCTCAAAGGCGGCCAGTTCAGAAACAACACCGTGCTGCTGAAAGAGTTCGTCGAACGCGCACCGCAGGCGGTCGACTGGCTGGCAGAGCACAACATTGAGCTGAGCGATATCACCATCACCGGCGGCATGAGCATCGACCGCACGCACCGTCCGGCCGATCGCAGCGCCGTCGGCGGCTTCCTGATCAGCGGTCTGGTGAAGAACCTCAACCAACGCAACATCGACGTGCTGCTGGATACTTCAGTGACTGAAATCCGTTACCACGACGGCGCGGTGCAGGGTGTGGATCTGCTCAACGACGACAATGAAGTGCTGGTCATTAATGCCAAAAGCGTGATTGTGGCGACCGGTGGTTTCAGCGCCAACAGCGAAATGGTGGTGAAATACCGTCCTGAGCTGGAGGGTTTCGTGACCACTAACCACAAAGGCGCGACCGGCAGCGGCATCGCGATTTTGCAGAAAATCGGTGCAGGTACCGTGGATATGGGCGAAATTCAGATCCACCCGACCGTTGAGCAAACCACCTCTTATCTGATCTCTGAGGCGATCCGCGGCGGCGGTGCGATTCTGGTGAGCCAGGCGGGCAAGCGTTTCTTCAATGAGATGGAAACCCGTGACAAAGTGTCCGCCAACATTATCGGCCTGCCGGAGAAATTCGCTTATGTGGTGTTTGATGAGCAAATCCGCCTGAACAATAAAGCGGCCGATGAATACATCGCGCGCGGTTTTGTTATCAGCGCTGAAAACCCGCGCGAGCTGGCAGCCAAACTGGAGATGGATCATCACGCGCTGCTCGCCACGCTGGAAAGCTACAATGTGGCCGTTGATAAGCAAGACGACGTAGAATTTGGTCGTAAAACCGCGTTACGCCACCCGATCAATCAGGGGCCGTTCTACGCGATCCGCATTGCACCGGGCGTTCATCACACCATGGGCGGCGTGACAATCAACACCGACACCAGCGTGCTGGATACTCAGGAGCAGGTGATCAGCGGCGCGTTTGCGGCCGGTGAAGTGGCTGGCGGCATCCACGGTGCTAACCGCATCGGCGGGAATGCCGTTGCAGATATCATCATCTTCGGTATTCTGGCGGGACGTAATGCCGCCAGACATGCGATGCGGTAACGGTATCTTCCTGCGTCGTTCGCTGCGGCGCAGGTTTCCCCCTTAAGTTCAGGTATTTTCTATGACGCCAGACACCCGTATTTATGCTTATTCCGCTGTTTTGATGGGCTCACCCATTCTTCTCAAGCTGTTTGATCATAATGAGGGGCTGGCGTCGCGCGTTTTCCGCCTTATTAAACAGCAGGAAAATATCTTCACGGTTAACCGGCAAGATTCAGACGTCATGGCAATCAACCACGCGGCGGGCAGCCATGCGGTGGTGGTCAGCGCGCCGGTGTTTGATTTGATCCGTTGCGCCAAAGCGGTCAGCCAGCTGCCGGAAAGCAGTTTCAACTTCACCATCGGCCCGCTGGTGAAACGCTGGAAAATTGGCTTCAGCGGCCACAGCGTGCCTGACGCCAGCGATCTGCAGGCGCTGCTTGCGCTGACCGATCCGGATGACGTCATTCTCGATGAGCCCTCACGCTCAGTTTTTTTGCAAAAAGCCGGAATGGAAATTGACCTCGGGGCGATTGCCAAGGGGTATATCGCCGACGTCGTGAGAGATTATCTGCATCAGGAAAAGGTCACGGATGCGCTGATCAATCTGGGGGGAAATGTGCAGACGCTGGGCGCGGGTGCCGAAGGGGCCTGGGCGATAGGGCTAAAAAAGCCATTTTCAACGCCTGATGCGCTGGTTGGTGTGATTAACGTGAAGGGAAAATCGGTGGTGACGTCCGGTATTTACGAACGTTATTTTGAATCTGAGGGGCAGCGCTACCATCACATCCTCGATCCTAAAACCGGCTATCCGCTGGATAACGAACTGCTGAGTGTGACCGTCATTTCGGATGATTCGATCGACGGCGACATCTACACCACGCTGCTGTACGGCATGGGCGTCGAAAAAAGCCTCGCCTGCCTGAAAAATATTCCGCAGATCGAGGCCATTTTTGTCACCAAAGATCAGCAGGTGATTTTCTCTTCACAGCGTCAGTTTACCTTCACGCTGCTGGATAACAGTTTCCGCACCCTTTACTGACAGTATTGTTTTAACAACGAATAATGTTCCGCCTGCAGCCGGTAGCGATACACCGGCCGGCCTGTCACCCCGTAGTGAATGCTGGTGAACAAAATATGGCTGTCCGCCAGCCAGATGAGATATTTACGGCAGGAAACGCGCGAAATGTTCACCGAGTGCGCCAGCTCATCCGTTGAGAATTCCGTATCAGGATGGGCATCAATCCACAGACACAGGGTGCGCAGCGTTTGCGGCGTTAAACCTTTTGGCAGTTTTTTGGTGTCCGCCGTCGCCGGGTTGTTGCCGTGAATTAACCGGTCAACGTCCGACTGCTCGTAATATTGCTGATTATCCATCAGCGCTTTCTTCTGCTGCCAGCCGGTCAGCGCCTCTTCAAAGCGGGAGAACTGGAACGGCTTAATCAGGTAATCCACCACGCCGTAGTTCAGCGATTTCTTGATGGTGTTCGCGTCGGCGGCGGAAGAAATGACAATCACATCCACCGGGCGTCGGGCATTTCTCAGCTCCGGCAACAGATCCAACCCGTTATCCTGCTGCATATACACATCCAGCAGGATCAGGTCGATCGGCAACTGGCTGTTGAGTACCATCTCTTTGGCCTGCTGTAACGTCGAGGCTGTTCCGCAGCACGTAAACCCGGCGATCTGGCCCACGTAGCAGCGATTGAGCTCTGCGACCATGGCGTCATCATCGACTACCAGCACATTGATCATGCAGTTTTCCTCTCACCATCCCACGGAAGTTGAACAAAAAATTGAGTATAAACGTCGGGTTCAGACTCAACGGCAATCGTTCCGCCAAGGTTTTCTAATTGTTGTTTTGCCAGGAATAACCCGACGCCGCGCTCTTCGCCTTTCGACGAGAATCCTTTTTCAAAAATGGCCTCCAGTTTATCTGGCGGGATACCGGGGCCATCGTCGCTGACCACGCAGGCCAGCCAGCCATTCTGATAATGCAGTAACACGCTGACTTCGCCATCGGCCTGCCCGGCAAGGGCATCCAGCGCATTTTCAATCAAATTACCCAGCACGGTGATAAGCGCCGCAACCTGATTCTCATTGGTGTTATCGGGTAAAAAGCTGTCATCACTCAGCGTCAGCAGATGGCGCGTATCCGAAGCGCGGTTAATCTTACTTAACAGGAAACCCGCAATCACCGGTGATTTGATTTTCAACAGTAAGGAGCCAATTTCCGCCTGATAGTTATTGGCCGTTTTGAGAATGTAATCTTCAAGTTGCGTGTAACTTTTCATGTGCAGCAGCCCGAGAATAACATGCAGCTTATTCATGAATTCGTGTGAGCGTTCACGCAGCGAATCGGCGTAGTTTACCATGCCGCTCAGGCGCTGCATCAACTGGCTGACCTCGGTCTTATCCCTGAAGGTACAGATGGCGCCAATAATAACGTCATTGCTGCGCACGGGAACCGTGTTGCTCAGCAGAAAACGGCCTTTAAAATTGATCTCTTCATCGCGGCGGGCAATCCCGCTTCGCATCACATCGCAAAGCGTGGCGATAAGCGGTTGCGGCGGCTGATTGTGCTCAGGGCGGGGGTTGATCTCCGTGCCGGTTTCCAGAAACATCTGCCGGGCTTCCTGATTGATCAGGGTCACCTGCGCACGATCATCGATGGCGATCACGCCTTCTTTGATCGACTGCAACATCGCCTGACGCTGCTCAAAGAGCGTCGAAATCTCGTAAGGCTCAAGCCCGAACAAAATACGCTTGAGCATTTTCACTAAAATCCAGGTGCCCAGTGCGCCGACCATCATGCCGAACAGCACCGTCCACAGAATACTCCAGCGACTTTTATCAACCTGCTCGGTCACTTTTACCAGCGAGATACCGATCGCCACGACGCCAATCTGGTGATGATTATCATCAAAGACGGGCGTAAATATCCGCAACGCTTTGTCCAGCGTGCCTTTATTGATGGAGACATTCTCTTTGCCCAGCAACGCAGGATCGATGTCGTTACCGATAAAATGGTGATTGATCACGTCCGGATTGGGGTGTGAATAACGGATGCCGTCCATATTGGTGACCACCACAAACAGCAGGTCGTTTCTTTTTTGCACCGCACTGGCGATCGGCTGAATGATTCCGCTGTCCGGCGGCAGGGTGAGGGCGTGCCTGATTTCGGGCACATCCGCCAGCGTGCGGGCCACGGCCAGCGCCTTATCTTTCACACCATCGCGCGCGGTGTCGCTGACCTGAACGAAATACAGCAGATGCACGACCAGCAGCACGGAAATAATCACGGCGCTTAACATCAGGCTGACGGAGGTGCTGAGTTTCATGGGGTGCTTACGCACGGGATGCGGCGAGTCGCTCATTGGAGCCCCGGTAACCATTATTGATGGCTTATGGTCTATGTTTGCGGCTGACACGTCTACCCCAATCCGGCATTTATCCTGCGGTTAATGCACTAAAATTCTCTCAGGGCACGAGTTCCATGAAGGGCTGAATTTCACCTTTCTGCGTTCGCCCGCGAATGTGATACTTTGAACCAGCAAATGGCTGATGAGCGAATCTCAACGGCATGAATTCAGGTCAGTACAGAGGATCTATGGCAGTCATTTCCCCAGAAATTATTGAACAGGCGAAAATCTGGCGCAGGGATTTCCATACCCGCCCGGAGCTTGGTCTGAAAGAGTACGGCACGTCGAAAATCATCAGCGAATTGTTGCTGTCGTTCGGCCTTGATGTGCACACCGGAATTGCCGAAACCGGCATTGTGGCGACGCTGCGCAACGGCGAAGGTCCGTCCATTGGTTTGCGTGCCGACATTGATGCCTTGCCGATTCAGGAACTGAACGATTTCGAACACATCTCGCAAAACCCCGGACTGATGCACGCCTGCGGCCACGATGGTCATACCGCTATTTTGCTCGGCGCGGCGCGCCATTTGAGTGAAAACCGGCATTTTCGCGGCACCGTACATTTCATTTTTCAGCCCGCGGAAGAGAACGTCGGCGGCGGAGAGATGATGGTGAAAGAAGGGCTGTTTGAACGTTTTCCGATGCAGGCGGTTTATGCGCTGCACAACTGGCCGGGATTGCCGGTCGGGGAAGTCGCGGTCAGTCAGGGACCGATGATGGCCTCGCAGGATAACTTCTACATCACGCTGACCGGAAAGGGCTGTCACGCGGCGATGCCTGAACTGGGGGCCGATCCGGTAGTGGCGGGCGCTCAGCTTATCCTCTCACTGCAAAGTCTGATTTCACGTCGTCTGTCGCCGCTGGAACAGACGGTGATCAGCCTGACGCAGCTTCAGGCGGGCGAAGCCATCAACGTCATTCCCGAAACATTGCACATGTCCGGCACGCTGCGCTGCCTGAGCCGCGCGACGCGCGAAACCTGCTGGCGGTTGATCGAAGAATACGTCAACGCCGTGCCGCAGCCATACGGTGTGAAAGGTGAGGTGCGCTGGGAGTTTGGTTATCCGGTCACGCAAAACCATCCGGCGCAGGCGGTGATTTTACGCGATGCGGCTGAAAACACGCCGGGCATTACCCAGGTGCATTTCAACAATGCCCCGTCGATGGCCGCTGAAGATTTTGCCTATTTGCTCGAAGCCTGTCCGGGCGCCTACTTCTGGCTGGGCGCCGATGGCGCCACGCCTTCCGCTTCGCTGCACAGCCCGCGTTATGATTTTAACGACGACATCATTCCTCTGGGTATCAGCGTGCTGACGACTCTGGTGGAACGGGAACTTAAAGCCTGAAGCCGGTTGCCGGTTCATAAGAACGGGCAATCCTTCGGCAAGGCTAGTGGCCGGACTTTTAACGTACGCAAAATGATGTTGAGAAGCCGGGATTGAGGGATTAAAAATCACCGGCTTTGTTGACAGGTCTGAAACTGAAGTAATGAAAGTCTTGCTGTTTTTATAGCCTCGCCAGTTCCTGCGCGATATTCATGATTTTATACTGATGTTTACTTATTTCACCACGGGCTATTTTTTCTTCCATCTGTTGGATGAAATAAAGAATGTCATCGCACTGGGTGACATCCGGCAGATCGGTTATTTTATAATCCCACCATTCCATTGCCTGAAGGCGCTCGATGATGTCTGGCGCAAAGCGGTATTTAATAATCTTAGCCGGAATGCCGCCGACGATGGCGTAAGGCGGCACATCGCCGGTGACCACTGCATTGGCCGCAACGATGGCGCCATTACCGATAGTGATGCCGCCTTTTAATACGGCGTGTTCCCCCACCCAGACATCATGGCCTAATACCGTCGCGGGCGGCATATAGTCGAACCCCGCAATGTTCAGCGTTTCTCCGAATTGCTCCTGCGCCACCTTCGAGAAGAAATCATGATACGTCAGCGGACTGGTCGTAAACCGGTGTATGGGGTGTTGTGGCCCCATAATCCGCACGCCTGCTGCCAGGCTGCAAAATCGCCCGGTGGTGAGGTTATTAGGTAATTTACTGCACGCGTAGGAATAGGCGCCCATCGAACAGAAACTTTTCCGCGGCATGGCGGCATATTCTTCGACCCAAACATCCGCGTTAAATTTTATTTTCTCCCCTTTTTTAAAAAGGAATATATTTCTCTTTTTATATATCCCTTCCACCATTTCCGGGAATTTAAGATGGACCTTATGTTGTAAACAATAATCCTCATGTTTTTGAGTCCATCGAAACTCAATGGGGTACTTCATTCCTTATTCCTCAAAGGTTAGACGCTGTTTTTATATATTCCTGACATAATCCTAGCATAAAACAGACATAACCCAAATCTGAGGCCGGCGGGAATAACCTGAGGAGCGCGGAGAGGGAAAGCCCCCGGAGGATGAGGTCCGGGGGCGGTGATGGACGTTTCAGTCAGGCGGGGTGATCAGACCCTGAAATGCCCGACCGCGACCGCCAGTCCGGTTGCCTGTTGCTGCAAGGCTGAGGCGGCACCGGCAGATTCCTGAACCATCGCGGCGTTCTGCTGCACCATGCCGTCCAGTTGTGTGATGGCGCGGTTAATCTCGTGAATACTCTGCATCTGTTCTTCGGAGGCATGGGTGATGTCGAGCATCACGCTGCTGACGTTAGACACGTTGCTGACAATTTCGCTCATGCTGCTGCTTGCCAGACGAACCTGCGCAGAACCGGACGCCACGCTGCTGACGGTGGATTCGATCAGCCCTTTGATCTCTTTCGCTGCCTGCGCGCTGCGCTGTGCCAGGCTGCGCACTTCACTGGCGACCACGGCAAAACCGCGCCCCTGTTCGCCTGCCCGTGCGGCTTCCACCGCCGCGTTGAGCGCCAGAATATTGGTCTGGAAAGCGATGCCGTCGATAACCCCGGTGATGTCACCGATTTTCGATGATGCGCTTTCAATGCTCTCCATTGTCGTCATGACTTTGTTCACCACGATGTCACCGCGTGACGCCGCTTCCGATGCCGATTTCGCCGTCTCGCTGGCCTGTCTGGCCGAACTGGCGGACTGTGAGACGGTCGCGGTGATCTGCTCAAGTGACGCCGCCGTCTGTTGCAGGCTGGCCGCTGCGGATTCCGTTCTGCCGGACAGATCGTTATTTCCGGCCGCAATTTCATCCGCTGCCACTTTCACCGATTCGCTGGTGGTGCGGATTTCAGCCATCACCTTGCTGAGCTTATCGACGAAGGTATTAAACGCATGTGCAATTTGCGTGACTTCGTCATGCCCGTCGGTCGGTAAGCGCTGCGTCAGATCGTCTTCGCCGGAGCTGATGGCGTTGAGCGTATCGCGCACGGCAGACAGGCGACGAAACGCTTTGGTGATGATAAGGCCAATAACCGCCGCCGACAGCAGCACAATCACTATCAGCGCAATCACCGAGGAGGTCAGCAGGGATCGCATGCCCGCCGTCGATTCTTTCTTGTCTTCAATGACCAGCGTAAACCAGTCCGTACCTGCAACCGGCAGGGCGCGGACGCGTTTTACCGCCTTGTTCATGTGAATATCCGACGGCGCGCTGGCGGCAAACAGTCGTGGCAGGTCCACGCCTTCCGCCAGGGAAGTGAAGGGTTTCAGCGCCAGTTTTGCATCGGGATGCGCGATGATGGTGCCGGCACTGTCCACCAGCATGCCGAAGCTTTCCGGCGTCGGGTGAATGGTATTGACGTTATTGACCACGCTGTCCATGGAAACGTCCCCCGCCACAATCGCTTTCAGCGCGCCGTTTTCCATCACCGGCACTGCGAAAGTCACCACCAGATTGCCGGTGCCCGCATCGATGTACGGCGGGGTGACCACCGGATGTCCGGCGCTTTCGGCCTGTTTGTACCAGGGGCGGCCTGTTGGATCGTAATCGGCGGGTACGCCGGTCGGATCGGAGAATTTGGCGGTTTTATTGGCGTAGCCGACGTAGACGTTGGCGAAGTTTCCCGCCGTTGCGATCTGCTTCATCACCGGTATCGGGTCCGCCGTCAGCGCCACGGGTTGCAGTGAAACAATCATCTGCGTTTTGGCGCTGACCCATTCGCTGATCCCTTGCGTATGGCTTGATGTCAGCGCGTTCAGCGTGCTGTCTGTCGCCTGACTGTTGTATTTATTGGCGACGGTGTAACTGAGGAACGTATTGATAGCCAGCGAGCAAATCACAATCGAGATGCAGGCCACGATGATGCGCGAACGAAGGGTCTTAAGCATGGGCATTTCCCTGAAAGGAATCTTAAGATCTGGGTATCGACAGTAAACGGAGAAACTTGAAGCAGGTCACAAAAAACGGGCGTTTGTAGGGCGCAGCAACACCTTCCTGCTATTTCAGCGGGGAAAGCTGCCGTATTCAGAGTCATTCCCTGTCCGCGTATGCCGAAGCCATATTGTTCATCTATTTCGTGAATCACCTCTCAAATCTGATCACAAATCCGGCAGGGGATCTTGCGGCTTTTTTCGCCTGATGATAGTAATGCACTACTTTACGAAATAATGTGAAGCAGGAAAGTACATTACGAATCGATTTTAAAGGACACCCCATGTCAGAACTTAAATTTGCCACACGTCTGAACTCGTTTGCCTCGGGGGCTTATCTTTACTGGCCGGAACTGAAAGGCAAACCTTCAGTGCTGCAAATGATCGAACGTGCAGCTACGGTTAAAGGATTGACGCATCTGGACCTCAACTATCCGCAGCATATGACCGATGATATCAAGACGATGCGTCAGAAAATCGAGGAAGTCGGGCTGGCGGTGAACGGGATGCAGATGCGCTGGGATGCTCCGCAATTCAAAATCGGCGCATTCACCCACCCGGACCCTAAGATCCGCCGTCAGGCGATTGAACTCACCAAACGCGGCATCGACGCCGGGCGCGAATTCGGTGCCAGCATCATGACGTTGTGGATGGGGCAGGACGGTTTTGATTACTGCTTCCAGGCCGATTACAAAAAAATGTGGGAAGACGCGGTCGGCGCGGTGCGCGAAGTGGCGGAATATGCCCCGGACATCGACGTCAGCATTGAGTACAAACCCAACGAACCGCGGGCTTACAGCATTTTCCCGAATGCCACGACCTGCCTGCTGGCCGTTGAAGAGGCCGGTTGCAAGAACTTAGGCATTACGCTGGATTTCGCGCACGTGTTATTTGCCAACGAAATTCCGGCATTCGCCGCCGCCATGGTGGCACGCCGTTCACGCCTGCTGGGGCTTGATCTCAACGACGGCTGGGGAAAACGCGACGACGGCCTGATGGTCGGCTCGGTCAACCCGCGCGCCACGCTGGAGTTTCTGCTGCAGATGAAACGCGACGGTTATAAAGGCGCGTATTACTTCGATACCTTCCCGGACGCCAGCGGTCTGGATCCGGTACGCGAAGCGGAAACCAATATCGCCACGGTGATCCGTTTACTGAAACTGTGCGAAAAACTCGAAAACAATCCGGCGCTGAATGATGCCATCAGCAGGCAGGACGCCGTTGCCTCACAGCAGATCGTCAACGACGTGATGCTGGCGCAGTAAAAGATTTATTGAATCCAAACCAGCCGGA
Organism: Rahnella sp. PAMC25559; assembly: GCF_050632365.1. GTDB lineage: Bacteria > Pseudomonadota > Gammaproteobacteria > Enterobacterales > Enterobacteriaceae > Rahnella > Rahnella rivi. The sequence continues at coordinate 4,346,004 of NZ_CP192543.1, read as the reverse complement.
AAGCAAAAGTACCCGCCACAGCGCTTCGCTGTGACAACCATAAAAATAACAACCGAAGGTCAGATAATGAAAAAACTCTTACTGTCTGTACTCACCTCTACACTGCTTTGCACCAGCGTTTACGCCGCAGATTTAGCGCCGTTACAGTCCGACACCGAGCCCGATCGCACTGACTGGACGCAGCTCGGCGTTAAATACGGCCCGATGCCGGCGGTAGATAAAAACCTGAAAATTGGTGGCGTGTCTAAAACGCTGACCAACGAATACTGGCGCTCGCTGGGCGAAGGCTACAAAAACGCGGCGAAGCAATACGGGTTTACCGTCGAATATCAGGCCGCCGCTAACGAAGACGATCAGCTCGGTCAGCTGTCTATCGCTGAAACGCTGATCTCGCAGGGCTTCAACGGCCTGCTGGTTTCTCCGCAAACCGATGCCAACCTGCAACCGGCGTATGAATCCGCCAAAAGCAAAGGCATCGCGGTGGTTAACGTCAACGATGCGGTTATGCCTAATGCCGAACATTACGTCGGTAATGTGCAAAAGGATAACGGCGTGCGCGTCGCCAACTGGTTTATCAAACAACATCCAGAAGGCGGGAAAGTGGCCGTCATCGAAGGGCAGCCTGGCGTATACGCCGCCGCTCAGCGTACGCGCGGCTTTAAAGAAACCCTCCAGCCCGGCGGAAAATTCACCGTGGTGGCCAGCGTGCCTGCCAACTGGAGCCGCGAGAATGCCTACAACGCTGCCGCCACCATTTTGCAACAACATCCTGATTTAATTGGTTTCTACGCCAACAATGACGGCATGGCGCTCGGGGTGGTCGAGGCGGTGGCCGCTGCCGGAAAATCCAAACAGGTCGCCGTATTTGGCACCGACGGGATTTCTGATGCCTATGCGTCGATTAAACGCGGCGAGCTGACCGGTACCGTGGACAGCTTCCCGGTGCTGACCGGTCAGGTGGCGATGGAAGTGGTGCTGCGTCTTATCAGCGGCCAGAAAATCTCCCGCGTGGTGTCTACGCCGCAGGCGTTAATCACCAAAGACAACGTTGATGCCTTCTCTACCAAAGACAACATCAAACTGCGCCAGCTGCTGGCACAGCAAAAATAAGTCAGGCGTCTGAAAACGGGTCGGGAGAGTTTATGGAACAGTACAGTTTGACGATGCGTGGCATCAGCAAAAGCTACAGCGGCGTGGCGGCGGTGCAGAATGTCGATTTCTCGGTCAGGCCGGGTGAAGTTCACGCGCTGATCGGTGAAAACGGTGCGGGGAAATCGACGTTGCTGAATATTCTGTCAGGCGTGCGTGCGGCAGATTCCGGCGAGATCCTGGTGGACGGGCAGGTGATTCAGATGAAGAACCCGCTTTCCGCCCGCCATGCCGGTATCGCGATGATCCATCAGGAGTTGCAGCACGTTCCTGAACTCTCCGTGGCCCAGAATATGTTCCTCGGGCGGCCTTTAACGCGGTTCAAAGGGCTGTTTGTCGATAAGCAGGCGCAGTACAAAAGGGCGGTGTCGATTTTGCGCCGTCTTGATCCGAGCATCGATCCGGATGAGCCGATCAAAAACCTGAAAGTGTCGCAGCAGCAGATTGTCGAAATTGGCCGCGCGCTGCTGGATGAAGCCAAAATCATTGCGATGGACGAGCCGACTTCCAGCCTGACGCCCACTGAATTCGAGCGACTGGCTGAACTGATTTCGGATCTGAAATCAATGAACGTGGCGCTGATTTACGTCTCGCACAAAATGAACGAAATCTTCAAAGTCTGCGACCGCGCGACGATTTTACGTGATGGCAAACAGGTCGGCGTGGTGAATATCTGCGATGAAACGGAAGAAACCATCGTCACAAAAATGGTCGGGCGCAAAATCGAAAAAGTGCAGCATCATTCGCACGCGACGCAACGTGAAGTGCTGCGCGTCGAGGGGCTCAGCCGTGACAGCGCGGTGCGGTCGGCGAGTTTCAGCGTCAACGCGGGGGAAGTGCTGGGTATCGCCGGGCTGGTCGGGTCAGGGCGTACCGAGTTGCTCAAACTGATCGCCGGGATCGACGCGAAAACCGGCGGCAGTATTGAGGTCGACGGCGTTGCCGTTAAAAATCACAACGTCAGCGCCGCCATACGCGCCGGGATCGGCCTGGTGCCGGAAGATCGTAAAAAAGAAGGCATCATCAAAGAACGCGCGGTGAAAATGAACATGGCATTGCCGTCAATGGGGCGTTTCACCCGTTTCGGATTGCTGAAAAGACATCAGCTGGATCAGACCGCGCTGGAGGTCATGACCGATCTGCGCCTGCGTCCGCTGAATATTGAAAAACCTATCGGTACGCTCAGTGGCGGTAATCAGCAAAAAGTGATTATCGGACGTTGGGTGGCCGCAGATAATAAAGTGTTTCTTTTTGACGAGCCAACACGGGGAATTGATATTGGTGCCAAGTCTGAAATTTATAATTTGATCGAAAAACTGGCGCAGCAGGGAAAAGCCATTGTGGTTGTCTCCTCTGAAATGCCGGAAATTATGCGAATTTCGGACAGAGTCCTGGTGATGCGTGAAGGGAAAATTACAAAAGAACTTAACGGCGACGAGATCACGGAAGAAAATATCGCCCGTTATGCAATAAGCGATCTGAATTAAGTGTTGATAAAGTCTGTCACCTCCCTATTTATTGAAGGCCATTATTATGACGACTCAAGGTAATGTTCAGCCCAAGGTTTTTTCTTCGGCATTATTTAAATTCAACGTACGCGATGCCGGAACGCTGATTGGTTTATTAATCATTGTGATCACCTTCTCTTTTTTATCGCCGGTATTTTTTACCGTGCCTAATTTATTGAATATTTTGCAGCAGTCTTCCATCAACGGCATTATTGCGCTGGGAATGACGCTGGTGATTATTTCCGGCGGTATCGATCTCTCCGTCGGGCCAACCGCGGCGCTTTCTGCGGTGCTCGGTGCGACGCTGATGGTGTCCGGCGTGCCCATTCCGCTGGCCATTATGGCGACGCTCGGCGTCGGCGCATTGTGCGGCGTGTTCAGCGGGATGTTAGTGGCCTACGCCGGTTTGCAACCTTTCATCGTCACCCTCGGCGGCCTGTCGTTATTCCGCGCCCTGGCGCTGATTTTCACCAACGGCAACCCGATTTTCGGCATTCCGATGGAGTTTCGCACCGTCATCAACAGCACGGTCTTCGGCGTTCCGGCACCGATTGTTATCGTCATCGCCATTGCCGCTATATTGTGGGTAGTGATGAATAAAACCCCGCTCGGCGAATACATTCTGGCGGTGGGCGGTAACGAAGAAGCGGCGCGCGTGGCCGGTGTCCCGGTCAAAAGAACCAAGGTGACGGTCTTTGTGATCTCCGGCGTGTTAGCCTCGCTGGCTTCGCTTATCCTGATTGGCCGGCTGGGCGCTGCCGAGCCGACGATGGGGAATTTGTGGGAGCTTGATGCCATTGCCGCGGCGGCCATTGGCGGGGCTTCGCTGATGGGCGGCAAAGGCAGTGTGATCGGTACGCTGATTGGCGCGGTTATTTTGGGTTCATTACGTAATGGCCTGACACTTCTGAATATTCAGGCGTTTTATCAATTGCTTGCTACTGGCCTTATAATTATCATAGCGATGTTGATTGACCGGGCGACACGAGGCAAGTAATGAATCAGGATCCGCGAGCTATTGGTGCTCAAATTCGTATGAAATTGCCACATCTGACGCCACTGGAAAGAAAAGTCGTCGAATCAATTACGTCTAAAACCGATTTTACCGAGCACACGTCTTTAAAAGAAATTGCGCTGGAAAATAATGTGTCTGAGGCGATGGTTGTAAAACTGACGAAAAAATTAAACTTTTCAGGGTTCAGAGATTTCAGAAGCAGTTTAATTTATTACAACTATTCTGAAGTGGCAAATTTACATGCTGAAATTGAACCGGGAGATTCGTCGGAGCAATTACTTGAAAAAGTATTCAGAACCTCTATTCAGGCTATCGAAGAAACATTATCGATTGTCGATATTTCTGAATTTAACCGTGCCGCTGACATTCTTTTTAAAGCCAGGCACATCGATTTATATGCCGTTGGCGGTTCTGCCGCCGTGGCACGAGATTTGTCGCACAAGCTCCTGAAAATAGGGATCAAAACGACGGTCTACGATGATGCTCATATTATGCTGATGTCAGCCGCCGTCTTATCGGACGATGATGCGGTGGTGGCGATCAGTCATTCCGGCGCGACCCGCGCGGTGAATGATCCGATCAAACTGGCGGCGCGCAACGGTGCCAAAGTTATCGCCATCACCAATTATGCCGAGTCGCCTATTGCGCGCAATGCGCATGTGGTTCTCAATTCAACCTCTCAGGGATCGCACTTGCTCGGGGAAAACGCCGCGTCGCGCATCGCCCAGTTAAATATTCTGGATGCCTTATTCGTGGCGATCGCACAGAAGGATCTGAAGACAGCGGAAAAGAACCTGATGAAAACCCAGCAGGCGGTTCAGGACCTTCGGGAATACTAGAATGGGTAAAATTTTAGTCACGGGCAGCCTCCATTACGACATCGTGATCCACGCGCATCACCGCCCTGAAAAAGGCGAGACGGTGATCGGCAGCGGCTGTTCGTACAAATTCGGCGGTAAGGGCGGCAATCAGGCCGTTTCTGCCGCGAAAGCGGGCGCACAGGTCAGTTTTGCCGGTGCGGTCGGAGCGGATGCGCAGGGAGAATTCCTGCGCGGCGTACTTCATGAGCACGGCGTTGATACGGCGGGTATCGCGGTCACTGACGCCGTTCCGTCCGGCATGAGCGTCGCGCTGATGGATGCCGAAGGCGATTACGGCGCGGTGGTGGTGTCCAACGCCAACAACCTGATCGACCCGGCGCAGTTCAGCCATGATGTTCTGTGGCAGCAGGTGGACATGTTGCTGCTGCAAAATGAAGTGCCGGAAGCGGTCAACCTGAACGCGGCGAGAGAGGCGAAGCGGCGCGGCGTGCGCGTCTGCCTAAATGCCGCTCCGGCGCGTGAACTGTGCACCGGGATGCGGGCTGCGGTGGATTTGCTGGTGGTCAACGGCGTTGAGGCCCGCGATCTTAGCGGCATCGTGGTGAATGATTTAGCCGGCGCCTGTGAAGCCGCGCAGTGGCTCAGTCAGCACTATCCGGCCGTGGTGGTCACCGCGGGCGAACATGGCGTTGCCTGGAGCGAAGCGGGCAACCCCAGCCAGTCGCTGCCCGCCGAGAAAATCACGCTGGTCAGTACCCATGGCGCGGGCGACTGCTTTATGGGCATGTTGTGCACCTCACTCCTGAACGGAAATACGCTGGCCGATGCTGTCGCGAAAGCCAACCTTGCAGCGGCGGAACACGTGTCACGCAAAGCCTGAGTCGTGCTTAACGGGCAGGATGCATTTCCTGCCTTTTCCCTTCCCGATGAATTACGCCTCGCCATCCTGTTCAATTTTCTTCTTATCCACATGCCCGAGTGAACGCTCCGGGAAGCAGATGTCGCGCACGCGTTGCTTGAGCGGCGCCGCATCCGGGAAGCCGCCGTCACGTTTACGCTCCCAGATAATCTCGTCATCGACTTTGATCTCGTAAATGCCGCCGGTGCCGGGGACCAGCGTTACCGACGCCAGATCGCTGCTGAACGAATTCAGCAGTTCCTGCGCCATCCACGCGGCGCGCAGCATCCAGTTGCACTGGGAACAGTAAGTGATGGTGATAGCAGGTAATTTTTCCATGGTTCAGACCCTTTAAGAGAATGTTTAAAAGCCGGTAACGCCCTGAAAATAGCACGATCCTACTGCCCGCTACAGACCTGCGCCAGTTGCTGCCTCAGCCACTGGTGCGCGGGGGAGAGATGCGAGCGTTCGTGCCATGCGGCGACTTTAGTAAAGCCGGGAATGTCCAGCGGCGGCAGCATCACTTCCAGCCCTGCGGCATCTCGCACCAGCCGTTCCGGCACCACGGCGATCAGATCCGTGGTTTGCAACACCGGCGGCAGCACCAGAAAACTGTTCACCGACAACACCACATTGCGTTTTTTGCCGAGCGCCCGGAGCGCGGTATCCGTCACTCCGGCAAAATTTTCGCCGCTCAGCGACACCAGCGCATGGTCGTAATGACAAAACGTCCCGAGGGAAATCGTTCCCTTGTCCAGCGCCGGGTGGCCTTTGCGCAGCGTGCAAACATAACGCTCATCGTACAAATGGCGGATATGCAGGTCGGGCGGCGTGGTTTCCGGTGTCAGCAGAGCGAGATCGACTTCACCGCGTTCAAGCCGCTCCTGAATGTTCGACGCCTCCGCCCGCTGAACCGACAGATGAATGCCCGGTGCAAGTTGCCGCAACAGGGAAAAGAACGGCACGATAATCACGCTCAGCGCATAATCCGTGGCGGCCAGCGTAAACGTCATCTCGCATTCGGCGGGAACAAAGGCTTCCGGCTGCAACAGCGCGTCAATTTCCGCCATCACCCGTTTGACCGGTTTTGCCAGCGCCAGCGCACGCTCGGTCGGCACAATGCCGTAGCGCGCACGGACAAATAAAGGGTCATCAAAGCTTTCACGCAGACGTGTCAACATGCTGCTCACGGCAGGCTGCGTCAGGGAAAGGCGCTCAGCGGCGCGGGTCACGCTGCGCTCGTCGAGCAGTGCATCGAACGTCTTTAGCAGATTCAGATCGAGACTTTTCAGATTGCGCATGGGCAGGGCACCGATTGAGTTATAACGAAATATAATAGGCACTATAATATTTTCAGACTTCTGCTTATAGCTCTTTGACGGCACGCTGGTTGCTGAATGATCCCATCCTTCGAGGAAAATATATGTCTGCACTTTTCACGCCTTTTACATTGAAAGACGTCACCTTAAAAAACCGTATTGCCGTTCCGCCGATGTGCCAGTATTCCGCCACTGATGGCGTGCCGAACGACTGGCATCAGGTGCATTACGCGACCCTCGCCCGCGGCGGCGCAAGCCTGGTCATTGTCGAAGCGACGGCGGTGTCACCTGAAGGCCGCATCACCCCTGGGTGTCTGGGGATCTGGAACGATGAACAGGCCGCTGAACTGGCGAAAATCGCCACATCCATCAAAGCCGCCGGTGCAGTACCGGGGATCCAGATCGGTCACGCAGGCCGTAAAGCCAGCGCCAATCTGCCGTGGGAAGGGGACGACCATATTGCCGAAGGCGACCCGCGCGGCTGGGCGACGATTGCGCCTTCCGCCGTTGCGTTTGGCAAACATCTGCCAAAAGTGCCGAAAGAGATGACCAAAGCCGATATCCAGCGCGTGATGGCGGATTTTGTGGCCGCGGCAAAACGTGCGCGCGATGCCGGTTTTGAATGGCTGGAACTGCACTTTGCCCACGGCTATCTGGCGCAAAGCTTCTTCTCCGTGCATTCCAACACCCGCACCGACGAATACGGCGGTGATTTCGCCGGTCGCAGCCGTTTCCTGATTGAGACTTTCGACGCCGTTAACGCCGTCTGGCCGAAAAACCTGCCTATCACCGCGCGTTTCGGCGTGATTGAATACGATGGCCGCGACGAAGAAACGCTGGCGGAATCTATCGAACTGACCCGCATTCTGCGTGAGAAAGGGCTGGATATGCTGAACGTCAGCGTCGGTTTCTCCACCTGGGAAGCGCAGATCCCGTGGGGTGCCGGTTTCCTCGCGCCGGTGTCGCGCCGCGTGCGTGCAGAAGCCGGTTTGCCGGTGGCCAGCTCTTGGGGCGTGGCTTCGGCGCAAATCGCCGAGCGCTGTATCAGCGAAGAAGATATGGATCTGGTGATGATTGGCCGCGCGATGCTCGCCAACCCGCATTATCCGTATGCGCTGGCGAAAGAGCTGGGCGAAGACAATCCATCATGGGTGTTGCCTGCGCCTTACGCGCACTGGCTTGAGCGTTACAGCATTAACTGATCGCTGAATTTACATTCGCGTCATTGTCGGCAGGCAGAAGTCTTCTTCTGCCTGTTTTTTTATCTGCCTTCCAGATATAAAAATAAGCCATGCTGGCTATCACGATCCATGATTTTCGTAATATCTCAGCGGTGCGTATTCTTTGTGGACACCAGCCTGCGGGCTGTTTCCCGGACATAAAGGAATCACACATGAATGCGATCAACTGGCCGCAAGGCTACCTCCCCGGCGAAGCCGATAACTTCGCGTCTAACGAAATGATCATCACCGGCCTGACCGTTGAACAACTCTGGGCACAACTCGATAACACCGCCGCCTGGCCGGAGTATTACAGCAATGCGTCGGATATTGCGTTCCACGACGGCAGCGGACCGGGGCTGAGCGACGGCGCACGTTTTCGCTTCAGCACCTTCGGCTTTCCGGTGGAAGCGCAGGTGAATGAATACGTCCCGCCAGCCAACGGCCAGCCCGCGCGCATGGCGTGGCACGGCTGGGCAGAAGGCGACGCCGATACCCGTCTTGACGTGCATCACGCGTGGCTTATCGAAGAACTTTCCGGTGGCCGCGTACGCATCCTCACCCAGGAAACGCAGAATGGAAAACCGGCACGCGATCTCGCAGTGACGCGGCCGAATCCGATGATCAACGGCCATCAGGAATGGCTGGACGGGATGATTAAAGCGGCGCGCGGTTAAGTCGCGCGCTAAGCACCTCTTCCGTGCTGTGGGGGCTGGCCGTCAGCTCCAGTTTCTGCCGGCCAGCAATTGCCCACCCTGGTTGAGATGCAGGGTGTTGCTCGTGAAAATCAGATAATGCTAAACGCCGTCCTGGCGATTCAATTCACAATGGAATAACCCGGTTATTCGATGGAAGATATTTCTAACTGCACCTGCCGGGGAATTCTAAAAGTGACGTAGCATTTTCCGATAAAATATTTTTCTTACCTGTCATGACAGCTGAAATACAAATATACATGCTGAGTGGTATTGATAGTGTAAATAATAAATCACAGATGTCTTTCAGACCCTGTAATTTCTGGCGACCGCACAGAAATTGTCTGGATTTTTTACGTTTTTTCATGATGCACTTGCTGTTTTTAAAGTGTAAAGAATTGTTTTTACTGTTTGTTTTTCCGCACCTTTCAGCAGGTATAGCGGCGAGAGCCAATAATGCTTACAAGAAAACACCACTATAGATAATTCTAATATTCACTGTAAATATTTTTATTAACTGATTCACTTGTATTTGTTATGCGGTAAATAACTAACGCGTCTTTATAACAGTTTACTTTTCACGACACAAAAGCTGTTTTCTGAATCTTCTAAAAAATGAGATTTTTACCGCTGATAAACAGAAAATTATTAGATAGCTGAATGTTACTGAAATGAATTTAATTAAAAACTAATTTATTGGCTAATGAAATTATCAGGGGAGTCATCATTAACGTCTCCCTCTGACAGGATGACGGTGCCTGCAATCCCGGCCTCTTTTCCTTTCAATCCTTTCCAAATCAACGCAAAATCTCTCCCTTAAACCAGCGATAATAAGGGATGCGGGCGTGAATTCAGGTTTGATGGTGTTACACGGCAATCACTCAGAAGCCCTGAGGGACGTGCTGATCACGTGGATGGCGGCGCATCCGCTTTCGCCGCTGGAAAATGAAGTGATTCTGGTGCAGAGCAATGGCATCAACCAGTGGCTGAAACTGGCGCTGGCGCGCGATGCGGATGACGGCGGCTGCGGCATTGCGGCGGCGCTGGACATCAAACTTCCGGCGCGTTTTTTCTGGCAGGTGTACCGCGCCGTGCTGGGCAAAGAGCAGGTGCCGGAATCTTCACCGTTCGACCGGCCATTGCTGACCTGGCGGCTGATCCGGCTGTTACCGCAATTGCTCACCGAACCGGTGTTTGCACCGCTGGCGCGTTTCTTAAAAGACGACGGCGACATGCGCAAACTGCATCAGCTGGCACAGCGTCTGGCCGATTTGTTCGATCAATATCAGGTGTATCGCGCCGACTGGCTGGAGGACTGGGGCAACGGACTGGACGTTCTGCGTACCAGCCGCAAGGGCAGCGAGCCTTTACCGGAAAACCTGCTGTGGCAGCCTCAACTGTGGCGTGCGCTGCTGGCGGATGTTCCTGAAAATCAGCGTAATACCAGTCGCGCCGCGCTGCATCAGCGTTTTCTGCACCACGCCCAAACGCTTTCTGAACATCAGCGCCCGGCCGGTCTGCCTGCGCGCCTGGTCGTTTTCGGCATCTCTTCACTGCCACAGCAATCTCTCGAAGTGCTGGCGGTGCTTGGCCGCTGGACGCACATTTTTATGTGCGTGCATAACCCGTGCGAGCACGACTGGAGCGATATCATCGCCGATAAAGATCTGCTGCGCGCCGAACGGATGCGTCAGCAGCGCAAGCCGGGTATGCCGCCGGTGATGAACGATGATGAGCTTCATCAGCATGCCCATCCGCTGCTGGCAGCGTGGGGCAAGCAGGGGCGCGATTATATCGGCCTGCTCAATGAATATGACAACCACGAATCCTATGCCTCGCAACTGGCACCGGTGATCCCGCGTATTGATCTCTTTACCTCTAACGGCACCGACACGTTACTGCACCAGTTGCAGGAAGATATTTTGCAACTGCGCCCGCTGGCTGAAACCAAAGGATACTGGCCGCCGCTGAATGCGCAGGACGACTCTCTGCGCTTCTACATTACCCACAGCGCCCAGCGCGAAGTGGAAGTGCTGCATGACCGTCTGCTGGCCGCGCTGGCGGCAGATCCGACGCTCAGACCGCGCGATATTATTGTGATGGTGCCGGACATCAACGGCTACGCGCCGCATATTCAGGCGGTGTTCGGCCTGACCGCGCGCAGCGACCCGCGCTACATTCCGTTCACCGTCGCCGATCAGGGGCCGCGCCAGAATAATTCTCTGCTCGGCGCGCTGGAGCGCCTGCTGAATTTGCCGCAGTCGCGGTTTGCCGTCAGTGATTTGCTGGATTTACTCGATGTGCCGTCGGTGCGTCAGCGCTTTGCCATCGAAGAAGAACAACTGCCGCTGTTGCACCGCTGGATACGCGCCGCCAACGTGCGCTGGGGGCTGCACGCCGAACAGCGTCAGAGCCTCGAACTGCCGTTATCGCCGGAGCAAAACAGCTGGTTCTTTGGCCTGCAACGGATGCTGCTGGGCTACGCAGTGGGCAGCGGCGAAGCCTGGGGGAATATCGAGCCGCTGGATGAAATCGGCGGGCTGGACGCGGCGCTGATCGGGCCGTTGTCGCATCTGCTGAGTTGCCTCGATGATACCTGGCGTCAGCTGCGCGAGCCCGCCGCGCCGCAGGTCTGGGGCGAGCGTCTGCGCGCGATCCTTTCACAGTATTTTGCACAGGACGACGAGGGAGAGGACGGCTTTATTTTAGTCCGTCTGCACACCGAACTGGACACCTGGCTGGAAGCCTGTGAAAGCGTTGATTTACAGGCCGAACTGCCGCTTTCTGTGGTGCGCGATCACTGGCTGGCACAGTTTGACCAGTCCGGCCTGACGCAGCCGTTCTTCGGCGGTGCGGTGACCTTTGCCACGCTGATGCCGATGCGCGCTATTCCGTTCCGCCACGTTTACCTGCTCGGCATGAACGACGGCGATTATCCGCGTAACCGCGTGCCGATGGATTTCGATCTGATGGGACGCGATTACCGCCCCGGTGACCGTTCACGTCGGGAAGATGACCGCTACCTGTTCCTCGAAGCGCTGCTTTCTGCCCGCGAACGCCTACACATCAGCTGGGTGGGGCGCAGCATTCATGACAACACTGAGCGCCCGCCGTCGGTGCTGGTGGCGCAACTGCGTGACCATCTGGCGGCAGGCTGGAAGCTTTTAGAAACAGCGGAAGAACAAGAAAGTCAGAATAATTTAGAGTCAATAAAAGACCAAAGTGAGAGGGAAAGAAAAGCTTTTCTAAACGCGCTGACCGTTGAACATCGTCTTCAGCCGTTCAACCGCGACTATTTTGTTAAAGACAGCGCGCTGTTCAGTTATGCCCACGAATGGCGTGCCGGGCTGGAAGCGGAAGCCGCTGACGTTGCTGCACAACCGCTGCAACCTGTTGAACAGGAAGGGGCGCTGACGCTGCGCCAGCTGTCGGATTTTCTGTCGGATCCGGTGCGCAGCTTCTTCCGCCAGCGGCTGAATATCTATTTTGAGCGGGAAGATCCAGGCAGCGAAGATCAGGAACCTTTCGATGTGAACGCGCTGGAAAACTGGCGATTACAGGATGAACTGATCCGCGCGCAGAAATGGGCGCTGGAAGCCGGGGTGTCGCGGCAGGATGTTTTGCGACAGCAGCTTGAACGCATCGAACGGCGCGGCGAGCTGGCACCGGGAGAATTTGCCAGAGTGCTGAGTGAAGATCTGGCGGAGCCGATGGAACAGCTGTTTGCCAGCTATCAGCAGGTGCTCGACGCGTGGCCTCAGGCTCTCGGCAATGAATCGCTGAGCGTTGATACCGGCGGCGTCAGTTTCTCAGACTGGCTGGGCGATCTGCGCGCCAGTGAGGGCGGTGAACGGGCGCGCGTGGTGCTGGAAAGTGGCGGCCTGATGACCAAAGAGCGCAGCTACCGTTTCGACAAACTGCTGCCGTACTGGGTCGCTCATCTGGCCGGGCACCTCGGCGGGCAGCCGATGCACAGCATTATTGTCAGCAAAAACGGCACCGCTGAACTGCCGCCGCTGGAGATTTCACAGGCCGAAGCGCTGTGGCAAACGCTGGTGGAGACCTGGCAGCAGGGGCAGTTACGTCCGCTGCCGCTGGCGGTGAAAACCGCCTTCGTCTGGCTGAAAAAAGACGGCAATGAACAGAGCGCGCCGGACAGCGATGCCTGGTTTGCCGCGCGTGATGCCTATGAAAATCACGATCCGGCTAACAAAAAATTCGGTGAGCGCGACAGCAACCCGTATCTGGCCCGCGCGTGGCCTGATTTTGCCACATTGTGGTCCGACGGCGAATTCGCCGTGCTTGCGGATCTGCTTCTGGCTCCGCTGAAAAATCATCTTTCTCGCAGTAAGAAAGGAGGAAAGGAATGACGGATCGCACCCTGCCATCGGCCCTTAACGTGCTGAATTTCCCGCTGACCGGCAGCCGCCTGATTGAAGCCAGCGCCGGTACCGGGAAAACCTTCACTATCGCCGCGCTGTACGTGCGGCTGGTGCTCGGGCACGGCGGCGATAACGCCTTCAGCCGCCCGCTGACGCCGCCCGACATTCTGGTGGTGACCTTCACCGATGCGGCCACCAAAGAGCTGCGGGATCGTATTCGTGAACGTCTGTCCAAAGCGGCGGTGTGCTTTCAGGAAGATCCGCATGAGCCGTCATCCGGCGACGAATTTCTCCTAAAACTGCGTGCGGAATACACGCCTGAGCAATGGCCGGGCTGTGCCCGTAAATTGCAACTGGCGGCCGAATGGATGGATGAGTCGGCGGTTTCCACCATCCATGGCTGGTGTAACCGGATGCTCGGCGAACACGCGTTCGACAGCGACAGCCTGTTTACGCAGACACTGGAAACCGATCAGAGCGAATTGCTGATGGACGTGGTGCGCGACTACTGGCGCAGCTTCTATTTCGCGCTGCCGGAGCCGGACATCCGCACCCTGCGCGGCTGGTGGCGCACGCCGGAAGCGTTACACCAGAGCGTGATGCCACTGCTGGACTATGCCGACGAACTGGGATCGGATGAACCGCCTGCGCAGGTGTGCGAAACGGTCAGTCAGCAGAAAGCCGACGAGCTGGCGGCGCTGAAACAGGGCTGGGCACAATGGACGCAGGAGCTGCGCACGATCCTCGAGGGCGCGGTGGCGGCGAAAGTGGTCGATGGCCGTAAAATTCAGGCGCGTTATTTCACGCCGTGGCTGGAAAAACTCCATACCTGGGCCACCACCGATGAAGTGATGCCGGATCTGAAAACCGGCTGGGAACGCCTGACGCCGGAAGGCCTGGCAGAGTGCTGGAAACAGGGCGAGCCGCCTGCGCATCCGGCGCTGACCGCGATGGAAACCCTGAAAGCGCGTCTCGAGAGTTTGCCTGATGCGCGCAGCGGTTTGCTGAAACACGCCTGCCGCTGGATAGAAAACCGCTTTGACGCCGAGCAGCAAAAGCGTGCGCAGATGGGCTTCAACGATTTACTGACCCGCCTCGACGCCGCGCTGCACAGCGATAACGGTGAACGGCTGGCGGAGATCATCCGCACCCAGTTCCCGGTGGCGATGATCGACGAATTTCAGGACACCGATCCGCTGCAATACCGTATTTTCGATACCGTTTACCGGGTGGCAGAAAATGTACCGGAGCAGGGGCTGATCCTGATCGGCGATCCGAAACAGGCGATTTATGCGTTTCGCGGGGCCGATATTTACACCTATCTGCGGGCGCGCCGCGATACCGGCGGACGTCACTACACGCTGGCGACCAACTTCCGTTCCACCCGCGCCATGGTCGCGGCCGTGAACGAAGTGTTCCAGCTGGCGGAATCCCGCGCATCCGGCGAGGGCGCTTTTCTGTTCCGTCGTGGTGATGACAATCAGGTGCCGTTCCTGTCTGTGGAAGCCAAAGGACGCGCCGATACGCTGGTGATTGACGACGCCGAAGCTGCCGCCATGACGCTGTGGTATCCGGAAGATCAGGCGGAAGCGTTGCCGAAACTTCAGTACGTTCAGCTGATGTCTGACGGCTGTGCGACAGAAATTGTCCGTTTGCTGCGTCTCGGGCAACAGGGCACCGCCGGTTTCGGCCACCCCGGAGAACCGCTGAAACCGGTCATGCCCGGCGATATCGCGGTGCTGGTGAATACCGGCCGTGAGGCCGCGGCGATCCGCATGGCGCTGTCCAAACGCGGCGTGCGCAGCGTCTATCTGTCAGATAAAGAATCCATTTTCCAGAGCGCGCAGGCAGGCGAATTGCAGTTCTGGCTGGCGGCCTGTGCCGCGCCGGAAAACGATCGTCTGCTGCGTGCCGCCCTGGGGACACCTTCGCTCAATCTCAGCTGGGAAGCGCTGGATCGTCTGAATCAGGATGAAAATGAGTGGGAGCGCTATGTCCGGCAGTTTCAGGAGTACCGTACCTGCTGGCGCAAACAGGGCATTTTACCGATGCTGCGCCGCCTGATGTGGGAGTTCGACGTGCCGCGCCGCCTGCTCGGGCGCGGTGATGAGCGCGCGCTGACCGATTTACTGCATCTTTCAGAACTGCTGCAACAGGCGAGTGTGCAGCTCGACGGCGAACATGCGCTGATCCGCTATCTGGCGGAGCAGTGTCAGGATGAACATCAGGGCGGCGACGCACGTAAATTGCGTCTGGAAAGTGATGCCGAACTGGTGAAAGTGGTGACGGTGCATAAATCCAAAGGTCTGGAATATCCGCTGGTCTTCCTGCCGTTTGCCTGCGCATTCCGCGCGGTGAAAAAACAGGATTCACCGCTCAAATGGCATACGCCGGAAGGCGAGCTGGAAGTGGCGTTAAGCGCCAGTGAAGACGAGCTGGCGCTGGCTGACCGTGAACGGCTGGGGGAAGATCTGCGTAAATTTTACGTGGCGCTGACCCGCTCGTGTTATGCGCTGTGGCTGGGCATGGCACCGCTGAAAGAGTTTGAAAAGAGCGCGCCGGGTTATCTTTTTAACGGCGGAGAGGCGATTGATGCTGCCGCGTTGCCGGGCCGTTTGCAGGCGCTGGAAACCGACACTCTGCGCGCATGGCCGCTGCCGGTTCCTGACGGTGCCGTGTTTCGTCCGCAGCAGGCGTTGCCTGCGCTGGGGCCGCGCCCGCCGTTGCGGACGCAGAAAGCACCGCGCTGGTGGGTGTCGAGTTTCTCGGGTCTGCAAATCGCGCCTGCCGGAACCTATATCGTCTCAGACGGGGTAACACACGAGCCGCAGGCGCAGGCCGAAAGCGCCGCACAGGACACCTATTTTGAAAACAAGATCTCCGAAAGCCTCGGGCTGGACGATCTGCGACTGACAGACGCATTATCGCAGCCGATGACCGGCGCGGATTTGTATGCGTTTCCGCGCGGCCCGGCGCCGGGTAATTTCCTGCATGGTTTACTGGAGTGGGCGGGGGACGAAGGCTTTGCTGCGCTGGCGGCTGAACCGGAGAAAATCGCCGATCAGATTGGCCGTCGCTGTCAGACCCGCGGCTGGGAGAAATGGATCCCCGCACTGACCGGCTGGCTGACCGCGTTGCTGACGCAGCCGTTACCGCTGCCGGATGGTGAGGCGTTTACGCTGGCCGGTTTGCCGCCGTATCAGGTGGAGATGGAGTTCTGGTTCTCCCTGACGCAGGTGCCGACCCGTCGCCTGGACAAGCTGGTTCAGCACTACACGCTCGGCGGGGCAGAACGCGCGCCACTGCTGGCGGAAGATCTTAACGGCATGCTGAAGGGCTTTATCGATCTGGTGTTTGAACACGACGGGCGTTATTACGTGCTGGATTACAAATCTAACTGGCTGGGCGCTGATGCCAGCGGCTATGACCAGACGGCCATGACGCAGTCGATGCGGGATCACCGCTACGATCTGCAATTCACGCTGTACCTTTTCGCCCTGCATCGTTTGCTGAAATCACGTCTGCCGGATTACGACTACGACCGGCACATCGGCGGTGCGGTGTATGTCTTCCTGCGCGGCAGCCATGCGCCGGGCAACGGGGTCTGCGTTCAGCGGCCGGATAAAGCGTTAATGGAAGAACTCGACATGCTGTTTAGTGGCAATCAGGAGAAAAGCGCATGAAAATCAACAGCCATGAAGATATGGCGCACCTGCTGGCAAGCTGGGTGGCGTGCGGCTGGCTGCGTGAGCTGGATCGTGCGCTGGTGACGTTTCTGGCGAAACAGGTGCCCGATGCGCATCCGCTGTTATTGCTGGCTACCGCGCTGACCAGCTATCAGCTCGGACGCGGCCACGTTTGTCTGGATTTACAGGCCACGCTGGCGGACAGCGCCTTTTCACTTTCCCTGCCGCCGGATGGCGATCACGCCGACGGTGCGGTGATCCGCCCCTCAGCGGTGCTGGATAATCTCACGCTCCGTCAATGGATGGATGCGCTGGTGCAGCCGCAACTGGTCGGCAACGGTGCGGGCAATACGCCGCTGGTGCTGACCGGCCACCGGTTATATCTGCGCCGCTACTGGCAGTACGAACAGAACGTGCGCGGAGCGATTGAACAACGGCTGGCGCGCAGTCAGCCGCAGGCGTTGCCGGTGGACTCCCTGCGCACGGCGCTGGACGCGCTGTTCCCGGCGAAGCGCAATGCCGGGCACGTTAACTGGCAGAAACTGGCCTGTGCGCTGGCGGCGGGAAGTGCATTCAGCATTATCACCGGCGGCCCCGGCACCGGTAAAACCACCACCGTCGTCCGCCTTCTGGCGTTGTTGCAAACGCTGGCACTGGAAGACCGGGGCCAGCCGATGCGTATCCGGCTGGCCGCCCCGACCGGTAAAGCGGCGGCACGGCTGAATGAGTCGATTGCGGGGGCAGTTTCGAAGCTGGAACTCGGCGGGCTCGGCAACGGCGAGGCGGTGCGTGAAAGCATCAATACGGAAGTGGTGACGCTGCACCGCTTGCTGGGCAGCCGCCCGGATACGCGGCATTTCCGCCATCATCAGGGCAATCCGCTGATGCTGGACGTGCTGGTGGTGGATGAAGCCTCGATGGTCGATCTGGAAATGATGGCGGCACTGCTGGCGGCGTTGCCGGAGAGCGCACGCCTGATCCTGCTCGGTGATAAAGATCAGCTGGCGTCGGTGGAAGCGGGCGCATTGCTCAGTGAACTCTGTCAGCGCGCCAGGGGGGGCCATTATCTGCCGCAAACCCGCGACTGGCTGCAAAGCGTGACCGGCGAGCAGATCCCCGATGCGCTGGTGGATCCGCAAGGTACGGCGATCGATCAGGCCGTGGTGATGCTGCGCCACAGCTACCGTTTCGATGCGCAAAGCGGTATCGGTCAGCTGGCGGAAGCGGTAAACGACGGGGATGTGAAAGCCCTTAAACAGGTCTGGAAGCACGGCTACGCTGACCTGGCGCAGCTGACATTGAGTGCCGACGATGATGCGGCGTTGCGCGACTGGGTGATCAACGGTGCGGCGGGGCAGTTTCCTGCGACAGAAAGCCGCGAGGGCATTTCGCCGCCAGCCGGTTATCGGCATTATCTGACGGTGGTGAATAATGAGCGACCGGCTGTGGATGAACCGCCGGAATCCTTCAACCGCTGGGCCACAAAAGTGTTGCTGGCCTACAGTCAGTTTCAGTTGTTGTGTGCTTTACGCGGCGGGCGCTGGGGCGTTGAAGGGTTGAATCTGCGCATTGCGGAATTACTGTATAAAGAGAAACTGATCCCGGCGTCGGTGGGCTGGTATCCGGGGCGTCCGGTGCTGGTGACGCGCAACGATTACGGCCAGCGGCTGATGAACGGCGACATCGGCATTACGTTGCCTTACCCGCAAACGCTGGCGGAGGGGACGACGGTATGGGGGATGCGCGTGGCATTTTTGTCCGGAGACGGTACGCAAAGTATCCGCTGGGTGATGCCTGGCCGGTTACAGGCGGTGGAAACCGTATTCGCCATGACGGTGCATAAATCGCAGGGTTCTGAATTTACCCACACCGCGCTGCTGTTGCCGGAGAATCTCAGCCCGATCCTCACGCGCGAGCTGATTTACACCGGGATCACCCGTGCGCGTCACTGGTTCAGTCTGGGGTGTGTCGGAGGTGTCAATGCGGTGCTGCCGGAAGCGGTACAGCGCAGGGTGCTGAGAGCCAGCGGATTGATCGAAACGGTGTGATCAGTATTCGTATTGCGGTGTTTTGAGGGTTTTGACCGTGGCCCGCGTTTTGGAAGCGGGCACTTTGGTCGCTTTCAGCGGGTCACCGGCAACAAACTCAAGCGTCGGGGAATAGTAAAACGGCAGCCAGCCGCCATAGCCATTCTCCCACTCCCAGCGAACCGGGCAGGGCCAGAGAATGTCTTCGTACATAATGTAATAGGTCCATCGCCCGTGAGGGCGACGTGGTTTGGGGGTCTTCATATGGGCGTCAACTTAACTCAAAATAGTATCGCTAACAATAAAAGCTCAACCCCAAATCATGGCCGCCCAGCGGAGTAACAACAGGCCGCCGCAAATGCACAACAGCACGACGACCATCTTCCAGTGTTTACTCATCATCCTTTTTGTGACCATCGGAGCCTCCCTGTATTGAGCCAGTGTTAACTGGTGATTTGCCGGTCAATGTAGTGGACCACGTGTTCCTTTAATTCGGGAACCGACTGGTCGGCGAGCCACTCAAAAGCCACCAGTAGTAAGGTTGTCAGGGTGAGTACAGTCAAAATTATAGCGGCTTTTTTATGGGCTTCCATCGTCTCATCGTCTTTGCATTGCCTGTTTTTTACTCTATCAGAAAGAGCTGCGTCTGAGGAACTTTCAGGCATTTGGTTCTGAAAGGGTTTAGGAAATTATACCCTTTCAGACAAAGTGAAACTTTGATCCTATCCCTTCGTGAGCGGATCCGCGCAAATGAGTGCATGCCGGCTGCCCGGTTTAAAGCCGTGTTGCCGTGCGCGCCACGCGATGCCCAGACCGGCCAGCAGCAGCAGAACCATCACCCACGGGAAAACGTCAATACCGGTTGTGTTGAGCAGAATGCCACCCGATAAACCGCCACCGGCAATCGCCAGGTTCCATGACACGACCACCAGCGATTGCGCGATATCGCCCTGTTCTCCGGTGGCATCCGCGATGGCGGTTTGCAGTAACGTTGCCGCGCCACCGAACGTCAGCCCCCAGACCAGAACGCACAGCGTGACCATGAACGGGGAATGGCTGTCCAGCGCCAGCCCTACAGAAATCAGGGCGAACAGCGCCAGGCTGGTCAGCAGGGTGTGCCTGAGACGTTTATCCACCAGCATGCCGGTGATGCCAATTCCCGCCAGCGCGCCAATGCCGAACACCAGCAGGATCTGATCAGCCCGTCCGGCCAGACCGGAGAGTTTCAGGAACGGCACGATATAGGTGTAAAGCAGGTTGTGCGTCAGCATCCACAGAAGGATCACGGCCAGTATGCTGCGCACGCCGGGCATCATTATGACATGGCGCAGCGACTGCTGTTCCCCGGCAGCCTGCCCCGGATAATCCGGCACTTTACGCATCACCCACACCACCAGCAGCAGCGTGAGGGCGGACATGACCCCGAATGCCGTCCGCCAGCCGAGCAGGGTGCCCATCCACGTCCCCAGCGGTACGCCAATCGACAGCGCCACCGGTGCGCCCAGCATGGCCACCGATAGCGCTCGTCCCTGCTGGTGCACCGGCACCATACGCCGTGCATAGCCCGCCAGTAATCCCCACGCCAGACCTGCCGCGGCACCGGCCATCCAGCGGGCAAACAGCGTCAGCATGAAGTTTGTCGATATTGTCGTGATGGTGTTAAACACCAGAAAACCGAGGATCGCGGTCAGTAACGCGGTGCGGCGGTTCCAGCCGCGCGTCATCGCCGCAAGCGGGATCACCGCCATCAGAGATCCGGCGGCATAAAGCGTGATCAGCTGCCCGGCCATCGCCTGCGAAATATCAAGGCCGGCAGAAATTTGGGGCAATAAACCGGCGGGCAGGGTTTCAGTCATGATCCCGATGAAACCGGTCATCGCCATCGCCAGTAAAGCCGAAAGCGGCAGGGGGGATTTCAGTGCAGTGGAATTCATGGAGTCTCTCAGTGACGGAAAAGGTGAAATCACGATAGAGAATTCCTCAGTGCGGAAAAAGTAGGGTACATTTCCAGTGTATGCGGACTCTGTTGTCCGTAATCGGAGGTGGCAGTGGAAAGTCTGAGTAGCCTTAATGTGTTTGTGCACGTTGCTGAAACCCGAAGCTTCGTGGCCGCCGGGAGGATATTAGGCGTATCGGCGTCGGCGGTGGGCAAAAGCATCGCCCGGATGGAAACCAAGCTGAACGTCCGCCTGTTTCACCGCAGCACGCGCAGCGTCACGCTCACGGCGGAAGGTGCGCTGTTTCTTGAGCGCAGCCGCCGGATTGTCGCTGAGCTTGAAGCGGCGGAAAGTGAGTTATCTCAGTTGTCAGAAAGTCCTCGTGGCAGGCTGCGCCTGAGTTTGCCGCAGGTGAGTACACTGTTGTTGCCGGTGCTGGGGGAATTTATGCGCCGCTATCCTGACATCGAACTGGATTTGGATTTTACCGATCGTATCGTTGATGTGGTGGAAGAAGGGTTTGATGCCGTGGTGCGTACCGGGCAGATGGCCGATTCACGGCTTTCGATGCGAAAACTCGGCACATTTCATCATCTGCTGGTCGGCGCCCCGGCCTATTTTGCCGCGCACGGCGTGCCGGGCGAACCGCAGGACTTGCTGAATCACCGTTGTCTGCATTTCCGGTTTCCCAACAGCGGAAAGCTTGAGCAGTGGCCATTCCCTGCGCATCAGGATCTGACGCTGCCGGTGTCGATGGTTTGCAATAACATCGAAACGCGCCAGTGTTTTGCTCTGCAGGGGTTGGGTATTGCGTGTTTGCCGGATTTTAGCATCCGTAAGGAATTGGCGTGTGGACAGCTGGTGACGGTGCTGGATCAGTACGTTAAACGCAGTGCAGACTTCTTCATTTTATGGCCATCGGGCGGCTATATGACGCCAAAGTTGCGGGTGTTAATCGATTTTCTCAGCGAACGGGTATTTCCGGAAAGCCCTGAGTTGGCGCTGATGTGTCCCAACTAAGCGGGTGGGTAAGCGCAGACGCGTGGGGGAAAATCAAAAGGCTCAAGTTTGCGTTGAGCCCTGACTGTGCGTGGGGAATTAACGGCTTCCCGGCAACAGAGATTCGGTGCATTTGAAGACGTCTTCGCGGAATTTGCGTGAAGCCTCATCCAGATCGGTCTGATTGGCGACGTCTGCACGGTTGGCTTCCAGCGCCTGATTCACGGCGACGGTGAAAGCATTTTCCTGGCTGGCGTTCAGCACGTTACCCACGCTGCCGAACAACAGACGCATGGCGGAAATTTGAACCAGAAGTTCACGGTTTACGCGTTCAAGCTGATCCACGCGTTTGGCAAGAATTTCGTCACTCATAGGTGTCTCCTTAGTTAATTGCCGCACACCATAACAAAAGCGTCGCCATGAAAAAACCGCCTTTCGGCGGTCAGGGTGCACGAATGCGGGTTTAGCGTACCATTTGCTGCATCTGGCGGCTGTATTCCATCAGCTGCGCATTGAGCGGCACCAGCTGCTGCTGAATCGCGTTGTATTTATCCAGCTGTTTTTGGGTGGAAAATTGCAGGCGGTTACCGGTAATGGTGACGTTTTTGCCCTGGCTTTTGATGAAGTCGGCTTTTTCCACGATGAGATTCAGCACCTTCGGCAGTAAATCAAACACCTGTTCAGTGATTTCAGAAGGTTTCACCACGGTTTTATCGTAGGCCTGATCGTAAAGCTTTTTCAGGTCATCCGGCTGTTTCAGCGCACTGTGCTGGGTATCGGCCTGCGTTCTCAGCGTGATGATTTTTTCTTTCCAGTTCAGGCTGCTGTCGGCCATTTTCTTTAAATCATCTCGTTGCTCGACCAGCGCGTTGACGCTGTTCACGCTGTTCATTCCGGCAAATACCGGCACCAGCGAGGAGTTCAGCTCGGTATTCATCTGGTGATGGAAACCGGTGATGATCGCGTAATCTTTGCTGTATTCGCCGAACTGTTTTTTCTCTTCTTCGGTCAGTTGCGGGACGGCCAGCACCTGTTTATCCAGAATGCGCGACTGGAGGAAATCCATAAACGCTTTGCGCTGTGCGGGCTCTTTGTCGCCACAGCCGCTGATGGCAAAAATCATCATCAGCAGCATAAAAGGCATCAGAAATGCGCGGTGAAAGTGAGAGGTTTTGGTGGCGTAATGCATGGATTCCTTGCTCCTTTTGCCCCATATTCAGAAGATTAACCTTAGCGTAAAAAGATGAAATTTTAACTAGAAAGCCGCGCTTATCTTGGTTAACGTCCCTGCGTTAACGGATAACTGCCTCTTCAGGAAATGTATGACTTTGAACGATAAGCCATTTTTAGTTCCCCGCACGCTCGGCCTGCTGGTAATAATGATCCTCGCCGGGTGTACCTCGAATAAGAAAGAAGAGGCGCCGCTGAAAAATCCGCAGGACACCAGGGCGGATATCGTTCGGCTTATGCCTTCCGGTGCCCCGGACAAGAAAGGCTGGGCAACGGACATCACGGCGGCATTTTCAGCGCAGGGCATCCCGGCAACGACCGACAATATTTGCTCCGTGCTGGCCGTGGCGCAGCAGGAATCGAATTTCAACGCGGACGCGCCGGTGCCGGGGCTCGGAAAAATTGCGTGGAAAGAGATCGACCGCCGCGCTGACGCGGTTCACGTGCCGAATTTCCTGGTGCACACCGCGTTGTTGTTGAAATCTCCTGACGGCAAGTCTTACAGCGAGCGGCTGGATAAGGTGAAAACCGAAAAACAACTCAGTGCGATTTTCGATGATTTTATCAATATGGTGCCGATGGGGCAGAAGCTGTTTGGCAATCTGAATCCGGTGCATACCGGCGGGCCGATGCAAGTCAGCATTGCGTTTGCCGAGCAAAACGCCAAAGGCTATCCGTATAAAGTCGATGGCTCCATTCGTAATGAGGTGTTCAGCCGTCGCGGCGGTGTCTATTTCGGCGTGAAGCATTTGCTGGGCTATCCGGCGAATTATTCTCAGCCGCTTTATCGTTTTGCCGATTTCAATGCGGGCTGGTACGCCAGCCGCAACGCGGCGTTCCAGAGTGCGGTCAGTAAGGCCTCGGGCATTCCGCTGGCGCTGGACGGGGATCTGATCAACTACGGCAGCGATAAACCGGGCAGCACGGAGCTGGCGGTGCGCACGCTAAGCAAGCGTCTGGATCTCAGCCAGTCTGCCATCCGCAAGGCGCTGGAGAAGGGGGATCAGCCTGAGTTTGAGGACACGAAGCTATACAAGCAGGTGTTTGCGCTGGCAGATAAAACTACCGGCAAGCGTCAGCCGCGTGAAATCCTGCCGGGGATTACGCTGGAAAGTCCAAAAATTACCCGCACGCTGACCACGGCGTGGTTTGCAAAACGGGTAGACGGACGCCGCGCCGAGTGCGTCCGCCGGGCATCGGCACGCTGAAGAACGCGAAGTGAGCCTGAGGAATCGTCTTAAAACCTGTTTTAACCGGCAGGTTTTATTCTTTTATTTTCGGGCTACAGCCACCGCCCTTCGTGGCCTGCGGGTTATTTGCCGCGGAAATATAATCAGCATCAATTGAAATGCGATGAAATAAAGGCTTGCTTAATAAATCCTGCTGTGTGTAAATAGCGTCAACGGTTTGTGGTTAAGACCTATTTATGTAAGACATTTTAGTAAAGCAGTTCCTGGTTCAAGTGATATAGCAAATCCTTTCTCCGACGAATTTCCTTCTCTGATGCATCCATAAGTATTTCAAATAAAAACAGACCTATATTGCCCTATGGCATCATAAAATAAAAACGAAGAAGGTATTTCCTATGTCTAATAAAATGACTGGTTTAGTAAAATGGTTTGACGCTGGTAAAGGTTTCGGTTTCATTTCTCCTGCAGACGGCAGCAAAGACGTGTTCGTACACTTCTCTGCAATCCAGAGCAATGATTTCAAAACCCTGGACGAAGGTCAGAACGTTGAGTTCACCATCGAACAAGGCCAGAAAGGCCCTTCAGCGGGTAACGTTGTCGTTCTGTAATGTCGCCTGATATTGAGGCAAATCACCTGCAATAGCGAAGATGGGGTAAACCCGGAGCAGACAGGAATCATTGTTTCAATATCGACATGCTGAACCACAAAAATAAACCCTGGCCAAGGCCGGGGTTTATTATTTATAAGCTTCCAGAATTATTTCGGGAGCCACAACAGAAAAGCCGGTTTTCTTTATTTATCAGATTTTGCGTTAATCAACGATAAATAAATATGTCAGTCGTTTTTTCTGTTGTGACCAGGCCATGCTCAGGCTGCGTAATGTTGGAGTGTACGATGGACGCTTACGCCATAATATGACGGCCGGGAAAGCACCGGCAAATCCCCTTTCTCCTTTGGCTGGCTCTGCGTTAGCCGCCATCATTGACGTCAGTGACCTCCTTTTCGTCAAGCTTTGGGCAAAAAAAAGCCCGCACGCGGCGGGCAAAATAACAGGGTTCTACAGGGGTATTACACAGGGACATCACACAACATTTGATGGATTTAAGATACCAAACGCTGTGTATGGTTTTGTCATCACCGGGTAAGGTTACTCCAGCAGATGTAAGCCTTATTTGTCTGCGTAATAACCAATGACCTGGTCGATTTTCGCATCCGCTAACGCAATTCCCTTCTGTATCAATGATTCTGAACCGATGCTGGCCAGCAGAATGACCACTGCAACAACCATTAATCCCTTGTAAGTCATGTTTTTCTCTCAGTGAGTGTGATGTTCATACGGGGTTTTGTTGCAGGCATTATGTGGCGATACCTGATGTATCACCACGTTTCCTTTCTCAGGGCAGGGGAGAAAGCGTTACAGCGACATATGCCCGACGCCAAAATAAGTCACCAGACCAATGATAACCAGCAACACGATGGCTGCGGCGGTGTAGAGGATGATGCGTTTGGGGCTGTAAAAAGCCATAGATATGTCCTCATCGAAAAATAGTGTTCTGCAACGGGCGTTACAAAACCTCCATCATCAGCGCCATCACGTAGCCAATCGCTACGGAACCGCCTGCCATCATTAACCAAAAAGCTGTTGCTTTCATTTCACGCTCCTTGTGCCGGGACGGCGTGCCCCGGTCATCGATTTCAACGCCTGATTATAACAAACCTGTAAATCATAGGAATAATGACATACTTTGATTTTAAGCCGTTGATCGGAAAAAATTTAACCGGAAATTGTGAAGCGCCTCGCTAATCCTCCCAAAAGGTCATTCCCTCTTTTAAAATTGACTGTGCTTATGCACATCACTCAATCCATTGATAATATGAATTAATCCACCGCAACTGTCTTTGCTGACGATCAAACATTGGGCGAGTGCACAATGGCAATTCATCCCGTTCGCTTTTTAATGAGTGTTGCAGTTGCTCATTATTTCAACGCTAAGGGAACCTCATGAACGGTCATGAAAATAAAGCGGTAAGAAGTGCAAACCGCAAATTCTTTGTCCGCACCATTCCGATGCTCATCCTGATGCTGATCATTAACCAGATTGATCGCACCAATGTCGGATTCATCAAACACAGTCTGGAAACGGACGTCGGCATCAGCACCGCCGCCTTCGGTTTTGGCGCGGGTTTGTTCTTCGTCGGTTATGCGCTGTTCGAAATCCCCAGCAATATGCTGATGGACAAGTACGGCGCACGCGTCTGGCTGACCCGCATTATGATCACCTGGGGCGCCGTGGTCTTTGCCATGGGCTTTGTGACGACGCCGATGCAGTTTTACGTGCTGCGCTTTTTACTGGGCGTGGCCGAAGCCGGTTTCTTCCCTGGGATCCTGTTCTATTTTCGTAAATGGGTACCGAATGTGTACCGCGGACGCGCCACGGCGCTGATCCTGACCGGATCGGCGGCGGCGTACTTGTTATCCGGCCCTGTGACCGGCGGATTGCTGGAACTGCATGATTTCATGGGATTGCCGGGCTGGCAGTGGGTGCTGTTTATTGAAGGTGCGCTGTCGGTGCTGGTCGGGATCGTGGCGGCATTCTTCCTGGTCTCCAGACCGGAAGAAGCCAAATGGCTGACCGCCGCGGAGAAAGAGGCGCTGAGCACCGCGCTGACCGAAGAAGCCAGTTCGCGTGATGTGAACACTCAGGGCCAGTCACGCTGGAAGTTGATCACCGACGGCAAAATGGCCTACCTCTGTTTTCTGTTTTTCGTGATGTGCATGACCGGTTACACGCTGGTGTTTTGGCAGCCGGAGATTATTGGCCGGATCCCGGGGCTGTCGCCGTTACAGATCGGTTTGCTCAACTCCGTGCCGTGGATTTGCGCCATTATCGCTATCAATATTCTCGGGCGTGTCAGTGACCGTTTCCGCGGCAATCGTGAAACCATTCTGGCGCTGGCGCTGATTGTTGCCGCCATCGGCACCTGTTTGTGTACCCTCGGTGGCCCGTGGTTTGGTCTGTTTGCGCTGTGCGTGGTGTGCGTCGGCACCAAATCCAGTGCGGTATTGTTCTGGCCTATTCCGCAAAGTCAGTTGCCGTCTTCCATCGTTGCGCCGGGCATAGCGTTGATCAATTCGCTGGGTAATCTGGGCGGATTCTTCGCACCGGCGGTCTTTGGTTATCTGCAACAAACTACCGGCAGCACGACGTCGGGGTTGTATATCCTCAGCGGCATTTCCGTGTTTGCCGCCATCACGCTGTTCTTCACCAAAACTCACCGCACGCCAACTCAACCTGACTATCACGCCCCGCAGGGACTGGAGCAAAAACGCCATGTCTGATACGCCAAAAATTGTCGAAATGCAGGTCATCCCGGTTGCCGGTCACGACAGCATGTTGCTGAACATCGCCGGTGCCCACCATTGTTATTTCACCCGCATTCTTCTGGTGCTCAAAGACAGCGCCGGGCATACCGGGGTGGGGGAATCGCCCGCGACGGGAGTGGTGCTGAAAATCCTTAACGACGCGATCCCGCATATCGTCGGCCAGGAAATTGGCAAAATGAATCAGCTGGTCAGTGATTTGCACAAACGCGATCTTGACGATCACGCCCGGCCTGCCCCGGTTCTGCCGGGCTTCCGGCCATGGGATCTCGAGCGGCATCACAATGCCGTGGCGGTGCTGGAAACGGCGCTGCTGGATCTGATGGGGCAACATCTCGGCCAACCCGTGGCCCAGCTGCTCGGCCCCGGCAAACAGCGTGATGAAGTGCCGGTGCTGGGGTATCTGTTTTATATCGCCGATCGGCAGAAAACAGATTTAGCCTATCTGGAAGGGAAAGCGCAGGCGGGGCAACACCCGTGGTATCACCTGCGGCATCAGGAAGCCATGACGCACGAGAAAGTTGTGCAACTGGCTGAGGCCGCGCAGGACAAATACGGTTTCAGGGATTTCAAACTCAAAGGCGGCGTTCAGGCGGGAGAAATCGAAATCGACACGGTCAGGGCGCTGAAACAGCGCTTCCCGCAGGCGCGGATAACCGTTGACCCGAACGCCTCGTGGTCGCTGGATCAGGCGATTTCGCTGTGCAAAGGCATGCACGGAATTTTGTCTTACGTTGAAGATCCGTGCGGCGCGGAGCAGGGTTTTTCCGGGCGGGAAACGCTGGCGGAATTCAGGCGCGCTACCGGTTTGCCGGTCGCCACCAATATGATTGCCAATGACTGGCGGCAGATGAGCCATGCGCTGCAACTGAACGCGATAGATATCCCGCTGGCCGATCCCCATTACTGGTCGATGCGCGGGGCAAATACCATCGGGACGTTATGCAATGCGTGGGGACTGACGCTCGGTTGTCACTCGAATAATCATTTCGACGTATCGCTGGCGATGCTGGCGCATCTCGGTGCGGCAGCGCCGGGGGAGATTACGCCGTTTGATACGCACTGGATCTGGCAGGAAGGACAGCATCTGACTAAAAATCCGCTGCAAATCAAAGACGGAAAACTGGCGCTGAACGATCTGCCGGGGCTGGGTGTGGAGCTGGATATGGATGCCGTCGGCATTGCCCATCAGCGCTACAATAACCTGACGCAAAAAGACCGCGATGATGCGATCGCCATGCAATATCTGATACAGGGATGGAAGTTCGACGGCAAGCGCGCCACGCTGGTGCGCTGATTTTTCTGCCTTAATTCAGGTAGTCGCCTGCGGAGGTCAGTTTGCTGTGGGCGCTGGCATCAAGAGATGTTGCGGGCTGGGTGCTGCTTTCGCTGGCTTTGCGGCTCAGTTCGGCGGCAACTTCCTGCGCGCTGGAAGGGTAAGCGACGGCAAAGCTATTAAATGCGGTGAGGCTGAGCATCAGGCTGAAAAGAGCGAGGGTAGTGCGTTTCATTTACGGGTGTCCGGTGTATTCACATTTGGTCATAAGATTTGTGTGAGTCAGTCACTGAACGGATATGCTTTACTCATAAGAAACGGGAGCGAATTACGCTCCCGTTCATCATTTATTCTGCGCTCAAGTGCTGCCTTACACGTGCTGGAGCGTATTATGACCTGCTTCTGATTTATTCGGTAAGCGAATCGTGGCAGAAAGAACCAATGATACGATCAATAATGCGGTGATGATGCTGAAGGTCACCGCGAAGCCGCCGAACAGGGAAGCCACCAGCGAAGCGAAGATGCTGCCGATACCAAAGCCCAGATAAAGCAGACCGTAATTTTTGGTCATGTTGTTCAGCCCGAAGAAGTCGCTGACCAGTGACGGATACACGGTGATGGTACCGCCGAAGCTGAAGGCCACGCAGGCCACAGAGATAAAGAACATGGTTTCGTTCATGTGGGTGAACAGCATCATGCTCATACCGGCCAGAGATACGACCTGTGCGATGGAGATAACGCGGATACGCTGCATTTTGTCTGACAGCACACCCAGCACCAGACGGCCACTCAGGTTGGCAATCGCAATCACGGTGACGGCATTGGCCGCAGTCAGCGCATCCAGTTTTACCAGACTCTGCCCGATATCTTTTGCCACGCCAATCACATACAAACCACTCATGCAGGCCGTCAGGAACATCAGCGCCAGCATCCAGTATTGCGGTGCGCGAACGGCTTCAGCCAGCGTAAATTCACGGCTGTCTTTGCTGTTATCGTTAAGCGAGTTTTCTTCGCGGGTCACGTCGGCTGTTTCTTGTTTCGGCGCATCTTTCATCATCAGCGCACCGGAAATCACCATCACCATCGCAACGCCACCCCAGATCATAAAGGTGTTTTGCAGGCCTTCTGTCGCCAGCAGGTGGCCGCAGACAAATTTGAACAGCAGGCTGCCCAGACCGTAGGCGCCGATAGCGCAGGCGGAAATCATCCCTTTACGCTCAGGGAACCATTTCACGCAGTTAGACAGCGTCAGCAAATAACCCGCACCATCCGCCAGGCCGACCAGCACACCGGCGCTGATGTACAACATGATCACGTTATCGGAATGAGCGGTCAGGAAGAACCCGGCGGCCATCAGCACGCCTGCGGCGATGGTGACGTTACGCACACCGAAACGCTCCTGAAGTTTGCCGGCTACGGAAGAGGAGAGCGCCAGACACAGGCTGAGGATCCCAAAGGTCAGCGCGATGCGGCTGACCGGTTCGCCCAGTTTTTCAGAAAGCTGACCGTTGAACAGGCTCCAGGTATACACAGAACCCAGCGCAAGTTGAGTCAGAATGGTACCGGCCAGAGTCAGCCAGCGGGTACGGTTGTAGTTCGGCATGCCAGATTTGTCACTCATAATGGGTTCTCCCGAGCGAAGTAGATTCAATTAACTGTGGCTATGATAATCCTCGCGTATATATGCGGTTCATTTGCGGCGTGAGATGCATGAGTTGCGGAATGAAATGCATTGCTGGCGGTATGAGTCGCCATTTTCAGGCCAAAAACGCCTCAAAATTGGACTTAAAACGCCTCTGCAGCCCTTGCGGGGCGCGGGTTTTAGTTGATCTGGATCACTAATCCGACGATTAGTTTTTTCATGAACGATGCCACATTTAGTCCCGAAGGCTTTTTTGTGACGTGGGAGCGATCAGTATGATTACGAGAGGTTATTTTCTGCGCAAAACGGGCGGCCACATTTATTTTTGACGATGTCATTTTTTCAAGGTTTTAGTCCCTGTTGCGAGGTTACACTTCCGGCGTGCATGAGGACGTATGCATGTGGTCGTTGACGTGTGTCAACGGATTGATATACTACAGCAACAGGAGGCCAATGAAGGCACATCCTAATAAACATATTCACGCGGCCATTGAATATGCGATATCTAAAGGCTGGCATTTTGTCGCTGGCGGCGGCAGTTCTCACTGCTTTGGTCGGATCCGGTGCGGAATTTCTGCTCATCGTGAACATATGATGAGCATCTGGTCCACTCCCCGTAATCCGGAAAACCATGCTGCACAAATTATCAGGAAAGTAGATCATTGCCTGACTGATGAGGCATAACACCAGGGCGGGAAACCGCCTTTTTGTCATACCTGAATAAGGAGGTTCTTTGCCACTTTATAACTTCACGCTGACACTTTCCGGGGTGACGTCGGATACGGAAAATCTCGAAGATGCGCTTTTTGCGAGCGGTTGCGACGATGCTCTGATCGCTTTTTATGGCACCTCGGTGTATCTGGAATTTGACCGGGACAGTGCTTCTTTCGCCAGCGCAGTCATGACCGCGATTCGTGACATTGAATCAGCGGGTCTGAATGCCCGCGTTGAGTCGGTCGATTCGGCATTAGTCGGACTCAGCGATATTGCCGGGCTGGCCGGTCTGACCCGGCAATCGGTGGCGTTATTGAAAGATGGCGCAAGAGGGCCGCGTAATTTCCCGAATCCTGTCCAGCGGCTCAAAGGCAATTCCCCACTCTGGCGCTGGAAGGATGTGGCGGACTGGATGGTAAGGCAAGGGCGGCTGACAACGGACGATGCGCTGGTTGAAAACGCGGCAATACTGGAAAACATTAATCTGGCACTGCAATTGCGCTCTGTTCCTGAGCCCCAACAGGTCAGTCAGTTTGCGCACCTTCTTGAGCACCAGGAAGACATCACCACGTTTTCCTTTTGACCTACAACACTTCGGCATTCAGTGCTGCATTGATTGCAGCCGCCACGCCGGTCGGGTTTTCCCACATCATGGAATGACCGGCCTGCGGGACGATCGCGGTATGAATGCCGTGCTGCGGCAGCACGGCGACATCCGGCTCCGGGAGTGAGAACTCACCAAACAGTACGGTTGCCGGCATGCTTAGCTGGTAAAGCTGTTCGCGCCACGACACCGCTTCGCCTTCCACCAGCCCGACGGCCTGACGGTGAATCGCTTTGGGTGAGGCAATCCCCATACAGCCCGCCCAGATGTGATTATTGCCGCGAACCGCGACGTCAATCAGACGCGCGTGCCCGCTGCGCAGATACTCTTCTTCCGTATATTCAGCGACCGAACGGCTAAACACGCCGCCTCCCGCATCCAGATTGGGTTCGGCGACGATCAGCCGCTGAATAAGATCTGGCCGCTGCGCCGCCACCATAATCGCAATGCTGCCGCCCATGCTGTGGCCGATCAAATTCACCTGCGGTACGCCAAGGCTTTCCAGCCAGGCAATGACGCAATCAGCGTGGGACTGCAGGCTGTAACTGAAATCATCGGGTTTATCGCTGTAGCCTGAACCGGCAAAATCAAGCAGGAGGGAGCGGCGTGGTCGCAGTGAGGCATCGGTCGCCACGCGGGGAAAGTCGCAGGAAGCCGCACATCCCAGACCGTGTAAAAACACCAGCGGCACGCCCAGCCCTGACAATTCGTGGAAACGCAGATAAAAGTCCGCACCGGGTACTTTGAAAGATTTCATCTCAATCCTTTCTTAACGGCATAAGTGCAATCTGCGGATTATAAACAGGATTTTTCTCAATGACTGTATAAAAAACGAGTGATCGGACGGGCCGTCATTCCAGACATTATTTTTAAGAAGTAATTTGGCTTAATACATTCAACTTGTGAGTATTTTTGGTAAGCCCTTCCCACCGGGCGGGCAAGTGATAGCATGGCGCTCTTACTCATTTTAGGGATTTTTCTGATGGTCAGGTTAGGAGGTTGTGTAGCGGTGATGTTGGCGCTGGCGTCATTTTCTGCATCGGCTGTTACGCAGTATCAATGTGTTTTAACGCATCATACCCAGGCAGAAGATGGCAGCGATGTGTCGGAAGTCGTCAATAAAAATGCAGCAGTTTATGATGCGGGCAATACGTTCAGTTTTTCGCCAGACGGCAGCAAGCTTATCACCAGCCCGGAACTGACCGATATTATCGGTAAGGATAATCAGCCGATGAAAGCGGGCGCTCAGGATAACCTGATGTATATCCACACAAAAGACAGCTTTGTGGTGGCGACACAAACCGAGGGTTACGTTTACGGCGAGTGTAAGCTTAACACCGCCCGCTGACGGATGGCCTGTTTCGAGCCCTTGCCTTGTGTTAACTCGAAGTCGTCAGGCCATCATCGCGCAATATCCTTTTCGTTAATAAATAGAAACACTCCTGCTACTTCATTAGCACACTTCTTATAGTCGCCTGTTTCTCTACGGGCTATCCTTGCGCACTTTTCCAGACCCCACTCTTTTTCATTTCGCCCGCTTTAAGAAGCAGACAATAAAGGTATTTGCCCGCTTATGGCCTTACTTAACGACGAAATTCGCGACCACACCGCCGAGTCCGTCCTTTTCGTCCGCCGCGCCGTGATTGCTTTTATGGTCGTGTTTCTGTTGTCCGCCGTTCTGGTGCTGAATCTGTATCATTTACAGGTGGGGATGCACGATTTTTACCAGACCCGATCGAATCAGAATGACATTAAAATGTTGCCGATCGCCCCAAGCCGCGGGCTTATCATGGATCGCAATGGCGTCATCCTGGCGCAAAATATCACGTTATATCAGTTGCAGATGATCCCCGGAAAAGTCCCGGATTTACAGGCCACGCTGAACGCGCTTAAGCCGATTGTCGATCTGACGCAGGACGATCTCGACAGCTTTCATGATGCAATGATCCACGGACGTCGCTTTGCACAAATTCCGCTAAAACTGGCGCTGACCGATATCGAAGTCGCCCGCTTCTCCGTTAACCAGTTCAAATTTCCCGGCGTCTCGATCAGTACCTATCAGCAGCGCCGCTATCCGTATGGCGCCGAACTGGCACACGTGGTCGGGTATGTGTCGAAAATTAACGATAAAGATGAGAAACGCCTCGACGCCGAAGGCTTGTCAGAAAACTACGCCGCAGATCATGATATTGGTAAGCAGGGCGTTGAAAAGTATTACGAAAATATTTTGCATGGCCGTACCGGTTATCAGGAAGTGGAAGTGGATAACCACGGGCACGTGGTGCGTTTGCTGAAAGAAGTGCCGCCACAGGCCGGGCAAAATATCTACCTGACGTTAGATCTCGACTTGCAGCAATACATCGAGAAAGTGCTCAAAGGCCAGCGGGCGGCGGTGGTGGTAATGGATCCGCGTGACGGCGGGATCAAGGCGATGGTATCCAGCCCGAGTTACGATCCGAATCCGTTCGTGAACGGCATCTCCAGCAAGCAATACAGTGCGCTGCTGAAAAACCCGGATCTGCCGCTGATTAACCGCGTGACCCAGGGGCTTTATCCACCGGCCTCGACGGTAAAACCTTTCATGGCGACCTCGGCGTTGTTTGAAGGCGTGATCACCCCGCAAACCACCTTCTTCGGTGCGCCGACCTGGACGCTGCCGGGCACCCAGCGCCATTACCGTGACTGGCTGAAAACCGGCCACGGGATGCTCAACGTCACCAAAGCTATCGAGGAATCAGCGGATACCTTCTTCTATCAGGTGGCGTTTGAAATGGGGATCGACCGCATTCATACCTGGCTGAGTAAATTCGGTTACGGTAAATCCACCGGCATCGATCTGGATGAGCAGTACAACGGCGTGCTGCCAAGCCGTGAATGGAAATTGAAGGTGCACAAGAAGGGCTGGTATCAGGGCGATACGGTTTCTGTGGGCATCGGGCAGGGCTACTGGGTGGCGACGCCTATTCAGATGGTGCGTGCATTGAGTGCGCTGGTGAATAACGGCAAGCTGGAGACGCCGCACCTGCTGTACTCGTCAAAAAGTGGCAAAGTGATTACGCCGTATAAGATGCCGCCGACGCAGCAAATTGCCGATCCGAAATCTCCGATCTGGGGGATCGTCAAAAACGGTATGTTCGGCATGGCGAATCTGCCAAACGGCACCGGCTACAAACTTTTCCATACCGCGCCTTATCAGATAGCGGCGAAATCCGGGACATCTCAGGTGTTCAGCCTGCGTGAGAACCAGACCTATAACGCGAAAATGACGCCGGTGCGGTTGCGTGATCATATCTTCTACACCGCTTTTGCTCCGTACAAACATCCGTCCGTGGTGATGGCGCTGATCCTTGAAAACGGCGGCGGCGATGGCGTGATTGCCGGGCCGACGGCGCGTGCGATTCTGGATCATATCTTTATTCCGCAGCAGGCTACCCAGTGCGATCCGGCGAAAGCCGATAATCCGATAGACTGCGAACAGCCGGTGCCGGTCCCAAATTCGCTCGGTTTTAGTGAGCATTAATCGGATATTGCGTGTTATTTCTTACCCCATTTGCCCGCAAGACTGACTTTACGGACTTCTCTTAGTCTGCCGGTTGCCCGCTGGTGGTGCCCAACGGCAGTTCACTCGGCACCTTGTGCCTGATTGACGTCAAGCCGCGCGATATGGATGCCGATGAGCGTCAGTTGCTGCGCGATTTAGCCAGAATGGCCGAGCAGGAAATCGGGGCGTTGCAAATGGCGACCATGGATGAACTGACGCTGGTGGCTAATCGTCGCGGTTTCGAAGCGCAGGCGCAGCAAACGCTGAATGCCTGTCAGCGTCTGGGATTACCCGCCACGATGCTCTTCTTCGATTTGAATGATTTTAAAGAGATTAACGATAAATTCGGGCACGCCGAAGGTGACCGCGCGCTGACCGTTTTCGCCGGCATTCTCAGCGGATTATTGCGCGAAACGGACGTGGTGGGGCGGCTCGGCGGGGATGAGTTTGTCGCGCTGCTCACCAACGTCAGCCATGTCGAAGCCACTGAAATCATGCAGCGCCTGCACGAAGCCGTGGTCGGATGGAATATTCAGGAACAGCGCGGATACAACATTAAATTCAGCGTCGGGCAGATCGAATATAACCCGCATAAACATGACTCCGTTCACAGCCTGCTGGCGGACACCGATCAGGCGATGTACAGCCATAAACAACTGAACAAGCGGGCTGCTTTCAATCATTAATGTGCCTGTGTCATAAAATGACGACAAACCGGTAAAGGTCTGTCGTCATTTAGCGACATTTATCCTTCTGTTTTTAAAGTCATTTAATTATCAGGCAGGTTTTTGTTGGGCAATGGCGACACTGTGACTGTTTTTTCAACGGCTTATTCGGGCTTTACCCCGCGTAAATCACGTGCTGAAAAAATAAAACGCAGCCTATTCAATGATATAAAAATGTTATTTTAATGTTGGCATGCATTGTGCTAGTATCCTGTCAGTTGCTCATTCACCTGATTATGATTGGCTCACGCGAAAGCGTTGATATGCTCATAATGCCCGAATGACGCCAAAGAAACGGTGCCTATCGTTCACCAGACCGATAATCGTTGCGCAAGCACGTTATCAAGCATCGAACGACACGTTGAGTGAGGCACCACCTCTTCCGGTTTGCTGAACGCCTGAAAAAGGCGTTCAGCAATACCTCCCTCTGAAAACTTCCTGTTTCACCCCTTTCGCGCTAAACCCCCTGTTGCTTTGCTGTCGCACTGGCTGTTCAAACCGTTGTCAGCTAGCATGACGTCATCTGTTGAAAATGAGATGAATGCGTTGAAAAGAGGACGTTTATTCCCCGGCTCGTTACGTCAGCTGGTATTGATGGCTTTCCTGCTGGTGCTGCTGCCTTTACTGGTGCTGGCCTATCAGGCCTATGACAGCCTCGATCAGCTCAGCCGTCAGGCGGCGCGTATTAACCGCACCACGCTGAGCGACGCCCGCCGCAGCGAAGCGATGTCCAGCATCGCGCTGGAGATGGAGCGCAGTTACCGCCAGTATTGCGTCCTCGACGATCCCACTCTTTCCCGCCTTTATCAGAATCAACATAAACAATATTCCCAGATGCTGGATGCCCATGCTTCGGTGCTGCCGGATTTACGTTATTACCAGACGCTGCGCACCTTACTGACTCAGCTCACTACGCTGACCTGCCACAATAACGCCCCGGATACAGACTCTTCTGCACGCCTGGAAAACTTCTCCCGCACGAATGCCGAAATGGTTCAGGCCACCCGTGAAGTGGTCTTTTCACGCGGCCAGCAGTTGCAGCGGGCTATCGCCGAACGTGGTCAGTTTTTCGGCTGGCAGGCGCTGGTTCTGTTCCTGCTTAGCGGTGCGCTGGTGCTGCTGTTTACCCGCATGATCATCGGTCCGGTTAAGGGCGTTGAGCGCATGATCAACCGGCTGGGTGAGGGGCGAAATCTGGGGGATGTCACACGCTTCAAAGGCCCGCGGGAAATCCGGTCACTGGTACAACGGATCGTCTGGCTGAGCGAGCGTCTGGCCTGGCTGGAATCGCAGCGTCATGAATTCCTCCGCCACATTTCTCATGAACTGAAAACGCCGCTCGCCAGTATGCGCGAAGGCACCGAACTGCTGGCCGATGAAGTCGCCGGGCCTTTAACGCCGGATCAAAAAGAAGTGGTGGCGATCCTCAATAACAGCAGCCGCCATTTGCAGACGCTGATCGAACAGCTGCTCGATTACAACCGTAAACTGGCCGATGCACCGACGCTCAGCGTGGCGGTTGATCTTAATGCGCTGGTGGCCGACGTGGTCGCGGCGAACTCTCTTCCTGCACGTGCGAAGAAAATTCTCAGCGAAGTCCACATCGATGCGCCACAGTGTCTGGCTGAGCCGACGTTGCTGCGTCGCGTGCTGGACAATCTCTACTCCAATGCGGTGCACTACGGGGCTGAATCCGGTACTATTTGGGTCCGCAGCAGGCCGGGAGAAGGGCGGGTGATTATCGAAGTGGCGAACTCCGGCGCGCCGATCCCCGATGCCGAACGTGCGATGATTTTTGAACCTTTTTATCAGGGTAGCCAGCAGAGAAAAGGGGCTGTAAAAGGCAGCGGTCTGGGATTAAGCATTGCTCAGGACTGTATTCGCCGCATGCATGGAGAGCTGCAACTGGTTGCCGTTGAGGATGCGGACGTTTGTTTCCGTATCGAATTGCCCCTGACGGCTGAGAAGAATTAATAATGATGATATTTGCTGGCTGGTGCGACCTATGAGCGCATTAACCTCACTGTTGAAATGTGCCGCTGCGCGCGTGCGCAGCGTGCTGAGCCGCCGGATATTTTTACTCGGCGCGCCGCTGGTGCTGATGGGCTGTGTGCCGCACACCGCCGATAACCACTATTATCAGCAAGTCTCCGATCAGATCGTTCCGGAGAGTAAAGTCACCGATTTTCGTATTGCGCCCTGTGAAACCCTGTGGGCGCTGGACGATGATGATGCGCTGACCAATTCCCTTTACTGGCTGCGTGCGATGGATTGTGCCGATCGCATGAATGATGCGCAGGCGCGTTTTCAGGCGCAGCAGATCCCCGCCACCCGCTGGGATCAGGTCTTCAAACAAAGCATTCTGTTATCCGGTGCCGATCCGGATCAATCCCAGCGCCGCGCGTTATTAAATAAAGTCAGCCAGTATCGCGGGCAGATGCCCGGCTCGATCCGTCCGCTGGTGCAGTTGTGGCGTGAGCGTCAGAATCTGCAGGTGACGCTGGGGGATGAAAAAGCCCGCAACCTTCGCCAGCAGGCGGTCGGCCAGGAAAAACTTCAGGCGATGACCGCTCAGCAACAGGTGCTGGAAGACAGCCTGGCGGATACGCGCCGTAAGCTGGAGAACCTGACCGATATCGAACGTCAGCTCTCCTCGCGCAAACAAATTCAGGGTGATTTACCGGATAACGATCCGGCCACACCGGCAAAATCTAACGCTGACTCCTCTGTCAAACCGGCTGAAACCTACACGCCGCCAAAAGGGCTGAACGCAAAATGACGCTACGCAAAGCCGCCAGTTTATTGCTGGTTGATGACGATCCCAGCCTGTTAAAACTGCTGGGGATGCGCCTGACCAGCGAAGGTTTTCGTGTCACCACCGCGGAAAGCGGAGCTGAGGCGCTGCGCGTCCTGCACCGCGAACGTATTGATCTGGTGCTGAGCGATTTACGCATGGATGAAATGGACGGCATGGCGCTGTTCGCCGAGATCCAAAAATTTCAGCCTGGCATGCCGGTGATCATTCTCACCGCGCACGGCTCGATCCCCGATGCGGTCGCCGCCACCCAGCAGGGCGTCTTTGGATTCCTGACCAAGCCGGTTGACCGCGATGCGTTGTATAAAGCCATTGATGAAGCGCTGGCGCAGTCCAGCCCGTCGGTTGACGAAAGCTGGCGCGAAGCAATCGTCACGCGCAGCCCGATCATGCTGCGTCTGCTCGAGCAGGCCAATATGGTCGCACAGTCCGACGTCAGTGTGCTGATCAACGGCCAGAGCGGCACCGGTAAAGAAGTGCTGGCGCAGGCTATTCACGGGGCCAGCCCGCGCGGTAAGAAAGCCTTTATTGCCATAAACTGTGGCGCACTGCCGGAGCAGTTGCTGGAATCAGAACTGTTTGGTCATGCCAAAGGGGCCTTTACCGGCGCGGTGAGCAGCCGTGAAGGGTTATTCCAGGCCGCCACCGGCGGGACATTATTTCTCGATGAAATCGGCGATATGCCGTTGTCATTGCAGGTGAAATTGCTGCGCGTGTTGCAGGAACGCAAAGTGCGTCCGCTTGGCAGTAATCACGATATTGACGTGGATGTGCGGATCATTTCCGCCACGCACCGGGATTTGCCGAAAGCGATGGAGAAGGGCGAGTTTCGCGAGGACTTGTTCTACCGGCTGAACGTTGTGGGGCTGAAATTACCGACGCTGAGTGAAAGGGCGGAGGATATCCCGCTGCTCGCCAACCATTTGCTGCGCATTTCTGCACTGCGGCACAAACCTTTTGTGCGCAGTTTTTCCACCGATGCTCTGAAAGGCCTGATGGCGGCCAGCTGGCCGGGCAATGTGCGTCAGCTGGTCAACGTGATCGAACAATGCGTGGCGCTGACCTCGGCGCCGGTGATCAGTGAAGCGCTGGTCCGGCAGGCGCTGGAAGGTGAGAACACCGCGCTGCCCACCTTTGCGGATGCGCGTAACCAGTTCGAACTGAATTATCTGCGTAAGCTTTTGCAAATCACGAAAGGCAACGTCACTCAGGCGGCACGCATTGCCGGACGTAACCGCACCGAGTTTTATAAGTTGCTGTCCCGCCACGAGCTGGAAGCCACCGATTTTAAAGAGTAACGGGAATTTACTTTCAGAGGCTTGAGGTACATTCCTGCCGCTGAACTATGATACCTTTAGCGCCTTCGCGTGCCGCGCGCACCCGAAGCCAGACTGTGAACCATGCTGCCGCTCAGGAAGGCGGAGAGCAAACGAATGATTATAAGGGTCCGCCATGAAAAAGATTGATGCGATTATCAAGCCATTCAAACTCGACGACGTCCGTGAAGCGCTGGCAGAAGTCGGGATTACCGGGATGACCGTGACCGAAGTGAAAGGGTTTGGCCGTCAGAAAGGTCACACCGAGCTGTACCGTGGTGCGGAATACATGGTCGATTTCCTGCCAAAAGTAAAAATAGAAATTGTCGTGGCGGATGACATCGTGGATACCTGCGTGGAAACCATCATGACCACTGCGCAGACCGGTAAAATCGGCGACGGTAAAATCTTTGTGTTCGACGTGGCGCGCGTCGTGCGTATCCGTACCGGCGAGCAGGACGAAGAAGCCATTTAATTCCCGGTTGCTGCGAAAAAACGAAAAAGGCTGATATCTCATCAGCCTTTTTGCATTTCTGGTCTGTCTGCTTTAAATCACTTTATGCGGGCCGAAGCATTCGTAATGAATGTTGGCTTCATGGATGTTCATCGCCAGCAGCTGTTTCGCCGCAAACTGCATAAACCCGACCGGGCCGCACAGGTAGAAATGCATCGCCGGATCGCTCAGCTGTGTACTGACGCTGCTCAGATTCATCAGCCCTTCATACTGATAATCCTCACCCGGTAAATCATTCGCCTGTGGCTGGTTATACCAGACATGGCTTTCCAGCTGCGGCAGGTTTTTCTGTGCGTCTTTTACCTCTGAGGCAAAAGCATGTACCGCACCGTTTTCAGCCGCGTGCAGCCACTGCACCGGCGCGTGATGTCCGCGCGCTGCCAGCGTATTGAGCATGCCTAACATCGGCGTCTGACCGACACCGGCAGAAATCAGCGCAACCGGCGTGGTATCGCTGATATCCATAAAGAAATCGCCGTGCGGGGCCGCCAGATGGATGATGTCGCCCGGCAGCGCAAAATTATGCAGGAAGTTAGACACGGCGCCTTCCCCTTCACGTTTCACCGCAATCCGGTAGGTTTTGCCGTTCGGTGCCTGCGTCAGGGAATACTGACGGATTTCCTGATTTTCCAGTGACGCGTCGCGGATATACACCGCCAGATATTGCCCCGGCTGAAAGTCAGCCACCGGTTTGCCATCAACAGGTTCGAGCAGGAAGGACGTGATCAGTTCGCTCTGCGGCTGTCTTTCGGCGATGCGGAATTCACGCGTGCCGCGCCAGCCACCGGTTTTTTCTGCGCTGTCCTGATAAATCTCCGCTTCACGGTTGATAAACACGTTCGCCAGCACGCCATAGGCTTTGCCCCAGGCATCCAGCACTTCCTGACCCGGACTGAACATTTCATCCAGCGTTGCCAGCAGGTGTGCGCCGACAATGTTGTATTGCTCAGGCTGAATGGTGAAACTGGTGTGTTTTTGCGCGATGCGTTCCACCGCGGGCAGCAGCGCCGCCAGATTTTCGATATTGGCTGCGTAAGCGCAGATGGCATCAAACAGCGCCTGACGCTGATCGCCGTTGCGCTGGTTACTCATATTGAAGATGTCTTTGAGTTCGGGATTGTGTTCGAACATGCGGTCGTAGAAGTGTGCGGTCAGTTTCGGGCCGGTCGCCGCCAGTAATGGAATAGTGGATTTAACGGTCGCGATAGTGGCTGAATCAAGCATAGTGAACTCCGTGTCTTCGTCGATTTCATTAAACATGTATTTTAAATGCATCTTATATAAACCCACAATTTTTGTAAACACCCACTAAAGGGGTAAGGGCTTTACGTCAGGTGCCCAGGTCACAAAGCTGAAATATAGACATGTTCAGATGAATATTTATCCCTTGATTCCGGGCAGGGGTTCTTAGATCAAAGCCTTGCTGTATCTGGAGCCAATCGTTTGCCTAAAAACCTTAAACTGACCCTATCCGAAGGCCGCTTAAACATTTACACTGTGGCGCAGAACCCCGAGGGGCGTTTATTTTTAGTTTGTTGAGTCAGGAGATGCGGATGTTAAAGCGTGAAATGAACATTGCCGATTATGATGCTGAGCTGTGGGCAGCAATGGAAAAAGAAGTTGTTCGTCAGGAAGAACATATCGAGCTGATTGCGTCAGAAAACTACACCAGCCCGCGTGTCATGCAGGCTCAGGGTTCGCAACTGACCAACAAATATGCCGAAGGCTACCCGGGCAAACGTTATTACGGTGGTTGTGAGTACGTCGACATCGTTGAACAACTGGCTATCGACCGTGCAAAAGAATTGTTCGGTGCAGATTTCGCCAACGTTCAGCCACATTCCGGCTCACAGGCAAACTTCGCGGTGTATACCGCACTGCTGCAACCGGGCGACACCATTCTGGGGATGAACCTCGGCCATGGCGGTCACCTGACTCACGGTTCACCGGTTAACCTGTCCGGCAAACTGTACAACGTGGTGCCTTACGGCATCGACGAAAGCGGCGACATCGACTATGACGACGTAAAACGTCAGGCCGAACTGCACAAACCGAAAATGATCATCGGCGGCTTCTCAGCTTTCTCCGGTATTGTTGACTGGGCAAAAATGCGTGAAATCGCAGACAGCGTGGGCGCATACTTCTTCGTTGATATGGCACACGTTGCCGGTCTGATTGCGGCGGGCGTTTACCCTAACCCGGTTCCACACGCGCACATCGTCACCACCACCACGCACAAAACGCTGGCTGGCCCACGCGGCGGTCTGATTCTGGCGAAAGGCGGCGACGAAGAGTTCTACAAAAAACTGAACTCCGCAGTGTTCCCTGGTGGCCAGGGCGGCCCGCTGATGCACGTGATTGCCGGTAAAGCGGTCGCACTGAAAGAAGCGATGGAACCTGAGTTTAAAGTTTACCAGCAGCAAGTGGCTAAAAATGCCCAGGCGATGGTGGCTGTGGTTCTGGAACGCGGCTATAAAGTGGTGTCCGGCGGCACGCACAATCACCTGTTCCTGATGGATCTGGTTGAGAAAAACCTGACCGGTAAAGAAGCCGATGCTGCACTGGGTCGCGCTAACATCACCGTGAACAAAAACAGCGTACCTAACGATCCGAAGAGCCCGTTTGTGACTTCTGGCGTGCGTATCGGTACTCCGGCAAT
Source organism: Rahnella sp. PAMC25559 (assembly GCF_050632365.1). Lineage (GTDB taxonomy): Bacteria > Pseudomonadota > Gammaproteobacteria > Enterobacterales > Enterobacteriaceae > Rahnella > Rahnella rivi. The sequence goes on along the minus strand of NZ_CP192543.1, from coordinate 4,302,739 downwards.
TACCCGTCGCGGCTTTAAAGAAGCTGAAGCGCGTGAACTGGCTGGCTGGATCTGTGACGTGCTGGACAACGTGAACGACGAAGCCACTATCGAACGCGTGAAAAACAAAGTCCTTGATATCTGCGCACGCTTCCCGGTTTACGCGTAATATTCGTGAAGCCGTAAAGCTGCTAAAACCCGCTCCGGCGGGTTTTTTTATACCTATGAATCAGAATTTGTGAGCTGGCAGACATTCTTTTGTGATGAAGAGGTTTGCGGATTGCTAGCGATTGTGAGCTCTGTCAAAGTATTGGCCTCACACCGGAGGATCTATGGAATTGCGTTCCACACGCTGGCTGGCACTCAGTTATTTCACCTATTTTTTCAGTTACGGTATTTTTCTTCCCTTCTGGGGTTTGTGGCTCAAGGGCGAGGGCATTTCATCCGAAAATATTGGCCTGCTGCTCGGCGCCGGGTTAGTGGCGCGATTCCTTGGCACGCTGATCATCTCCCCATCAATTAAAGATCCCTCTCATCTGGTCACCGGGCTGCGCATTCTGGCGCTGCTTACGCTGGCGTTCGCGGTTGGCTTCTGGTTTGGCGATGGCTGGGCGTGGCTGATGATCAACATCGCCGGTTTCAGTCTGTTCTTTGGCCCGCTGGTACCGCTGACCGATGCGATGGCGGGCACACTGCAACGTCAGATCAATATGGATTACGGCAAGGTGCGCGTCTGGGGTTCCATTGCGTTTGTGATTGGTTCGGCGCTGACCGGCAAGCTGGTTGAAGTGTACGGTCATAACGCGATCCTCTACACACTGACCGCAGGTGTGGCGGCCATGCTGCTGGGAATGTTGCTGCGTCCGAGTGTGAAACCGGTGGGCGAACCGCGTCAAAGCGGTGCACCGACCATCTCCTGGAAAGCGCTGCTGGGCGAAAAGCCGGCGTGGCGCTTCCTGCTGTGCGTCACGCTGTTGCAGGGCGCACATGCGGCGTACTACGGTTTCAGCGCCATTTACTGGCAGGATGTCGGGTATTCTTCCACGACCATTGGTTATCTCTGGTCGCTGGGTGTGGTGGCGGAAGTGCTGGTCTTTACCTTCAGCAAACAGCTGTTCAGCCGCTGGTCGGCGCGTGATTTACTGCTGCTTTCCGCCGTCTGTGGCGTGGTGCGCTGGGCAATGATGGGGGCGTTCACCGCGCTGCCGTGGCTTATCGTGGTTCAGATCTTGCACTGCGGCACCTTCACGGTGTGTCATCTGGCGGGCATGCGCTTTATCGCGGCGCGTCCGCGTGATCAGGTCATTCGCCTGCAATCGGTGTATTCCGCACTGGCGATGGGGGGCGGCGTGGCGGTGATGACCATGGTGTCCGGCTTCCTGTTCGAACATCTCCACGCGGGCCTGTTCTGGGTGATGGCACTGCTGGCGGTACCGGCGATTTTCCTGCGTCCGCAGGTCGCGCCGTCAGCACCGGCAACGCGCTAAGGCGCCTCGAGCAGCGAGCGGATACGTTTTCGCTGCTCTTTCGCCAGTGGCAGTTGTGTGTGGATCACCAGCGGATCGGCATCGGTGCTGCGGGTGGCGTAGGGGGTGACAATCATCGCCACGCCGCTCGGCGCACCAAATTTGTAGAAATCCGTCAGCGTCTGATATTTGATGTTCAGCGGCAGCAGCGTTGCTTCACGGATTTGCTGCTCGACCGCTTCTTCCAGCTGCGGATTGTCGTGGGTCAGCAGCAGAATTTGTTTTTCCTGCAAGGCATTTCCCTGCATCAGCCATGCGCCGAACGTGATTGCCACCAGCCCGATTTCATCTTCGGAAAGCTGGATCAGATATTCGTGCTCAAAGCCTTCCAGCGCTTCGCGCGTTGTCCGCACCAGGCGCGGATACATGCGGTTCACTTCTTCCTGCATTAAATTGTCGATACCAATGCCGAAATGACAGCGTTCGATCGCCGGCCCGAGATGCGCGAACAGCTGACCGACCAGCCCTTCGTAGCTGCTGAATTTCATTCCGGCGACTTCCTGAAAACGTCCCACCAGACTTTCGATGTGCAGCAGTAAACGCTGATCTTCGGTAGAGCCTGAGCTCTGATAACTGTGGGTTTTCAACATCCGCAACATTAGCGTGAAAAATTCGCACTCACCGTCATCCAGCAGACCGTTACTCAGCGTTTGCAGCTGCATAAACAGCTCGCGCGCTGCCGTGTATTCGGCTTTCTCACGCAACCAGCGACGCTGTTGTTCGGTGAAACGCAGCCCGGAGGAGGGGGCGTTTTTCCATGCGCCGTTCTGCCATAAACAATATTGAAGGCAGATGCGCATCAGCTTGCCGTCGTGCTCGCTCAGCCCTTTTGGCAGCAGCGAGGAGCAGTCTTCAATCATCATTCCCAGAATGTCAGTCCTCAGCGCCGCCTTCGGGCAGGGCTGACTTTCGAAAGCAATGTGTAACCAGGGAAGAAAATAGCGGGGCACGAAATCGGGGGAAATACGTAATGTGCGGCGCAAACCGTGAAACAAACATAAGCGCTGGGCAAGCGTATCGCCTTCAATGCGGCACTCTTTTTCACTGTATTGCATGACATCCAGATGATGGATCCGCTGAATTTCGCAGGTCACTTCTGCCAGATCGTCCCAGGTGGTGCGCAGATCAACACGGTTGATTTCACTGATGATTTCCAGTTGCACAGCCGTCAGCGGCGCGTACAGCATCAGCAACACGTGGCAGCGACGTTGCGAAGCGGAAAGCGCAGGAGTGGGTTGTGTTTCCAGAGTCATATCACCTTCTGTAATGGTGCCACATGAAATTATTAGTCAAGCATAGCAAACCGCCTGCCCGCGGCAGGGCATGGCTGGCGGGTTTTACTCCGGCTTACAACTCAGATCACAGATATTTTTGACGACCGCCTAAATGCACAGCAAAATACTGTTACTTAGTAACAATATAATGGCGCCTGATATGGAAATGACGTTACACCAGGCCCGGAACCGGCCTTTCTCCCGTTATGCCAAATGGCTGGGCACTGCGCTGTTCTGCCTGCCCGCAACGGTGCTGGCGCACCCGCACAGTTTTATCGATATGCAGACGACGCTGGTGGCGAATGAAACCTCGCTGACCGGGCTGAAAATGGTCTGGACGATGGATGAAATCACCTCAGCAGATTTGCTGTATGACGCGCAGAACGCCAAACCGGGGTCCGATATCTGGAAGAAACTCGCCGCCGAAGTGATGGCGCGGGTGCTCAGCCAGCACTACTTCACCAATTTCTACCGTGAAGGAAAACCGGTGAAATATCTGGATTTACCCAGCGAATATCAGCTTTCCCGCAAGGGCGATCAGGCGGTGCTGGAATTCGTTCTGCCGCTGGCAAAACCGCAACTGCTGCAGGGCAAACCCATGGAGTTTTCAACGTTCGATCCCTCGTACTTTGTCGATATGACCTATAAAGACAACGCTGCGCTGCGTCTGCCGCCGTCGCTTGAAAAGCGCTGCACGCTGGCGCTGTTTACGCCGAAACCGGATGCTTCGCTGCAAAACTACGCGCTGTCTCTCGATAAGGCCGATGCCCCGCCGGAAGATATGGATCTCGGGCAGCAATTTGCACAAAAGGTCACGCTGGAATGTCATTAATCTCAACGCCGTCGAAAACTCTCTCATGGCGTGATCTCTGGCCGCTGGCCATTTTCCTCATTTTGCTGGCAGGCGGCGGCGTTCTGCTGATGCACTACTGGCCGCGCATTTTGCTGAGCAGCATTATCAGGCAGCGGGAACTGCATCAGGAACTGGCCGGTCTGCTGCGTCAGGTGAAAGAAAATCCGATGCACTCGGGCATGACGCTGGCAGGCTTCAGCCTTGTTTACGGGGTGATCCACGCCATCGGACCGGGGCATGGGAAAATCGTCATCACCACTTATCTGGCGACGCACCCCTCACGGCTGAAAAGCAGCCTGAAACTGACTTTTGCGTCGGCGCTCGTGCAGGGGATGGTGGCAATATTGCTGGTCAGCGTGGTGCTTGGCGTGCTGCAACTCTCTTCGCGTCAGCTGCATCAGAGCAGTTTCTGGATGGAGCGGGGGAGCTTTATTCTGGTGATGCTGCTGGGGCTTTTGCTCTGCTGGCGCGCACTAAAACGCGTGTGGCAGACGATCAAAAGTTTGCGCCCGGCACCGGCGATGCACATCCGCCGTCTTTCGCCGCTGGGAAAAGAAACGCACATTCATGATGAGCATTGTGGTTGCGGGCATCAGCACGTCCCCAGCGATCAGCAGCTTCAGGCGGGCGGAGATTTACGCACCCAGGTGGCCATTGTACTGGCGATGGGACTGCGGCCCTGTTCCGGCGCGATCATGGTGTTACTGTTCGCGAAAGTCATCGGTGTTTACAGCTGGGGCGTGATCTCGGCGATCACCATGGCTGTCGGAACGTCTCTGACCGTATCGCTTATCGGCGTGCTGGTGTTTTACAGCCGTGCGCTGGCCGTAAAACTGAGCGCCACCCGGACGCCTGCGGCCTGGCAGCGGATCACCTGGTCGCTGCTGGCGCTGACCGGCGGGATTGTGCTGCTGGTGGCGGGCATGTTGCTCTACAGCTCCGGTGGCGGCGATGTCTCCCCGATTACCGGCGGTCCCTTCAGGGGATAAATGGCAGGCATAAAAAAACGGACGCCCGATGGGACGTCCGTTTTTTTTTAACTGACCGGCAGCGGAATTAACGCTTCAGCGCTTCGCTCAGTTCTTCACGCATGGTATTGAGAATACCTTTAACAACGCGCGGGTTACCGGCAACGATGTTGCCAGAAGAGTAATGGTTGTGACCGCCAACGAAGTCAGTGACCACGCCGCCTGATTCACGTACCAGCAGTTCGCCACCGGCGAAATCCCAAGGCTTCAGGGCAATTTCAAAGAAACCGTCAACGCGGCCAGCGGCCACATAGGCCAGATCCAGCGCAGCAGAACCGGTGCGACGGAAATCTGCGCACTCAGTGAACAGTTTGCCAATCACATTGATGTAGCTGTTTGCGTGTTGTTTTGCTTTGAACGGGAAGCCGGTCGCCAGAATGGTGCCGTCGAGATCTTTCGCGTTAGTGCCGCGCAGACGGTAACCGTTCAGCTGTGCGCCCTGACCACGGGTCGCGGTGAACAGTTCGTTACGCATTGGATCGTAAACTACCGCAACTTCAGTGCGGCCTTTGATGCGCACGGCGATAGAAACAGCGAAATGTGGGAAGCGTTTAACGAAGTTGGTGGTGCCATCCAGCGGGTCGATAATCCATTGTACATCTTTGTCTTCGCCTTCCAGCTCGCCACACTCTTCACTGATGATGGTGTGTTTTGGATAGGATTTGCGAATGACGTCGATAATCATGTGTTCTGCTTCGCGGTCTACATTGGTAACAAAATCATTGGTACCTTTTTGAGTCGCTTCTACAGAATCTGGCGTTTCGTAATGTTTGGCAATCAGGTTACCGGCCTTGCGCGCAGCGCGCACGGCGATGGTGAGCATCGGATGCATGGATATCTTCCAACTAGGATGTTAAAGAACGGGAATACGGGAAACGGCGCGCAGTATAGCAGGGGTTCTGAAAATTAACTACCGTTGTGATAGGCTGTTGTGATTTTCCGCCACGCTCAGAGTTTGTATGCTGCCCAATATCCGTATTGTATTAGTTGAAACCTCCCACACCGGCAATATGGGCTCTACCGCCCGTGCCATGAAAACCATGGGATTATCCAGCCTTTATCTGGTGAATCCGCTGGTGAAACCTGACTCTCAGGCCATCTCGTTGTCTGCCGGTGCCAGTGACGTGATCGGTAACGCCAGGATCGTTGATACGCTGGACGAAGCCCTGGCGGGTTGCAGCCTGGTGATCGGCACCAGTGCGCGTTCGCGTACGCTGCCGTGGCCGATGCTGGATCCGCGTGAATGCGGCGAGCACAGCGCGGCTGCGGCACAAACCGCACCGGTCGCACTGGTGTTTGGCCGCGAGCGCGTGGGGCTGACCAACGAAGAACTGCAAAAGTGTAATTACCATGTCTGCATCCCGGCGAATCCGGAATACAGCTCACTGAATCTGGCCATGGCCGTGCAGATTATTGCCTATGAAGTTCGCGTCGCGCACCTCGCCTTGCTGGAAGCTGCCAAACCGCAGGTGGAATACGAAGAGTCACCGTATCCGCTGGTAGATGACCTTGAACGTTTCTATCAGCATCTGGAACATACGCTGCTGGAAACTGGCTTTATTCGCCAGGCACATCCGGGGCAGGTGATGAGTAAATTACGTCGATTATTCACCCGTGCGCGCCCTGAATCTCAGGAATTAAACATTCTGCGCGGCATCCTGACGTCGATTGAAAAGACTAAGAACGACAAAGAATAAGCCCTTCAGGCTGATAATAAAGACGATTTTATGTTTATTTATCAGCCTGTTAATCCCTTCTCTTACCCTCCGCTCTGACCGCTCTATAATACTTGAGTAAATTACTAGGTTAAATAGTTGACTGTTTTACTCGGGAATGGCAGACTCGTTTGCATATTGCGACCCATTGTACTTTTTAAGTTCTTCAACACAGGTAATCATGCTATGAGACTGACATCCAAAGGCCGTTATGCCGTGACCGCTATGCTTGACGTAGCGCTGCATTCACAGGAAGGACCGGTACCACTGGCTGACATTTCTGAGCGCCAGGGCATCTCTCTTTCGTATCTGGAACAGTTGTTCTCACGTTTGCGTAAAAACGGTCTGGTTGCCAGTGTTCGTGGTCCCGGCGGTGGTTATCTGTTAGGTAAAGATTCAGCTGATATCGCCGTGGGCGCAGTGATTACTGCCGTCGACGAATCGGTTGACGCCACCCGTTGTCAGGGTAAAGAAGGGTGCCAGAATGGCGAACGCTGCCTGACGCACACCTTATGGCGTGATCTGAGCGAGCGCATCAGCGGCTTCCTCAACAATATTACGCTGGCTGAACTGGTCAACAATCAGGAAATCCTGGAAGTGGCCGACCGTCAGAACGGTGAAGTCCGTCGTCAGCCTAACGGCCGCCAGATGGAAACCATCAATGTCAATTTAAGAGCCTGATCGCTTAATCCACATTGATAACCGCTTTAAAAAGCCCGCGGAAATGCATATTCCCGCGGGCTTTTGCTTTTCTGAAGCCAATTCTTACCGATAAGTGCCCGCAAAACGTCATTTCCCTTTTAAGAATCCGTGAAGCCGTTTTAAACTGGTTGTCGTTTTTAATTCTTTCGTTCGCTGTCGAACGCGCAGTCCGGAGCTTGCCTGCCATGAAATTACCTATTTATCTCGATTACTCAGCCACGACGCCGGTCGATCCGCGTGTGGCTGGGAAAATGATGCAGTGTCTGACACTGGACGGTACTTTCGGCAATCCGGCTTCCCGCTCGCACCGCTTTGGCTGGCAGGCGGAGGAGGCGGTAGATGTGGCGCGTAACCAGATTGCCGAGCTGATTAATGCCGACCCGCGTGAGATTGTCTTCACGTCAGGCGCGACAGAATCAGACAATCTTGCGATCAAAGGCGCGGCTCACGCACAGCGTGAAAAAGGCAAACACATCATTACCAGCCAGACCGAACACAAAGCCGTGCTCGACACCTGCCTTCAGCTGGAAAGTGAAGGGTTTGAGGTCACTTTTCTTGCACCGCGCAGCGACGGTATTATCACCGCCGCCGCCATTGAGGCCGCGCTGCGCCCGGATACGATTCTGGTGTCGGTGATGCAGGTGAACAACGAAATCGGTGTGATTCAGGATATTGCGACCATCGGCGAACTGTGCCGCAGTCGCGGTATTGTGTTTCACGTGGATGCGACGCAGAGCGTGGGTAAAATCTCCATCGATCTCAGCGAGTTGCCGGTGGATCTGATGTCGTTTTCAGCGCATAAAATCTATGGGCCAAAAGGCATTGGTGCGCTGTATGTACGCCGTAAACCGAAAGTCCGCATCGAAGCCCAAATCCACGGTGGCGGTCACGAACGCGGTATGCGTTCCGGGACGTTACCGGTGCATCAGATTGTCGGCATGGGCGAAGCCTATCGCATCGCCAAAGAAGAAATGCCCGCTGAAGTGGCGCGTCTGACTGTACTTCGCGACCGGTTGTGGAAAGGTATTCAGAAACTGGAGCAGGTGCACCTCAATGGTTCAGGGCAGCACGCGGCACCCAATATCCTGAACGTCAGTTTTGCCAACGTGGAAGGTGAATCTCTGATCATGGCACTGAAAGATCTTGCCGTTTCCTCCGGCTCAGCCTGCACCTCTGCAAGCCTTGAACCTTCCTACGTTTTACGTGCCATAGGATTGAGTGAAGAACTGGCGCACGGTTCGATCCGCTTCTCGCTGGGACGCTGGACAACCGAAGAAGAAATCGATTATGCCATCGCGCTGGTGGTGAAATCAGTCACCCGCCTGCGTGAGTTACCCCCGGTTTATACGAAATGAAGTGCCTCCCCGTGAAAGGGCGATTTACCTGTCATCATTGAAGATAAAAACAATCAGGAGTGCTGTTATGAGTTCCGAAGTAACGACCAATGAAGCCATGCACGTTTTCCTTTCCACTCAGCCTGCCGATGCACGCTGGGGCGAAAAAGCCACTTTGAGTACCGATTCAGCGGGCATGACCATTCATTTGAATGGCGGCGACGCGCTGACGGCAATCTCACGTGCAGCGCGCCGCATCGATGGTCAGGGCGTTAAAAACGTTAAGCTGGCCGGTGAAGGCTGGGATCTCGAAAACAGCTGGGCGTTCTGGCAAGGCTTCCGCGGCCCGAAAGGTGCGCGCAACGTTGAGTGGGCTGAATTATCAGAAGAAGACGCCACTACACTGAAACAACGCCTGAAAATCATCGACTGGGTACGTAACACCATCAATACTCCGGCGGAAGAGTTGTCACCTGAGCAACTGGCGACCCGCGCTGTGGATCTGATGTGCGAATTCGGCAACGATAAAGTCAGCTACCGCATTACCAAAGGTGACGATCTGCGTCAGCAGAATTATCAGGGGCTGCACATTGTTGGCCGGGGTTCTGATCGTCCGCCGGTATTGCTGGCACTTGATTACAACCCGAGCGGCGATGCTGAAGAACCGGTTTACGCCTGTCTGGTCGGCAAAGGTATCACCTTTGACACCGGCGGCTACAGCCTCAAGCCAAGCGCTTCCATGGACTCGATGAAAGCCGATATGGGCGGCGCAGCCACTTTGACCGGCGCTCTGGCACTGGCCGCGGCCAATGGCCTGAACAAACGTGTGAAACTGTACCTGTGCTGCGCCGACAACATGGTCAGCGGCAACGCATTGAAACTGGGCGACATTATTCGCTACCGCAACGGCAAAACCGTTGAAGTCATGAACACCGATGCCGAAGGCCGTCTGGTTCTGGCGGATGGGCTTATCGACGCATCTGCTCAGAATCCTGAACTGCTGATTGATGCGGCAACGCTGACCGGCGCTGCGAAAACGGCGCTGGGCAATGATTATCATGCGCTGTTCAGCTTTGACGATGCGCTGGCTGCCGAACTGCTGGAAAGCGCGAAAGCCGAACACGAACCGTTCTGGCGTCTGCCGCTGGAAGAGTTCCATCGCGCACATTTGCCGTCCAATTTTGCTGAACTGAATAATATCGCGGGCCCTTCTCATACCGCGGGTGCAAGCACGGCGGCAGCTTTCCTGTCTCATTTCGTCACTGAATATAAGAAAGGCTGGCTGCACATCGACTGCTCCGCCACTTACCGTAAAAGCGCGGCGGATCAGTGGTCTGCGGGCGCGACCGGCCTGGGTGTGCGGACCGTTGCCAACTTATTGTTAGCAAAAGCCAAATAAATACAGACAGCATGGCAAGAAGCACAACGGGGCGCTTAACGGCGCCCCGTTTCATACCATTACCGGAGTCAAGAATCATGAGTGTCCCACACGATTATCTCCCTGCCGGCGCAGCGGCAACAGACGGTGAAAACGAGCTCGAGCGCCTGCTCCGCCTGTCTGTCACCGCGGCTGCCTGGCGCCCGGCGTTCTATCAAACGCTGCTGGAATCCACAGTTTTTGTGCTGGGTGACGCAGGGCAGGATGACGCTGAAAAGCAGAGCAGTGTGGCGATCACCGCTGGCAGTGAACTGAATATTTTGCACTGGGAAAAGCAGGACGGCAGCTCAATCATTCCTTTCTTTTCCTCTGTAGACGTCCTGGAAAAAGCCAGTGCCGGCGAAAGCCCGGATGAGCAGGCGTTTGTCGCGCTGCCTGCCCGCGTGTTGTTTGAAATGACACAAGGGGAAGAATTATTTCTGAATCCGAAGTCAGAATACGGCAAAGAATTCTACCCAAGCGAAGTGACGCTGCTGCTGAGCAACGGCGGGTTGAATGCGCCTTCAGAACTGGTGCTGGATAAAGAAAGCCAGCTGATGATTGGCCAGCCGGAGGAGTATCCCTCGGCGATGATCGACGCGCTGACCACGCTGTTTACTCAGAAAAAGCCGGTGCGCCGGGCGTTTATGGCCCTTATCCATGACAAAACCGTGGATGATCAACCTAACCTGCTGATCGGTGTAGAAGCTGACGGTGATGAAAAGGAAATCGATGCGCTGATCCGCGAAGCCGGCAATGTGGCTGCCGAAACGTCTCCCGATGACCGTCCGGTTGATTTCTGTATCGTTTGCGAAAAAGAGCGAGGGATCAGCCATTATCTGATTAGCCACACCCAGCCTTTCTATCAGCGCAAATGGGGAAGCTGGTTGCGTAACATCATCCCGTCGTCCGGGCAGGCATAAAACGATAAGGTAAACGGGGCACAAAACTCTTTATTGCCCCTGCTTTGTTTAAGGGAAATGGGGTGTTTGTGCTTGATCGTGAATCAATGCCGCATTTTTTTAATTAAATGTTGTGATTCGGGTAGGCAATTTTAACTTCGCTCCCTATAATCACCGCCATTTTACGGCAGGTATAACATTAAATTAACCGGCCCTACCTATAAAAGTCAGCCAGAGGTTTTTCATGACTATCCAACGTACTTTCTCCATCATCAAGCCAAACTCCGTTGCAAACAATGACATCGGCGCAATCTACGCGCGTTTCGAACGTGCAGGTTTCACCATCATTGCTTCTAAAATGTTGAAACTGACCAAAGAGCAGGCTGAAGGCTTCTACGCTGAGCACAAAGGTCGTCCGTTCTTCGACGGTCTGGTTGAGTTCATGACCTCTGGCCCGATCATGGTTCAGGTTCTGGAAGGCGAAAACGCAGTTCAGCGTAACCGTGACATCATGGGTGCAACTAACCCGGAAAATGCACTGGCCGGTACTCTGCGTGCAGACTTTGCTGACAGCTTCACCGCTAACGCTGTTCACGGTTCTGATGCTGTAGAATCTGCACAACGCGAAATCGCTTACTTCTTCGACGAAAGCGAAATCTGCCCGCGTTAAGATTTTGGGCGAAGCCTGATTGGAAGATGCGCCGCATATTCACAAGAATTTGCCCTGGTCACCTTCCAAACATGGCAACTCTGCCCTAAAATTTGTACAATGTTGCGCCCCGAATGAGCCAGCCTCTTCGGGGCGCAATTTATTGCAGGCCATCTGATTGCCGCTGACAGGCAGCAAAAGGTCAGGCTCTGCACTTCCCTGGCGCCATAACGTGTAACAACGAGGCCATATTTCATTATGTTAGAATCTACAACTCCCGAGCAAAACGTGTCTGAAACCTTCCCAATCTCTGCAGAGGAAGTGAAAACTGTTGCTCCTGCTGCCGCAAAAATTAACCTTCTTGACCTCAACCGCAAACAAATGCGCGAGTTCTTTATCAACATGGGCGAGAAACCGTTCCGTGCTGATCAGGTCATGAAGTGGATGTATCACTATTGCAGCGATGATTTCGAGCAAATGACCGATATCAACAAACCGCTGCGTGACAAACTGGCGCGTGTGGCTGAAATCCGTGCGCCGGAAGTCGCTTCCGAACAACGTTCTACCGATGGCACCATCAAATGGGCGATTCAGGTAGGCGGCCAGCTGGTCGAAACTGTGTATATCCCGGATGGCGATCGTGCGACGCTCTGCGTTTCCTCTCAGGTTGGCTGCGCGCTGGAATGTACCTTCTGTTCTACCGCTCAGCAGGGTTTCAACCGTAACCTGCGTGTGTCCGAAATCATCGGCCAGGTGTGGCGTGCGGCTAAAATCATCGGTGCTGCGAAAGTCACCGGTACCCGTCCTATCACCAACGTAGTGATGATGGGGATGGGCGAACCCTTGCTGAATCTGAATAACGTGGTGCCGGCCATGGAAATCATGCTGGATGACTTCGGTTTTGGTCTGTCTAAACGCCGCGTGACCTTGTCTACGTCCGGTGTGGTTCCTGCGCTGGATAAGCTGGGCGACATGATTGACGTTGCGCTGGCCATTTCCCTGCATGCGCCAAATGACACCATCCGCGACGAGATCGTGCCAATTAACCGCAAGTACAACATCGATACGTTCCTGGCCGCTGTTGAACGCTATATCAGCAAATCCAATGCTAACCAGGGCCGTGTAACCATCGAATACGTGATGCTTGACCACATTAACGACGGTACTGAGCATGCGCATGAGCTGGCTGAGCGTTTGAAAAATACGCCGTGCAAAATCAACCTCATCCCGTGGAACCCGTTCCCTGGCGCGCCGTATGGCCGCAGCTCAAACAGCCGCATCGATCGCTTCTCTAAAGTGCTGATGGAATACGGTTTTACCGTCATCGTGCGTAAAACCCGCGGCGACGATATTGATGCCGCTTGTGGTCAGCTTGCCGGTGATGTGATCGACCGTACCAAGCGTACGTTGAAGAAAAAAATGGCAGCTGAGCAGCAGATTTCTGTTAAAGCCGTTTAGTCGTCAGAAGTGTGTGTAGGTGCGTTCGGGCTGTGCAGATACCATTTCACAGCCCGTTTGTTTATTGTCGGTGGCAGAATAAAGGGAATTAAGCATGACAATGCAAGGCAGTGTGAAGGTGCTGATGGCGGCGGGTTTAGCCGCCTCTTTGCTCGCCGGGTGCTCAAGCTCTCCGAAGGAGACGCAGTCAGCTACCGGTGCCTCACAGACGCGTCTTGAACTGGGAATGGCGTATCTCTCCCAGGGAAATATGGACGCGGCGAAACAGAATTTGCAGAAAGCCGCGGACAGCGCGCCTGACGATTATCGCACTCAGCTGGGCATGGCGCTTTACGAGCAAAAAACCGGCGATCAAAAAGCTGCGCAAAGTCGCTACCAGCAAGCGCTGAAGCTGGCGCCGCAAAATGGGACCGTGTTGAATAATTACGGTGCGTTTTTGTGTAGTTTAGGGCAGTATGTACCGGCACAACAGCAGTTTAGCGCCGCAGCTAATGCGCCTGATTACGGTCAGGTTGCTGACAGTCTCGAAAATGCAGGCTACTGTTTTCTGAAGGCAAATCAGAATGAGGAAGCGCGAGTGTTACTGAGCCGGGCATTAAAAATCGATCCCGATAAAGGCGCACCCTTGCTGACAGAGGCAACCAAAGAATTTGGAGAAGGGAATCGCGCTCAGGCAAAACTTCTACTGGATGTATACCAGCATGTTCTGCCAGCCACGGCTGACAGCATTATGTTACAAATTCGATTCGCTGCGTTAGCGGGCAATCCGGACAGCGTTCAACGCTACGGTAAGCAGCTTGCGCGTAGTTATCCACAATCCCAACAGTACCAGCAGTTCTTAGCTAATGAATACTGAAGCCTCCCAAGAAAATAAAGTTAAACTGACCGCAGGCCAACGCCTGTGTCAGGCACGTGAAGAGTTAGGGCTAAGCCATCAGGCCGTTGCAGAACGCCTGTGTCTGAAAGTCTCAACGATTCGCCAAATCGAAGAAGAAACGACGCCGGGCGATCTCGCTCCGACTTTCCTGCGTGGCTATCTTCGTTCTTACGCCAAACTGGTTCATATCCCGGAAGAAGAACTGTTAGATCTGATCGGTAAGCAAGCCCCCATCAAAGTGCCGAAAGTCGCTTCAATGCAGGGTTTTTCTCTCGGCAAGTCTCGTAAAAAACGCGATGGCTGGCTGATGGGCTTTACCTGGTTGATCGTGTTTGTTGTGATTGGCCTGACCGGTGCATGGTGGTGGCAAAATCATCAGGCGCAGCAGGAAGAAATCGCGACAATGGCCGATCAGTCAACGGCTCAACTGAATCAGGATAACGGCCAGGGGCAAACTATTCCTCTGGGCGGTGGTGACAATGCTAATTCTGCACCGACGACAGAAGACTCCTCTTCTGCGCCTGACGCAGCGGCCGGGGCACCACAGGCACAGAACTCAATTCCGTTGAACACCACGTCAACGCCAACGGATAACAGCGCACCGGCTACCGCCGGAACGCCTGCAGCACAAGCACCTGCTGCAGTATCCACCAGCCAGCCAGCCACGGCTGAGAATGGTCTGCCAACCGGTGATGCACAAACTGCTGCGGCAGGTGCGGATCCACAAGCTGTCGCTTTGACATTCAAAGCTGACTGCTGGTTACAGATCGATGACGCGTCAGGTAAGACCCTGTTCAGCGGCATCAAAAAAGGTGGCGAAACCCTGAGCGTGAAGGGAACTGCACCTTATAAGCTGAAAATCGGTGCACCGGGTGCAGTGGATATTCAATTCCAGGGCAAGCCGGTTGATTTAAGTCGTTTCGTAAAATCAAGCCGTGTTGCGCGCCTGACTATCGCTGCCGAGTAATCGGCAGCTTGTCGGACGATTGCAACGATGGAGAGTGAAGTAATGCATAACCAAGCACCCATTACCCGTCGCAAATCAACCCGGATTTATGTCGGCAAGGTGCCTGTAGGTGACGGAGCACCGATTGCTGTGCAATCGATGACCAACACCCGCACCACAGATGTCGCGGCGACGGTCGCGCAGATCAAATCGCTGGAACGTGTCGGTGTCGATATTGTTCGCGTTTCCGTGCCTACCATGGATGCCGCTGAGGCGTTCAAGCTCATCAAGCAGCAGGTTAATGTCCCGCTGGTCGCTGACATCCATTTTGATTACCGTATCGCGCTCAAAGTAGCCGAATACGGCGTTGATTGCCTGCGTATTAATCCAGGTAACATTGGTAATGAATCCCGCATTCGCTCGGTAGTGGATTGCGCCCGTCATTACAATATTCCTATTCGTATCGGCGTGAATGGCGGCTCTCTGGAGAAAGATATCCAGGAAAAATTCGGCGAACCTACGCCGGAAGCGCTGCTGGAATCGGCGATGCGCCATGTTGATATTCTCGATCGCCTCAACTTTGATCAGTTCAAAGTGAGTGTTAAGGCCTCAGACGTGTTTCTTGCCGTTGAGTCTTATCGTCTGCTGGCGAAGCGTATCGATCAGCCTTTGCATCTTGGCATCACTGAAGCGGGCGGTTTACGCGCCGGTTCCGTGAAATCGGCCATCGGCCTCGGTCTTTTGCTGTCTGAAGGTATCGGCGATACGTTGCGCATCTCGCTGGCTGCCGACCCTGTCGAAGAAGTGAAGGTAGGCTTTGATATTCTGAAGTCACTTCGCATTCGCTCGCGTGGCATCAACTTTATTGCCTGTCCGACCTGCTCGCGTCAGGAATTTGATGTCATCGGCACGGTTAACGCGTTAGAGCAGCGTCTGGAAGATCTGATCACCCCGATGGATGTTTCCATCATTGGTTGTGTGGTGAATGGACCGGGCGAAGCGCTGGTGTCCACGATCGGCGTCACCGGAGGCCATAATAAAAGTGGCTTCTATGAAGACGGCGTACGTCAGAGAGATCGTTTTGACAACGAACAGATGATCGACCAGTTAGAAGCGAAGATCCGTGCTAAAGCGGCGATTATGGATGAGAGTAAACGTATCGTTATCAATCATCTTGAAAAGTAACATCGGTTGCGGGTGTCAGAGTACATCTGCATTATATTGAACCCGACAGGGGTGACGGCGTTGTGCGTTGAACCGCAGGACACAAACCCCCTATAATCGGGTTCATTTTTTATAAAACGATAGAGAACTGACGTGGCAAAGAATATCCAGGCCATTCGCGGCATGAACGACTACCTGCCGGAAGACACTGCGCTGTGGCAGCGTATCGAAGGTACTTTGAAACAGGTACTCAGTGGTTACGGCTACAGCGAAATCCGTATGCCGATTGTAGAGCAGACCCCATTGTTTAAACGCGCGATCGGCGAAGTGACCGATGTCGTGGAAAAAGAAATGTATACCTTTGAGGATCGCAACGGTGAAAGCCTGACGCTGCGCCCTGAAGGCACGGCGGGCTGTGTGCGCGCCGGTATCGAACATGGTCTGCTGTACAATCAGGAACAACGTCTGTGGTACATCGGCCCGATGTTCCGCTACGAGCGCCCGCAAAAAGGCCGCTATCGTCAGTTTAATCAGTTAGGTGTGGAAGTCTTTGGCCTGCAGGGCCCGGACATCGACGCGGAGCTGATCCTGCTGAGTGCGCGCTGGTGGCGTGCGCTGGGCATTTCTGAACACGTGACGCTTGAGCTGAACTCAATCGGTTCACTGGAAGCCCGCGCCAACTATCGCGATGCGCTGGTGGCTTTCCTGGAGCAGCATAAAGACAAGCTGGATGAAGACTGCAAACGTCGCATGTACAGCAACCCGCTGCGCGTTCTGGACTCCAAAAATCAGGATATCCAGGCATTACTGAATGATGCTCCGCAATTGGGTGACTATCTTGATGAAGAATCAAGAGAACACTTTGCAGGTCTGTGTGAACTTTTAGAGCAGTCTGGTATCCCATATACGGTTAATCAGCGACTTGTGCGCGGTCTGGATTATTACAACCGCACCGTGTTCGAATGGGTAACCAGCAGCCTTGGCGCACAAGGTACTGTTTGTGCCGGTGGCCGTTACGACGGGCTGGTTGAACAATTAGGGGGCCGAGCAACCCCTGCTGTCGGTTTTGCGATGGGTCTGGAGCGTCTGGTGTTACTGGTTCAGGCCGTAAACCCGGACTTCAAAGCCCCTGCGACGGTAGATGCTTACGTCATTTCTTCGGGAGCAGGGACGCAAGGTGCAGCCATTAAACTGGCTGAGACACTGCGTGATGCGCTGCCGGAGCTGAAAGTGATGACTAACTACGGTGGCGGAAACTTTAAGAAGCAATTCGCCCGTGCAGATAAATGGGGTGCGCGTGTTGCCCTGGTATTAGGCGAAGATGAAGTCGCTAACCAGCAGGTCGTGATCAAAGACCTGCAGACTGGAACGCAAGAAACGCTGACGCAGAGTGATGTTGCTGTGCGTCTGGCCTCGATGTTGGGTTAAGGAGAAGGACACTGTGGAAGTCTATACCACTGAGAATGAACAGGTTGATGCTGTACGTCGCTTCTTTGCCGAGAACGGTAAAGCGCTGGCCATCGGCGTTGTTCTGGGTATTGTCGCCCTGGGCGGCTGGCGTGTCTGGCAGAGCCATCAGGATTCCGCTTTGACGGAAGCTTCTGCGTCTTTCCAGAAAGCGAATCAGGCGCTGACCAGCAAAAATCCGCAAGGCGTGGCTGAGCTGGAAAAGTTTGGTCAGAGCAATGACAATAACTACGGTGTGTTTGCCGCTCTGCAACTGGCCGATCACTTTGTCGAAATCAAAGATTTCGCGAATGCTGAGAAGCAGCTTCTTCAGGGGCAAAGTCAGGCCAAAGAAGACAATTTACGCTCGCTGGTGAACTTACGTCTGGCACGTGTCCAGATGCAGCAAGGCAAATTTGATGATGCACTCAAAACGTTAGATGGCGTGAAGGGTGAAGGCTGGACAGCAATGCAGCAAGGCATCCGCGGTGATGTTCTGCTCGCAAAAGGCGATGCGAAAGGGGCTCGTGAAGCCTTCAGCAAAGGTCTGGAATCTAAACCCTCTCAAACGCTGCAAACGATGCTGCGTATGAAATTGAACAACTTAGCCAGCTAAGGGGAACCCCGATGCAATTGCGTAAAACACTCTTGGTAGGATGGGTTTCTGTTGCCCTGCTGAGTGGCTGTTCATTGTTTAACAGCGAAGAAGATGTTGTCAAAATGTCCCCGCTGCCAAAAGTTGAAAATCAATTTACTCCGACTCAGGTCTGGAGTAAATCCGTAGGCGACGGCGTAGGCGATTTCTACTCCCACCTGCGTCCGGCCTGGCAGGACAGCACCATTTACGCAGCCGATCGTTTTGGCATCGTGAAAGCACTGGATGCTGACAGCGGTAAAGAAAAGTGGAGTATTAACCTGTCTGAAAAAACAGGTTTCTTCTCCAGCAACCGTTCAGCACAACTGTCCGGCGGTCTGACTGTTTCTGGCGGCCATGTGTATGTCGGCAGTGAAAAAGCGGTTGTTTATGCGCTGAATACCGAAGACGGAACAGTGGCATGGCAGACCAAAGTGGCGGGCGAAGCACTGTCCCGGCCTGTGGTCAGCGATGGCTTAGTGCTGGTACATACCGGCAACGGGATGTTGCAGGGGCTGAGCGAATCTGACGGTACCGTGCAGTGGACTGCTAACCTCGATATGCCAACCCTGTCCCTGCGCGGCGAGTCAGCCCCGGCAGTGGCGTTTGGCGCAGCGATTGTCGGCGGTGATAACGGCCGTGTCAGCGCAGTGCTGATGAAAGAAGGTCAGTTGATCTGGCAGCAACGTATTTCACAAACCACCGGGACGACTGAAATCGATCGTCTGAGTGACGTGGATACTACGCCGGTTATCGTTGATGGCGTTGTTTATGCGCTGGCTTACAACGGTAATCTGGTGGCCATGGATCTGCGTTCAGGTCAGGTCATGTGGAAACGTGATGTGGGTTCCGTCAATGACATCATCGTCGACAGCGGCCGTATCTACATGGTCGATCAGGATGACCGTGTGATGGCGCTTGATACGCAAGGCGGCGTTAGCCTGTGGCGTCAAAGTGATCTGTTGCACCGTAATCTCACCGCGCCAGTGCTGTATAATGGGTATATCGTGGTGGGTGATTCCGAAGGTTACCTGCACTGGATCAATACCACAGACGGTCGTTTCGTTGCTCAGCAGAAAGTCGACAGCGATGGCTTCCTGAGTGCGCCGATTGTGGCAAGTGACAAGCTGGTCGTGCAGGCGAAAGGTGGCGAAGTTTACTCCTTCACCCGCTAATATCGCGCCCGGCGTCTGGCCCTGAGATCGTTTGATCGCGGGCTTAAAAACGGCTCCTGAATTGCTCAGGGGCCGTTTCGTATTCTGAAAACCGTGCAATTTTTCGATCAGATTGCGCTGTAACAAATTGAATTATAGCTGTTTGTCCAGAAGTGAAGGGCTGCAGGCTATTTGCGTTTAGCTATAAATAAAAACACTGAGGCTTCAAAATGATACCTGTCGTTGCGCTTGTTGGGCGCCCGAATGTGGGTAAATCCACTTTATTTAACCGTTTGACCAAGACGCGCGACGCGCTGGTTGCGGATTTCCCGGGGCTAACGCGTGACCGCAAGTATGGTCGTGCTGAGATTGAGGGTAATGAATTCATCATCGTGGATACCGGCGGTATCGACGGTACCGAAGACGGCGTTGAAACCCGTATGGCCGGCCAGTCATTGCTGGCAATCGAAGAAGCGGACATCGTCCTTTTCATGGTCGATGCGCGCGCGGGCCTGATGCCTGCCGATCAGGGCATTGCCCAACATCTTCGCAGCCGTGAAAAATCCACTTTCCTGGTCGCGAACAAAACCGACGGTATTGATCCGGACAGCGCCGTCGGCGATTTCTATTCACTGGGTTTAGGCGAAGTCTACCCGATCGCGGCTTCTCATGGCCGTGGTGTGGCGCAGCTGATTGAACACGTGCTGATCCCGTTTGTCGGTGAAAAGCCGGAAGAAGTCGAACTGACGGAAGAAGAGGCTAACGCCGCTTACTGGGCAGAACAAGAAGCGACCGGTGATGAAATCCCGGAAGACGAAGAAGACGACTTTGATCCGCAGTCCCTGCCAATCAAACTGGCTATTGTCGGGCGTCCTAACGTAGGTAAGTCCACACTGACTAACCGTATTCTGGGGGAAGAGCGTGTCGTGGTTTACGACATGCCGGGGACCACCCGTGACAGTATTTATATCCCGATGGTGCGTGACGAGCGTGAATACGTTCTGATCGATACTGCCGGCGTGCGTAAGCGCGGTAAAGTTACTGAAACCGTTGAGAAATTCTCCGTCATCAAAACCCTGAAAGCGATTGAAGACGCGAACGTCGTGATGCTGGTGATTGATGCCCGCGACGGCATTTCCGATCAGGACCTGTCACTGCTGGGGTTCATCCTCAATAGTGGGCGCTCACTGCTGATTGTGGTGAACAAATGGGATGGCATGAGTGAAGATGCGCGTGCACAGGTGAAAGACCAGCTGGATCTGCGCCTTGGTTTTGTCGACTTCGCCCGAATCCACTTCATCTCGGCCCTGCACGGCAGCGGCGTGGGCAATCTGTTTGAGTCAGTGATCGAAGCCTACACCTGCGCGACCACGCGAGTGAGCACTTCCATGCTGACTCGTATCATGCAGATGGCGGCGGACGATCATCAGCCACCGCTGGTTAATGGCCGTCGTGTGAAGCTGAAATATGCTCACGCCGGGGGGTATAACCCGCCGATCGTGGTTATTCACGGTAACCAGGTGAAAGATCTGGCTGACTCCTACAAACGCTATCTGATGAACTATTTCCGCCGTTCATTGAAAGTGATGGGAACGCCTATCCGCATCCAGTTTAAAGAGGGTGAGAACCCGTATGAAGGCAAGAAAAACACGCTGTCACCACACCAGCAGCGTAAACGTCGACGCCTTCTGCAGCATCTGAAAAACAAATCCTAAACTGATGGGGTGCATGAAAATGTACCCCATTTTTTTGCCCCACTTTTCGCAAGGAACTGGCTGGATGTTTTGGCAGACCTGGAGTTTTGCATTTGGCGTAACGGTGCCAAATTTACTGATTTTGTTGTTAGGCATGGTTTTGCGCCGTACCGGCCTGATGGACGACAGTTTTAATGAGAAAGCCAGCCGGCTTGTTTTCAATATCGCGTTACCTTGCCTGCTCTTTTTCAGTGTGGCGCAAGGGCATGATTCTTCGGGTTCTAACCTGCCGCTGGCGATTTATGGTGGTGTGGCGACAGTGGTGTCTTTCCTGCTGCTGGAACTGGTTGCGCTAAAGCTGGTGAAAGATCCGCGTGAGCGCGGCATATTTGTGCAGGGCGGATTTCGTGCGAATACCGGCATCGCTGGGCTGGCCTATGCGTCGCTGGCTTTTGGCAGTGAAGGCATTGCGCTCGGCTCGATGTATCTGGCAGTGACGGTGATCTTGTTCAACGTGCTGTCGGTGATTACATTGACCCGCAGTTTGCAGGGTGGGCAGGGTAAGCGCATCGGAATGCGGCCTGTGTTGCACGGTATCCTGACCAATCCGCTGATTATTGGCCTGGTGCTGGGGCTGGCATTCCAGCACAGCCATCTGCCTATGCCGGCAACGCTCGCCAGTACCGGCGCGTTCATCTCCGGAATGGCACTGCCGCTGGCGATGTTGTGCGCCGGTGCCAGCCTTGACTGGCGGGCGATGTTTCGCAGTTCGAATGTGGCCGCCTGGTCATCCGCCTCGCGTGTGGTATTTGTGCCTGCGCTGATGACGCTGGGCGCATGGGCTTTTGGTTTTCGCGGCGCGGCGCTTGGCGTCATTTTTCTTTTTTCCTGCACGCCCACGGCCGCAGGCAGCTACGTAATGACCCGCGCCATGGGCGGAAATGCCACGCTGGCGGCGAACATTATTGCGGTCACGACGTTGGGATCATTTTTTACCACCGCGCTGGGCCTGTATTTATTACGGACGCTCGGGGTCATTTAAAGGAGAGGCATGATGGAAGCATATTGTCCGGTTTGTGAGCAGCCAATGAGTTGGGTGAGCGGTCACTTTCGCTGCGACGCCTGCGGCAAAGAATACAATCAAACGGCGTTATGCCCGGATTGTCAGCAACCGTTGCAGGAGCTGAAAGCCTGCGGCGCAGTCGACTATTTCTGCCAAAACGGGCACGGGATGGTATCTAAAAAACGGGTGTTGTTTACGTATTCGCCTTATTCAGAGGGATGATCATCGGGCTGAGCCTGTTTCCATAAATTCACCAGCGCTTCCGGGGCTTCGGTTTCGGGAATAATCACCACCAGACTGGCAGAATGCTCGGCCGATTCGACGTAAATCTCAATACGGAAATAACGCTGGTCACCGCGACCGGCGTTTTCTTTTTCCTGAGCGAAGGGCATGGCCTGGTTGATGAGCTGGCAAATTTGCTGCCGTTTGTCATCGCTCATTCCTGCAAGCTCGACCCTGCGCGGCCCGCTGAGTTTGGGGATAAACGCGATGCCGCCTTCGCGGTAAATCTCAATCACCGCATTACTTTCCAGCGAATCTAAAGGTTTCATTTACATCACTCCAACCTGCTCCCAGGCTTCACGAACCGCCTGAGCGACAGAAGCGTCAAACCGTTTTTCCGCATGCTGAACCGTCAGTTGGGCGAGAGTCACAAAGTCTGCGTCTTTGGGCAGGGACTTATCGCAGATCGTGTCATACCAGACATAACCGGCGCGTTCCCACGCGTTACCGCCAAGTGTCGTCGCCGCCAGATAAAATGCGCGGTTAGGGATGCCGGAATTGATGTGCACACCGCCGTTATCGTCGCGGGTGTTGACGTAGCCGCTCATGTCGGCAGGCTGCGGATCTTTGCCGAGCAGCGGATCATCATACGCAGTACCGGGATGCGACATCGACCGCAGGCCGGTGCCGTGAATGCCTTTTGCCAGTAATCCTTCACCAATGATCCAGTCGGCTTTATCGGCAGTCTGTTTCAGATGGAACTGTTTCACCAGCGAGCCAAACACATCCGACATCGATTCGTTCAGCGCGCCGGATTGCCCGTTATATTCCAGGCCGGCTTCTGTTTCTGTCACACCGTGGGAAAGTTCATGGCCAACCACGTCGATAGCAATGGTGAAGCGGTTAAATATTTCCCCGTCACCGTCGCCAAATACCATTTGCTGACCGTTCCAGAAGGCATTTTGATAGCCCTTGTCGTAATGAACGGTGCCGAGCAATGCCAGTCCTTTATTGTCGAGAGAGTTTCGCTGATACGCCTGCCAGAAGAAATCATAGGTTACGCCGAGATAATCATAGGCTTCATCCACCGAGACATCGCCGTTACTCGCCTGGCCTTCTTTTCGCACGGATTCGCCCGGCAGGCGGGTGGTGTTTTTGGCGTCGTAAATATCGCGCTCAACCAGACCCGCTTTGGCCGTCACCGTCTTTTGCGGTTTGGCGTAAGGCTGGGCCATCAGGGTATTAACATGCACCAGCGTCTGTTTTGCGCATCTGCGCTGAGGTTCTGAGCCGTGTTCAATAATGCGGTTAAGCATATAAGGTGGGATGACGCTGTTGTAACGTTTCGCGGAACTGTGATTCATCGTGAATCTCCTTATCAAGGGTCACCCGGAGGTGAAAGAAAGGTGTTCGGACAGTCTGATAGTGAAAAGCGGCTAATGTTTAGTCGTCACTTTTCAGTATAGAACCGCGCGACAACCTGCCCGTGAAAGATGAGATTTATCTGTCCGCCTGCGGGTCACACAATACCCCGGTCATAAAACAGGCTGATCATAAAGATGATGCGGAAGGGGGATCACCGCGCGACCAGACGCCTTGCGCACCGATTCTCTTACCACCAGCTTCCCTTGTAACAGCTGGCTGGTATAAGGCGCGTCAGGGCGCAGCATACGGCGCTGTAACAGCGCGATAGCCTCGGTTCCCAGCTCATCGCGCGGCACGTGCACCGCAGTGAGCAGGACGTCGTGGATCTCCGCCAGATTAAACCCGTCGGTGCTGAGTACACTGATATCACCGGGTACCGAAATCCCTTTTTTACTCAACGCAGCCACCACGCCGGACGCCATGTAATCTCCCCCGGCCAGAATCGCTGTCGGCAAGGGTTGCCCGATGGGTAAAGCGTCCAGATATTCAAGTAACGCCTGTTCGCTTTCCTGCGCGCCAAAACCTGATGTGTTGATCAGATGATGGTTGTCGCTGAAGGTCTGATGATGGCGGCTGAAGGCCTGTTTGATGCCGCTCAGACGCAGTTCCATGGTATGTCGGCGCAGGCATTGCAGCGTGACGATGTGCTGATGGCCCTGTGAAAACAGGTAGTCACAGGCAAAATCCCCCATGCTCTGATGATCGGGGCTGACGCTGTCATGGCGCATGTGCCGGTCATGACAGTTCACCAGCACGCAGGGTTTACCCATTTCCGCCGCCAGCAGATGAATATGCGGATCGTCGATACCGACCAGCAAGGCAGCTTCGGTCAGCGGGTCGGTCATTTTGGCGATAAACAACGCCGCGTTGGCATTTTCTTCTTCCATCGCGCAATAGCGCACCCGCACTTCATGGTGAGCCGTCGCCGCCAGGATCCCCTGAACCACTTTGTAATAAAAAATATCGCTGCGCACATCGAAAGCGCGGGCCGGGGCGAAAATCATGATGTTGTTGAGCATCAGGCGACCGGTTGAAAGCCCGTTAAAAACGCCCTGTGATTTCGCACATTCGAGCACGCGATCGCGTGCTTTGCTGCTGGTGTTATTTTTTCCGGCCAGAACCCGTGAAACGGTGCTGATCGAGAGCCCGGTCTGGTCGGCAATTTGCTGGATATTTAACTTTCCTTTCAAACTGTGATCTCCTTCAAAATCGCTCATGCAAAATTTTTCATCTGAGAACCCCGCTCATCCATAAGCTTTTATCCGCTCTGATTTCGCTACGCAGTTATAGCGTGAAAGCTTTTGCAAAAAATCACGTTCCACTCACAAATCCGCCTGCCTACTCTGCAAAAGTACCTCACATAACACATCATCTGCGGCCAGGCCGACGGGTGGGAGAACGGACATGACAATTCAAATCAACACCGAAAGTACGGCCGTTATCGGACGTCGAAAAATAAAAGCCTTGCGCTGGTGGATGCTGGCGCTGTTCCTGCTGGGTGTGACCGTCAACTACATCACCCGTAACTCTCTGGGTTTACTGGCTGCGGAACTTAAAACCAGCCTGAACATGACCACCGAACAATATTCCTACATCGTCGCTGCGTTTCAGGCGGCGTACACCATTTTCCAGCCCCTGTGCGGCTGGCTGATTGACGTGATCGGTCTGAAGCTTGGCTTCCTGATCTGCGCTTCCGTCTGGGCGGTGGTGTGTATGCTGCATGCCGGGGCAGGAAGCTGGATCCAGCTGGCGATTTTGCGTTTCTTCATGGGCAGCGCCGAAGCGGCGGCCACCCCGGCCAACGCCAAAGCGATATCCGACTGGTTCCCGCGTAAAGAGCGGCCGGTTGCTGCCGGCTGGGCTGGCGTAGGTTTCTCGATAGGCGCGATGCTGGCGCCGCCTATTATTCTGGTGGCGCACCTGTCTTTTGGCTGGCGTGGTGCGTTTCTGTTTTGCGGTGTGCTCTCAATGCTGTGGGTGCTGCTGTGGTGGAAATTTTATCATTCACCGGAAACCCATCCGAACCTGAGCAAAGACGAACTGGCGCTGATCCGCTCTGATAACGAGCCGCAGCAAACGCGCTTGCCGTTCCTTAAGTCGCTGAAAATCGTCTGCAAAAACAAAAAGTTCTACGGGATCGCCATTCCGGCATTTCTGGCCGAACCGGCATGGGCCGTGTTCAGTTTCTGGGTGCCGCTGTATCTCGCCAACGAACGCGGGATGGATTTGAAACACATCGTGATGTTCGCCTGGTTACCCTTCCTGGCCGCCGATCTGGGCAGTATTGCCAGCGGTTATCTCACCACGCTCTACCGCAAAGTATTTGGCTGCACGCGCATTAACTCCATCGTTGCCAGCTCCGTGACTGGCGCTTTCATGATGCTGTCTCTGGCTCTGGTTGCACTCACACAAAGTCCTTACGCGGCGATTGCGCTGATCTCCATCGGTGGCTTCGGGCACCAGGTGATTTCCTGCATGCTGAGCGCCGTGGTGGTAGAGACGTTTGACAAAAATCAGGTAGCGACCGTCAACGGCATGCGCGGTTCCTCCGCGTGGATCGCCAGCTTCCTGTTTTCACTGCTGATCGGCGCAGTTGCCGACACGATTGGTTTCAATCCGCTGTTTATCGCAATGGGATTCTTTGATTTGATTGGGGCAATATTCCTGATTGCGCTGATCGCTGAACGCCGCAATCCGGCAAAAAGGGAGCATGTATGAAGACGTTGAAACACTGGGAGCTGGCCGGACATCATGACGCAGGCGTGGATTTGCGTGTCGAAGGTAAGCATCTGTTTTGTCTGAGGGTGCTGGAGCAGGGGTTAATCCGTGTCTTTATTCAGCGCAATGGCGAACTGGCACTGGACCGCACCTGGAGCATTGCGCCGCAAAATGATGTGCCGTGGGAAGGGCGCGATCGTCTGAGCAATGAAGGTTTTACGTTGCCGGGTTATCAACTTTCGCACGGCGAAAATACCCTGACGGTGACCACCGAAATGTTACGTGTCACCGTGCATCAGCCTTTGTGGCTGGAGTGGGAACATAAAAATGAGGCGGGCGTCTGGTTACCGCTGGTCAGCGATCGAAAAACCGGCGCGTATATGCTGTCGGTGAAAGGCGATGCCTCGGCGCACTATCAGTTGCGTGAAGCACAGGATGGCGTGTACGGGCTGGGCGAAAAAGCCGGGGATCTTAACCGCAGCGGGCGTCGTTTTGAAATGCGCAATCTGGATGCGATGGGTTACAACGCCGCCAGCACCGATCCGTTATACAAACATATTCCGTTTACTATGACCCGCCGTAACGACGTCAGTTTCGGCTTGTTCTACGACAATCTAAGCAATGTCTGGCTTGATCTTGGCAATGAGCTGGATAACTACCATCTGCCATACCGCCGTTTCAGCGCCGAAGCCGGGGATCTGGATTACTACCTGTTTATCGGCCCGACCGCGCTGGATGTCACCAAAAAACTGGTGAAGCTGACCGGTAAAACCACCTTTGGTCCGAAATGGAGCCTCGGTTACAGTGGCTCGACCATGTACTACACCGATGCGCCGGACGCCCAGCAGCAACTGATGAAATTCATCACGCTGTGTCAGCAACATGACATTCCCTGCGATTCCTTCCAGCTTTCATCGGGTTATACCTCGATTGGCAACAAGCGTTATGTCTTCAACTGGAACTACGACAAAGTGCCACAGCCTGAAGTGATGTCGCAGGCATTTCTTGATGCGGGTATTCGTCTGGCGGCCAACATTAAACCTTGTCTGTTGCAGGATCACCCGCAATATGGGCAGGTGGCGGAGCAGGGATTGTTCATTCGTGACAGCGAGAGCAATGTGCCGGAACGTTCTGTTTTCTGGGACGACGAAGGATCGCATCTCGATTTCACCCACCCGGCCGCGGTGCGCTGGTGGCAAAAAGGGGTGACGCAGCAGTTGCTGGAAAAAGGCATCGGCTCAACCTGGAACGACAACAACGAATACGAAGTCTGGGACAACGATGCGCGTTGTCACGGTTTCGGTAAGTCCATCGCCATTAAACATATCCGCCCGGTAATGCCGCTGCTGATGATGCGTGCGTCGTTTGAAGCGCAGCAAAGTTTCGCGCCGGAAACCCGTCCGTATCTGATTTCACGTTCCGGCTGTGCGGGAATGCAACGTTACGTGCAGACGTGGAGCGGCGACAATCGCACCAGCTGGCAGACGCTGCGGTACAACACGCGCATGGGCATTGGCATGAGTTTGTCCGGTTTGTACAACGTCGGCCACGACGTCGGCGGCTTCTCTGGCGATAAGCCCGATGCCGAACTGTTTGTACGCTGGGTGCAAAACGGCGTGATGCATCCGCGTTTTACCATTCACTCCTGGAATGACGATCACACGGTGAATGAGCCGTGGATGTACCCGCAGGTGACGCCGCTTATCCGCGACGCGATCCGTTTGCGCTACCGTCTGCTGCCGTATTTCTACACCTTGTTGTGGCAGGCACATGCCGACGATGAGCCGATGCTGCGCCCGACATTCCTCGACCACGAGCACGACAAAAACACCTTCGCGGAAACCGATGATTTCCTGATGGGGCATGATTTGCTGGTCGCCAGCGTGGTGGATGAAGGTCAGCGTGAACGTCAGGTTTATCTGCCGGATAACGGTATCGGCTGGTGTGATTTTTACACCGGGGAATGGTTTGCAGGCGGCCAGACAATCACCCTTGATGCACCGCTTGAGCGCCTGCCGCTGCTGGTCCGCGCCGGCGCCGCATTGCCGCAATCCGCACGGCTGGCTCACGTTGACAGCCATAAAGACCTGGAACGCGAGTTGCACGTTTATCCGGCACCGGGTGAGCTGACGTCAGCGGGAATGCTGTTCGAAGATGACGGCGAGAGCCACCGCTGGCAGCAAAATCAGGCGCTGTGGCTGAACTGGAATATTGTCACTGACGCGCAGCGCATCGATATCACAATCACTCAGCGCGGGGAATTTAAACCGGCGTGGAAAACCCTCAACATTGTGCTGCCGGCAGGCGAAGCGCGTGAGGTGTGGGTGAACGGTGTGAAAACAACTGGCTATAATCTCTAAGTATTTCAAACTCCTCCTCTGAAAAGGGGAGGAGGTGTTAAACCCCACGTTTATTTAACCGCCCGTTTCCGCGCCTTCTTCTCCACCACAATCGATTTCACTTCACTTTCAATCCAGCCATCGGCCAGACGTGTTTTTAGCGTATCGCCCGGTGCGGTCTGGGTGGTTTTCTTGAGTAACGCGCCTTGTGGCGTGGTGGTCACGCTATAACCGCGCGCCAGCGTTGCCAGCGGGCTGACGCCCTCAAGTTGTGCGCAGGCCTTGCCGAAGCGCTCGCGATGTTCGCCCAGTTGCGCGGACATCGCCTGCTGCAAGCGGTACTGTAATTGCTGGACCCGTTGCTGGGCGCGGTGAATACGCGGTTGCGGCTGTTGCTGCGTCAGGCGTTGCTGTAAACGGTCGGTGCGGCGCAGCATCTGGCGCAGCTGGTTTTGCATGGCTTCATCAAGACGACGGCGCAGTTTGAACAGTGCCGTTTGCTGGCGCGCCAGACGTAAATGCGGATGCTGTTGTTGCAGGCGATGATTCAGACGCGTGAAACGCTGAGTGAGCTGCGCGAGATAATAATCCATCGCCATTTCAAGGCGCTGCTGCTGTGACTGGATCTGACGCAGCAATTCCAGCTGGTTGCGGCTGATCAGTTCGGCGGCGGCAGACGGCGTCGGCGCGCGTAAATCAGCGACAAAATCGGCAATGGTGACATCGGTTTCGTGGCCGACGGCGCTGACGATCGGAATGCGGCTGGCGAAAATCGCCCGAGCCACGCGCTCATCATTAAAGCTCCACAAATCTTCCAGCGAACCGCCGCCGCGCCCGACAATCAGGACATCCACTTCTTCACGGGCATTCGCCAGCTGAATGGCACGGACGATTTGCCCTGGCGCATCCACGCCCTGAACGGAGGTCGGATAGATAATGACGGGTAATGACGGGTCACGACGCTTTAAGACATTTAAGACGTCATGCAGCGCAGCACCGCTGGCGGATGTGATCACACCGACGCATTTGGCAGGCGAGGGCAGCGGCTGTTTAAACTGCGCATCAAACAGACCTTCGGCGGCCAGTTGCTGTTTCAGCAGATCGAATTTCTGTTGCAACAGACCGTCACCCGCTTCCTGCATGCTTTCGGCAATCAGCTGATAATCGCCGCGCGGTTCGTACAAGGTTATGGTCGCGCGGACCAGAACCTGCTGACCGTTTTGCGGGCGAAACGTCGTGCGGCGATTGGTGTTGCGAAACATCGCGCATTTGACCTGAGCGCGGTCATCTTTGAGCGTGAAATACCAGTGGCCGGAGGACGGCTGAGAGAAGTTTGAAATCTCACCGGAGAGCCAGACCTGACCCATTTCGTTTTCCAGCAACTGTCGGACCGTCTGATTCAGGCGGCTTACGGTAAAAATAGGAGGCGAAGAAGGTAGTGACATGTGATCCAGATCAAATTCAAAAACAGAGACTTAATCGAACGATACTACATGCCCGCAAAAGGTAATCAAGAAGTTTTTGAAATAGTTCTGGTCGGAATGCCTACTCACCTGTATACTCCCGCTGCAATATTTTATCTTTTCCGCATCCACCTTGGTGAGATATTGCCCATGCTACGTATCGCAAAAGAAGCACTAACGTTCGACGACGTTCTCCTTGTTCCAGCCCACTCCACAGTTCTGCCCAATACTGCCGATCTCGGTACTCAACTGACCGCTAAAATCCGTCTGAATATCCCTATGCTGTCCGCAGCTATGGATACCGTGACTGAAGCGAATCTGGCGATTGCTCTGGCGCAGGAAGGCGGCCTCGGATTCATCCACAAGAACATGTCTATTGAGCGTCAGGCGGAAGAAGTCCGTCGCGTGAAGAAGCATGAAAGCGGCGTTGTTGCTGACCCTAAAACCGTCACACCTTCGACCACTCTGCGTCAGGTTAAAGCACTCACTGAAATTAACGGTTTTGCCGGTTATCCGGTCGTGACGGAAGAAAACGAACTGGTCGGTATTATTACCGGTCGTGACGTGCGCTTCGTGACCGATCTGGAACAGCCTGTCACGGCAGTCATGACGCCGAAAGAGCGTCTGGTCACCGTCAAAGAAGGCGAAGCCCGCGAAGTCGTGCTGCAAAAAATGCACGAAAAACGCGTAGAGAAAGCGCTGGTGGTTGACGCGCAATTCCATCTGCTCGGTATGATCACCGTAAAAGACTTCCAGAAAGCCGAACGTAAACCGAACGCCTGTAAAGATGAGCAGGGCAGCCTGCGCGTCGGTGCTGCGGTTGGCGCCGGTGCGGGCAACGAAGAGCGTATCGATGCGCTGGTCGCGGCCGGTGTTGACGTTCTGCTGATTGACTCCTCTCACGGCCACTCCGAAGGCGTTCTGGAACGTATCCGCGCAACCCGCGCTAAATACCCGGATCTGCAAATCATTGGCGGTAACGTCGCAACTGGCGCAGGTGCTCTGGCACTGGCGAAAGCGGGCGTGAGCGCGGTGAAAGTCGGTATCGGTCCTGGCTCCATCTGTACCACCCGTATCGTGACCGGCGTGGGTGTTCCGCAAATCACCGCCGTTTCTGACGCGGTTGAAGCGCTGGAAGGCACAGGCATTCCGGTTATCGCTGACGGCGGTATCCGCTTCTCCGGCGACATCGCTAAAGCTATTGCGGCTGGCGCAAGCTGCGTGATGGTTGGTGGGATGCTGGCAGGGACCGAAGAATCGCCGGGCGAAATTGAGCTGTATCAGGGCCGTTCATACAAATCTTACCGTGGTATGGGTTCTCTGGGCGCGATGTCCAAAGGCTCTTCTGACCGTTACTTCCAGACGGACAACGCCGCTGACAAACTGGTACCGGAAGGTATCGAAGGTCGCGTGGCCTATAAAGGCCGTCTGAAAGAAATCATCCACCAGCAAATGGGCGGTCTGCGCTCCTGTATGGGGCTGACCGGTTGTGCTACCATCGACGACCTGCGCACCAAGGCTGAGTTTGTCCGCATCAGCGGTGCAGGGATCCAGGAAAGCCACGTACATGACGTGACCATTACCAAAGAGTCACCGAACTACCGCATGGGTTCCTGACCCGAAAGACAGCGAGCTAAAGGCTCGCTGTCTGCTTTTAAGATTGTCAGAAAATTTAACCTGTTGTTTTAACGCTTTTATTGCTTTCTGGAAAACGCCCCCTCATGAGCGAAAATATTCACAAGCACCGTATCCTGATCCTCGATTTCGGCTCCCAGTACACCCAACTTGTTGCGCGCCGCGTGCGTGAACTGGGTGTCTATTGCGAACTCTGGGCCTGGGACGTAACCGAAGCCCAAATCCGCGAATTCAACCCGAACGGGATCATCCTGTCCGGCGGCCCGGAAAGTACCACCGAGCATGACAGCCCGCGCGCCCCTGATTACGTCTTCGAAGCCGGTGTGCCGGTTCTGGGCGTCTGCTACGGCATGCAAACCATGGCAATGCAGTTAGGCGGCCATGTTGAAGGCTCTAACGAGCGCGAATTTGGTTACGCGCAGGTTGAAGTTCAGACTGAAAGCGCGTTAATCCGCGACATTCAGGACGCCCTGAGCGAGAACAACAAACCGCTGCTCGACGTCTGGATGAGCCACGGCGACAAAGTGACGGCCATCCCGTCCGGTTTCGTGACCGTTGCCAGCACCGAGACTTGCCCGTTTGCCATTATGGCGAACGAAGAAAAACGCTTCTACGGTGTGCAGTTCCACCCGGAAGTGACGCACACCCGTCAGGGCCTGCGTATGCTCGAACGTTTCATCATGGACATCTGCGAGTGCGAAGCCCTGTGGACGCCAGCGAAAATCATCGAAGACGCGGTTGAGCGTCTGCGCGTGCAGATTGGCGACGATCACGTGATCCTCGGCCTGTCCGGCGGCGTTGACTCCTCTGTGACCGCGATGCTGCTGCACCGTGCGATTGGCGACCGTCTGACCTGCGTATTTGTGGATAACGGCCTGCTGCGTCTTAACGAAGCCGATCAGGTTCTGGAAATGTTCGGCGACCGTTTCGGCCTGAACATCGTTCACGTCGCTGCCGAAGAGCGTTTCCTGTCTGCGCTGGCAGGCGTTGATGAACCTGAAGCCAAACGTAAAATCATTGGCCGCGTCTTTGTTGAAGTGTTCGATGAAGAAGCCTGCAAGCAGGATGCGGTGAAATGGCTGGCGCAGGGCACGATCTACCCTGACGTGATCGAATCTGCGGCCTCTGCCACCGGCAAAGCGCACGTGATCAAATCCCACCATAACGTGGGCGGTCTGCCAAAAGAAATGAAACTGGGTCTGGTTGAGCCGCTGAAAGAGCTGTTCAAAGACGAAGTGCGTAAAATCGGTCTGGAACTCGGCCTGCCATACGACATGCTTTTCCGTCACCCGTTCCCGGGGCCAGGTCTGGGCGTTCGCGTGCTGGGCGAAGTGAAGAAAGAGTACTGCGACCTGTTGCGCCGCGCCGATGCTATCTTCATCGAAGAACTGCACAAAGCCGATCTGTACAACAAAGTCAGTCAGGCCTTCACCGTCTTCCTGCCAGTCCGCTCCGTTGGCGTGATGGGCGATGGCCGTAAATACGACTGGGTCGTTTCCCTGCGCGCAGTGGAAACCATCGACTTCATGACCGCGCACTGGGCACACCTGCCGTACGATTTCCTCGGCCGCTGCTCCAACCGCATCATCAACGAAGTTGACGGCATTTCCCGCGTTGTTTACGACATCTCGGGTAAACCACCGGCAACGATTGAGTGGGAATAAGTTTTAGCAAAAGCTGAAGCCTGAAACCCGTAAAAACGCCAGTGCGATCGCAAGATCCGCTGGCGTTTTTTTATGTGTGAAAGGGGGGCAGGGCTGGATATTAATAAAAAAGGCAGCCCTCAGGCCGCCTTGTTGTCATGCCACATGTGGGCGTTATTCGTTGAACAACCGGGTGTCGTTCGCCATGCTGTCGACGACGCTTTTCAGATCGTTTGCCGTCACTTTTTGTTTATCGTTGGAAACCTGTTTGCCGAATCCTTTACGAACAACTTTTATCACCGCTTTACCGGTGCTGGCATCGATCAGCTCGCCTTCAAAGTACACTTCGGTATCACGGGTACGATGGCCGGTCGCCGTTTCGGTACCTGCAATCACCAGCGCCACCGGAATAACTTCATAGAACTGCAAACCTTCAGCCGAAGTATTCACACCGGTAATGGCACCTTTGAAGATCAAAGTACGTGGCCCCGCGTGATCGGTCAGCGGCAGACGCTCAGACAGCGCAGTTTTCATGCGGCTGTTGGCATAATCCAGAGCCCCCTGAAGTGTCTCTTTGCTGATTTGCTCAGTAGGCTGAGGCTCAGGATAGAATTTAATCGGTTCGTATTTAATGTAGGAGTAATTCTCTTTCTTAAACGAAGGATCGATCCAGCGCAGAACCGGATTTCCTGAGGCAGTTTTCACTTCCTTGAGGCCCGAATAATCCCCCAGGAAGCCTGAGAATTTTTCAGTCTGCGTAACATGGCTTGTACA
Organism: Rahnella sp. PAMC25559; assembly: GCF_050632365.1. Classification (GTDB taxonomy): domain Bacteria; phylum Pseudomonadota; class Gammaproteobacteria; order Enterobacterales; family Enterobacteriaceae; genus Rahnella; species Rahnella rivi. The sequence goes on along the minus strand of NZ_CP192543.1, from coordinate 4,268,705 downwards.
GCCCGCTAAAAACATCGTACCGGTCACAAGAGCAATCTGCAGCAGCTTTATTTTTTTCATTCGAACCCTCGAAATTTTTAAGGAAGACAAAGTATGTATAGCACCGCTGGGGAATTTAACCTCTTAACAACAAAGAAAAATTGATGAAGAACAGAGTATTGATATTTGTGAGAGGAGCGCATGATTGATCACGCTCGTCTCATTTATTTGGTGAATGAAAGAGATAGTACTCGCCTTTAGGGCTATCCCCCGTGGCGACGATGTCCCAGCCTTTTGATAAATAAAATGCGACCGATTTTTGACTCTTTACCAAACATTTCAGCGAACCGGTGCGGGTAAAGGTTTTTTCAGCGGCGCGAAGTAAGGCGCTGCCGGCGCCGGTCCCCTGAAATTGCGGGTCGATAAACAGGTTATGCAGAAAGTTTTCCTGGGTAAAAATCGAGGCGAACCCGAGTAAATGCCCATCGCGCTCCGCGACAAGTATCGTCTCGCCGATCACCGCACGGTCAAAATCTTCCAGCTTGTAGTCAGCCTCTGTCAGCCACGTCCAGGTATCTTTGCGTGCGGCCAGATACAGCGTGCGTAAAAAAGGACGATCGGCTTCTTCGTAAGCCCGGATGTGAAGTGGTGATACCAAAGAGTGAGACTCCTCAAAGACTGTAGGGTTATTTGTGCGTATGGTACGCAACTCACTTAACGATACTGCCAGCGACTATGTATGAGTTCAATTTGGTTTTGTTGCTGTTGCAGCAAATGTGCGTCTATTTAGTCATTGCGTATTTACTCAGCAAAACCCCTCTGTTTATCCCGCTGATGCACGTTACCGTGCGGCTTCCGCACAAATTGCTGTGTTATTTCATGTTCTCGATGTTCTGCATTATGGGCACTTATTTTGGTCTGCATATTCAGGATTCAATCGCCAATACCCGGGCCATCGGCGCGGTGCTGGGCGGTTTACTCGGCGGGCCGGTCGTTGGTGTTCTGGTCGGTCTGACGGGCGGGTTACACCGGTATTCGCTGGGGGGCATGACAGCGCTGAGTTGCATGATTTCGACGGTTATCGAGGGATTGCTCGGCGGCATAGTGCATCGTGTGCTGATGCGGCGGGGACGTATTGACCGGCTGTTTAATCCGCTGACCGTCGCGGGCGTCACGCTGTTTGCTGAAGTGCTGCAAATGGCGATCATTTTGATGGTGGCGCGTCCTTTTGACGAAGCGCTGCGGCTGGTCAAAAGCATCGCCACGCCGATGATGGTGACCAATACCATCGGCGCGGCTATGTTTATGCGCATTCTGCTCGACCGGCGGGCGATGTTTGAACGTTACACCACGGCGTTCAGCGCCCGCGCGCTCAATATCGCCGCCTGTACCGAAGGTGTGCTGCGTCAGGGGTTTAATCAGGAGAATACCGCCCGGGTGGCGCAGATCATTTATCAGGAGCTGGATATCGGCGCTGTGGCGATTACCGATCGTGAGAAACTGCTGGCGTTTGTCGGGATCGGCGACGATCACCATTTGCCGGGATCGCCGATATTGTCCGAACATTCGCACCGCGCCATCGAACATAACGAAGTGGTTTATGCCGACGGCAATGAGGTGGCCTATCAGTGCACGCAAAGCCCGTCGTGTAAGCTGTGCTCGACGCTGGTGATCCCGCTGCGCGGTGAAAATCAGGAAGTGATCGGCACGATCAAACTGTATGAAGCGCGCAACCGGTTGTTCAGTTCAATCAACCGTACGCTGGGCGAAGGCATCGCCAGCCTGCTGTCGGCGCAGATCCTCGCCGGACAGTACGAACGGCACAAACAGTTACTGATCCAGTCGGAAATTAAACTGCTGCACGCGCAGGTGAATCCTCACTTTCTGTTTAACGCGCTGAATACCCTGGTGGCGGTGATCCGTCGCGACAGCCAGCAGGCCAGTGAACTGGTGCAGCATCTTTCTACGTTTTTTCGCAAAAACCTCAAACGCCCGCAGGAAGTGGTGACGCTGGCCGACGAAATCGAGCATGTGCAAGCCTATCTGCATATCGAACGAGCGCGGTTCAGTGACCGTCTGAATGTCACCTTTGATTTCCCCGAGGCGCTGCAACAGCTCTGTTTACCCGCTTTTACCCTGCAACCGCTGGTGGAAAACGCCATCAAACACGGGACATCGCAGTTGCTCGGTATCGGGCAGCTTCGTCTTTCTGCTATCGGACAGGGAGAGTGTCTGGTGCTCACCGTGGAAGATAATGCCGGGCTGTACGCGCCGTCGGCTAACGGTAACGGGCTTGGGATGAGTCTGGTCGATCGCCGTCTGCGCGGGCGCTACGGCGACGAGTTCGGGTTACAGGTTGAATGCGAGCCGGAACGGTTCACCCGCGTCATTTTACGTTTGCCAGCCAGGAGCCGACATGCTGAAAATATTGATTGTTGATGACGAGCCGCTGGCGCGTGAAAACCTGTGCGTGCTGTTGCAGCCGGTCGCTGACGTCATCGTGGCCGGCGAATGTGAAAATGCGGTGGAAGCCCTTGGCGCGATCAACCGGCTGCGACCTGACGTGGTGTTTCTGGATATACACATGCCGCGCATCAGCGGTCTGGAACTGGTCAGTATGATCGACCCCGAGCGCATGCCTCATATCGTCTTTCTCACCGCATACGATGAGTACGCGCTGCAGGCGTTCGAAGAGAATGCGTTCGATTATCTGCTCAAACCGGTTCAGGCCTCACGGCTGGAGAAAACCCTTCATCGCCTGCGACAGCATCTTCCTGCACAAAATGTCAGTGCGCTGATGGCGGGGGAGCCGGATCTTGCCCTGATCCCCTGCTGCGGGCAGAACCGTATTTATCTGCTCTCCACAGATGAGGTGATTTTTGTCAGCTCACGGGTCAGCGGCGTATTCGTGAACCGCGCCGACGGCAGTGAATGCTTTACAGAGCTGACGCTGCGCACGCTGGAAAGTCGCACGCCGTTGCTGCGTTGCCACCGGCAGTATTTGATTAATATGCAGCATCTGCGCGAAATCCGTTTTGATGACTGCGGGCAGGCAGAGCTGGTGATGAAAAATGAGGTACGGGTGCCGGTCAGTCGTCGCTACCTGAAAGCCCTGAAGTCCCGGCTGGGCCTGTAACCCGCACCGTTCACTCCGGCGTTTTAACCGTTTAAATCGCTATTACGCCGCTCACGCCAACAGCCGGAGCGCTTTCATCGGCACTTTGTTACGTTGCGCCGGATTATTCCTTATCCGGAGAACAACAAGATGCAACACGCACTGACTTTTGTCATCGCGACTTTGTGTATTCTGACAATCTGTTACCGGCTTTACGGGGTGTTTTTCGTCCGTAAAGTGCTGAAAGCCGATGATGCTCAGGTCACACCGTCGCATTTACTGGAAGACGGGAAAGACTACGTCCCGACCAAAAAATGGGTGAACTTCGGCAGCCACTTCGCGGCTATCGCGGCGGCGGGGCCCCTGGTCGGCCCGGTGCTGGCCGCGCAATACGGTTATCTGCCCGGCATGTTATGGCTGCTGATCGGCTGTGTGGTCGGCGGCGCGGTGCATGATACCGTCGTGCTGTTTGCCTCCATGAAACACAGAGGGAAATCGTTATCGGAAGTCGCTAAGCGAGAGCTTGGCCCGGTGGCAGGCTGGTGCACGGGGCTGGCGATGTTGTTCATCATCACTATCACCATGGCCGGTTTATCGATGGTGGTTGTCCACGCTCTTGAGCGTAATCCGTGGGGGACGTTTGCCGTCTTCATGACCATCCCGGTGGCGATTTGCGTTGGACTGTGGGAACGTCTGACCGGCAGTATGAAAGCCGCTTCGTGGGTGGGGATTATTGCCATCATGGCCTGCGTGGTGATCGGGCCGTACATTCAGGCATCGGCGTTTGGGGAATGGCTGAGCCTGCGTGCTTCGACGGTCAGCCTGGTGCTGCCGGTCTATGCATTCTTCGCGACCGCATTGCCGGTGTGGATGTTGCTGACACCGCGCGGTTATCTCTCCAGCTTCATGAAAATCGGCGTGTTCGGGGCGCTCATCGTCGGGGGGGTGTTCATTAACCCCGAGATCCAGTTTCCGGCGATCACGCCGTTTATCCACGGTGGCGGCCCTGTGCTGGCCGGGCCCGTCTGGCCGTTTATCTCAATCACTATCGCCTGTGGCGCGATCTCCGGCTTCCACGCATTTATCGGTTCCGGCACGACGCCGAAGCAAATCGATAAATGGAGCGACATCTTACCGGTCGGTTTTGGTGCGATGTTAGCGGAATGCGTGGTCGGCGTGATGGCGCTGATTGCCGCGACCGCGCTGCATCCGGCGGATTACTTTGCGATCAACTCGGCGCCCGAGGTTTTTGCCGGTCTGGGGATGCAGGTGGTGAATCTCCCGACACTCAGCCAGGAAATTGGTCTGGATCTCAGTGGCCGTACCGGCGGGGCTGTGACGCTGGCAGTCGGCATGGCGGATATCTTTACCCGCATCCCGTGGTTCAGTCATTTGTCTTCGTACTTCTTCCAGTTTGTGGTGATGTTCGAGGCAGTATTTATCCTGACGGCCGTGGATTCCGGGACCCGCGTGGCGCGCTATCTGTTACAGGATTTCTTCGGCGATCTGTGGGCGCCGCTCAAACGTACTGACTGGTGGCCGGGCGCAGTGGCGTGCAGCATCGTCGCCTGCCTGCTGTGGGGATACCTTCTTAACTCGGGCGACATCAACTCCGTCTGGGCGCTGTTTGGCGTTTCAAACCAGCTGATGGCCTCGATTGGCCTGATGATCGGCGCGACCATTATCTTGCGTCTGGCGGACAAACGCCGCTACATGCTGACCTGCCTGATCCCGCTGGCCTATCTCTATGTCACGGTCAACTATGCGGCGTACTGGATGGTCGCTCATGTGTATTTCAATTCTGCGGCCAAAGGTTTCAACCTGTTCAACGGCACCATCTCAATCATCATGGTCGCGCTCGGCGCGGTGATTATGGTGGCATCTGTTCTGCGCTGGATAACGTTGTGGCAGGCGCGCAGTGAAGGCATGACTGGCGACGTGCCGGCTACGCTGTAAATCGCGGTTGTTTCATCAGCCCTGTCAATGGACAGGGCTTTTTTGTATCAATTGCTGATTGATCTTCCCGCCGTCCACACCAATAATGCTCCCTTGACTCGGGGTGCCGCGCTTGCAAAAGAACGGCTGAGATTTTACCCGTATTACCTGATCTGGATTATGCCAGCGTAGGGAAGTCAGGTATCTCTCCCGATGCCGCCTTCCTGAAAGCCGGTTGGGAGACTTATGAACGTCCGACCTTCCGTATTTCCCGGTGCTACTGCCGCCGGTTCTTTACATCAACTCCGCCATGCCTCACCGCTGGTCCATTGCCTGACCAACGATGTGGTGCAATCTTTTACTGCCAATGTCCTGCTGGCGCTGGGTGCCTCTCCGGCGATGGTGGTCGATCCCGATGAAGCGGCGCAGTTCAGCGCCATTGCCGATGCCTTACTGGTGAACGTCGGCACGCTCACACATCCCCACGCTAACGCGATGCTGGCGGCGATTCATGCCGCCAATCAGGCCGGGAAACCCTGGGTGTTAGATCCCGTCGCGGTCGGTGGCCTGAGCTGGCGAACCGAATTTTGCCTCAATATTCTTCCGTTAAAACCCGCCGCTATTCGTGGCAATGCGTCTGAAATCCGTGCCCTCAGTGGCCTGAGCGCGTCAGGCCGCGGCGTTGACAGCGGCGACGATTCGCTTTTCGCTCTGCCTGCCGCACAGCAACTGGCGCAGCAAACCGGGGCGATAGTGGCTGTGACCGGCGAAACGGATTACATCACCGACGGCGAACGCCATTGGGCTGTGCCGGGCGGACATCCGATGATGACCCGCGTGGTCGGTACCGGCTGTGCATTATCTGCCGTGGTAGCGGCATTTTCGGCATTACCGGGCGACCGGCTGGACAACGTCGCGGCGGCGTGTCGCGTCATGTCATGTGCCGGTGAACGGGCTTGTGCGACAGCCCGCGGGCCGGGCAGCTTTACGCCAGCGTTCCTCGATAATCTGTATTTATTGAACGAAACATGGCTGAACGGGGAGGGCTGTCATGAAACGCATTAATGCGCTGACCATTGCCGGAACGGACCCGAGCGGCGGCGCGGGCATTCAGGCGGATTTAAAAACTTTCTCCGCCCTCGCCGCTTATGGCACCAGCGTGATCACGGCGCTGGTGGCGCAAAATACCCTTGGCGTTCAGTCGGTCTGTTACATCTCACCGGAGTTTGTGGCGGCGCAGCTTGATTCCGTCCTCAGCGATGTGCGGATCGACACCGCTAAAATTGGCATGCTGGCAAACAGTCAGATTGTGGAAACGGTGGCGGAGCGGCTTGGCCATTATCAGCCGCCGTTCGTGGTGCTCGATACCGTGATGCTGGCGAAAAGTGGCGATCCTTTATTGCAGCCGGAAGCGGTCGAGGCGTTGCGGCGGCTGCTTTTGCCTCAGGTTTCGATCATCACCCCAAACCTGCCCGAAGCAGCAGCGTTGCTTGAATGCGCCATCGCCACCAGTGAAGCGGAAATGCGCGAGCAGGGCGAAGCTTTACTGGCGCTGGGGTGTGGCGCGGTGTTGATGAAAGGAGGGCATCTTAGCGACGAAGAGAGTCCGGACTGGTTGTTTATGCGGGATACGCGTGAGCGTTTCACTGCGCCGAGGGTGAACACCCGCCATACTCATGGCACCGGCTGTACGTTGTCAGCCGCCCTGGCGGCACTGCGCCCGCGCCACAGCGGCTGGGCAGACACTGTGCGCGAAGCCAAAGCCTATCTGCAACAGGCGCTGATACAGGCCGACTCGCTGGATGTCGGGCAGGGTATCGGGCCGGTGCATCATTTCCATCGCTGGTGGTAAGGCGATAGTGAAGGGCAGTCAGGCGCTGCGCTGCGATTTTTCCAGCGCCTGTTCTGCCTGATGAAACATCATCAGCGCCCGCTGTAAATGCACGGCATCAAACGGATTCAGCGGGTAGAATTTCTCGTCTTTACGTGGGCGCAGCATCACCCGGATCTGGCTGACAGAAATCCGCTCATACAGATAACTGGCGATGTCCTGATTCTCTTCATCTTTCCATGAAAGAACCAGCGCCGCGTGTTCGCCGCTGCGTCGGCCAATAAACTGCTCATGCAGCCACAGGCCTTCCAGTTCGCCATCTTTTTGCAGTTTTTTGCCGCTGAACCACGATGAATCTGCCAGCAGCCACAGTGCCTGCGGGGTGATCTCTTCATGCAGCTGACGCCATAACGGGCGGTTATTGTCCATCTGCCAGCAGGCCATACCAAGATAATCATTCAGCTCGCGCCAGTCGTTTTCGAGGCGCTCTTTCAGCTCAGGATCCTGCACATGCATAAACTGTTGCAGGCCGGTCGCCTGTTCGCCCAGTTTGTTATAGGCAATGACGGTCATGGTGCGCGGCGTGCGGCGGAAAGTCACCCACAGCAGCACTTTGGGAATGCGAAAAGTGATGGCCTGCACGGTCAGTTTGTAACGGTTACCCCGCGACATCACCAGGCCGTTCGCGGTGCCACGTTTATCCTGATAATTTCTTACCAGCACCACACTGTTCTGGCCCATCCAGCCGGTGAGATAATGCTCTTTCTCGCTTTCGGCCACGTCCAGATCGCGTGCAATCTGGCTGATCTTTTCTTCATCCAGTTGGGCGAGCGAGAGTGACTGTTCGGCACTGTAATAGCTTTTTTTCAGGGGGGCTGCGGCTGGCATAAGGGTATCCACGATATTAATGTGGTTTACAGCTTACACTAAGTTGTCATACAGATTTTGGCGCTAACCCGCAAAAATTGAACGCCGCAGACAGCGGGATGGACAGAAAACCTTCGCCTTACAGACCCAGGTCTGATGAAATTTTACGAGACGTCTCGAAAAAAAAACGCATCATGATTGTTATTCCCGGATTGCGGATTATTCTTGCGAAATTATATGCAACCTGTGGAAATAAAATGGAAATGATGACGTTACATGAAAGGGTGATTAATGAGACGGTCACAATAATGAATGCCGTCTTCAGTAAGTTAGATGTCTCTCTTATTATAAAGTGTATTCGTCGCAGTGATATTATCTGGCAGCAGCGTCGGGCGAGGCGTAATTTACGACAACCTGAAAAACACCAGCTTAACTGGAAATGGCTGTTTAACGAGTATCGGAAAAATAAGCCTCAGAATTCAGGTATGGAGCAGGCCGCTTATGTGTTTTGTCTCAATAACCTGCAGCAGGAGCGGGCCGCGTTCCTGTTAACCTCGTGCCGGTGCTTATCAGAAGAACTGGAGCTCAATGCACTGGAGAATTTTTATCGCAAGACAGCAGGGCATCCTTTGAAAAGGAATATGCTGTATTACAGCCTTTGTCTTATGGTGATTTACGCTGAGGTTCTTAATGAGATGGGTATATTAAAGAAAGAAAGGGTGAGATTTGTAATTAAAGATGTTGTTAATGATGATGTAATGCGTTTTTATATCTCCGCAGCGCCCCTGTCGCAAGTTTCGCAAGAGATGGAGTGCGAATCCACTTACTATTTATTACGTGAATATATAAATATGGATTTATTTAATATCAACGTTTGAAGAATGAATTCATCATTTCAGACAGAGAATTTTTATCAGACTTATCAGGAGCAGCACATGAAGCGAGACAAGGAAAAACCGGTTAATTTAACGCCTCGGCAGACAGAACTTGTGGAACTCGTTGTCGGATTTTTAAGATCCTGCGATGAAAAATATGAAGGTCAAAAAGATGTTGAAGGTTTTGAAGGGGGAGGTGTGCTGCTTGGCCCGCGAGAAGCCTGCTACCGCCCTTCAAAAGACTGGAACAAATTGCCCTGAAGTGAAAATTATCTCCCGCGTTGGCATCGTTTTACCACGCGGGAAGACAAACTCACTCGGCATCAAACCAGTCACTGTTCTGTTCAGCAATGGGCGTGATAGTGGAAATCATTTCCTGCAAATGAATGCGGATGGCTTTTTCCGCAGCATCCGGGTCATGTGCTTTCAGACCATCGAAAATCGCATAATGCTGTGCAATCAGATTCTCCGGCGGGGAGACTTTACTGAGCGTCAGGAACCGCACGCGGTCCATGGTGGCTTTGATGTGTTCGACGGTTTCCCACGCCAGACGGCAGTCAATGATTTGCGCGATGGTGCGGTGGAAATCATCGTCAAGCAGCAGGAATTCCTGCGTTTGCTGGCTTTTGGCGGCCAGCGTCTGGCGTTCAAGATTGTGTTCCAGCAATGCCAGATCTTTCCCGGTGGCGACCATCGCCGCACGGCGCACCACGGCGGTTTCGACAGCTTCACGAATGAAACGGCCGTCAGCCACCCGCTTGGAGGAAATTTTCATCACATAGGTGCCGCGCTGTGGCAGTACCTGCACCAGTCCGGCTTCCGCCAGTTTGATAAAGGCTTCGCGCACCGGCTGGCGGGACACGTTAAAGCGTGTGGAAATCTCTTTCTCCGACAGGAATGCCCCCGGCGCAATGGCGCAGGTGACGATGTCCTGACGCAAGGTACGGTAAATCTGCTGATTAACCGGTACATTGCTGAGAAATTCAAAGGCGTCTGTCATGGGCAAAAGTTGTCTTCAGAATCGGGAGTCCATAATACTAACATGAGTTTTCTCAGGATTTTGAGATTGTTAGCGCAAGGTTTTCACAGATATTTGGCTTATTTCATCAAAGCTAATCCGAATTAATGTGCTCGCGGCAATAGAGCTTTTTATACGCCGCTGGCGTGATCCCCAGCAGTTTGCGAAACACTCGTCGAAAATACGCCACGTCATTAAACCCGGTGAGGCGGGCCACATCCGCCACATTGCCGGTATTCGCCAGCAACAGTTTCTCGGCGGCGGCAACACGTTGTTTATGCAATGCTTCGGTCAGCGTCATCTGGAAAGTCAGGCGGAAAACCCGTCCGAGATAATCCGCGTTGCAGTGCAGCCGTTCCGCCAGTTCCGAAGCCCCCAGCGGGAGGTGAAACTGTGTCGTGATCAGCTGGCGGGCTTTATAAGCCAGTGCCACGCCTGGGCCGCCCGGTTCGACATTTTCCGGCCAGGCACGTGAGACTTCCTGTAACAGCAATATCAGAAACAGCTCGAGAGAGTTACCTCCGCGTTCCTGTTCATATAAAAATAATCTGAACAGCGTTAACAGGGTTTCGCTGTCTCTGACTTTACAGTGCTGTGGAATATTCAGCTGTAAAGAGGGACTGTTTGGTTGTATTTTCATTATTGCGCTATCTTTCACAATATCGAAATGCAGCCAGTAAAATTTTAAATCGGGATCGAATGTTGAGATCCCTTTATGTTCACGCCCTGGAAATAACAATAAACTTTCGCCTGCGTGTAAATCAAAACGGTTATTTTCTTCCTGCAAAGACAACGAACCCCGCACGACATAAATTAACTCGTGCGAACTCAGGTGACGGGTCGGATGTGTGCCAATTCCCCGTGAAATAAACAGACCGCCGTTTTGCACTTTTACCGGGTAATTAATGGGAAAGGCAAGCATTTCAGGCATTTTCAGGCGCTCATCAGGCAGGTGTAGACTGACAGTAGCATAAGAAACACGCGCTACCCGCCGGGCGTAAAGAGGTTTTGATCTGCTTCACAGATTCTGTTCGTGAGTCGGAATTGTCCCGTTTAACTACTTTATCCTCCTCTTGTTGGCATGAGATCTCTATGCCAGATTTATGGCGTACCTTATTTCATCTCAGGGCTGATGCGAAAAATCAGCCTTATTCATTGTGTTCCTACAGCTTATAAATAACGATATAAAAGCGAGGAAAAATAATGCCAACAGATTCAGTTAATACCGGTTCTGCGCCGGTAAGCGTTGAGGGAAAAATAATTTCTGTTAACGCTAAACTCTCCGTCAGTGAGAAAATCGGTTACGGATTAGGTGATGCCGGTGGCACGATAATAACCTGTCTGATCACCAGTTTTCTGACCTTCTTTTATACCGATGTCTTCGGGCTGACGCCGGCGATTGTCGGCACATTGTTTATTTCCCTGCGGGTGATTGACGCGATTTCCGATCCGCTGATGGGCATTCTGGCTGACCGCACCCAAAGCCGCTGGGGGCGTTTTCGTCCATGGCAGTTGTGGATAGCTCTGCCGATTGGCGTAGTCGGTTTTCTCACCTTCACGGTGCCCGGCCTGAGCGGTGATGCCAAAATCGCGTACGCCTTCTTCACTTACTTCCTGCTTTCGGTGTCATACACGGCCATCAACGTGCCGTATTGCGCGCTGATTAACACCATGACCACCGATCACCGGGAGGTGATTTCCTGCCAGTCATGGCGCTTTGTTTTGTGCGGTGTGGCCGGATTTATGGTTTCCGTCGGGCTGCCGTGGCTGGTGCAACTCTTCGGCAAAGGTGATGCTGCGCTGGGGTATCAGCAGGGCGTCGGCTTGCTGTGCGCGGTGGCGGTGGTGATGTTCCTGTGGTGCTTCTTCACGGTTCGCGAGCGTCTGCCGCTGGCGCTGCTGGGGCAGTTCAGCATTAAAGAGCACATCCGCGGAATGCTGAAAAACGATCAGTTGCTGCTGGTTCTCCTCATGTCATTCCTGCTGATCAACGTGTTCAACCTGCGTGGTGGTGGCTATATGTATTTCATCACCTACGTGCTGAAAGGCGGCGCAGGGTACGCGTCGATGTTCTTCGGTATGGTGACGCTGGCGTCAATTCTCGGCGCGATCATCGTCAATCAGCTGACCAAATTTATCGACAGCGTGCGTCTCTACCTGATCACCAATCTGGTGCTGGCGGTGTTTTCCCTGCTGTTGTGGTTTGTGCCGGTGGGTGAACAATTCCAGACGCTGTGGCTTGGCATTATCTTCGTACATTGTGTGATCCTCGGCTTCACGCTGCCGCTGCACTTTTCCATCATGGCGTTTGCCGATGACTACGGACACTGGAAAAACGGTATCCGCTCTTCCGGCATGAACTTCGCCTTCAATCTTTTCTTTATCAAACTGGCCTGGGCCTCCAGCGCCGGGATCATCAGTCTCGTCTTTATTTGGGTGTCTTATCAGGCCGGTGCCGGGCACCAGACCGCGGCATCCCTTGGCGGGATCACGCTGCTGGAAACGCTGTTGCCTGCGGCGATGCATTTACTGCTGGCCGGGACGCTGATGTTCTGCAAGCTCAATAACACATTGCTGACCCGCATGTCCCGCGAGCTGGCGGCAAACGTTTAATGTTGATAACTGTTCAGGAGGTTGTATGTCTTTTTCTCCGGTTGAATCTTTAGAAGTGCCTTTGCACAAGGTGAATGTCTCCGACGCGTTCTGGCGGGAGTATCAGCGTCTGGTGAAAGATGTGGTGGTGCCGTATCAGTGGAAGGCGCTCAATGATGAGGTTGCCGATGCCGAACCGAGCCACGCGATAGAAAACTTCCGCATAGCCGCCGGGCAAAGTGACGGTGAGTTTTACGGCATGGTTTTTCAGGACAGCGACGTCGCTAAATGGCTGGAAGCGGTGGGTTATTTGCTGGCGAAAACCCCGGACCCGGCGCTGGAGGAAACCGCCGATCAGGTGATCGAACTGGTCGGCGCGGTGCAGCAGCCCGACGGGTATCTCAACACCTATTTCACCGTCAAAGAGCCGCAACACCGCTGGACCAATCTGGCGGAATGTCACGAGCTTTACTGCGCCGGACATCTGATCGAAGCCGGTGTGGCTTATGCGCAGGCTACGGGCAAAACCCGTTTGCTGGAGATCGTCTGCAAACTGGCTGATCACATTGCCGACGTCTTCGGGCCGGGCGAAAAGCAATTACACGGCTACCCCGGTCACCCTGAAATTGAACTGGCGCTGATGCGTTTGTATGAGCAAACCGCCGAAACCCGTTATCTCGAACTGACACGGTATTTCGTTGAGCAGCGCGGGGCGCAGCCGCATTTTTACGATATCGAATATGAAAAACGCGGCAAAACATCGCACTGGAATAACTACGGCCCGGCGTGGATGGTTAAGGATAAAGCCTACACGCAGGCGCATTTACCGATAGCACTACAGACCACGGCGGTCGGCCATGCGGTGCGGTTCGTTTATCTGTACGCCGGTGTCGCGCACCTGGCGAGGCTGAGTCAGGATCAGGAAAAACGCGAAACCTGTCAGCGCTTATGGGAAAACATGACGCAAAGGCAGATGTACATCACCGGTGCGATTGGTTCGCAAAGCAGCGGCGAAGCCTTCTCATCGGATTACGATTTACCCAATGATACCGCCTATACCGAAACCTGCGCCTCGATTGGCCTGATGATGTTTGCCAACCGCATGTTGCAGATGGAGGCCGACAGCCGTTACAGCGACGTGATGGAACGTGCGCTTTACAACACCATGCTGGCCGGTATGGCGCTCGACGGTAAACATTTCTTCTATGTGAATCCGCTGGAAGTGCACCCGAAAAGCATCCCGTTCAACCATATTTATGATCACGTAAAACCGGTGCGTCAGCGCTGGTTCGGCTGCGCCTGCTGCCCGCCCAATATTGCGCGGCTGCTGGCGTCACTCGGCCATTATATTTATACCCGGCGCCCGGACGGTGTGGATATCAATCTGTATATCGGCAGCGATGTGGAGGCGGAAATCGGCGGAAAACCGCTACGGCTGAAACAGTCCGGCGGCTACCCGTGGGCTGAAAACGTAACGATTGACGTCGATACCGGTGAACCGCTGGAAGCCACGCTGGCGCTGCGTTTACCTGACTGGTGCGCCAGCCCGCAGGTCACCATCAATGGTCATCCGCTTGAACTGACCAGCCTGACGCAACGCGGGTATGTGCGTCTGACCAGGGAATGGCAGAAAGGCGATCGCATTGAAATGACCTTACCGATGCCGGTCACCCGCGTGAAAGGTAACGCACTGCTGCGCCACGTCGCCGGAAAAGTCGCCGTGCAGCGCGGGCCACTGGTGTATTGCCTGGAACAGGCGGATAACGGCAGTGAACTGCATAACATTCGTTTGCCGCACGATGCGCCGTTCCGCCTGATTTCAGGCAGCGGACTGTTCGCGGGTAAAACATTGCTGCAAACGCAGGGCGAGCGACGCCCGTCGGTACAGGCCGGGCAGCAGCCGTTGTACCGCTACAATCCGCCAGAGGAAGCAACTTTGCCGCAAACCATGACCTTTGTGCCGTATTTTGCCTGGGCGAACCGTGGGGAAGGGGAGATGCGGGTGTGGATTGATGAAGTGTAGAAAAGGCTGAGCCAGCCTCCAAAAAATAAACCCGGCGCAGGTGGCCGGGTTTTGAATAACCTTTCACTGATTTAGCTGTGAGAGAGTGTTGTCTCGGCGGACTGTTTAGGCGGTTTGATCACGAAGAACACCAGAATTGCCCCCAGCGCGGCGACGCCGCCTGCGAGAATAAAGGCGCTGTCAAAACGACCGGTATTCTGGACAATAAACCCGGTGACCACAGGCCCGATGATGCCGGAGATGCTGCCGACCAGATGAATGAATCCGCTGGTGCCCCCGACGCGGGATTTATGTACCACGTCCTGAATAATCGCCCAGTAAATTGCCCCGGTGGTATACAGGAAGAAAATAGACACTGACATCAGCACTACCGCCGGCACCACGCTGGTGACGATACCGGCGAGGGCGACGCAAATGGCAGCGGCTAACAGGCTGACCACCAATATAATTTTACGCGAAAGCAATAAGCGGCCGGTAATATTGAAGATCTTATCTGAAATATACCCGCCTAATGCCAGTCCGACGAAGCCGACAATCCACGGAATAACCGTTGTCAGGCTCATCTCTTTAATATTCAGGCCATGCGCCTGCACCAGATAAGCCGGGAACCAGCTGAGGAAGAAGAACAAAATATAGTTGTAGCAGAAGAATGCAAAGGCAGTGACCAGAATAATCGGTTGTTTTAAATAATACCCCAGCCCATGCGCAGCCTGCGCCAGATCTTCCTCTTCGCTGATATTTTCATTCTTCATTGCATCGATTAAACGCAATTCTTCCTGGGACACACGCTTACTTTTCAGCGGATTATCGGCCACCGTAAAGAACCAGATCACCATCCACACAATACCAATCGCGGCAATGACCATAAACGCCGGACGCCAGCCAAAGGATATTGCCAGATAACCGACAACAGGCCCGGCCACAGCGCCGCCGAGCGGCGAGCCGGCGCTGAGCAGACCCATGGCGGTCGCCGCCTTTTTCTTCGGGAACCAGCCGTTGATCATCTTATTTGCCGAGGCACAGATCGGGCCTTCGGCCATGCCAAATAATACCCGCAAAATAAGCATGGAATAAAAGCCGGTGGCGATAGCGGTCATGCCACAAAACAGTGACCATAACCCGACGGCTAACCCCATGACGATGGTCGGGCCAAATTTATCGACAGCCAGACCGCCGAGGAAATTAAATATCGCGTAACCAAAGAAGAAGCTGCCAAATATCATGCCGAACTGTTCAGGATTGATGGCCAGTTCTTTTTCTATCATCGGGACCGTGATCGACAGCGCAACGCGGTCAAGATAATTGATCATGTAAACCATAAACAGCAGGAATACGATTATCCAGCGTAGATTCTTAAACATAGATGCTCCACGTAGTGTTATTTTAATAGTGTTACGTTTTTATAAGTAGAATATGAGGTACAACAGACGGGAGGATTGAATTCTCCTCCCGTTAAAGCCAAATCGTCAGATATCTCCGTGATCAGAATGCCAGCAGAACCTTGCAGCACGAACGCTGATCTTTCTCAAACAGCGTCAGCGCGGCTTCGACTTCGCTGGCAGGCATCCAGTGGGTCACCAGCTTTTCGGGCGCGATTTTCCCTTGCTCAATCCATTCAATCACCTGCGGGAACCGGTGGCTGTTCAGGCGTGAAGAGAACAACGAAATCTCTTTGCTGGTAATACTTTGCTGTGTCACCGAACTCGGTTCGCCGGAGAAACCCATCATGCCGATGCGTGCTGCCGGAGACGCCAGCAGAATGGCTTCCTGCAAAATCGCCGGATGGCAGGCGGCATCCACGATAAGCGTCGGGCGCACACCTTCTGCGGCGAGCACGTCGGCTACGCTGCGTTCTGCATTGTTGATGGTCCAGTCCGCGCCGCTTTCCTGTGCCATCTGAAGACGTTCTTCAATGCGATCGGTGACAATCACTTTCTGCACGCCGTAGACGCCTTTCAGTACCTGAATCACCGTCAGCCCCATCGGACCGGCACCGTACACCAGCGCGGTGTCCTGCGGTGTCGGTTTGAGAAAGGCGGTGATATTGGCCGCGATAGTAAAGGGTTCGACCATGCTGGCGAGTTTGTCCGGAATGGCTGCAGGCACCACGTAGGCATTTTTCGCCGGTGCGCAGGCATAATCACTGAAACCCCCGTCACGGTGGACGCCGATCACCTGCAATTCGGTGCACACGTTCGGGCGGCCAATGGAGCAGGGATAACAATGGCCGCAGCTGACCACCGGATCAACGACCACGCGCTCGCCGATACGCGAGGTGTCTACGCCTTCTCCGACGCTGTCGATGTGCCCGAAGAACTCATGGCCGATCACCCGTGGATATTTTGCGAACGGATTATGCCCGTGATAAATGTGCACATCCGAACCGCAAATCCCTGCGTAACTGACCCGAACTCGTACCTCACCGGCGGCAGGTACCGGCAAGGCACGTTGCTCGATCACCAGTTTTCCTGGTTCTTGTATAACGACACTGTTCATTATTCGCTCCCTTACCAGTTCCACAACGTACCGTCTTCCAGACGGGCTACCGGCAGATAGGCCGGTTCATACGGATATTTCGTTGCCAGCTTTTCGTCGAACTCAATGCCCAGACCCGGTTTTTCGCCAGGGTGCATGTAGCCGTTATCGAACGTCCAGTTATGCGGGAAGACTTCCAGCATTTGCTCGGAGTAACCCATATATTCCTGCACGCCGAAGTTTGGCACCCACAGGTCGAAGTGCAGCGCCGCCGCCATACAAACGGGTGAGAGGTCAGAAGGGCCGTGCGAGCCGGTACGTACCTGATACAGCGAGGCGAAATCAGCAATGCGGCGCATGCCGGTGATGCCGCCCGCGTGGGTAATGGTGGTGCGGATATAGTCGATCAGTTGCTCTTCGATCAGCTGTTTGCAATCCCAGATGCTGTTGAACACTTCCCCTACCGCGATTGGCGTCACCGTATGCTGGCGGATCAAACGGAAGCATTCCTGATTTTCCGCCGGGGTCGGATCTTCCATCCAGAACAGACGATAGTCTTCAATGCTTTTACCAAAGCGCGCCGCTTCAATTGGCGTCAGGCGGTGGTGCATGTCGTGTAGCAGGTGTTCGTCGAAGCCGAATTTGTTACGCACGGCTTCAAACAGTTTTGGTGTGAAATCGAGGTATTTCTCCGTTGACCACAGCTGTTCTTCCGGCCAGTTGCCTTTGGTGGCCGGTTCGTAGGCCAGCCCTTTGCCTTTCGCCATGCCGTAGGTGGTTTTCATGCCCGGTACGCCGCATTGCGCGCGGATCGCCTTGAAGCCCAGCTCTTTGTGTTTAGCGTAGTCATCAAGCACTTCATCCACCGAATGGCCGGTGGTGTGGCAGTAAACCATGACGCCGGTGCGCGATGCGCCACCGAGCAGTTGATACAGCGGCATATTGGCGGCTTTGGCCTTGATGTCCCACAGCGCGGTGTCCACGGCGGAAATCGCCGACATAGTGACCGGGCCACGACGCCAGTACGCGCCTTTGTAGAAGAACTGCCAGATATCTTCGATCTGATGCGCGTCACGCCCGATCAGTTGCGGGCAAACATGATCTTTCAGGTAGGACGCCACCGGCAGTTCGCGGCCATTCAGCGTGGCATCCCCGATCCCGGTCAGCCCGCTGTCGGTAGTGATCTTCAACGTAACAAAGTTGCGCCCCGGACAAGTAACAAAGACTTCAGCATTCACGATTTTCATCGGTTATGACCTTCTGCAGTAAAGTAAGATGCATTTTCTTTGGCTATAAATACGCCACATAACAACTACCATACAAGTATGTTTATCGTTTTTTGCCGGGGAGGATCACACTTTGTTGCGGAAAAGTGAATATGAGAAGAGGAGGGAAACCGGCCACGGGTGCCAATAAAAAAGCCTCCGCGGTGGGAGGCTTCGGGTGCTTCTATTGCGCCAGCCGCATCACTTCCTCCCATACCGCATCATCCACCGGGATCCCCTGGCTGAGGTTTTCACGGCGGTTTGATGCTGCCGTTTGCCCCGGATAACGCACATCGCGGCTGTTTTCGGCGGGATCGGATCCATTCACGTAATCTGCCACGCTGTCGGCCATGCGTTCGGTGAACTCAGCGCCACCGAGTTGTTGCGGGTCAAACACCATGAAGATCTGACTGGCGCCGGTGCAGCTGCCTTTGCCTATTTTGTCGATCTCATTGGTGGGGGCTCCGGCTGACAACAGTGCGGCCATGGCATCCAGCACAATCGCCAGACCGGAACCTTTCCAGTAACCGGTGGGTAAAATACGCATGGAGGCTTCGATCGGGCCCGGATCGTCGGTAAGATTTCCCTCTTTATCGTAGCCGCCGGGGAAAGGCAGTTTTTCGTTTTTCAGCCGGGTAACCTGTAATTTGCCGTAGGAATACTGTGACATCGCCATATCCAGCACGATGGGGCCTTTGGCGCGGGGCACCGCCATCACGAACGGGTTGTTGCCGATGCGGGTATTTTTACCGCCCCAGGCAGGCATGCAGGATTCAGTATTCGTCCAGCATATCGCGGCCATGCCATGTTCGGCTGCGTGCCAGCCATAACTTCCGCCGCGCATCCAGTGGGTGCTGTTTTTCAGTGCCACAATGCCGACGCCGTATTCCTTCGCCATCTCTGCGGCTTTTTCAACGGCGAACAGGGCGTTGGTGATGCCGATCCCCTGATGTCCGTTGTAAATGGCGATGGCCCCCAGTGATTTTTCAAGCTCCGGTTTGGCATGAATATCAATCCAGCCCTTTTTGACATAATCCACAAAGCGCGCCACCCGGTTCAGGCCGTGTGAGGCAATGCCATCGCAGCTGGATTCGGTATGGATACGGGCGCAAACCCGCGCACTTTCATCATCCAGCCCGGCATTAAGCAGGGCGCGCTGGACTGTCTGTTGCATCAGGCTGAATTCAATTCTTTGCATGGTCGGCTCCGGTTGAGAGTTCAGGGGAAGTCGGGGAAGAAATGATGTCGGTTTGACTAAGAATATTATTATCACCCCAGCATTTTTCGTAAGGCCAGCCGGTCAGTTGTTCGGCGATTAAACGGGTTTCAGGCGTGACGTCATATTTACTGCCACCTGCTTTGAGGCGCTCGATTTCATTAACCAGCAAGGCATGATTATGGCGGGTAAGTTTGAATTTCATTGAGCTGTATAAACCGATCAGCAGGAAAATAACCGAACCAGCACCGAACACCAGCGTAATACCATAAACAGCTTCGGCAGGTTGAGTACTGCTTTTTGGGGTAAATCCATAGTGCTGTAATAACAGCCCGACGCTGAATAATGCCACTGCCTGAACGGCCTTGCGCACGAAAGTCATTACCCCGGCGAATATACCTTCGCGACGTTTACCCGTGAGCATTTCATCCACATCAGGAATAAAACTGTAGATATTCCAGCAAACATAACTGGTGCCGGAACGCCCGACGCCCATGAGAATAACGGACACATAAATCAGCGCCATATTATAAGGCAATTGCAGAAGATGAATGGCGATGAATAAGCCGACACTGGCTAACATAAACAGTTGAGCAATTCTGTACGATGCGCCATTTCCCAATTTCATACAGAGAAAAATAAACAGCGCGACACACACAAACTGTACCAGCGTCATTAATGTCATGGCGTTGGAGGCTGACACCGCATTCTGCCCGAGAACAAAAATGATGTAATAAGCGAGCACTGCGCCGAGCACGTCGAGCGCGACATAGCCCCCCAGATACATGCCAACATGCTGGCGGAAAGTCCGCACTTTCATGGTGGAAACCAGGGATTTAAACAGGTGTTTCATGTCCCGTCGAAAAGAGAGCTTCGGCGCAGAAACATCCACAGGGATAGGGCGCTCCCAGGTGTAGAAGTACAACAGCAGGATCACCACGGCAAACAGCACGCCAAAAATGGCACCCATAATCAGAAAAGAGGAAGAAGAGTCATCTCCGAGATACGCAATAATCCGCCCCGGCAACCATGCCGCTAATATTGCCGCGCCGGTAGAAAAGAACATTCTGACGCCGGTGAGTTTGGTGCGCATTTTAAAGCTGGAGGTCATTTCTGCTGCCAGCGTTTCATACGGCACAATGGCCAGCGTATAGGCAGCATAGAATAAAATATACGTGACCAGGTAATACCAGAACTCCATGCCGCTGATCCACATAATAATGTAAGTCACCATAATTAACGGTGCGCCGAATAAGAAGAAGAATCCCCGGCGTCCGTATTTTTTACCCAGCGGGTTACGGTAGAAATTATCAGTGACATATCCCATCAGTGGATCAAAAAAAGCGTCAAGCAGACGTGCCGTCGCAATAACGGCTCCCGCCTCTGCGGGGCTTAATCCGGCATAAGTGGTATAGAAAAACATTATCCACAAACCCAATACCGCAAAACATCCGCCGCCGAAGAAATCACCTCCGCCGTACGCCAGCATATTTTTAAGCGATATCGGTCTTTCTTTATGATGATTAATCATGATGCCTCTGTATCCAATAAAATTGAGATAAATAAAAGTCATGAAAAGACACGAATAATAATGCCCGCAGAACTTCATCCGTGGACCTTCAGCGGCATAGGCAATGTAAACCTAGGTAATGCACAGCTACCATACAAGTATATTTATCGGGATTTAACAGGAGGGATCACAAAAACAGGGACGGATTTCCTCTGTACTGTAAGGCAGATCACAGTACAGAGAATGAACAAATGACAGGAGGGGAGAGGTTAGCCCAGCAACTCGCAATGGGGTGGCAACCGGCACTCGATGACTTCGGGCAGAACTTCAATGCGAAAATGTTTCCCGGTCAGCGGTTCGCCATCCAGATTGAAGGTCATGTCATGGGGGGCAGTGATTTCCAGCCACGGGAGATGGGCGGAGACGATATTTTTGTTTTCTTCGTTGTTGAGCAGGCTGCGAAGGAAAGACGGCAGAAGTTCTTCTGACGTCAGCAGACGCAGTTGCAGCAGGCCATCATTGATCAGCGCTTCCGGGCAAATCTGCTGGCCGCCACCGGCCTGACGGCCATTACCAATGCCGATGACCAGGGCGTCGCCTTCCCAGCTGAAATCCGGGCCTTTGATCTCGCAGCGGTCAGCCTTCAGCGTATCCAGACGTAAAAGTCCGTGAATGAAGTACGAGACGCCGCCGAGTGCCGCTTTGAGTTTTTCCGGCGTTTCGGTGGTGATACGCGTACCAAAACCGCCCGTCGCCATATTGATGAAGAAATGTTTATCATTCACCTGAGCCAGATCGATGGCTTCTGCACGGCCTTTGATCGCCAGCAATAATGCCTGTTCAGGCGCCAGCGGAATATTACAAGCGGTCGCAAAATCATTGGCAGTGCCGAGTGGCACAATGCCCAGGATCGGACGCGGGCCTTCAAGTTGCGCCAGTGCGCCGGCGACTTCGTTGATGGTGCCATCGCCGCCACCCGCGATCACCGTGTCACACCCAAGGGCGACAGCTTCTGCGACATAACGAAGGGCGTCGCCGTATTCCCAGGTTACGCGGACAAACAGTTCGATCCCTTCTTTGCGCAGAGCACCGACGGCCTCACGCAGCTCTTCATTGCCTGCGCCTTTTCCATTCAAAATCAACAGTGCTGTGGTCATGTATGCTCCTCGTTTCTTTCTATAACTACCATAAATGATTAAGCGCATACTTGGCTATCAGATAAATGATCGAAAACCTCATTCATAAATGAAATGGTTGAAATTATATATATTTATTAAAGCTATTATTTAGGCGTCAATTTTATTTATTAATAGAAAGGAAAGAAAAAATAATGAGACAGGACGGCGAACATTCAAAGGGGATTGATTACCAAAAGAAAAGCCAGCTCAAGGGAGATTGAGCTGGCCAAGGAGGTGGTTCCTAGTGTAGTCCGGTGCTTTATTTTGCATTCGAAGTAAATTGCGAATGCATATTATCCAGCCCGGCAAGAAATAGATGTGATCAGTTTCTTGTTTTCAACAAAAGCCTTATTTCGCGTGCGGATTGCGCGTATCGGTTTCTTCCAGATTGCGCAACAAGATAGCGAATTCCAGGCTGACATCCTCCGGCAGCGCTGCATACACAATGTGCCCGTTGCCTGGCGCCACGTCGGTCGGCTGGCCTTTTTTGTTGCGCAGGGCCTCCAGTTTGAACTGGATGTTGCCCTGCGGCGTCATCATTTCCACGCTGTCACCGACGCTGAATTTATTCTTCACATCGATTTCCGCCCAGCCATCGACGCGGTTGCCGGTGAATTCACCGACGAATTGCTGACGGTCGCTGACCGAGAAACCGTATTCATAGTTTTGCTGTGCGTCGTGCGTATGGCGGCGCAGAAAACCTTCGGTATAGCCGCGATGCGCCAGGCCTTCCAGCGTAGAGAGCAGGGTCGGGTCGAAGGGTTTTCCGGCGACGGCGTCATCAATGGCGCGGCGGTAAACCTGCGCGGTGCGGGCACAATAATAGAAAGATTTGGTGCGGCCTTCGATTTTCAGAGAATGCACGCCCATCCGGGTCAGGGTTTCAACGTGCTGAATGGCGCGCAGATCTTTTGAGTTCATGATGTAGGTGCCGTGTTCATCTTCGAACGCACTCATGTATTCGCCAGGACGCATCGCTTCTTCCAGCATGAAGACTTTGTCCGTTGGCTGGCCGACGCCCAGCGTCGGTTCCACGGCATCCACCTGTTGTACCGGGATCGGTTCATGCTGATGCACGATACTGCCGATATCGTTCTCTTTGCCTTCCTGAACCTTATATTCCCAGCGACAGGCGTTGGTGCAGGTTCCCTGATTCGGGTCGCGTTTGTTGATGTAACCGGAAAGCAGGCAGCGGCCGGAATACGCCATACACAGCGCACCGTGAACGAAAATTTCGATTTCCATGTCCGGCACCTGGGTGCGGATTTCAGCGATCTCTTCCAGTGACAGTTCACGCGATAAAATGACCCGTGTCAGCCCCATTTGCTTCCAGAACTTCACCGTCGCCCAGTTCACCGCGTTGGCCTGCACCGAGAGATGAATATCCATCTGCGGGAAGGCTTCGCGCACCATCATGATGAGCCCCGGATCGGACATGATCAATGCGTCCGGCCCCATGTCGATCACCGGTTGCAGGTCACGCAGGAAGGTTTTCAGCTTGGCATTGTGCGGGGCGATGTTGACCACCACGTAGAACTTTTTACCCAGCGCATGGGCTTCGTCGATGCCGGTTTGCAGATTCTGATGGTTAAATTCGTTATTACGCACGCGCAGGCTGTAACGCGGTTGTCCGGCATACACCGCATCTGCGCCATAGGCGAAAGCGTAGCGCATGTTTTTGAGGGAACCGGCAGGGGAAAGCAGTTCAGGAACAAAAGAATCGGGGGTCAACATAGTCAATCTCAGTCTGATCACAAGTCAGGGCCGTCCCGTATGCGGGGCGACGAAAGGCCAGAATTGTAACGTCTGAGTTGATCAAAAGCAGCCGGTTAGTGTGGGTATTTGGGTTTTTACGGGGTCAGATCAATTTTTGGCGACTGAGGTTGCCGCAGGAACGTGACAACCTCAGGAAAAGGGCGATCAGGCAGTTTGCTGGGTCAGATCACGGATATCCGTGGTGCTCCCGTTTTTAACCACCGACTGCACGCCTTTTTTTGCTGCACTTTCGGTCGTGTACATTTCGCTCACGCCAATCACCTGATGGTTTTTGGCTTTCAGTACGAAGTAAAACTGACCGTCTTTTGACGGTTTCACTTCGTACTGCTCTTCATGCGGGGCATTGTTTTGTACCGAGGTGATGCCGTTTTCCGCCGATGCTTTACTGGCATACATTTCACTGGTGAGAATAATCTCTCCGTTCCCGGCCTTCAGGTTAAAGTGAAACTGTCCATTCTTCGCTTTTTTCAGATCATAGTGACCAGTTGCCATAAAGGTTATCTCCAGCAAGAGGGGGGTGATTTTCCTGAGATAAGTGTAGTTAAAGAAGAATGTTTCGCGGCAATAAGAGGAAGTTATGGCATGAAATGTGAACCGGCCGACAGACTTTCAGTAACTTTACAAAACTGAAATGCCGGCCCGGAGTGCATCAGGCGAGGTGGCAGGGCTCCGCTTCCCAGCGATAACCGACGCCGTAAACCGCGCGGATAAAGGCTTTTTCCCCATCAAGGGATTCCAGCTTACGGCGGAGATTTTTGATGTGACTGTCGATAGTGCGGTCCGTCACCACGCGATAATCATCGTAAAGATTATTCAGCAGCACTTCGCGGGTAAACACGTAGCCCGGTTTCACCGAAAGGGTCTTCAGCAGCCGGAACTCCGCCGGTGTCAGCTCCAGTTCATGCCCCTGGAATGACGCCTGAAAACGCGCCTCATCAATATGCAGCCCGTTGCTTTTCGTGAACGTTTCTTCAGGCCGCACGCAGCGTCGCAGGATCACTTTTACACGCGCCACCACTTCACGCGGGCTGTAAGGCTTGCAGATATAATCATCTGCGCCAATTTCCAGCCCCAGCAGGCGGTCAATTTCTTCGGTTTTTGCCGTGACCATCATGACGGGCACGTCAGAAAACTGGCGAATATCGCGGCAGATAGACAGACCACTGCTGCCCGGCAACATCAGATCCAGCAAAATCAGCGCGGGTGGATGGGCCTTGACCTGGGCGATCACATCGTGGCCGTCCGCCAGCCACTGCGTGGCGTAACCTGCGGCCTCGAGATAGTCGATCAGCAACTGAGCGAGTTTCGGCTCATCTTCCACGATCATAATTTTTAACGGCGCAGGGCCGGACATTGCAGAATCGTTCATCAGTTTCTCGGTCCATGTGGAACAGAAAGCGGCAGGACGACAGTGACACGCACGCCGCCTGCGGGAGAGTGGCTGGCGCTTATCTGCCCGCCGTGTGCTTCGACGATATTCTGGCAGATCGCCAGGCCTAAACCTGAGCCACCGCTGGCGCGATTGCGCGAGCCTTCGGTGCGGTAAAAGCGTTCAAAAATGCGCGTCAGCTGTTCATCGCTGATGCCGGGGGCGCTGTCCTGAAAGGTCAGACACAGCGATTTCTCACGGATTTCACCCAGGATTTCCAGCCCACCATTAGGGTCAGTATAGCGCAGGCTGTTTTCCAGCAGATTATTGAAAAGCTGAGAAAGACGCTGCGGATCGCCGAACACCTCGGCGCGCTCCGGCAGCGTGCTGGTCAGGGTTAACTGTTTGCTGTGGAAACGATCGCGCGAACCGGCCTCTGCCAGCTGGACCAGATGCACGACATCGGTATCGACTTTGCGATAAGCCAGTGCGCCGGCATCAGAAAGGGAAAGCTGATGCAAATCATCCACCAGCTTGGTCAGGATCGACACCTCGGATTGCAGCGACTCCAGCGAGCCGAGAGTCATTTTACGTACGCCGTCCTGCATGGCTTCCAGCTCGCCGCGCAGCACCGCCAACGGGGTGCGCAGTTCGTGGGAGATATCAGCCATAAATGCCCGTCGCATCTGTTCATTTTTTTCCAGCGTCATCGCCAGCTGGTTGAAATCCTGCGCCAGTTTGCCCAGCTCATCCTCGCTGTCAACTTCCACCCGGGTACTGAAATTCCCCGCCGCAAGCTGATGAGTGCCGTTGACCAGCCGTTTTACCGGCGCGAGCATTCCACGGGATAAAAGCCAGGTCACGGCAGCAGCCAGCAAGGCGGTAAACGCGACAATCATCCAGCTGGTGCGGCTTTGCTGGCGCTCGAAGTTAATATCGGCATCACGGGTCAGGCGTTCAGCCGGGGTAGAAATCACCGAACCTATCACCACGCCGTTGACCGTCATTACGCGGCGCGGCCCCTGCAAATCATGAGGAACCGGCTGATCGTAACCGCCGATGCGACGATCGTTACTGTCGAGGATCCAGAATTTAGTGCGCCACCCCTGTGGCGGCATTTTCGGGCTACTGTTTTGCTCAAATGAGCGCATGAGCTGATAAATCAGCCGGTCATTTTTTTCCAGAAACTCCCAGTTGCCGTGCTGCCGGTACTGCTCCTGTAAAGTGTCTGCCAGCAACTCAACGCGCTGTTCGTTGCTCTGGCGAATGTAATCGATAAAGCCGCGCTCGAAGCTCATTCGCACGCCCCAGTTCATGGTAATAAGCACCAGCGCACAGGTGCAGAAGATGGCCATGAACAGTTTTGCGGTGATACCTGGTTTCATGATTTTCTCATTGGATCGGGAGAACCGGCCGCAGCGCGACGACGGTCAATAAGGGCATTTTTCTGCGCATCCAGCGGCACGCGTGAGAAGACCCAGGCGGGCAGGGCAATCACCAGCGCCATCGACATGTAGCAATACAAAAATGCGGTGTGCATTGCGCTGCTGCCGACGCTGACTTGCTGATGAGCAAACAGGCCGATGAGTATGCCCGCGACGCTGACGCCGAGGCTCATTGACAGTTGCATGATCATAGACAGCAAACTGTTACCGCTGCTGGCAAGGCGCGGTGGCAGATCTTTCAGCGTCAGCGTGTTCATCGACGAGAAGCGCAGTGAGTTCACCATTCCCTGGAAAAACAGCACCACGGGAATCATCCACATCGTGCCGTAAATCGCCACGAGCGGGAAGATAAGCGTAATCAGCGCCAGCAGCAGGGTGGCGATGACCAGCGCATGACGGTAGCCGAGCTGATTCACCAGCCGGACGACCACCCGTTTCATGCCCATACTGCCGAGCACCATCGGGATCATCATCAGCCCGGCATGAAACGGCGTGAAGCCCATGCCGAGTTGCAGAAAAACGGGGGTCATAAACGGCAGCATCCCGCTGCCGATGCGGCCAAGAAAACTGCCGGTCAGGCCGATTTTAAAGGTCGGCGTGTGGAAAAGGCGCAGGGAAAACAGGGCTGATAGATTACCGCGGGCGTGCAGCCAGTAAATGCCCAGCGCGCCAAAGCCGACGACGGTCAGCAGCAGCAGTTCCGGCGGGGTCAGCCCGAGGCCACGGCTGCCGTCGAGCGCCAGCGTCAGGGTGGCCATGCACACGGCGAGCATCACAAACCCGCTGATATCAAAGCGGCGGGTCTGCATTTTGTAGTTCGGCATGATCATGAGTGTTGCGATACAACCGGCGATGCCCACCGGCAGGTTAATCAAAAATATCCAGTGCCAGCTGGCGTACTGCACCAGAAAGCCGCCCAGCGCAGGGCCGAGCAGAGGGCCGACCTGACCCGGCAGCGTCACCATGGTCATGGCCGCCATATATTCACTGCGCGGCACGATTTTTAACACCGTCAGTCTGCCCACCGGCACCATCATCGCGCCGCCAACGCCCTGCACCACGCGGGACATCACCAGTTCGCGCAGGCTGTCGGACTGTGCACACAGCAGCGAACCTAAGGTGAACAGGACGATGGCCGAAAAGAAAACCCACTTAACGCCGACTTTGTCTGCCAGCCAGCCACTGGCGGGCAGCATCACGGCCACGGTCAGGACATACGCGACCACCACCGAGTGCATGTGCAATGGGTTTTCACCCAGGCTGTGGGCCATCGACGGCAGCGCGGTGTTAACGATGGTGGTATCGAGTGCCTGCATGAAGAAGCCAAAGGCGACGATCCACAACTGCCAGCGCACAGAGGGCGGCAGGGGGGCGGAGGGCAGTACGGTGTCAGTGTTTTCAGATTTCATCGGGTTATCACATCAGCACAATCATTGTCGCGGCTTGCAGAGGGTCATCAGGCCAGACCTACAGTGTAGCCAGATTGCTCCGGCAGAAAATGGAGGAATTAAGGAGAGTCCCCCTCATTTCTCCCAACGATTTGGACATGACTTATGACAAAAAGGTCGGACTTTCAGCCACCCATTTTATATCAGAATGCTAAGGTAAACCCTGAATCACAAATCGTTCGCACGCGAAGAAAATCTACCCTGACCGTTTAGAGGAGTGAGTGATGAGTAAAAGAGAATTAGGCCGTTCAGGTATCCAGGTGCCGGTACTGACTTTTGGTGGCAACGTGTTTGGCTGGACGGTCGATCAGACGGCCTCCTTCAGCCTGCTCGATGCCTTGCTGGATCACAACCTGAACTTTATCGACACCGCCGACGTGTATTCCGCCTGGGTCGAGGGCAATCAGGGCGGCGAGTCCGAAACGATCATCGGCAACTGGCTGAAGAAAACCGGTAAACGCGATCAGATCGTTCTGGCGACTAAAGTCGGTAAACCCATGGGAGAAGGCAAAGTGGGCCTGTCCCCCCGCTACATTAAAGACGCGGTGGAAGCTTCGCTCAGACGGCTGCAAACGGACTATATCGATCTCTACCAGTCACATGATGATGATGCCGATACGCCGCTGGCTGAAACCATGGCCGCGTTTGATGCGCTGATTAAAGAAGGTAAAGTCCGTGCCGTTGGCGCGTCGAACTACAGCGCGCCGCGTCTGGCCGAGGCGCTGAAAGTCAGTAAGGAGAACGGGCTGGCGCGGTATGAAACTCTGCAACCCTTGTACAACCTGTATGACCGCAAAGTGTATGAAGAAGCACTGGAAAAGGTCGTGACGGACAACGGTCTGGGCGTCATTAACTTTTACGGGCTGGCCGCCGGCTTCCTGACCGGGAAATACCGCACTCAGGCTGACGCCAGTAAAAGTCTGCGCGGTGAAAGTGTGGTTACGCGTTATCTCGATGAACGCGGTCTGAAGGTGCTACGGGGGCTGGATCAGGTCGCTGAAAAGCACGGTGCGCAGCCTGGACAGGTCGCGCTGGCATGGCAGATTGCCCGCCCCTCCATCACTTCCCCGATCGTCAGCGCGACATCCTTGCAGCAGCTGAACGAACTGGCGCAGGCCGCGACGCTGAAACTGGATGATGCAGATATTCAGACGCTGAATGACGCCAGCGCCTGGTAAATTTGCCGTCTCACAAATAAAAAAACCGCCCGGATGTCTCAGGCGGTTTTTTTACATCCGGCGTTCAGCGATTAACGGAACAGCGTTTGTGCCCAGCGAGCCAGACCGGCGGTCACCGAGCCGAAATCATTGCCACCCACCAGCGGAATACCCGGCAACTGCGCCTGCAATGCCGCGCGCAGAAGCGGGGAACGCGCACTGCCACCGGTCAGATAAATCACGTCCGGTTTTATTTCGCTGCTTGCCAGCGCGAGATTGACCTGTTCCTGAATGCGCTCCAGCGGCTGTGCAATGGCTTCGCTCAGTTGCTGCTGGCTGATGGTTTCTGCCAGACCGGATTCGATGAAGTCCATGGCGGCCGTGACGTTCTCGCGTTCCGAAAGCGCTATCTTGCTCTCTTCCGCCGCACGCACCAGACGATAGCTCAGGCGCTGTTGCTGGACTTTCAGCAGGCGCTTAATCAGCTCCGGCTGCGCGGCGTCACGGATCAAATCGCGCAACATGCGGCCATTGGCGACGCTGTAAAAATCCAGCTGCGCCGGGACATCATTTGTCGCTACCGCATTCCAGTAAGGCAGCGCAGGGATCGCCGTGCCTTTTTGGGTTTCGCTGCCCATGCCGAACTGAGGCGTCAGTTGTTTGAACGCCGTCATGATATCCAGATCGTTACCGCCAACGCGGCAACCGCTGTGGCCGAGCAGGCTGTTCTGGCGTTCTGCTTTATCACGCCATTGCGGGCCCATCAGCAACACCGAGCAGTCCGTGGTTCCGCCGCCGATATCGACGACCAGCACCGTTTTCTCTTCAGTCAGCGTGGCTTCAAAATCCAGACCGGCAGCGACCGGCTCAAACTGGAAAGCGATATCACGGAAACCGGCACGTTCTGCGGCGCGTTGCAAAATACCCTGCGCCTGACGGTTTGCGTCATCTCCGCCCATGCCCTGGAAGTTAATTGGCCGGCCAATGACGGTCTGATGAATCGTCTCTTGCAGGACAGATTCTGCCTGACGCTTGATGTGGAACATCATGGCGCAGACCAGATCTTCGAACAGTGCAATTTGCTGTGGTTTCAGGCCGTTTGCGCCAAGGAAGGATTTCGGAGAGCGGACAAAATAAACCTCTTCCGGATCTTCCATATACGTTGCCAGCGCCTGCAAACCAAAGTGAACGCTGTTGGCGTTAACCGGAATATCTTCCTCACGGTTAAAACTGACACTGCGGCGCAGCAGCGCCAGATTTTCATCACTGCCTGTCGGCACCTGTCCGTGACGGTTCAGCCATTCGCTGACCGCTTCACGCGATGGTGCACACAGCATGGAGGGTAAATAAGGATCGTTATTTTCTAACGCCAGCAGGTGGGCGTTATTGTCGCGCATCACCGCAACGGAGCAATTCGCTGTACCGTAGTCAAATCCAATAAACATTACTGTTCCCCATGCCAAAGAAGGGGCGGGACTTTACCGGAGCGGGCGACTTTCATCAAGCAGGAAGGGGACATGTTTTGAGATTTTTAGTATGAATTATTCCCTCTCTTTTCACGGAGAGGGAATAAAAACGGCCTGATTTTATTTCAGTAACGCCTGTGCTTTCGCGACAACGTTATCGACCGTAAAGCCGAACTCTTTGAACAACTGTTCAGCAGGGGCTGATTCGCCGAAGCTGGTCATGCCAACCACGCCGCCATTAAGGCCGACGTATTTGTACCAGTAATCCGCAATACCTGCTTCAACCGCCAGGCGTGCCGTGACTTCTTTTGGCAGCACCGATTCGCGGTATGCCGTGTCCTGTTTGTCATACACGTCAGTGGACGGCATGGAAACCACGCGCACTTTCGTGCCTGCTGCGGCCAGCTTGTCTGCGGCTTCAACCGTGATACCCACTTCAGAGCCGGTGGCAATCAGGATGACGTCAGGTGTGCCCTGGCAATCTTTCAGCACATAACCGCCGCGCGCCACGTTAGCCAGTTGCTCCGGTGTACGCGGTTGCTGGGTCAAGTTCTGACGGGAGAAAATCAGCGCAGCCGGGCCGTCGTTACGCTCGATGGCATATTTCCACGCAATCGCCGACTCGACCTGATCGGCCGGACGCCACAGACTCATGTTGGGGGTGACGCGCAGGCTGGCCATTTGCTCGACCGGCTGGTGCGTCGGGCCGTCTTCGCCCAGACCGATGGAGTCATGGGTGTAAACGAACACGTTGCGGATCTTCATCAGCGACGCCATTCGTACCGCATTACGGGCGTACTCAACGAACATCAGGAAAGTGGCTGAATAAGGCAGGAAACCGCCGTGCAGCGCGATGCCGTTGGAGATTGCCGTCATGCCGAACTCACGTACGCCATAGTGAATGTAGTTACCGGCCAGATCATCGCCCAGGGATTTCGAGCCGGACCACATGGTCAGGTTGCTAGGGGCAAGGTCAGCGGAGCCGCCGAGGAATTCAGGCAAGATTTTACCGAAGGCTTCCAGCGTATTTTGTGAAGCTTTACGGCTGGCAATATTGGCCGGGGCGGCCTGCAAACCTTCAATGAATTTCTGTGCTTCAGCTTCCCAGTTTTCAGGCAGCTCACCGTTCACACGACGTTTGAATTCTTTCGCCAGATCAGGATAAGCACTCGCATAGGCGGCGAACTTTTCATCCCAGGCTTTTTCTTTCGCTTTACCCGCTTCTTTGGCATCCCAGGCAGCATAAATATCCTGCGGGATTTCAAAGGCAGGGTAGTTCCAGCCCAGCGCTTTACGGGTGGCAGCCACTTCATCCACACCCAGCGCAGCACCGTGCGCATCGTGCGTACCGGCTTTATTAGGTGAACCAAAACCGATGACTGTTTTGCACAGTAACAGGGAAGGTCTGTCGGTCACTTTGTGGGATTCTTCGATGGCCGCTTTGATGGCGTCAGCATTCTGACCATCGACACCACGGATCACGTGCCAGCCATAGGCTTCGAAACGTTTGGCCGTGTCATCGGTGAACCAGCCTTCAACATGGCCGTCGATAGAAATGCCGTTGTCATCATAAAACGCGGTCAGTTTACCGAGTTTCATGGTGCCAGCCAGCGAGCAGGCTTCGTGGGAAATCCCTTCCATCATGCAACCGTCGCCCATAAAGGCATAAGTGTGGTGGTTAACGATGTCGTGGTTTTCACGGTTGAACTGTGCGGCCAGCGTGCGTTCTGCAATCGCAAAACCCACGGCATTGGCGATGCCCTGACCCAACGGGCCGGTGGTCGTTTCAACGCCCGGCGTATAACCATATTCCGGGTGGCCCGGTGTTTTGGAGTGCAGCTGGCGGAAATTCTCCAGCTCTTTCATCGGCAGATCATAACCGGTGAGGTGCAGCAGGCTGTATATCAGCATCGAGCCGTGACCGTTGGACAGCACGAAGCGATCGCGGTCTGCCCAGTGCGGGTTGGTCGGGTTGTGATTCATGTAATCGCGCCACAACACTTCGGCGATATCCGCCATCCCCATGGGCGCGCCTGGGTGGCCGGAATTGGCTTTCTGCACCGCATCCATGCTTAAGGCACGGATAGCGTTCGCGAGTTCTCTACGAGAAGGCATATTTTTCTCCGGTGAATGGCCGCTGAACAGGTCAACGGCCATTGAAATAACAGTGAGTGGAATTACAGTTGAGCAGAAAGCATGTCTTCGAGTTTCTGCTGATCGACGGCGAACAGGCGGATACCTTCAGCCAGTTTCTCAACTGCCATGGCGTCCTGATGATGCTCCCAAAGGAATTCTGCCTGAGTCAGCGGTGCAGGCTGTTTGCTGCCCTGCGACGACGCTTGCAGCTTACGTTCCACCGGTGCCTCGCTGGCTTTCAGCTCTTCCAGCAGGGCCGGTGAAATGGTCAGGCGGTCGCAGCCCGCCAGTGCCAGAATCTGTTCAACTTTACGGAAGCTGGCCCCCATGATCACCGTCTCGTAGCCGTGTGATTTGTAGTATGTGTAGATCTCACGGACAGATTTCACGCCCGGATCTTTTTCTACGTCATAGGTGGCGTCAGGATCTTTGGCTTTGTACCAGTCATAAATGCGGCCAACGAACGGGGAAATCAGGTAGACATTGGCTTCGGCGCAGGCGCGTGCCTGAGCAAAGGAGAACAGCAGCGTCAGGTTACAGTTGATGCCTTCTTTTTCCAGTTCTTCGGCGGCTTTGATGCCTTCCCACGTAGAGGCCAGTTTGATCAGAATACGGGATTTATCGATCCCCTGTTCCTGATATAAGCCGATGAGTTTGCGGGCTTTCGCGAGGCATTTTTCGCTGTCAAAAGACATACGCGCATCCACTTCTGTCGAGATGCGACCGGGCACGCTTTTGAGGATTTCGACACCGATATTGACCGCCAGTTTGTCCGTGGCGTTGATCACCTGATCTTCTTTGCTGCCACCTTGTTTGCGGGCGTAGTCCACCGCGTCTTTGATCAAATTCTGATACTGCGGGAGGTCGGCGGCTTTCAGGATTAAGGATGGATTGGTGGTGGCATCCTGCGGTTCGAAATGACGGATAGATTCAATGTCACCGCTGTCGGCAACCACGGTAGTTAGCTTTTTGAGGGCGTCTAACTGGTTCATCTCTACATCTCCTTAGCTAAAAAACGATACAGCAACAGGTCGTGCGACTCTTTTTCACAGGGGGTCTACCCTGCATCATTCTGTTAACAATATGAATACGCTTTTTCTGATTGTTGTAATGGGTCAGAGCAATGAAAAAGCAAAAGCCTACGCAAGGCTGAGCTTTCAACCTGAGTTGCGCAAGGGGGAACCTTAAGCTTAGTTGAATTTTGCGAGACGTCTTCCGCGAACGAAAAGTAATCAATGTAACGCACAACTTTTGGTCGTGCTTCGGTCTGTGTCGTGGCAGGTTATCTATACTGTTGTGCGGGAAAACCGGATGTTGCGGCTTCCCTTGCTCTGTACCCCTGAAAAAAATAAGAAACAGAAAAGGACCCTACGATGGACGAACAACTCAAGCAAAGTGCGCTCGATTTTCACGAATTCCCGGTGCCCGGAAAGATTCAGGTTTCCCCGACAAAACCGCTCGCCACACAGCGGGATCTGGCGCTGGCGTACTCGCCGGGCGTGGCCGCGCCTTGTCTCGAAATTCAAAAAGATCCGCTGGCGGCTTACAAATACACGGCCAAGGGGAATCTGGTGGCCGTGATTTCTAACGGCACGGCGGTGCTCGGCCTCGGCAATATTGGTGCGCTGGCGGGTAAACCTGTGATGGAAGGCAAGGGCGTATTATTTAAAAAATTCGCCGGTATCGATGTGTTTGATATCGAAGTGGATGAGTTGGATCCCGA
The DNA here is from genome assembly GCF_050632365.1 of Rahnella sp. PAMC25559. Classification (GTDB taxonomy): domain Bacteria; phylum Pseudomonadota; class Gammaproteobacteria; order Enterobacterales; family Enterobacteriaceae; genus Rahnella; species Rahnella rivi. The sequence goes on along the minus strand of NZ_CP192543.1, from coordinate 4,234,306 downwards.
CCGGTTAATCGACGTCATTGCCGCGCTGGAGCCAACGTTTGGCGGCATCAATCTTGAAGATATCAAAGCGCCGGAGTGTTTTTACATCGAGAAGAAACTGCGCGAGCGCATGAATATTCCGGTGTTCCACGACGATCAGCATGGCACCGCGATCATCTGTACCGCCGCTGTTCTGAATGGTTTGCGCGTGGTCGGGAAAAATATTTCAGACGTACGGCTGGTGGTGTCGGGGGCGGGAGCCTCGGCGATTGCCTGTCTGAATTTACTGGTGGCGCTGGGGCTGAAGCGCCACAACATTACGGCCTGTGATTCCCGCGGCGTGATTTATCAAGGCCGTGAAGAGAACATGGCTGAAACCAAAGCGGTGTATGCCATCGAAGACAACGGCCAGCGCACGCTGGCGGACGCTATCCCGCAAGCGGATATTTTCCTCGGTTGTTCCGGGCCTGGCGTGCTGACGCAGGACATGGTGAAAACCATGGCAAAAGATCCGCTGATCCTGGCGCTCGCGAACCCGGAACCGGAGATTCTGCCGCCGCTGGCAAAGGCCGTCCGCCCTGATGCCATTATCTGCACCGGCCGGTCTGACTACCCTAATCAGGTGAACAATGTTCTGTGTTTCCCGTTTATTTTTCGCGGGGCGCTGGACGTTGGCGCAACGACCATCAATGAAGAAATGAAGCTGGCCTGTGTCCATGCGATCGCCGATCTGGCAATGGCCGAGCAAAGCGATGTAGTGGCTTCGGCCTACGGTGAAGAGGAGCTGTCGTTCGGCCCTGACTACATCATTCCTAAGCCTTTTGATCCGCGATTGATCGTGAAAATTGCCCCGGCGGTGGCTAAGGCGGCGATGGATTCTGGTGTCGCCACGCGGCCCATTCTGGATTTCGATGCCTACGTCGAGAAGCTTTCGGAGTTCGTTTATAAAACCAATTTGTTTATGAAACCGATTTTCTCGCAGGCCAAAAAAGAAGCGAAGCGGGTGGTGATGGCCGAAGGTGAAGAGGAGCGCGTTTTGCAGGCCACGCAGGAACTGATCACTCTCGGTCTGGCGAAACCGATTCTGGTCGGGCGACCGAGCGTGATTGAAATGCGCATCAAGAAACTCGGTCTGCAACTCGAAGCGGGAAAAGATTTCGAAGTGGTCAATAACGAATCCGATCCGCGCTTTAACGAGTACTGGCGTGAATATTATGACCGCATGAAACGACGCGGCGTCTCGCAGGAGCAGGCCCGGCGCGCGGTGATCGGCAATCCGACGCTTATCGCGGCGATTATGCTGCTGCGCGGTGAAGCCGATGCGATGATTTGCGGCACGGTCGGTACCTACCATGAACATTACGATATCGTGGAAAAGGTGTTTGGTTTTCGCGAAGGCACCCACGTTGCCGGAGCAATGAATGCCTTGCTGTTGCCGAGCGGCAATACCTTTATTGCGGATACCTATGTCAATGATGATCCGACCGCAGAACAGCTGGCGGAAATTACCCTGATGGCGGCAGAAACGGTGCGGCGTTTTGGTATCGAGCCGAAAGTGGCGCTGTTATCCCATTCCAGTTTCGGCACGTCGGACAGCCCGGCGGCGCTTAAAATGCGCAGGACGCTGGAGCTGGTAAACGCGCGCGAGCCGGATCTCGAAATCGATGGTGAGATGCACGGTGACGCTGCGCTGGTGGAAAGCATTCGTCAGGACATCATGCCGGACAGCCCGCTGAAAGGGGCGGCCAATATTTTGATTATGCCGAATATGGAATCAGCCCGCATCAGCTACAACCTGTTGCGGGTGTCCAGTTCGGAAGGGGTGACCGTCGGACCGGTGCTGATGGGGGTTTCAAAACCGGTGCACATTCTCACGCCCATTGCCTCGGTACGCCGTATTGTGAATATGGTGGCGCTGGCCGTGGTAGAGGCGCAAACCGAACCTTTATAACGCGGGGATCCTGACGAAAACGGGCATCAGCAGGATGCCCGTGACGTCTGCTTGCGGCCTCAGTATTTCACTTCGCCGATGCGTTCGAGCGCATCGACGATCAGATCCCAGAAACGTTGATGATCCAGTTTTACCGCCACTTGTGTATGGCAGTCCGGCGGCGGCGGGGCGCGGAAATCAGCCACGGTCATGCCAAGCGTCAATGTGCCGGTCAGTTCGATATCTACCGGCACTTTGCGTACGGTCATTACGTTCGGATCAATGACGTAAGCGACGGCGCAGGGGTCATGAACCGGCGGGGAATCAAATCCCTGACGATCTTTGTAACTTAGTCCGAAGAAATCGAGCAGCTCGCCCACAAATTTTGCCGGTTGCGTGCCGACGGCGGCGATACGCGCCGCGACTTCCGGCGTTGCCAGTGCCTGATGAGTGAGATCCAGACCGACCATGGTCAGCGGCCATTTCTCGTTGAAGACGATATGCGCGGCTTCCGGGTCGATTTTGATGTTGAACTCCGCGACGGCGCTCCAGTTACCGACATGATAACCGCCGCCCATCAGCACGACTTCTTTGACGCGTTCAGCAATGCGCGGTTCTTTGCGTACCGCCATGGCGATGTTGGTCAGGCCGCCGGTAGGCACCAGCGTGATGGTTTTTGGCGGATGCGACATGATCAAATCAATGATCAGATCGATGGCGTGAACGGGTTCCAGCGTGATGGCCGCTTCCGGCAATATCGGGCCATCCAGACCAGAATCGCCGTGGATTTCGTCGGCGATTTCCACCTGACGCACCAGCGGACGAGTGGCACCTGCGGCAAAGGGCACGCCGGTCAGGTTAATCACCCGCGCCACAGCAAGGGCGTTACGGGTGACTTTTTCCAGCGTCTGGTTACCGACTACGGTGGTGACTGCCAGCAGTTCGATTTCCGGATTACCGTGTGCCAGCAGCATGGCGATGGCATCGTCATGCCCCGGATCGCAATCCAGGATGATCTTTTTGACCATGTTTTATTCCTTTAAAGTGTAGGGATACATCGTTTTGCCTGACCGGATTATTTTTTAGCTTGTTGCAGCCACTTATCCAGTTCATTGGCGAATTGCTGGCGGTCGCGCTGATTGAGCGCGGGCGGTCCGCCGGTTTGCACGCCGCTGGCGCGCATGGTGTCCATAAAATCACGCATATTCAGGCGCTCTTTAATGGTTTCGGTGGTGTAGCGCTCGCCGCGCGGGTTGAGCGCCACGCCGCCTTTTTCGATGACTTCGGCGGCCAGCGGGATGTCGGCGGTGATCACTAAATCTCCCGGCTCAGTGCGCTTCACAATTTCGTTATCCGCCACGTCAAAGCCCGCCTCAACGCGCAGGGTGCGCAGGAATTTTGACGGCGGCGTGCGGATGATTTGGTTAGCCACTAACGTCACCATCATGCCGGTTCGTTCCGCGGCACGGAACAGGACGTCTTTGATGACATTCGGACAGGCATCGGCATCAACCCAGATTTGCATCAGTGTCGCTCCCCGTAAGATCAGTGTGCAGATTCAGCCAGTCGCGTGGCGGCAGGAAATCACTGTACAGCGCCGCTTCCGGGCTGCCGGCTTCAGGCTGATAACCGTATTCCCAGCGGACCAGCGGCGGCATTGACATCAGAATCGACTCCGTACGGCCACCGGTTTGCAGGCCAAACAGCGTTCCGCGATCCCACACCAGATTGAATTCGACATAGCGGCCACGGCGATAGAGCTGGAACTGGCGCTCACGTTCGCCCCACGGCAGCAATTTGCGCTTTTCAACAATGGGCAGATAAGCGTCGGTGAAACCGTTGCCCACAGCCTGCATAAAGTCAAAGCTGGTGGCGAAATCCGGAGTATTGAGATCGTCAAAGAACAGGCCGCCGATGCCGCGCGCCTCATTGCGGTGTTTAATAAAGAAGTAGTCGTCGCACCATTTTTTGTATTTCGGATAGACGTCGTCACCAAATGGCTGGCACAGCTGTTGCGCCGTGAGATGCCAGTGGCGGGCGTCTTCTTCAAATCCGTAATAAGGGGTGAGGTCAAACCCGCCGCCGAACCACCATACCGGGGCTTCACCGGCTTTTTCGGCAATGAAGAAACGCACGTTCGCGTGGCTGGTGGGGACATAAGGATTCAGCGGATGAATCACCAGAGAAACGCCCATCGCCTGAAAGCTGCGCCCTGCGAGCTCGGGGCGGTGCGCGGTGGCGGAAGCGGGGAGCATCGCGCCGGAGACGTGGGAAAAATTAACGCCAGCCTGTTCGAAGACTGCGCCATTCGTTAACACCCGGCTCTGGCCGCCGCCGCCTTCTTCACGCACCCACTGATCCTCGGCGAACTGGCCCTGACCGTCGGCGGCAGCCAGTTGCTGAGTGATGTGCTCCTGCAGTGAAAGCAGGAAGGTTTTAACTTGCTGAATGTCGGGAATCGATTGGCTCACAGGCAAACTCGCAGACGTTGACTGAAAAGACATTCAGCGCCTTACGGGCGCTGAATGAGAGAAAAGTGGACGCTATTATATACCCAAAATCATTCGAGTTGCAGGAAGGCGGCACTGTCCGTAATTCGGATGAGTCAGAGCCGCCAGGGCATGTGCAGCCCGAAGAATGAAGATTATCGTGGTTTACGCTCATTGGCATCGAAATAGCTGAAGAAGTTAATGATCCCCTGCGAAATCGCCTGTGCAATCTCTTTACGAAACGCTGTGGTGCTCAGCAGTTGCTCTTCCTGATGGTTGGTGATGAAAGACGTTTCTACCAAAATCGAGGGAATAGACGGCGATTTCAGCACGGCAAAAGCGGCCTGCTCCGTCTGCTGACTGTGTAAATGGTGAATAGGGCGGATTCTGTCGAGCACATGGTGGCCGAGTGTCAGGCTGTTTTTGATGGTGTCGGTTTGCACCAGGTCAAACAGCACCTGCTGCAGGTAATTGTTATCTTCTTTGGCATATTTCGCCCCGGCGACCAAATCGGCGTCGTTCTCTTTTTTGGACATGTATCGCGCCATCGCGCTGCTGGCACCCCGGTTAGAAAGTGCAAACACTGACGCGCCGGAAGCGCTCGGGCTGGTGTAACCATCGGCGTGAATTGAAACGAACAAATCGGCCTGATGCTGATGCGCCAGCTCAACACGCTGATACAGCGGGATAAAGTGGTCGGAATCTCGCGTCAGCCTGACCTCAATATGGCTCTGCGCCCCAAGGATTTCGCGCACATAGTTGGCAATCTCCAGCACCACATGTTTCTCTTCCGATCCTTCATGGCCGACGGCACCGGAATCGATCCCGCCGTGGCCAGGGTCGATCATCACCAGCTTTTTCGAACCCGGCGGTTTCGGCGCCGGAGCGGATTTGGTGATGTGTTCCTGCTGCGCTGCGCTGGCAGAACGGGAACCAAAGGCGGCAATGGCTAAACCCAGGCCGGATAACAGGAGCTGGCGACGGGTAGCGGAAGCGGGCAGAGGCTGGAAATGCAGAAATTTGTTCAGGGGGTTTAACATCAGTCCATTACCGTCATAAAAAAGCAGAATGCCCTATGTTATAGAGTATCTTTTTTATAGTTTCGATCTGAGAACTATTACTGTTTATGAATTTTGTGTCGCGAATTAATATATTGGCGGACAAATATATCTCAAATTAATGATTCATGAGCTGACGGGCTGACAAACGGCCAGAGAAAAAACGCTTATAAAATGCACGATTTTTGATTTTGATGTTGCGTATCAAGCAGATCACGCGATAATTATAGAAACCTCTTTCCCCTTATTAACACAACAGTGGCGACAGTGATGGAAATTCGCGTATACCGGCAAGAAGATTTCGAAGAAGTACTGACCTTGTGGGAGCGCTGCGATCTGCTGCGTCCGTGGAATGATCCGGAACTGGATATTGAGCGCAAGATTAACCACAGCCCGGAGTTTTTCCTGGTGGCCGAAGTTGGCGGGGAAGTGGTCGGCACGCTGATGGGGGGCTATGACGGTCATCGCGGTTCGGTGGGCTATCTTGGCGTACACCCGGATTATCGCGGGCGCGGGATTGCCAATGCGCTGGTGAACCGGCTGGAAAAGAAACTGATTGCCCGTGGCTGCCCAAAAATCAATTTAATGGTGCGTGCTGAAAATGACGCGGTGGTCAGCATGTATGAAAAACTCGGCTACGAGATTTCAGATACGCTGCTGCTGGGTAAACGGCTTATCGAAGATCAGGAATATTAAGCCGGGTCTGCATAAATTAAAAAAGCCCCGACAGGCGATGGCCTTCGGGGCTTTTTACGTTTAAACGCCGGGTGTGATTACTTGATCACTTTTACGCTTTTGACGTCCACTTCCACTGAGTTCCAGTCTTTATCGACTTTACCTTCAATGCGGATTTTGTCTTTTGGTGACACGTTCTGTCCCTGCCAGCGTTTGCCGTCAATTTCTACATTGAGGGTACCGGTGTTGTCGCGGAAAATGTATTTATCATGGTCGATACGCTGATCGATAAAACCTTCCAGCATAATCCATTGATCGTCTTTCATAGTTTGAGCATCTTTTACGGTGCTCAGTGCGGTGGTCCCGGTAAAGCCGCCCTGTGCCGCTGGCTGGGTTTGCGCTTCCTGAGCGGAAGGGCCATTAAAACCGCCGGTTTGCTGGGCATAAACGGACGCTGAACTCAGTGCGATGAGGGCTGCCAGAGTGATTTTCTTCATCATAATAGGTCTTCCTTAATTAACTTTTCTGGTGTGTGTCAGCAACTATGACATCTTTGCGATGTGTTGCCGCGTTGAGGTACAGTAAAGCAGACTGTTCTTAACGGTTTCTTAAGATGCTCTGATTATTGTTTAATTTCACTTAATTCGCAGGAACGTTGTCCTCTTTTATGAACCCGGATGATTATAACGACCACGGAATGTTGCGCCTGCCGCTGTGGTTCTGGACGATTTTGATGTTACAGGCGCGAACCTGGCTGTTGTTTGTCATGGCGGGTGCATCGCGGCAGCAGGGCAATGATTTACTGTCCCTTTTTTATCCCGATCGTCAGAGTTTCTGGTCCGGTATGTTGCTGGGGCTGCCCCCGGCGCTGGTGTTTCTGCTCAGCGGTCGCCGTCATTTATGGCCGCGCATCTGGCAGGCCGGTTACTGGCTGTTGCTGGCGGGCATGTTTGTGACGTTTGCACTGCAGGCGCTCGGGCTTTGGCAAAGTAACGATCTGATTTCCGGCGTGGATATTGCACTCGCGCTGCTCGACGCCGCCGCGCTGGCCTACTGGCTGCTGAGCCGTCGGCTGCGAGCCTGTTTCGATGCGGCGCGCCGTCTGGCATGACGTCATTGAACTTTTTCGGAAAGAAAGCACTCGAACTGGCGCTGAACGCTAAAAGCAGCCGCAGGCTGTATAAAAGTTAATTATCCCTCATTATGCTGCCGGTTTGTCCGTCAGGCCGCACCGGCCAACGGAAACGGGGAGCCAAGGAGTACACTGAATGACTGTTCGCTTACGGGTTCGCCCGATGTTGCTGGCGCTTCCTTTGATCCTCACGGGCTGTTCGTCGATATCGAATATGTCGATGCCGGGCATTTCCTGGTCATCCATGAATCCTCTGAACTGGTTCGGCAGCAGCCTGACGGTGTCTGAAAAAGGTGTCGGTGACATCACCGCCAGCACGCCGCTGACTGAAGATGCGATCAAAGAGGCGCTGGACGGGGATTACACGCTGCGCAGTGGTATGTCGATGAGCAACGGTAAAATGCTCAGTTTCTTCCAGGCGATGGATGGCAAAGACGTGAAAATGTCGATCAGCGGCGAGCCGAAAGGCACTGTGCGGCGGGTTGATGTGACAGACGCCAAAGTCGAAAGCGAATGGGGCGTTAAAATAGGCACTTCCTTTAGCGATCTGTATACCAAAGCCTTTGATGTCTGTGTGAAAGGCGAAGGTGACGATGCGCAGAGTATCGAGTGCAAAGCCCCGCAAAGTGCTCACGTAACTTACGTGTTCAGCGGGATCTGGCACGGCCCGGATTCGCTGATGCCATCGGACGATTCGCTGAAAGACTGGAAAGTCAGCAAAATCATCTGGCGGGCGGATCCTGCTCAGGCAACTGCCGCGCAGTAAGCACGTAAAGCGCTTCTGTCTTCGTTTAAAAACGACGTAATGCCTTGCCTTCGCGCAAGGCATTTTTGTTGACATCCGGTATGATATCGCCGGTCAAATTAACGAGGATAAGATCATGACTCAGGTTCAGAGCGGCATTTTGCCCGAACATTGCCGTTTCGCCATTTATATTGAAGCGAAAGCTCAGGGCGACCTGGATGCGCTCCGGCAGGGCTGCCGGACATTTGTCGCTGCACTCGAAGAGATGCAGCAGAAATTCCCCCATGAACATCTTGGCGCGGTGGTGGCTTTTGGTCACGACGTCTGGCGCGATCTGTCGGGCAATCAGGGTGCGGACGAGCTGAAAGCGTTCGTGCCATTGGGGAAAGGGCTGGCTCCGGCCACGCAGCGCGATATGCTGTTGCACATTCAGTCTTTGCGCCATGACGTGAATTTTGCCGTTGCGCAGGCTGCACTGAAAGCCTTTGGTAAATCCATCGTGGTGGAAGAAGAAACTCATGGTTTCCGTGGAATCGAAGAGCGCGATCTCAGCGGTTTTGTTGATGGCACCGAAAACCCGAAAGCAGAAGCCCGCGCCCAGGTAGCGATTATTCCTGAGGGCAGCGTCGATGCCGGTGGCAGCTACGTGATGGTCCAGCGCTGGAAACATAATCTGGTGCAGTGGGAGCGCTTCTCCGTGCAGCAGCAGGAAGAGGTGATTGGCCGCACCAAAGACACGGATGAAGAGCTGGATTCAGAAACCCGTCCGGACACCTCACACGTCAGCCGTGTTGATCTGAAAGAAGAGGGCAAGGGCCTGAAAATCTTGCGTCAGAGCCTGCCTTACGGCACCGCCAGCGGCGAGCATGGCTTGTACTTCATCAGCTATTGCGCGCGTTTGTGGAACATTGAGAAACAACTGCTGAGCATGTTTGGCGATCTGGATGGCAAACGTGACGCCATGTTGCGCTTCACCCGCCCGGTCACCGGCAGCTATTATTTCGCGCCGTCCCTGACCCGTCTTTTAGCGCTTTAAGCTTTTCCGGCGCGCTCCGCTTTGGGCGCGCTGTTTCCTCCCTCCTGCAATTTCCCCCGCGTTTGTTAATGCCTTATAGCTTTTCATGCTTGAAAATCACCAAATGGTATATAAAACCGTTACAGCCTGACCCTCAGTTATAAATACACTGTGTGATATTGAGCGGCATTTATCAGCGTCGCATATCGGTTCACTCACCTAAGGCTAAGCATGAAAACTACCGGATTGACAGGCAATGTGCTGAAAGGATCTGTGGCGGCATTGTTGCTGGCCAGCGGGGCGGCATCCGCAACCGAATTGCTCAACAGCTCGTATGACGTTTCTCGTGAACTTTTTGCAGCGCTGAACCCGCCGTTCCAGCAGCAGTGGACCGATCAAAATAATGGCGAAAAACTCGAGATCAAACAGTCTCATGCCGGCTCATCAAAGCAGGCACTGGCGATTTTGCAGGGGCTGAAAGCCGATGTGGTCACTTACAACCAGGTAACCGATGTGCAGATCCTGCACGATCGCGGAAATCTGATCCCTGCCGACTGGCAAACCCGCTTGCCGAACAACAGCTCGCCGTTCTATTCCACCATGGCGTTTCTGGTGCGCAAGGGCAATCCCAAGAATATTCACAGCTGGGACGACTTAACCCGTCCGGGCGTGAGCCTGATTTTCCCGAACCCGAAAACCTCCGGCAATGGCCGTTATACCTATCTGGCGGCATGGGGCGCGTTCAATCTTGAAGATAAAAAAGACACCGCACAGACCCGCGCCAAAATGGCCAGCTTTCTGAAGAACGTGCAGGTCTTTGATACCGGAGGCCGTGGCGCGACCACGACTTTTGTCGAGCGCGGTTTGGGTGATGTGCTGATCAGCTTCGAATCTGAAGTGAACAATATCCGCAAACAGTACGGCGACGATCAGTACGAAGTGATTGTTCCGCCGGTGGACATTCTGGCGGAGTTCCCGGTGGCCTGGATCGATAAAAACGTCGAGAAAAATGGCACGGAGAAAGCCGCCAAAGATTACCTGAACTATCTGTGGAGCCCGCAGGCACAGAAAATTATCACCAGTTTTAACTACCGTGTGTATGACAAAACGGCCATGGCGGCGGCGAAAGATCAGTTCCCGGACACCAAACTCTTCAACGTTGAAGATCAGTTTGGCAGCTGGAAACAGGTTATGGACACCCATTTTGGTACCGGCGGTGAGCTGGATAAACTGTTAGAGCAAGGTCACAAGTAATGTTGTTGTCGAGCAAACGCGTACTACCCGGATTTACCCTGAGCCTCGGCAGCAGTTTGCTGTTCGTGTGTCTGGTGCTGCTTCTGCCGCTGAGCGCGCTGGTGATGCAGCTGTCACAAATGACGCTGTCACAATACTGGGATGTGATCACCAACGGTCAGGTCGTGGCGGCCTACAAAGTCACGCTGCTGGCCGCGGGCGTGGCGAGCCTTTTCAACTGCGTTTTCGGCATGCTGATGGCGTGGATCCTCACCCGTTACGAGTTTCCGGGGAAAAGCCTGATCGACGGCCTGATGGATTTACCCTTTGCATTGCCGACTGCGGTGGCAGGGCTGACGCTGGCAGGACTGTTTTCCACCACCGGTTTTTACGGTCAGTGGCTGGCGCATTTTGATATCAAAGTCTCGTACACCTGGATCGGTATTGCGGTGGCGATGGCCTTCACCAGCATCCCGTTTGTGGTGCGAACCGTGCAGCCGGTGCTGGAAGAGTTAGGCCCGGAATATGAAGAAGCGGCCGAAACGCTGGGCGCATCGCGCTGGCAGAGTTTCCGTCGTGTGGTGTTGCCCGAAGTGATGCCTTCGCTGATGGCGGGGACCGCCTTGTCTTTCACCCGCAGCCTGGGTGAATTCGGCGCGGTCATTTTCATCGCCGGTAACATTGCGTGGAAAACGGAAGTGACGTCACTGATGATTTTCATCCGCTTGCAGGAATTTGACTATCCGGCAGCCAGCGCGATTGCGTCGGTTATCCTTGCGGCATCGCTGGTGTTGCTGTTCGCCATTAACACCTTACAGAGCCGTTATGGCCGTCGTCTGGGAGGCCAATAATGTCTGATGTTCCGGATTTTGCAGGGGCTGCCCGCCAGCCCGTCGACTGGGTGAAGTGGGCGCTTATCGGCACAGGGGTGCTGATATGTATCCTGCTGCTGGTGATCCCGATGATCAGCATTTTTGTGCTGGCGTTTTCTGACGGTATTGCTGCGATGTGGAAGAATCTGTCGGATTCCGACATGTTGCACTCCATCTGGCTGACGGTGCTGATGGCGCTGATTACCGTGCCGGTGAACCTGATTTTCGGCACGCTGCTGGCGTGGCTTGTGGCGCGCTTTAATTTCCCAGGCCGCCAGCTGTTGCTGACGCTGATCGACATCCCGTTCGCCGTGTCTCCGGTGGTTGCCGGTCTGCTGTATTTACTGTTCTACGGCACCAACGGCCCGCTCGGTGGCTGGCTGGATGCGCACAACATTCAATTCATGTTCGCCTGGCCGGGTATGGTGATGGTCACGGTGTTCGTCACCTGTCCGTTTGTGATTCGCGAGCTGGTGCCGGTGATGCTGAGTCAGGGCAGCCACGAAGATGAAGCGGCCGTTCTGCTGGGGGCTTCCGGCTGGCAGATGTTCCGCCGCGTGACCTTGCCGAATATCCGCTGGGCATTGCTGTACGGCGTGGTGCTGACCAACGCCCGCGCGATTGGGGAATTCGGGGCAGTTTCTGTCGTTTCCGGTTCTATACGTGGCGAAACCTACACGTTGCCTTTACAAGTCGAATTACTGCATCAGGACTACAACACCGCTGGCGCGTTTACTGCCGCTGCGCTGTTAACCCTGATGGCCATCGTCACACTGTTTCTGAAAAGCGGCCTGCAATGGCGTCTGAAGCGTCACAACGACCGTCTTGAGCGGGAGGAAAGTCATGAGCATTGAAATTAACGGTATCAACAAATATTTTGGCCGCACGAAAGTGCTCAATGATATCTCGCTCGATATTGCTTCCGGAGAGATGGTCGCGCTGCTCGGGCCTTCCGGCTCAGGCAAAACCACGTTGCTGCGCATTATCGCCGGTCTGGAAAACCAGAGCGCCGGGCACATGAGCTTTCACGGTAAGGACGTAACTCGGCTGCACGCCCGCGACCGACAAGTCGGTTTCGTGTTCCAGCATTACGCGCTGTTCCGCCATATGACCGTGTTCGACAACATTGCGTTTGGCCTGACGGTGCTGCCACGCCGCGAGCGTCCGAACGCTGAGGCAATCAAACAGAAAGTCACCAAATTGCTGGAAATGGTGCAGTTAGGCCATCTGGCAAACCGCTATCCGGCCCAGCTTTCCGGTGGTCAGAAACAGCGTGTGGCACTAGCCCGTGCGCTGGCGGTGGAACCGCAAATTCTGCTACTGGATGAACCTTTTGGGGCGCTGGATGCGCAGGTGCGTAAAGAGCTGCGCCGCTGGCTGCGTCAGTTGCATGAAGAACTGAAATTCACCAGCGTGTTCGTGACGCACGATCAGGAAGAAGCGATGGAAGTCGCTGACCGTGTGGTGGTGATGAGCCAGGGGAATATCGAACAGGTGGGCGCACCGCAGGAAATCTGGCGCGACCCGGCGACCCGCTTCGTGCTGGAATTCATGGGTGAAGTGAATAAAATAGGCGGCGAAATTCGAGGCTCACAGCTGTATGTCGGCGCGCATCACTGGCCATTGGAGAACCCGCCACTGCATCAGGGCGCGGTGGATTTATTCCTGCGCCCCTGGGAAATGGAGATCACGCCGCAAAGTTCGGCACGTTGCCCTTTGCCGGTAAAAGTGCTGGAAGTCAGCCCGCGCGGTCATTTCTGGCAACTCATCGTTCAGGCCGAGGGCTGGCATGATGAACCGCTTGCTGTTGTGCTTTCTGAAACGCATGGCAGCCACGCCCCTCAGCGTGGCGACCGCTTCTACGTCGGCGGGCTGAATGGCCGCCTGTATGCTGGCGATCAGCCACTGCAAGCCGTGGCACTGGCGAAATCTGCCTGAATACACATTCCCGACAGCCCATCTCAAAGCAGCATCAGGCTGCTTTGAGGTTCCCGATATCTTTTTTTGTGAACACCTTTCATCCGTCTGTCTCCCCGAACAAAGCCACGTAAACGCACACCGGCGCCTTATCATTGCATTGCGAAATGAGGTGGTGACTTTTAAAAACAACAGAGAATCATTAATCTTTCATGTAACAGGCTGCTTTATAAGCAGTAATTAACGAGGGAATAATAAATAGTAAATAATGATGATTCATGATTTTTCTATTTAATTCTCGAATGCCATTTTTTGCAGGTTGCCTTGTTTTTTACTTAACTCTTTGAGTCGATAATTCTATTTTTCATGTCAATTTAAATATTTTAACTCCCCCGACACCCTGAACGCATTTTTTATGTAGGACTATTTTTCTTTTTTTTCATGACGTTATGAGTTTTTCAAGTAACCGGTTATCTAGTTATTAATTAAGTCCCTTTGAGAGAAGTGTTTTTAAAAACAAATCATCTAATTAATCTAATTTTTATATGTGTGCGATCTTTTAGATCATTTAAAAGAATATAAAAATATTGTTGCGGTGATAATTCTTATTGAATAGAATGCCCAGACTTGAAAATCAGCGCATTCTTATATTTTATTTTTGCATGTTTATTATGCGGAGTAGGTATTTTTTCTCTTAGGGATTACTATGCGAATAATATGGAAATCATCTTTTTTATTACTGCTAATGGTTGTTGTAACAGGATGCACTAACAAAGTGCTGCCGGTGCAACAACAGACTGGCCCAAGTAATAAAGCATGCTTGAAAGAATTTGAGGCCTTGGGGGATCTTGACCCAATTGGCTATGATTTATATGCGAAACAGTTTGCAGAAATTAATAAAAACTATGCAACGTACAAATCACAGGGTAACAATGTCAATAAAGATGCCAAAGAAATCCTGAGCCTGGAACTGGACGCAAAGTTACAACTCGTCTGCGCAAGAGTAAAAAACTCCGTATTTCATAGCATGCAAAAACGTTCGGTTGAATTGAACAGTATTTAACGAAATGATGCTTTAAATATACATAATTTATATATTTCACTGCTATCACACATGTCAGAATTATTTGTTTAATTCAAAGGCAGTGTCGCAGTGGAACTCTATTTGGATAGGTCTACGTCCTGTTGAATAACATAAAATATCAGTGCTGATATGTGTTATGTAGTGTAGTAAGTTGTAAACCCAAGAACTCAGTATTCTCTGTGAATTTACACAAAAGAATTCACTCAGCGAATCTGAGAAAAGAAATAATCTCTTATATTATGGAAAATATGATGAATAATTTTGTTAATAAATTAAAGACAAAGGCTAACCGTTACGCTGAGCTTAAAAAGCAACGCGGTATGAGCTTACTGGAAGTCATTATCGTACTGGGCATCATTGGTACAATGGCAGCTGCAGTCGTTATTCTTGCGCAGCGTGCATTCGATAGCCAGGACATTACCGATTTGGTGGATAATACGAACACGGTGCGTGTTGCAGTAAATAATACCTACAAAGATGCAGGCGTATATCCAACAACTGCCGCTTCACCAGTCGGCCTTGTAGGTGCAGCTGGTTTAGCGAGTAAACAAGGTGCTGCTGCACCAATTGCGTCAACAATTGTTAACCTTGGTCAGGCATCTGAACCTGAAGTTAAAAATGGTATTTCAGGCGACTATTTCTTCATGCAAGGTGCAAAATTAACAACTGCAGCAGGTAGTACCGCCAAAGGATTCGTGCTGTCCATTAACGGTCTCGATCAGGGCCAATGTCGTAGTTTGATTATGCAACTCGGTAATTCCTGGGATTACGTCGAGGTGGCAACAGCCGCAGCAGGCGCTGACGCCACTATGCCTACTGTATTAGATGGTGCAGTTACTATAACTTCAGCTACAGGTACGGCACAGGGGATATTGAAAAGCTTTGCCACCGGTGGTCAGGTTCAGATCACTGCGGATGCAGCATCATACGCTTGTAGCAGTACAAACACTAACGCCGTACTTTTAGGCAGTAAGTAATTTAGCTCTCGCCCTCTCTGTTCAAGAGAGGGCGTTTTTAATAAAAGGCTGCAATCACGTGCAAAAGAGAAATTCAGGCTTTTCACTTTTGGAAGTTATCATTGTTTTAGCACTAATCGGAATGATGTTAGTGATGCTAGCCAGTTATAAGAAAAAACAGGCCGAGGAACTCAGAAATGAAGTCAATGCAAATGCTATTGTACAAGAAATGTATGGGCTCCTGAAATTTGCCAATGAAGACGAGGTGGCGTTAGATAATACCACGACACCAGAAATCAACCCTTTATATATTAAAGGGCAAGGTGCGATAGCTGCCTATGCAGATGTTTTTGATAAGCGTGTAAAAAACAGCGATTTATTAGACCAGATGCAGACGGATGATTATCTTTCCTGGAGTGGTAAAGATTCAAAGCGACAATATTTTACAAATAAAAAATGTGATGGGAGTGGTAATGATCCCACAAATGGTCAGGTAAAAAGAAATTTTGATGATGATTATATTCTCTGCAAATTACCTGATATAGCCTTGAAAGGGAAAATGCAATTCGACAGGATTGACCTTGTTGGGAGCACAACAGAACCCCTGGCCATTAACCGTGTGGATTTTGTTGTCAGATATCTTCCTGACGCAAAAGGTGAAGAGCTTCATTTCGAAAAATTAAAACCTGCATTTGATCAGGCGCTTTCACACTATAAAATTAACTATAAGCAAGCCGCGTTATTACGGCGCTCAACAGGCAGTTCAAACAAATCATGGCAGGTGATTTTGCTTAAACAAAATAATACCACCAGTGTGATTGAATTTGGCTCGGTTGCCAGCCATACAGCAGATCTGACAAATTCAAAAAATGAAGAATATGCGATCAGATTTAGCTTTGAAATGGGCATCGGCAAAAATACTAAATCTGACGGTTCAGTGGGCGTAAATAAACAGTGCTGGAATATTAATTCACAGATGACCGGCCCCTGTATTGCGGCAGAAGACGCTGACAAACTCTCTATTTACAGCGGTACTGGCAGTACGTCGCATACACCAGGGCTGTGCTGGGATTCTAAAAGCAGTAAAAGTTTACCTTGCTTGTCTGTGGCTGAAGGGCAAGGGGTCAATAAGGATGATCAGGTGATGCGTTTAACCACGGAAAAAAATAATCAAACGGTTACCGGTACACTCATGGCCAATATTATCGTCGAGAATACCAGCAACCTGGATGCCAAAGGCCAACCTGAATTACTGACTATTCCTGTCGTTGAATACCGGGCATTTGGTAACGATTTTAATGATGGCAAAAAAGATAACACTTACATCGGCAATGTGAGCACAGAATCCGGCACGATGAAGGTCAATGTTCAGAAATGCCCTGTTGCTCCCGGAGGCAGAGAGATGTATCCGCGTCTGGTGGCTGCTATTTCCTCTGTGGCTGCGGATGTTGGGGTCGACGTCAATAATCAGAGTCTAGAGAGTGATTTTGCGAATGTTGCGCAAAACCGAACACATCTTGGTGCGGTTGGCCGTTTAGCCGGGGTAGCTCTTCAGGTGAATTTAAACAGTAAAGATACTGACTGGACGGTAAGTTCAACGTCAGCTGTTTACGATAACGCGACCGGATTGGGAGTTAACCTGATTAACTCGACCTCGGTTTCGGTCGTGCTGACTTCATGGTGCAGCACCATACCGCAATAGAAAATGAAAAATGGTACTTAGCCATGTCCATTAATATCAGAAATAAGATATTCAGAGGGAATTATGAACAAAGGGAACTTGAAAAAGAAACAACGGAATTTCTGTTGTTTTCTGATGCTGCTGTTTGTCTCTGGCGGTGTATTGGCAGAAGGAAGTTCTGATGCACAAAAACATAATCCCTTTAGTGGATCCGGAGGTAATGGTGACAACGGGGTTTATGGATCTATTTTAACGTCATCTGAATTTGATAATAAAACGCCACAGCAGGCTCCCAAAACACTGGTGACTCCCGTACAGCCTATGGCATCAGGGCCGTTAAATTCGGGCACACCAGCAGCCGCTTCTGCACGGGTATTGGTGCTTCATGAAAATATGCTTCTTAGTCAGGGGCTGAATGAATGGGCAAAGGATTCAGGCTATAAAATGCTCTGGAACAGTGCCAAAGATTATATTATCTACAGTACGATTTCGTTTACCGGTAAAACTCAGGATGAAGTGCTGGGTGAATTAGGTAAGCTTTTCGCTTCCGAAAATTATGGTTTGGTAATCAAATTTTATCAAAAAAATAATGTACTCCTGGTTGATGAGCAATAATATGCAAAATAATCTTGTGAAGAATAAATTCATCTTTTTAACCTTGCTGCTTTCAATTCAGGGCTGTACAAATATTGATGATAAATATGATGTTGCAAAATTAACAGAGAATAAAGACGACAAAATCACTACTACGGATGATGTGAAGACCCGTCCTTATCAAAAGTTTGATACAGCTTTCTTGGGAAAAGAAGTTAATTACAACCCTAAAACTCAAGAGTTACTGGCTAAACACGTAAGTATCCAGTCCTATGAACAGATGGATCTGGATACTCTGATGAATGCGGTCGCAGAGCAAACAGGGATCAGTTTTCGTCTGAATTATTCAGTGCCTGGCACAGGTACAGCCAAAACGGATGAGACAAATGATCCAAAAAAAGATAGCCGTAGCGTCAATTTTTCCGGCAACTTTGAAGAGTTCATGCGTTATATCTCAGCCCTTTACGACGTAAATACTGTTCTTGATGATAATAACGTTCTTAAATTGGATTTGTATGGTTCCTATATTATTAAGATGGATTTCTATGGTGAAGATACCAAAACTGAATCCAGTCTGGATATTGCAGGTAATTCATCGACTTCAGGTGGCGGATTAAAAGGTAAATCGGAGACGAAATTTGAGTCATCGTATTGGGATGATATTGAAGACATGGCTGATAAATACGTCTCCAGCGGTGTTTATACGATTTTTAAAGACGCTTCAATATTAACGTTTTCCGGGCGGCCTTCTGAATATAACACGCTTAACGAGGTGTTGAAAAAATATCAGGTAGATAACAATAAACAATTTGTTGTGACGTATAAGATTTATACCTTAGACAAAACAAAAATGAAGCAGTTGAGTGCCGGCGCCACCATGCAGTATAAAGAGGGCGGGACGACATTCAATATTGACAGCAATAAGATCCTGACGAATATGGATGGCGGCATGTCGTTTGGCCGTAACTTCTATGCTGGCTCTGATCATACCCTGAATGTCAGCGCACAGATGAATGCGCTCTATGAAATTACCGGTAATAAAGTTATTCAGAGCGGGTCATTTGTCACGCGCAATGGTATTCCGATTCCGTTGAATATGACCCAAACTCAGCATTATGTCTCCGGCAGAACGCTGACCACTAATGATCTTACCTCGACTGAAGATACCTCCATTGAGACCTCAGAGATCATTACCGGGACGAGTTTCATTATTACGCCACGTGTTCAAAATGATGGCCGCATCGAAGTCACCAGTGGTTTTACCAAACGCTATTTAAATGGCATCGATACGTTTGATTTAGTTCAGCTGCCTAATACGACAACAACAGAAATGTTCAACACCACGATGGTTTCTGCAGGCACGATGCTGATGGTCGGGAAATACGAGGCCCAGGAATCGAATGATGGCCATAGCTACGTGATGTTGGGAGCGGATGCCACTAATTCTGAAAACTCGGTCACCGTGGTGACGGTCGTCGGCATTGATTACTACCGGGCTCCGACGTCGGCTAAGTGAGTTATGATGATAAAGCATCTGCATGATAATAATCTTTTAACCGGTCTCATCTGGGAACCGGTTGACACTGTTAAAAACAGTAAAAGTTATCAACAGTGGTTGAGTAAACTTCGCAAAACGCAGAGTCAGTTAGTTTATACCACGAATAATGGCGGTCTTCTTAAAGGTTATTCAGATAAGAAGTTCTCAGATCTTGAACCTTTTGCTATTTATGTAAAGAATGAATTCGGTGATGGGGTTTATTATATCCGCGGGCCACTGGCGGATGATGAAATCTACTTTCTTATTATAACCGATGACCGGATCCTGAGTGGCAGTGACCGGGTGGTAAAAACGGGCTTCTTCGACACCCTTATTCAACAGATGAAAGAAAGTGAATATTCACATCTGAAAGTGAACGAACTGAGTCAGCAGTGGATTGACGTTGTTGCGGAAAGATGTCGTCAGAAAAAAATTAATACGCAAAAGAAAAAACGACTCTTCGCTCTCGGTGTCGGTCTTGCGGGTTCATTATTGCTCATTACAGTTATATTTATACTTAACATGTTGCTGGAATAAGGTTTTATGAAAAGCGGACTGTATTTTTGGAAGAACAGCAGAAAACCCAGCAAAACCATGGGGATTGTCATCGCGCTCATCGTTCTTGTTTTAGCAGGGGGCGCTGCCGGTTGGTATTACCTGATTTATACGCCTCATAAACAGCATGAGGAAGAACTCAAAAGAAAAGAACAGGCTATTCAGGCTAAGATATCACAAGTTTCAAGTTTTTATGATACGAACCTCGGTGGCGGAAGTATTGAACGCCTGGCTTTATTGCTGTCTGAAATGTATAAAAGCAGGTTGAAATTAAGCCTGTCTGGATATGATGAAAAATCAGCAACCTGTACTACGTCTGGCTGTACATTCAACTATGACATTCAGAAGGGCCATGTTTTTAGTCTGCAAAATAAAGAAATCTGGGGAAGCGTTTTCTCAGGAAGCTTTTCAGAAAAAGAAGTCAGTTTTTCAGACATACCATCTAAGTTAGATAGTAATGTTTTGCTTAAAAAATATAAAGCTAATGAAGATGTCAATGTAACAGAATGTGGGAGAATGCTTAATTATATTTACTCTTTGAATTCTTCTGGAATGATATTGGGAATGTTTGAGGTTACAACTCCGCCAGCATCAAGCGTCATTGAAATTGAAAAAGAACTTGGTGTCAGGGGGAAATATTACGGTTTACTTTTTGGTTCATGGAAGATGGAAACGAAAGAAAATAGTATTCCTCATTTAATTAGCATCTTTGAAGGTCTGGCTTTTCGTGATGATTTTATCATCAAAAGTATCGACATTAAATCAGGCGTTGTCAGCATCTCAGGAGGTTTCGTATGCAAAACTGGAAGTTAACTTTTTCTTTACTGCTGGTGTTAAACCCAGTTTCATTTCAAATTTTTGCTGCTGAATCTTCGGTGAATCCGGCAGAACCTGCGAATACGGCTGAAAGTATCCCAACGCCTGTACAGGAACATATTATTCAGATGATGCAGAATGATATTACCTTCGATGCACAAAAGAGGGAATTATCGAATGAGCTTGAGCTCGAAAAAATACGCAGCGAAATAAATAAGTTGAAAGAGGATAATGAACCTATATCCGTTGAGCCTGTGCGTGCTCCGGAGGTCGCTGAGCCCGTTCAGCCCGATGTTCAACCTGTTGAAACTGTAGAAGCTGTGGCATTGCCAAAAGTCGTGCTGGTTTCTGAAATTGCCGGCGTGTCACGGGTGGCTGTGTCCTCTGGTGATGGCGTTAAAATGGTCAGGCTGAACGAGAAATTTACCCAGGAAGGGCATCAGTTCATCGTTTCCAATTCCGGACGAGGGATGCCAACTGTGAGGGAAGTCACTAAGTGAGTTTAGGTGTTATTTATTTGGATAATGACGCTATTCTCAATGGTGAATGGCGTTTTACTGAGTATGCAGAAGATCTCATTACTGCTGAGAGTCAGGGTGGGGAATATTTACTCACGCGTTCAACTTTACTTGAAAAACTCGCCACACTTGATAGTGATCTTTATCAGCTTAAAACGTTCTATGAATGTGATGTGTGCGGTGTCGCTATCATCAGTGAGGACGATTATTTTATTGTCCTTGAGCAAACGTCGGTTAACCGTAGAAAGCTGACACTTATTGATAACAGTGATATTCAAAACTCACTGGAGAAGTTGTTACTGAACGCTGTTAATTTAGGCGCAAGCGACCTCCATATTACCCGTAACGATAATATTGCTCAGGTAGAGTTCAGAATAAATGGTGTACTGAGCGTCTTCACCCAGATGAAATCTGACAGGTGCGATGAGCTGGTCTTCGTTTTATATAATGTGGAGGCCAGTACCAAAGATACCACCTGGAACCGGGCTATACCGCAAAGCGCAAACATTCTGTATACACTGGCGAATAAAAACTACCGTTTCCGCTATGCTCATTTCCCCATTTTCGGTGAAACGGCGGGTTGTTACCATGCGGTATTACGTATTATCCCTTCGGGTATACAAAAGGGCGCCATCGCCAGCTTAGATAAATTAGGTGTTAATAACGAGGAGTTGACTGACCTCAAAAAAATTCTGAGCAATCCTTACGGTGCTTATATTATCGCAGGGACGACCGGTTCAGGTAAGTCAACCACGTTGAAGAATTTAATGGAGTGGCTGCAAATTAACCGGTATGACGACCGTGGTTGTTTTCTTACCGTCGAGGATCCGGTTGAGTATCAGATTTATGGCGCCAAGCAAAGCTCAGTGCTGAATGCTGAAGGCGGCGGTTTTCATCTGGCGATAAAATCCGCATTGCGTCGCGACCCGGATGTATTGATGGTCGGGGAAATACGCGACACCATTTCCGCTAACGCACTTGCCGGTGCAGTAGAAAGCGGACACTACTGTTTTACCACCGTACATGCAGGGAATATTGTTTCCTTATTGCAACGTTTATCCGCGTTAGGGATTA
The DNA here is from genome assembly GCF_050632365.1 of Rahnella sp. PAMC25559. Taxonomy (GTDB): domain Bacteria; phylum Pseudomonadota; class Gammaproteobacteria; order Enterobacterales; family Enterobacteriaceae; genus Rahnella; species Rahnella rivi. The sequence goes on along the minus strand of NZ_CP192543.1, from coordinate 4,212,446 downwards.
CCAGCGATAAGCTCTCGACGCCAGGTTTTGTTGCAGGCTTGCAGTGTCAGAAACTGGTTCCGGTAATCTGTGAGCACTGTAAAGTCAGCCGCGAGATAATTCTTCTTGATCGCCATTTTAATGTTTTTTCGCGCAGTAATGATGGATGTGTACGATGTAATCATACCGGTATTTCCGGGCGTCAGCTGGTTCTTGAATATATGCGCCCAGGCTATGAAGAACTTGAAGCCATTGCGAAGCAGGAGTGGTTAAGAGTTTATACAATCTGGCGTGAAAAGCGTAAAAGAAAAGCTTCGCTTTCAGAGGGTTTCGAAATCAAAGAAAAAGTCATGGCGAAAGTGCTTGCAGGTAAAGTCTGCGCTTCCTGGTTTGAAATGGAGTTCGGTGAGCTTGAGAGTGAAAGCCTGGAGGTGATCCTTGAGAAAATTTAGTAAAAAGCATCGTCTTTATTTATACCAGTTCTGCTCTGATATGATTAACGCGGACTTGCCCCTTTATGAGTCACTGTTAAAACTTCAGGTGGAAAGCCAAGTATTACTCGGGAAATCATTTGGTATCAAACTCCAGTTTTTAATTTCGAAAATGAAGGGCGGTATTTCGATTGCTTCGGTGTTTCAGGATCTTGTACCGCGCGATGAACTGAGTATTATTCATGCCTCCGAGCGCAGTGGCGGGTTAGCTGACGGATTTATGACGTTGGTGAATATTATTGAGTATAATGATTTGTTAATGAAAAAACTGATATCAGCCGTGACCTTTCCCATCATTATGATGGTATTGGCGCTGGGTGTTATTACCGGTTATGCGCTCAAGGTGTTTCCTGCTTTTGCCGAGGTCGTGCCCATTGATCACTGGCCGGTGATAACACAGCGATTATTTAATTTTGGCACGGCGTTATTTCACGGGTTATGGATTTTTATTATTTTGGGTTTTGTTGGTGCGTTTTTTTTGATGCGTTTCATGATGGCGAATTTTACCGGTGACTTGAGAAACAGATACCTCGATAAAATCATGCCCTTTTCAACATTTAAGCAAATATCGGCATCTGTTTTTTTGAATAACCTTGCCCGAATGTTGAAAAATAACATTCCGATTAATGACAGCCTGAACATACTGGCACTTAATGCTAACCGCTGGTTAAAGTCCCATGTGGATGCCATGCTGTTGAAAATGACCTCGGGGGAAAATTACGGTGACTCATTAAATACTGGCCTGTTCGGTGCAGAAGAACTACTCAACATTACACTGTATTCGAGTTTACCCTCTTTTAATGATGTATTGACTGCGGTGTCTGACAAGTCAAGGGTAAAAATTCAGGAGTATATTGTTAAGGTTTCCGGGCTGTTAAAAGCGCTTTCAACATTGATTCTGGGTGGTTGTGTTATTTGGGTGTTTCTGTCGTTGTATGCGCTGACAGACGCAATTTCTAAAATGTCGCAATATTAATAATTTTATAAGGATATTTATTATGAAAATCAACAGACGTCTTAGTAAGAAAAAAACGATGGCAGTCTTTATCTCTGCGCTGATAAGTATGGGGGCTTCAGGTATAGCCCATGCGGTAAGAAATACTCCAGCAGTTGACAATAAGGGCGGGAGTTTTACATATATTGAACCGGCTAGTGGCGAATATGCCGAGACATGTCCAGGTCCTTACGAACCTCTGACGATAACTTTAACAAATAATACTGATTCAGCATTAGTCAACGCTACGGCAGCAGAGTCTATTTGGGCTAACATTTATTACGTACCTATAGATAAGCGAAAATACAGAGGGAACTTTACTGGTTATGCAGCTCATCGCAATAACAAAGCATTTTCTCGTGAAGACAAAGGGGTAATCACTCCGACCGGACGCTTTTTTGATGCTAAGGAGTACTGGAATGACAAATCCTTGACTACTGAAACTTCTGGTCCTATTACAGGGGTTATATATGATAAATATCACGCTACAGACTATGACCGTGTATTTATACCGTTGCGTAGTTGGACTCTTTTATCAGGTGGTTTTTTAGCGCCGGGTGTTACCCCTATAGAGGATGTTCAATCCTCAAATCCTACTGCTTTCATCGATTCTGCAGTTGCATTGTACAGAGATCCATCACTGAATAATATTACATTAGGTGATTTCTGGTATAATAATAACTATTTAAAAGATACTATACGAGTGGCGACAATTTCTAATATTCATAATCAGAAAGTCGCTGCAAATTTCACTCAAAAAGCATTTGATACTGTTACTTTACCTATGCGAAGTTTTCGAAATATTCGCATTGAAGTCATGGCTGGAATAAATCCCGGAGTACCTGAAAAAAATGCTAAATATGGTACTAAACTTGCAACAGGGGAAGTTATTGCAGTCTGGGAAGCTGAGTCCGTTTCTCCAACTGATGGCACTAAGATGAGGGTTACCGAGTCCTTTGTAAAAACTGAGCGCCGTTCAATTACAAAAGGTACTGGCACTGGTAACCCTGTGGAGCTATCGTGGAGTAATAAGGCAAGCGCAGGGGCGGTGGTTAATTTAATTACTATCGATTCTATTAATCTTGTGATGAAAGGTACCTGGCAAAGTAAGCTTGCTGCCGGAGATAATGAAAAACATGCCTACTATACAGGAAGTAAGCTAACGATATCGCCTTTATATGGCAACGGCTCGACTGATACTGATGCACCTATTAGTATGCAAGATATTGTGTCGGGTACAGAAATAGTTTGTAATTGATATATATTAAGTAAGGTTTTTTATGGCTGAATTTATTTTGTTTTCAAGTTACCCGATATTTGCCTTGATCGTGGGGTTAGTGATTGGGAGTTTCCTCAATGTGGTGATTTATCGGCTGCCGCTGATGGTTCTTGCACACTATGAGGAAGAGAACACCACCGGCGCATTTAACCTCTGGTGGCCTCCTTCACATTGCCCGGAATGTGATAAGCCAATATTGAAACGCGATAACATTCCTGTATTCAGCTGGTTGTGGCTCAAAGGGAAATGCCGGTTCTGCGGAACCGGTATTTCCGTCCAGTATCCGATATCAGAAGCGATTGTGGGTATCTGGTTTACATTAATGGCATTGCACCTGGTTCCGCGTATCAGCGTGAATGAGTTCGTCTTCTGTATGGCCTTCTTTTGTATTTTATATACGCTGGCGATGATAGATCTCAAAAGTATGCTTCTGCCCGACTCACTGGTCTTTATGTTGTTATGGGGCGGAGTGTTGGCTTCCGTGCTTGATATCATCCCGGTGAAACCGCAGCAGTCTGTGCTGGGCGTTATTACCGCCTGGGCGGTGATGTACGGTGTGATGACGTTATATAAGAAATTCCGCGGTCATGATGGGCTGGGTAACGGCGATGTAAAACTCTATGCGGCGGTATCTGCCTGGTTAGGATTAGATTTATTGCCGGAATTAATTTTAATTTCTTCTGTCGTTGGCGGATTTTTCTATCTGGCGGCATGGGGATATTACGAGAAAATTCTGCATGTTTCTGACAGCCCGTTTACCCAGGAGAATAAGTATATTCCCTTCGGCCCGGCGATTGCTCTGGCGGGGTTGATTCTTTTCCATATCTGCATTGTCCCCTGATGACATTGTGGAAAGGGTGCCTGTGGGGCGTGTTGATTTGTTCGCAGTGGGCGGTGGCGGGCCCGAAGGGGCATAAGCTTAAACCGGCTTCAGCCCCGCATGTCAGCAGACAAATTTCACTCGCCCCTCCTTTACTGATCCCTATGCAGGTGACTTCCGGGTTCGGGCGGCGCTTCCACCCGGTCACGGCGCGCTATGCTGAGCATCACGGCACGGATTTTCAGGCTCCGATGTTCAGCAAAGTGGCGTCCGTTCAGGACGGCACGGTGACACAGGTGTCCGGTGATCCGATTTCCGGGCGATATCTGGTGATTACCCATAAAAACGGCTGGGTCAGTAAGTATCTGCATCTGAGCAGCATTAAAGTGCATGCCCGGCAAAAAGTGTCGAAGGGCGATATTATTGCGCTTTCCGGCGCGTCGGGGCGGACGACCGGCCCGCATCTGCATTTCGAATTAAGCTATAACGGAAAGCTTATCAACCCGGCAACGCTGTTATTCTCAGGAAAATCGGGTTCATCAGGCTTTACAGTCGCCCCGGCGAATAAAACCCAGCCAGCCGCGCCCGCCAAAATACAGCCTCCGCCGCTGCCGAGAATTGTGTTGGTTTCAGGAAAAGCAGGCAGGATGAAAATTGGCGTTAAGAAAGGCAATAAACTGATCTTCGCTCAACCCGGTGACAAAGTTTTTAATAACTTCAGAATAGTCAGCCGCGGAAAGCGTTATGCGCTGGAAAAAATTCTCAACGCCAGTTAACACGCCATTTCAAAATCGCTGATCTGGCCGTACAACTGTTTGCCAATCATTCTCCCTGCTGTTAATTTCCTTCTATTACAGATTTTAAAGAGTGGTTTATAACCGCTCTTTTTTCATATCCGCAAGATAAGGCAAGCACAGTGAGCACGCTCGAACACTATATCGGTAATACCCCTCTGGTCAGATTACAGCGGCTGACTGCCGGGCTGGATAGCGAGATTTGGGTCAAACTGGAAGGCAATAATCCTGCCGGCTCAGTCAAAGACCGCGCGGCACTGTTTATGATTGAGCAGGCAGAAAAGCGTGGCGAAATCCGCCCCGGCGATACGCTCATTGAAGCCACCAGTGGCAACACCGGTATTGCACTGGCGATGATTTCCGCACTCAAAGGCTACAAACTGAAATTGCTGATGCCGGAAAACATGAGTCTTGAACGTCAGGCCTCTATGCGCGCTTACGGCGCTGAGTTGCTGCTGGTCAGCCGGGCGCAGGGCATGGAAGGCGCACGGGACCTCGCCCTGGAGATGGAGAAGCAGGGGCAGGGGAAAGTGCTGGATCAGTTCAATAATCCCGACAATCCCCTCGCGCACTTCACCACCACCGGCCCTGAAATCTGGCAGCAGACTCACGGGCGTGTGACGCATTTTGTTTCCAGCATGGGCACCACCGGCACCATCACCGGCGTCAGCCGCTATCTGCGCAGCCAGAGTGCCGCCGTCACGATTGTCGGGCTGCAACCGTCCGAGGGCAGCAGCATTCCAGGTATCCGCCGCTGGCCCGCTAAATATATGCCGGGCATTTTCAAACCTGATCTGGTGGATGACGTGATGGATATGGGCCAGACAGAGGCAGAAGAGACTATGCGGGCTCTGGCGCGTGAAGAAGGACTTTTCTGCGGCGTCAGCTCCGGCGGTGCCGTGGCAGGCGCGTTGCGCGTGGCAAAAAGCCAGCCGGGCAGCGTAGTCGTTGCCATCATCTGCGATCGTGGCGACCGGTATTTATCTACTGGCGTTTTTGATGTCTGATTCTATATTCAGCTGATGAATGTAAAATTAGAGTAAAAGCGGCTGCGAATTGCAGGCTTAGTGGTAAAAATGACCAAAATTTTAGTCAGGCGGAAAAATAATGAAAATTTTGTTAGTCGATGACGATCTTGAACTGGGCACCATGCTCAGTGAATACCTGATTGCCGAAGGCTTTGATGCCTCTCTGGTTCTGACCGGTAAAGCGGGTGTGGAAGGCGCAATGTCTGGCGAATACACCGCGATGATCCTCGACATCATGTTACCGGACATGAGCGGTATCGATGTGCTGCGTCAGGTGCGCAAGAACAGCCGTCTGCCGATCATCATGCTGACCGCCAAGGGCGATAACATTGATCGTGTGATCGGCCTGGAAATGGGCGCGGATGATTACATGCCAAAACCGTGCTATCCGCGCGAACTGGTAGCCCGTCTGCGTGCGGTGTTGCGTCGTGTGGAAGAACAGCAGGAATCGCACTCTGATTCCTCTTCGGTCAACTACGGCGATCTGACGCTCAACCCTGCCACCCGCAGCAGTGAATGGCGCGGCGTGTCTTTCGACCTGACGGCCTCTGAGTTCAATCTTCTCGAACTGCTGTTACGTTCCCCGGAACGTGTGGTGTCAAAAGATGAATTGTCGGAAAAAGGTCTGGGGCGCCCGCGTGAAGCTTATGATCGCAGCATTGACGTGCACATCAGCAATATCCGTCAGAAACTCGGTTCACTGGACGGTGGCGACATTTTGACTATTGAGACGGTGCGCAGCATTGGTTACCGGATCCGATAAACGTATGCGCGGAAGGCTGTTCTGGAAAATCCTTTTAGGATTTTGGTTTACCTTCGTTGCCATCACCCAGGGCCTTTGGGTGGTTTTCGCCTTTTATAACCCGCATGAGCCGCCGGAAAGTGGTATCGCCCGGCGCTTTGTCAAACTGCAAATCAATTCGGCTGTCTCCACGCTGCACACCGGCGGAATGCCTGCACTGAATAATATGATGGCGAACTGGCCGGAGAGTGATCGCCAGTTGTTTTCGGTGACACCTTCGCTGCTGCCTGCACAGGGCGACACCGTGGAGGATTTAGAGCCGGGGAAAATCCCTCACGAAGTGGTGGAATTCGTTCAGGGGCCGAACGGGCAGGGCTATCGCCTGCGTTATGATGTGCAGGGGTTGATGCACGAATACCGGCCGCAGCGCCACCGGGATTTACTGAATATGCCCCCGCCGCTGTTGTGGCTCGGCGGTCTGGGCGGGTTGCTGTTCAGTGCCGTGCTGGCCTGGAACCTGACGCGGCCGATGCTGCAAATGCGTAAAGCTTTTGGTCGGGTAGCGCAGGGCGATCTCTCGGTGCGTCTGTTCTCCAGTATGGGAAAACGCCACGATGAGCTTTCCGAAGTGGCGCGTGATTTCGACGCCATGGCTGAACGTTTGCAGGTGCTGGTCAAAGCGCGTGAAGAACTGCTGCATGATGTGTCGCACGAGCTGCGTTCTCCGCTGGCGCGTTTGCAACTGGCGATCGGGCTGGCGCGGCAAAATCCTTCCAACGTAGAAACATCGCTGAGCCGTATCGAACACGAAGCAGGGCGCCTGGATAAGATGATCGGCGAACTGCTGGCGTTATCGCGCACAGAAAGCAGTGAAATCCCTGATGAAGAGTATTTCGACCTGTACGGGCTGGTAGAGGCCGTGGTCAATGATGCACGTTATGAAGCGCAGCTGCCGGGCGTGGAGATCGTCATGTTGCCTGAGGCGCCGGACAGCGCGGATTACACGGTCAAAGGAAATGCGGAGCTGATGCGTCGCGCGGTCGATAATGTGGTGCGTAACGCGCTTCGTTTTTCAGCACGGGGGCAAACCATCACGGTTTCTCTGGCGCATCTCGAAGAGTATTTGCAGATTGAAGTGGCCGATCAGGGGCCGGGCGTGGAAGAAGATAAGCTGTCGAGTATTTTTGACCCGTTCGTGCGCGTGAAGTCGCCGCTTTCAGGTAAAGGCTACGGGCTGGGGCTGGCAATCACCCGTAAGGTGATGGTTGCTCACGAAGGGAAGGTTGATGCGCGTAATGCGTACCCTCACGGGCTGGTGATCAGCCTGCAGGTGCCGCACTGGAAGATCTGAAAGGGCAGTTTGCGGGCGGAGACGTCCCGCCAGATTACAGAATTGCAGACATAAAAAAACGGCGCCTGAGCGCCGTTTTTCTTTCTTATCGCTAAGCGACTTACTTCTTGATGCGGATAATTGGGGTTTCGCCCACTGTCACGCTACCAGTCAGTTTAATCAGCTCTTTGATCTCGTCCATGTTAGAGATAACAACCGGAGTCAGGGTAGACTTCGCTTTCTCTTCCAGAAGAGCCAGATCAAACTCGATAATCAAATCACCTTTCTTCACACGTTGGCCTTCTTCAGCGATGCGTTTGAAGCCTTCGCCTTTCAGTTCCACCGTATCGATACCGAAGTGAACAAACAGTTCGATGCCACTGTCGGATTCGATTGAAAAAGCATGGTTAGTTTCAAAGATTTTACCGATAGTGCCGTCAACCGGAGCAACCATTTTGTTGCCAGTTGGTTTGATAGCAATACCGTCGCCGACGATTTTCTCAGCGAAAACAACGTCTGGCACATCTTCAATGTTGACAATTTCACCAGAAATTGGCGCTACGATTTCAATAGTGCCAACGTCTTTTTTATCATCAGAAACCAATGATTTCAGTTTATCGAACAAACCCATGATCTTCTCCTAAGCATTAATTTGGGCAGCTTTACAGCATCGCGCAATTAGCAGAGTGTTTTTTCTTCAATGAACTTGTTGACCAGGTTCATCAACTCTTGCGCCGTAGGTTGAGCCAGAGCCTCATCTGCCAGCGCTTTCACATCTTCGAAGTTTGTATTGCGAATAATTTTCTTGATGCGTGGGATAGAGATAGCACTCATGCTGAACTCATCTAACCCCATGCCCAATAGAAGAAGTGTAGCACGTTCGTCACCGGCTAGCTCGCCGCACATCCCTGTCCATTTACCAGCAGCATGAGATGCGTCAATAACTTGCTTGATTAAGCCAAGTACAGACGGAGACATTGGGTTGTAAAGATGAGAGATCAGCTCGTTACCGCGATCCACAGCCAAAGTATACTGGGTGAGGTCGTTTGTACCAATACTGAAGAAATCGACTTCTTTTGCCAGATGGTGAGCAATCACGGCCGCGGCCGGAGTTTCTACCATCACGCCAACTTCGATAGTTTCATCGAACGCCTGGCCTTTCTCGCGCAGCTGGACTTTCAGCATTTCGAGTTCTGCTTTCAGTTCACGCACTTCTTCAACAGAAATGATCATCGGGAACATGATGCGCAGTTTACCGAACGCAGAAGCACGCAGAATACCTTTCAGCTGGTCGTGAAGAATTTCTTTACGGTCCAGACAGATACGGATTGCACGCCAGCCCAGGAACGGGTTTTCTTCTTTTGGCAGGTTCATGTACGGCAGGTCTTTATCACCGCCGATGTCCATGGTACGTACGATAACAGCTTGTGAACCCATCGCTTCAGCAACGGCTTTATAGGCCTGGAATTGCTCTTCTTCGGTAGGCAGGCTGTCACGGTCCATGAACAGGAATTCGGTACGATACAGGCCGACACCTTCAGCGCCATTGCGCTCTGCACCGGCGACGTCGCGCACGGTACCGATGTTGGCACAGACTTCAACCTGATGACCGTCCAGCGTAATCGCAGGCAGATCTTTCAGCTTGGTCAGTTCGTCTTTTTCAGAGATGTACTGGTTCTGAACCGCTTTCAGCTGGTCAATAATATCCGCCGTCGGGTTGACGTAGATTTTATTGTTCACGGCATCAAGGATCAGATAGTCATCGTTTTTGACTTGTTTGGTCACGTCGCTGGTACCTACGATAGCAGGCAGTTCCAGTGAGCGGGCCATGATAGAGGTGTGAGAAGTACGGCCACCTAAATCAGTAATAAAGCCGAGCACCTTGTTCAGGTTCAGCTGTGCTGTTTCTGACGGCGTCAGATCGGTCGCAACCAGAATCACTTCGTCCTGGATGGAGCTCAGATCGACAATCGCCATGTCCAGAATGTTGCGCAGAAGACGTTTACCGATGTCACGCACGTCAGCCGCACGTTCTTTCAGGTATTCATCATCAAGCTCTTCCAGGGCTTTCGCCTGGCCTTCAATCACCGAGTAAGCCGCTGCGTCAGCAGAAGCGTGCTCGTCTTTGATGAGGGCTATGATTTCCTGCTCAAGCTCTTCGTCTTCCAACAACATGATGTGGCCTTCGAAGATGGCTTCTTTCTCTTCACCGAAGGTCTCACCGGCTTTGGTCTTGATCACTTCCAGCTGGGCAGATGCTTTCGCACGGCCAGTAAGGAAACGTTCAACTTCCTGATCAACGTGATCGGGAGAGATTTTTTTCCGGTTGATGACAATTTCATCTTCTTTCAACAGAAGTGCTTTGCCGAAAGCGATACCGGGAGATACTAAAATGCCTGAAATCATAACCCTACCTTTCTCTTGACTGGTTTAAACTATATAAGAGCGGCTGTTGTTACTCGAGCTCTGCCATCAGTTTTACCAAGTGTTCAACGGCTTTCTGCTCGTCTTCACCTTCAGCTGAGAGGGTCACAACGGTACCTTGGGTCAGGCCCAAAGTTTGCAGTTTGAACAGACTTTTAGCGCTGGCGCTTTTACCGTTTGAAGTCACGGTGATGTCAGAAGTGAAACCTTTCGCTTCTTTCACGAATTGTGCCGCCGGGCGAGTGTGCAGACCATTAGGTGCAGTGATAGTAACTTCTTGCTGGAACATTGTTGTTTCCCCAACTTATTAAAGTAATGTTGTGGAGCTAAAGTTTAGCGTACTGGCTTCACTTTGGCCTGAGAGATTCGCGCCTGACTATGGTTCAGGGGCAGGTTCTGATGCAACAGAAAAGAGAAAATAGCGCACTCTGCGATAAAACTCTTTGCCCTAGATCTAGGCTTTCCTGTTATCACCCCATTATGCCGTCTTTTTCCCCCTTGTAACAAATCGGTAAATCGATTCAGCGGGAGGCGGGGTGGAAGCGATTAATTTCGCGCACCGAAATAATTGTCCGGTTAAATACTAAACCTGGCGGGTAAAATCAATGGCAGAGTGGTGTAAAGTTTGACGTAGCCCACAAAAAAGCACCCGTTAAGGTGCTTTTTTAATCGATTTCAAGGATGTGGCATTATTGTTGCAATTCTTTTTCAGTGAACAAATCTGCAAATAATGCGGTACTCAGATAGCGCTCACCGGAAGACGGTAAAATCACCACGATGGTTTTATCGGCAAAGTCGGCTTCTTCAGATAATTTCACTGCGGCGGCGACGGCTGCACCGGAAGAAATCCCGGCCAGAATCCCTTCTTCTTCCATCAGGCGGCGTGCCATCTGAATGGATTCATCATTTGTGATCAGCGTCACACGGTCCAGCAGTTCTAAATCCAGATTTCCCGGAATAAAACCGGCACCAATGCCCTGGATTTTGTGCGGGCCTGGTTTCACTTCTTCGCCGTTAAGCGTCTGGGTGATAACAGGGGAATCGGTTGGCTCCACGGCCACCAGCGTCACGCTGCTTTTTTTGCTTTTCAGATAACGGCCCGTTCCGGTGATGGTACCGCCGGTGCCGACGCCAGCAATCAGTACATCCACGTCGCCATCGGTATCTTCCCAGATTTCAGGGCCGGTGGTTTGTTCGTGAATGGCCGGGTTCGCCGGGTTGCTGAACTGCTGAAGGATCAGATAACGTTGCGGATCGCTGGCCTGAATTTCTTCCGCTTTGGCGATCGCCCCTTTCATGCCTTTTGCGCCTTCGGTCAGCACCAGATTGGCACCGAGAGCTTTGAGCAACTTGCGGCGTTCCACGCTCATGGTTTCAGGCATGGTCAGCGTCAGTTTGTAGCCGCGCGCGGCGGCGACGTACGCGAGAGCGATACCCGTGTTACCGCTGGTAGGTTCAACCAGTTCGATATCTTTGGTCAAAATCCCGCGTTTTTCGGCGTCCCAAATCATGTTGGCACCGATACGGCACTTCACACTGAAGCTCGGGTTACGCGACTCGACCTTAGCCAGGATACGTCCATTACCGATACGGTTCAGGCGAACCAGTGGCGTATGGCCGATTGTTAATGAATTGTCTTCATAGATCTTGCTCATAACCCGTCCTTTAACTGTATGAAATATCCACGGTGTGAAGCTTTCAACACTCTGAAATTAGTGGGAATCAGAAAAGCATACGCGAACGGCTTTTCGAGTGAAGTAAGCTTTTGGTATTTGGTATATCGATAGGTTATTAAGAAATAAGTTTGACGCGCAAAAGTCAAGTGAAGCGAACAGCCGCGCAGGGCGGCTGTTGAAATAAAAGGCTGTTAAAACAAGTGCTGACTCGGCTCAGCCACGCGTCGGATTGACGTCGCGGTTGTTTCGGACATACAGATCCCGGTAACGATCGCACCACATTGCCGTCGCACCGCACACGGCAACCGGCAGGATCACCAGATTCAGCACCGGTATCATGGTAAACAGGCTGACCAGCGCGCCAAACTGCATGTTGTCGATTTTGTTTTTGCCGAGCGACCGCCGCATATCGGCAAAACTGACTTTATGATTATCAAAAGGATAGTCGCAGTATTGGATCACTACCATCCAGGCGCTGAACAGGAACCAAAGCACCGGTGCCGCGGCCTGACCTATCACCGGAATGAAATACAGTGCGAAAAGCAGCAAAGCACGCGGCAGGTAATACGCCAGCTTCTGCCATTCGCGTTTCATGATGCGTGGCAGATCTTTCATGATGTCCCAGATGCCGGTATCCGGTGGGGCTTTGCCGGTCAGGCGCGCTTCAAGTTGTTCGGAAAGCAGGCCGCTGAAGGGCGCGGCAATCAGGTTGGCCAGTGTGCTGAAGAAATAGCTGAACACCAGCACCACGGAAATCACCGCCACCGGCCAGATCAGATAATCCAGCCAGCTGAGCCAGCCGGGAATGCGGCTCATCATCGCGGGGATCCATTCGCCCAGTTTGCTGAACAGCCACCAGAAGGCTCCGCCCATCAAAATCACGTTGACGGCGAGGGGCAAAATCACAAAACGTCGGATCCCTGGTAAGGAAATGAGCGTCCAGCCCTGTTTGAAATAATGCACGCCATTGTGTTGTCCGGCGCCTGGTGATGAAGTCATGGATGAAATTTTCTCTCTGAGTTGAATGACATGGACTATCATATCGGTATGATTTTCCACTGGCTAGCCGCGTATTGGCGGAAAAAACAGCAAAAAAAGGTGCGACTACCATGTTTATTAGCAGAAAGTAGAGTCCAGACTTGCACTTATCTACGTGGGCAAATAGAGTTAAACATGTGAATGTTTGCCGTGGTGGCAATGAATTAGAACAACAGAGATAGCAATGATGCAGGATTTGCGTCTGATATTAATCGTTGTTGGCGCGATCGCCATAATAGCGTTGTTATTGCACGGTTTGTGGACCAGCCGTAAAGAACGCTCTTCGCTGTTTCGTGATCGTCCAGCTAAACGAATGAAAAAAGAACGGGACCAGTCTCCGTCGGACGATTTTGTCGATGGAGTGGGGGAAGTGCGCGTGCGTCCTGCTTATCCTCAGGATGAACCGACTTTTGGTCAGTATGATGAGCCAGAACAGGCTGCACCGCCACGTCAGCCACAGGTTCAGCCTGTGCAGCCAGCGCCAGCCCCTGCTGCTCGTCAACCGCAACCCGCTCAGCCTCAACACACTGCTGTTCAGGAAGATCCGCTGTTAAGTGGTTATTCTGCCGCTGAGCCTGATGTCGCATCCCGCCGCGAACCTGCGGTCGATTTTGCGCCTTCAGCGCCAGTGAGAACGCAGGCACCGGTTCCTCCGCAGGAGATTCATGCGGATGCAGCCCCTGCGGCGAAAGCAGAGCCTCAGCCGTCAGCTTTTGCGCCTGCTGAGCCAGATGCGCCGGCAGAAAAAGCGAAGCTGAAAGAGACGGTTCTGGTGCTGCACGTTGCTGCACATCAGGGCGGCGTTATCGGCGGCGAAGTGTTGCTCAACAGCGTGCTTCAGTCGGGCTTCCAGTTTGGTGCCATGAATATTTTCCATCGTCACGTCAGCCCTGCGGGCAGTGGTCCGGTGTTGTTCAGTCTGGCAAATATGGTCAAACCGGGTTCATTCGACCCTGACAATATGTCCGACTTCTCCACACCAGGAATTACGTTGTTCATGATGGTGCCTTGCTTTGGCGACGCGCATCAGAACTTCAAACTGCTGTTGCAGTCTGCCCAACGCATTGCCGATGATGTCGGTGCGATGGTGCTTGACGATGAGCGTCGTATGATTACGCCGCAGAAGCTCGAAACCTACAAAGCGCGGATCCGTGAGGTCCTCGAGGCGACTGCCTGACTCAGGCGGTTGTGACATCCCCTATCTCCTGACCCCCGCTTGCGGGGGTTTTTTATCTCCACGGTGAGTCATGGCCACTATTGAAGAACAAATCCACCAATTACGCACTCAGTTGCGCCATCACGAATATCAGTATCACGTTCTTGATGCCCCTGAAGTGCCTGATGCCGAATACGATCGTCTGATGCGCGAACTGCGCGAGCTGGAAACGGCATACCCTGATCTGGTCACCGCCGATTCACCGACGCAGCGCGTCGGTGCCGCGCCGCTTTCTGAATTCGGGCAGGTTAAACATCAGGTACCGATGCTTTCTCTGGATAACGTCTTCGATGAAGAGAGCTATCTGGCATTTTATAAGCGCGTTCAGGATCGGCTGAAAACGGCTGAACCGCTGACCTTCTGCTGTGAACTGAAACTCGACGGGCTGGCGGTCAGTCTGTTGTATGAGAACGGTGAACTGGTGCAGGCGGCCACGCGCGGCGACGGCACCACGGGCGAGAATATCACCGCCAACGTGCGCACTATCCGCGCCATCCCGCTACGTCTGCACGGTGACAATATTCCTGCGCGTCTCGAAGTGCGCGGTGAAGTGTTTATGCCGCAGCCGGGTTTTGAAGCGATGAACGAAGAAGCGCGTCGCACCGGCGGCAAGGTGTTCGCCAATCCGCGTAACGCGGCGGCGGGGTCCCTGCGCCAGCTTGATCCGCGCATTACGGCCAAACGCCCTCTGACGTTCCTCTGCTACGGCATAGGTGTGCTGGACGGCGGTGAATTACCCCGCAGCCATTATGAACGCCTGCAACAGCTGAAAGCCTGGGGCCTGCCGGTCAGCGATCGCGTGCGAGTCTGCACCGGCAGCGACGAAGTGGTGGCGTTTTACCGTCAGGTTGAAGCTGACCGCCCAGCGCTGGGCTTTGATATCGATGGCGTCGTTGTCAAAATTGATTCACTGGATATTCAGGAAACGCTGGGCTTTGTAGCGCGTGCGCCGCGCTGGGCGACGGCGTTCAAATTCCCCGCGCAGGAGCAAATCACGCTGGTGAAAGACGTCGAATTCCAGGTTGGCCGGACCGGTGCGATTACGCCGGTGGCGCGCCTGGAACCGGTGCTGGTGGCGGGCGTCATGGTCAGTAATGCGACGCTGCACAATGCCGATGAAATCGAGCGTCTGGGCCTGCGCATCGGCGATACAGTTATCGTTCGCCGTGCCGGTGATGTCATCCCGCAGGTCGTTGGCGTGGTGATGGAAGAGCGCCCTGAAAATGCCCGCGAAGTGGTATTTCCGGCGCACTGCCCGGTCTGTCATTCAGACGTTGAACGTGTGGAAGGCGAAGCCGTTGCCCGCTGTACCGGCGGGCTTATCTGTGGCGCACAGCGCAAAGAGGCGCTGAAACATTTCGTTTCCCGCCGCGCGCTGGACGTTGACGGCATGGGCGATAAAATTATCGATCAGCTGGTGGAAAAAGAGTACGTCAAAAATCCGGCGGATCTGTTCCGTCTGACCGCGGGCAAACTTACCGGCCTGGATCGTATGGGGCCGAAATCCGCGCAGAATGTGGTCAGCGCGCTGGAGAAAGCCAAAGAAACCACGCTGGCGCGTTTCCTGTATGCGCTCGGTATCCGCGAAGTTGGCGAAGCGACGGCGTCCAATCTGGCTGCACATTATGGCTCGGTGGAAGCGCTGAAAGCGGCGGATATCGAATCCCTGAAAACCGTTCCGGATGTTGGTGACGTGGTGGCGAAACACGTGGTGAATTTCCTGTCGGAAGAGCATAACCAGCAGGTGATCGACGAGCTGCTCAGCCCGGAAATCAACATTCACTGGCCGGAAGTACAGGTGATCGTACCGGAAGAGATCGACAGTCCTTTCGCCGGTAAAACCGTGGTGCTGACCGGATCGCTTTCGATCCTCTCCCGTGATGAAGCCAAAGATCGTCTGACGGCGCTGGGCGCGAAAGTCTCCGGCAGCGTATCGAAGAAAACCGATCTGGTGATTGCCGGTGAAGCGGCGGGATCCAAGCTTGCGAAAGCGCAGGAGCTTGGGATCGCGGTTATCGATGAAGCGGAGATGATCCGCCTGCTGGGTGAATAAGCGATGGAAAAAGAAGATCTGATCCAGATTGCCAATATGGTGATGCCGTTCGGTAAATATGCCGGACGGGTGCTGATCGACTTACCGGAAGAATATTTGCTGTGGTTCGCCCGCAAAGACGAATTTCCGCAGGGAAAACTCGGTGAGCTGATGCAACTGACGCTGACAATCAAAAGCGAAGGGCTGCAAAGTCTGATTAACCCGCTGCGCCGTAACGGGCCGGGTCTGGGTGGAACTGACGACTGAGGTCAGGAAATAAATGAACAAAGGCGCTGATTTCAGCGCCTTTGTTGTTTCTACGATGCCGTAATCTGCGCTGACTTCTGCGCCATGTCCTGCTGTTTTTTCTGATATCTCTTCGCCAGTACCGCACAGGTCATCAGCTGAACCTGATGGAAAATCATCAGAGGCAACACCATCATGCCAATCGCGCTGACCGGGAACAGAATGTTGGCCATCGGGATCCCGTTCGCCAGGCTTTTTTTCGAACCGCAGAACACAATGGTGATTTCATCCGGTTTGCTGAATCCCATCCAGCGTGCCATGTAAGTATTGATCACCAGAATGAAGGCCAGCAGCACCACACTGAACACCACGATAAACAGCAGTGAACCCAGGCCAACCTGATGCCAGATCCCCTGAGTGACCGCCTCACTGAAGGCGGTATACACCACCAGCAGGATGGAGGTCTGGTCAGTTTTGCCAATCATCTTACGGTGACGTTCAACAAACCCGCCAATCAGCGGGCGCAACAAATGGCCGGCGATAAAGGGTACCAGCAGTTGCAACACGATGTGGCCGACCTGTTCAAGCCCGTTACCGGTTGTGCCCTGCACATGCATCAGCAGGCTCACCAGCAACGGTGAAACGAAAATCCCCAGCAGGCTTGATGCCGAGGCGCTGCACACCGCCGCTGCCACGTTACCGCCAGCCAGTGAGGTGAACGCGATCGCTGATTGCACGGTGGCTGGCAGAATGCACAGATAAACGAAACCGCTGTAAATCTGCGGGCTGACGTCTACCGGATGCCACCACTGAAACAGCAGACCGAGCACCGGGAACAGGATAAAGGTGCTGAACATCACCCACAGATGCAGCCGCCAGTTATTGCTGCCCTGAAATATCGCCTCACGCGACAGCTTGGCACCGTGCATAAAGAACAGCAGGCCGATGGCGATAATCGTCAGGTTATTGAAAAAGGCGACAAACATGCCGCTTGCCGGGAAAAATGTCGCCAGCAGCACGGTGGCGATCAGCGTAAGGGTGAAACGGTCGGGTAAGAAACGCATTGTGGTGTCTCAGAAAGGGGTCATATCGTTCCGCTATTCTGAGCCTGTGGGTTACAATTAAAAAATTGATTTATTTAATCCATTAATGCGGAAAATTCATGAATTATTCTCTGCGGCAGCTACGCGTTTTCGTCGCCGTTTCCCGCTACGGCAGCTTCAGCCGGGCAGGGGAAGCCATCGGCCTGAGCCAGTCGGCAGTCAGCCACAGCATGAAAGAGCTGGAAGGGGAGATGGGCGTGCGTCTGCTGGATCGCACCACGCGGGAAGTGGCGCTGACCGATGCCGGGCGTCGTCTCGCAAACCGTGCCGAGCCTCTGCTCGATGAGTTGCACGCGATGCTGCTTGATACGCGAAGTTTCGGCACTCAGCACAACGGTCGCGTGCGGATTGCATCCAGCCAGACCATTTCCGCACAACTGATGCCTCAGTGCATCGCCAGCGGCGAAGAGCTTTATCCCGACATTCGAATTTTACTCCGCGATCAGGCGCAGCAACTGGTGCTCAACAGCGTACGTAATGCAGAAGTGGATTTCGGTATTGTGATCGACCCCGGTGCCAGTACGGATCTCGACTGCGAACCGGTACTCAATGAACCTTTTTTGCTGATGTGTCCTGAAGATCATCCGTTTGCCAGCCAGAGCGCCATCAAGTGGAAGGCGTTAAACGGCTGCAAGCTGGTCTTACAGGATTACGCTTCAGGCAGCCGCGTGCTGATTGATAAAGCGCTGAAGTCACAGGGCGTAAAGGCGGAAATCGTTCAGGAGATCGGCCATACCGCGACGCTGTTCCCGATGGTGGAGGCAGGCATTGGCATCAGCGTATTTCCGGCGCTGGCGCTGCCGGTGCCACAGGGGAGCAGGCTGGCTATCCGGCCGCTCGAGCCGGAAATTAACCGCGTGCTGATGCTGGCAAAACGCAAAAACCGCTCGCTGTCTCCCGCCGCGCAGGCCATCTGGCAGGTAGTAAAAGACCAGGCTTTACTGCTGAGTGAAAAACGCAGCCAGCAGGGCATGTTCAAACCCTGACACCATGCTGGCTGTTTCTGACTAACGTCGGTTACACGTAGATATCAATGGCATTGGTGTCAGTTGGCTTATTGACGCCTTCTTCTTTTTTGATGTCAGATGCTTCTTCGGCTTTTTGCTGCTGCTCGAGAGCTTTCTCGGCCTGCTGCTGTTGGATCTCCGCAATTTGCTGTTGCAGCATTTCGATTTGTTGCTGTAACAGTTCCTGCTGTTGTTTTACCTGTTCCTTATCGCCGCCTGAACTGCTCAGACTTTTGACCTGCTCGGTCAGTTTCTGAATCTGTTTCGTCAGCTGCGCAATCTGGCTGCTGCTGCCCGCATCGCTGCTGGAGGACGAACTCACCGAACTGCCGGTGGCACTGATTGTGCTCATAATAGCCTCGCTTAGTGTGAATAATTTTTTGCACGTAAGGGTGCTTAAGCGTTATCGGCGGCGCTGAGCCGGGCTTTATTGTTTTTGCAGATTTCTTACCCTGTCAGCGCGGCGCTTGCACGACAAGTTCCGGCCACCGTGTCAGCCAGCCTTTGCTGCTGATGCGTTCGGCAAAGACCGCAGGGATGGCATGACGCGGATTGGGCGTGATAGTGAACGTAAAAAGGGCTTCCAGCCCGAGTGGCGCATTGAGCTCGATCTGCCCGGCAGGGTTCATCCGTGCGCCAATCGCTGTTTCCACTTCAACCCAGTAACTGATGGCCTGCGCGCTGGAAGTATAAGGCGCGTGGCCGTGCCGCTCATGCATCCGCGCCTGATTCTTCACAGACCAGGGCAGGTCGGGTGAGGACTGTAACAGGCGCTGTTCGAGGCGTTGTTCCTCCAGGGACGAACAATTCTCTGGACTGAAATACACCACATCGATGTCGTTGAGCGGTGTCGCCTGATCGTAACCGTGCAGCCGATCCCACACCAGATTGCGTACGAATCCAGCCGCCAGCCAGGCATCGTTAAGCCCCAGTTTACGCACCTCGGTCAGCGCCCGCAGATGCAGTGGCTCTTCTGCGAGCCAGGTGATAATTCGTTGTTCCATCTCTTTCACGCGTCAGTCTCCGGAAGGGGGCGCTTTATTGTAGCCGCATTTCATGACAGCACTCCAACGCACCGTTTCGGATTTTACGGCTACACCGGCGCGCCAAAATGAAGCAAAACGGCGGGCTGAAAGGTGTCAGGCCGCTTCGGCGCGGGATGGCTTAAGTGGTACAGCCTTTGCAGGATCGTATGTGGGCAGAAAGACCGGGCAGCACTGCGGCATTTTCGCTTCCAACAAAAATTGAGTTATCACCGGGCAGGGGATCACACATGCAAACCACGAAAGTCACTCCCGTTTTAAAGCGGACGCTGGGCAGTTTTAAACTCTGGGGCATCGCCGTCGGATTGGTTATTTCCGGCGAGTATTTTGGCTGGAGTTACGGCTGGGCTCAGGCAGGAACTCTGGGTTTTCTCATCACCGCACTGGTGATTGCCGCGATGTATTGCGCCTTTATCTTTAGTTTTACCGAACTCACCACCTCCATTCCTCATGCCGGTGGGCCTTTTGCCTACGCTTACCGCGCCTTCGGCCCCACCGGGGGATTTGTCGCCGGATTCGCCACGCTGGTGGAGTTCGTCTTCGCGCCGCCCGCCATCGCGATGGCGATCGGTGCCTATCTCAACGTACAGTTTCCTGCCATCGAACCCAAATGGGTGGCGGTTGGCGCCTATATCGTTTTTATGGTGCTCAACATTCTTGGCGTGAGCATTGCCGCAACCTTCGAGTTACTGGTCACGCTGCTGGCGATTTTCGAATTGCTGGTGTTTATGGGCGTGGTGGCACCTGGCTTTGAAATGTCGAACTTTATGCACGGCGGCTGGGCGGGCAGCGATACGTTCAGCCCGGCGGCGTTCTCCGGTATTTTTGCAGCGATCCCTTTCGCGATCTGGTTTTTTCTTGCCATTGAAGGGGCATCAATGGCCGCTGAGGAAGCCAAAGATCCGCAGCGAACCATTCCGAAAGCCTTTATCGGCGGGATCCTGACGCTCACCGTGCTGGCGCTCGGCGTGATGCTGTTTGCGGGTGGCGTGGGCGACTGGACGAAGCTGTCCAATATCAATGACCCGTTACCGCAGGCGATGAAACTGATTGTCGGCAGCGACAGCGGCTGGCTGCACATGCTGGTGTGGCTGGGGCTGTTTGGGCTTATCGCGTCATTCCACGGCATCATTATGGGGTATTCCCGCCAGATTTTTGCGCTGGCGCGCGCGGGGTATTTACCGAAACGGCTGGCGACGGTGAACGCCCGTTTTCAGACTCCGCATCTGGGCATTATTGCCGGTGGCGTGGTGGGCATTGCGGCAATTTTCTCGGACTCTCTGATTGTGATTGGCGGTCAGCCGCTGACCGCAAATATCGTCACCATGTCAGTGTTTGGGGCGATTGTGATGTATATCATTTCCATGGCTGCCCTGTTCAAACTTCGCCGCAGCGAGCCGAACCTGATCCGTCCGTTTCGTGCGCCGCTCTATCCTTTCGCTCCCGCGCTGGCCCTGGTGCTGGCGGTGGTCTGTCTGGGGGCTATGATCTATTACAACACGCTGCTGTTTTTAATCTTCGCCGCCATGATGTTGCTGGCTTACGCCTGGTTCCTTCTCACCCATCAGGCACGCCGTGACGCAGCGGAAGACCCGCAGTTACGTGGATTGCGACCGGCATCGGCCAAAATCGGCAAATAACCCGGTTCGCTAAGGAGCGTTATGTTTCAGACCACATTGAGCCACCGCAGCTACCGGTTTAAAGATTTACGCGAGCTGATGGCAAAAGCATCCCCTGCACGATCGGGGGATTATCTTGCCGAAGTGGCGGCGGCCAGCGCGGAAGAGCGCATGGCCGCGAAGATGGCACTGGCGGAGGTGCCGCTGAAAACTTTCCTGCAACAACTGCTGGTGCCCTATGAACAGGACGAAGTCACGCGGCTGATTGTTGATACTCATGATGTCGCGGCGTTTGCCGCGATTTCACATCTCACCGTTGGCGATTTTCGTGACTGGCTGCTGAGTGAAAAAACCGACAGCACGGTGCTGGCGGCGGTCGCCTGGGGGATCACCCCGGAAATGGCGGCGGCGGTCAGTAAACTGATGCGTAATCAGGATCTGATTCTGGTCGCTAAAAAATGCCGCGTGATCACCCAGTTTCGCAATACCATCGGGCTGCCGGGACACATGAGCGTGCGCCTGCAACCGAACCATCCGACCGATAATTTACAGGGTATTGCCGCCAGTATGCTCGACGGCCTGCTGTACGGTTCCGGCGATGCGGTGATCGGCATCAATCCGGCCAGCGACAGTTTACCGCTGCTGGAAAATCTCAATTACATGCTCGACGACATCATCACGCGCTTTGAGATTCCCACGCAATCCTGCGTGCTGACACACGTCACCAACACCATCAAGCTGGTGGAACGTGGTGCGCCGGTCGATCTGGTGTTTCAGTCGATTGCGGGTACGCAAGCGGCTAACAGTGGCTTTGGTATCGATCTCGCTTTGCTGGAAGAAGCGCAGCAGGCGGCACTCAGCCTGAAACGCGGCACGCTTGGCGACAACGTGATGTATTTCGAAACCGGGCAGGGCAGCTGTTTGTCTGCCAATGCGCATTTCGGCATGGATCAGCAAACCTGCGAGGCACGGGCTTATGCCATCGCGCGGCGTTTTTCACCGCTGCTGATCAATACGGTGGTCGGCTTTATCGGGCCGGAGTATCTGTATGACGGCAAGCAAATCATTCGTGCCGGGCTGGAGGACCATTTTTGCGGAAAACTGCTGGGTGTGCCGCTGGGCTGCGATGTGTGTTACACCAACCACGCCGAAGCCGATCAGGACGATATGGACACGCTGCTGACGCTGCTGGGCACCGCCGGGCTGACATTCCTGATTGGCGTACCGGGCGCGGACGACATCATGCTCAATTATCAGAGCACCTCTTTCCACGATGCACTCTATATCCGCGAACTGCTGGGGCTGAAACATGCGCCGGAGTTTGCAGTCTGGCTGGAGAAAATGAACATCATCGATCCGCAGGGCATTTTGCAGGATGCCCGCGCGTCGCATCCGTTGCTGCGTCAGTTGCCGCAGTTAAGCTGAGGGAAGCCTGTGACACATAATGAGAAAGCACCGGGGGAAATCCAGCTGGTGCACAACAATCCGTGGGAAACGCTGCGTCAGTTTACCGCCGCACGTATTGCACTGGGGCGCACCGGTTCAAGCTTACCCACACAAGAACTGCTGCGTTTCGGTTTAGCTCACGCCCAGGCGCGTGACGCTGTGCATCAACCCTTTGACAGTGAATCGCTGGAAACCGAACTTCAGCAACTCGGGCTGAAAACGCTCACCGTCGCCAGCGCCGCACCGGACAGAGCCACCTATCTGTGCCGCCCCGATCTGGGGCGCAAACTTTCGGAAGAAAGCCGTCAGTCGCTGCAAAGCCTCAATGTGAATCCGTCAGATGTTGTTCTGATTGTGGCAGACGGTTTGTCTTCGAAGGCGGTGCACCGTCAGGCCGTTCCGCTTATTCGTGCATTGCTGCCTTATTTAAACACGCTGGAACTGGCATTAGGGCCGGTGGTGCTGGCGCATCAGTCACGCGTGGCGCTGGGCGATGATATTGCGCAGGTGATGAATGCGAAGGCGGTGGCGATTCTGATTGGTGAACGCCCCGGCTTATCTTCGCCGGACAGTCTGGGGATTTACATGACCTGGGGGCCGCACACCAAAAGGCTGGAATCAGAAAGAAATTGTATTTCGAACGTGCGTCCCGAGGGGCTGAACTATCCGCAGGCGGCTTTTAAGCTGGCGTGGCTGCTCGAACAATCATTCCAGCGAAAATTGTCGGGGGTAAATCTGAAGGATGAGAGCGATAACCCGGCGCTGCACAACAAAGTCGTGCCGATGTTTAAGCTGGAGTAGGGGATAAATTCAAAAACAGAAACGAAAAAAACGCTTAAAAGGCGCTTTTCTCTGAATTGGTGGGCCGTGCTGGATTGATTCGGCCTCCGGCCTCACCCTGCGGGCAACGCTGTCGCGTTGTCGTCTCGCTGCGCTCGGCTCGAACCAGCGGCTGGTTCGCCTCCATCACGGTTTAAGTGCCGGAGTACAGAAACGAAAAAAGCGCCTAAAAGGCGCTTTTCTCTGAATTGGTGGGCCGTGCTGGATTCGAACCAGCGACCAATTGATTAAAAGTCAACTGCTCTACCAACTGAGCTAACGGCCCGCAGAAGTGGTGGGCGATGACGGGTTCGAACCGCCGACCCCCTCCGTGTAAAGGAGATGCTCTACCAACTGAGCTAATCGCCCACTTCTGGGTACTCCACAACGTAAGTCAGAAACTGCTGAGAAATGGTGGGCGATGACGGGTTCGAACCGCCGACCCCCTCCGTGTAAAGGAGATGCTCTACCAACTGAGCTAATCGCCCATTTCTCATTCCTGCTTACTATCACAACGCGTCCACTCTAAGAGTGGTGGGCGATGACGGGTTCGAACCGCCGACCCCCTCCGTGTAAAGGAGATGCTCTACCAACTGAGCTAATCGCCCCCGTCGTGATGGAGTCGCATTATAGGGATACTTGAAATTACGTCAACGCTTTTTAAAAACAAAAATGATCGTTCGGCTTATTTTTAGACAACATGACGTCTTTCTCGCCCGCGTAGTCGATTCTTTACGCATTCATGGTCTTAAACCGGTGACCTTACCCTGTATCAGCGTTGAGGAATCAGGGCAGAGTGGTAGAATGTCAGCCACTTTTTGTTAATTAAGAGCAGCGTTTCTTGGCGTTGCGTGATTAAGGTTGCACCCGGATGAAAATCAAAACCCGTTTTGCCCCAAGCCCGACCGGCTATCTGCACGTCGGCGGCGCCCGTACCGCACTGTATTCCTGGCTCTTTGCCCGCAACCTTGGCGGTGAGTTTGTGCTGCGCATCGAAGACACCGATCTCGAGCGTTCCACTCAGGAAGCTATCGACGCGATTATGGATGGCATGAACTGGCTGAATCTGGACTGGGATGAAGGCCCGTATTTCCAGACCAAACGTTTTGACCGCTATAACGGCGTGATCGACGAAATGCTGGAAAACGGTACTGCGTATAAATGCTATTGCTCTAAAGAGCGTCTGGAAGCGCTGCGTGAACACCAGATGGCGAATAACGAAAAGCCACGTTATGACGGCCGCTGCCGTGACAGCCATGAACATCACGCCGCTGATGAGCCGTGTGTGGTGCGTTTTCGTAACCCTCAGGAAGGTTCCGTCATCTTTGATGACCAGATCCGTGGCCCGATCGAATTCAGCAATGATGAGCTCGATGATCTGATCATTCGCCGTACCGATGGTTCTCCAACTTATAACTTCTGCGTCGTGGTCGATGACTGGGATATGGAAATCACCCACGTTATCCGTGGCGAAGACCATATCAATAACACCCCGCGTCAGATCAACATCCTGAAAGCGCTGGGCGCGCCTGTACCGGTTTATGCCCACGTTTCTATGATTCTGGGTGACGACGGTAAAAAACTGTCCAAACGCCACGGTGCGGTCGGTGTGATGCAGTATCGTGACGATGGTTATCTGCCTGAAGCGCTGCTGAACTATCTGGTGCGTCTGGGCTGGTCCCATGGCGATCAGGAAATCTTCAGCCGCGACGAAATGAAAGCGCTGTTCTCACTGGAAAACGTCAGCAAATCTGCCAGCGCGTTTAACACTGAAAAACTGCAATGGCTAAACCATCATTACATCAACGCGATGGATCCGCAGTACGTGGCGACCCATCTGCTGTGGCACGTAGAGCAGGCTGGCATCGAAACCCGTAACGGACCGCAGCTGTTTGAGATCGTGACCCTGCTGGGTGAGCGCTGCAAGACGCTGAAAGAGATGGCGGAATCTTGCCGTTACTTCTACGAAGATTTTGCAGAGTTTGATGCCGATGCAGCGAAGAAACACCTGCGTCCGGTGGCACGTCAGCCGCTGGAAGTGGTGCGTGCGAAACTGGCTGCCATCACTGACTGGACGGCTGAAAACATTCACCATGCCATTCAGGGCACGGCAGATGAGCTGGAAGTCGGAATGGGTAAAGTCGGTATGCCGCTGCGTGTCGCCGTGACAGGCGCAGGCCAGTCACCGGGTGTTGACGTGACCGTCCACGCTATCGGCCAGAGCCGCGTGCTGGCACGTATCGACATGGCGTTAGCCTTTATTGCTGAGCGCGAAACACAAGCTCAGTAATCACAGCCGCTCGTCATAAAAAAAGCCAGCGCGGGAAACCGGCTGGCTTTTTTCTTTTTATAAATCCGGCGCGTAAAACACGCCTGAATTAACGTTGTTCGGTCGCCGGTGTCGCTACCGTTGGGCGATAAGCCAGGAAGTACATCAGACCGACAAAGCCTGCACCGCCTACGGCGTTACCGAGGAATACGGCAACGAAGTTCGGGAAGTACTGGGACCAGCTCAGTGCGCCGGCAAAGATTGCCGCAGGCACGATGAACATGTTCGCCACCACGTGCTGGAACCCGATTGCCACGAATGCCATGACCGGGAACCACATGCCGATCACTTTGCCGCCGACGTCTTTACTGGCGAATGCCAGCCAGATCGCCAGACACACCAGCCAGTTGCAGCCAATCCCTGAAATGAAGGCATGCATAAAGTCAGCGTTCACTTTTGCGGTGGCAGTGGCGACGGTTTTGCTGAGGAATGCGCCTTCCGTCAGCCCTAACACGTGGCCGAAGAAGTACGCGACCGCCAGGCTACCTAACAGGTTGGCCAGCGTGACCCAGAACCAGTTACGCAATACGGCAAACAGACTGATCTGACGTGCGAACCAGGCAATAGGTAAGGTCATCATGTTACCGGTCAGCAGTTCTCCCCCTGCTAACACAGTCAGAATGATGCCTACCGGGAATACAGCGGCGCCCAGTAAGTTGCTGAAAGAGCCCCAGGATGCAGGTAACGTCCCTATTACATGCAGATCCAGCAGGAAGCCGGTGGCGATGAATGCGCCCGCCAGGAAACCCAAAATTAACAAATTCAACACGGAGGAATGACTTTTCGTCACGCCTGCCGAGACAGCGATGGATGCGATTTCTTTAGGTGAATACAAGGACATGAGATTGCTCGTCGTAATGGATTATGATTATTGCGCGAGCAGTCTATTCTGAGAGTTATCTCAAAACAAGACGATTTTAATAGTCTGCTAACATTTCATTAATCATTCAAACCTGCTTGTTAATAAAATGTGTTGGCCGATCATAAAGCTAGTGAAAATGCGGGCTGGAGGGGCGATCGTAAAACAACGCATCCTGCTAAAAATTTGTTTAAGGGCAGGGCGGATTTCCCTGCGAAATGGGGTATTTGGCGGCTTTTTCAGCGCTTGATTGCAGAAACCGATTTAGCCGTTGACAGGGTAGACACGGTTTCATATGATGCGCCCCGTTCACCGGTTTTTACTGGTTTGAATTGGGGGTATAGCTCAGCTGGGAGAGCGCTTGCATGGCATGCAAGAGGTCAGCGGTTCGATCCCGCTTATCTCCACCAACTTCCTTTCCAGAGTAAGTTGGCTGTTTCCCTCCAGAGGAAACAAAAAGTAAATGTGTACGACCTCGTGTGGGGGTATAGCTCAGCTGGGAGAGCGCTTGCATGGCATGCAAGAGGTCAGCGGTTCGATCCCGCTTATCTCCACCAAATATTAAAGAAACCCGCTTCGGCGGGTTTTTTGCTTTCTGCGCGTTGTCATTTCTCCTTCCTGTTTTGCAGCACCAAATTGCAGCCATAAAAAAACCCGCCGAAGCGGGTTTCTTTGTCGTTCAGTCGTTTGCTTACTTACGCCAGTACCAGACCCGCGATAGAAGCAGACAACACGCTGACCAGCGTTGAGCCGTACAGCAATTTCAGGCCGAAGCGTGAAACCACGTTGCCCTGATGTTCGTTCAGGCCTTTGATAGCCCCTGCCACGATACCGATCGAGGAGAAGTTAGCGAAGGACACCAGGAACACGGACAGGATACCGACGCTGCGTGGTGACAATTCAGCCGCCACTTTCTGCAGATCCAGCATCGCCACGAACTCGTTGGAAACCAGTTTGGTTGCCATCATGCTGCCCACCTGCAAGGCTTCATGGCTTGGAACGCCCATCATCCATGCAAACGGATAGAAGACATAACCCAGCACGCCCTGGAAGGTGATACCGAATACCACGTCGAACAGCGCATTCAGGCAGGAAATCAGTGCGATGAAACCAATCAACATGGCTGCAACGATGATCGCCACTTTGAAGCCGGCGAGGATATATTCACCCAGCATTTCAAAGAAGCTCTGACCCTGGTGCGTGTTACCGATCTGCAGGTCTTCTTCCGAATCAACTCTGTAAGGGTTGATAAGAGACAGTACGATAAAGGTACTGAACATGTTGAGCACCAGCGCAGCCACGACGAAACGCGGTTCCAGCATGGTCATATACGCACCCACAATCGACATAGAAACAGTCGACATTGCCGTAGCGGCCATGGTGTACATACGTTTTTCAGACATCTTGCCCAGAATATCTTTATACGCGATAAAGTTTTCTGACTGACCCAAAATCAGGGAACTGATGGCGTTGAAAGATTCCAGTTTTCCCATGCCATTAATTTTCGACAGTACCGTACCGATGATACGGATGACGAAAGGCAGTACGCGAATGTGTTGCAAAATACCGATCAGTGCGGAAATAAACACGATCGGACACAAGACTTTCAAGAAGAAGAACGCTAATCCCTTATCGCTCATGCCCCCAAATACGAAGCCGGTTCCTTCCGCAGCGAATCCTAATAATTTCTCAAACATATCTGAGAAGCCTTTCACAAAACCTAAACCAATAGATGAGTTCAGGAAGAAATAGGCTAAAAGGACTTCGATCACTAACAGCTGAACGATGAAACGTAAACGGATGCTTTTACGATCACGGCTCACCAGTAAAGCGAGTACTGCGACAACGGCCAACGCTAATACAAAGTGCAAAATGTTAGACATGGGTGCTCCAAATTAGAGGCAGGCTATATTTCGACGGACATTCTATGTAACGCGTACATTTAAAACGTGAAGTCGCTTGCAAATATAGAAATTGCAGACATGAATTGCAACAAATCCCATTCCACCACACAAAAAATCAAGATGTTAAGAAAATAGGCACAATTTGCTTTCTTGTGCTAGCTTTATCATGTGCCGTAATGCGTTCTAAATCTGGTCAAACAGCCTCTGTTTTAGGAAAGCGCGCGCGCCCGGATTGAGAAAGCCGGGCGGGCGAATAACCACACAGTTATCACGTCGTCGCTTACTGCCTATCAGAATCATCGCTCAAATATTTCTAAATGCACTTGATAATCATTATCATTTAGACGATATTTGTGTAAGCGTAATAATTGTAGGGGTTAATCCATTATGTTTAACAGCCGGACCGAATCTTCAGGCCGCGCATCCAGAAAGATGAAATTTTCGCTGATGGGACCGGCCTTTATAGCCGCCATCGGTTACATCGATCCGGGTAACTTTGCGACAAACATCCAGGCCGGGGCTTCTTACGGTTACCAGCTGCTGTGGGTCGTGGTCTGGGCTAACGTCATGGCGATGTTGATCCAGCTTCTTTCTGCCAAACTGGGTATCGCCACCGGCAAAAACCTGGCTGAACATATCCGCGATCGTTTTCCCCGTCCGGCTGTCTGGGCTTACTGGGTGCAGGCTGAAATTATCGCCATGGCGACCGATCTGGCGGAATTCATTGGCGCGGCGATCGGTTTCAAATTACTGCTCGGCGTGTCGCTGTTGCAGGGCGCGGTGCTTACCGGCATTGCCACCTTTATTATCCTCGGTCTGCAAAAGCGTGGACAAAAACCGCTTGAGCTGGTGATTGCCGGTTTGCTGCTGTTTGTGGCTGCGGCGTATATCGTCGAACTCTTCTTCTCGCAGCCCAGCATGCTGGCGCTCGGCAAAGGGATGCTGATCCCTTCTCTGCCCACCAGTGATTCTGTTTATCTGGCTGCCGGTGTGCTTGGCGCAACCATCATGCCGCACGTCATCTATTTACACTCCTCACTGACCCAGCGGGCCGGTAAGGCCTCGAAAGAACAGCGTTACTCTGCCACTAAGCTGGATGTCGGGATCGCCATGACCATCGCCGGTTTTGTGAATCTGGCGATGATGGCGACCGCCGCTGCCGCGTTCCACTTCAGCGGTCACAGCGGTATCAGCGAGCTGGATCAGGCTTATCTGACACTGCAACCGTTACTCGGCCATGCCGCCGCCACCACTTTTGGCCTGAGTCTGGTGGCTGCCGGTTTGTCTTCAACGGTAGTGGGTACCCTGGCGGGACAGGTGGTGATGCAGGGCTTCGTGAAGTTCTACATTCCGATCTGGGTGCGTCGCGTTGTCACCATGATGCCTTCCTTTATTGTGATCCTGATGGGGCTGGATGCGACGCGCATTCTGGTGATGAGCCAGGTCTTGCTGAGTTTCGGGATTGCGCTGGCGCTGTTGCCGCTGCTGGCGTTTACCGGTAACCGCCATCTGATGGGTGAGATGACCAACACCAAAACCGTGCAGTGGGCAGGGCGGGTGATCGTCCTGATTGTTGTCAGCCTGAATCTCTATCTGCTGTTCGGCATGCTGAAATAATCACTGCATCGCCGCAAAAAAAACGGGACAGCGCAAACTGTCCCGTTTTTTTATCTGTGATCTTTGCGGATTAATGACGGTGATCGCCATGACCCCGGTGGTCACCGTGTCCGCGGTCCGGGCCGCGACCTCTGTCGTGACCATGACCCCGATCCGGCCCGCGGCCAGGATGATCATAGTGCGGACGCCCGTAATAGCGCGGCGGAGGCGGACGATGATGAGAGCGGTTATCCCACCAGCCGCGATCGCGCCAGCGGCCGCCATCCCAGTAATAGCCGCGATGGCTGCGTTCACCGTAGTAACGCCCGCGGTGATTGTTCCACCAGCCCGCATCACGCCAGTCATACCCATCCCAGTAATAACCACGACGGTCGCGGTCACCGATATTGATTGAAAGCCCGGGCGTGCTCAGGCTAAAGCTGCTGGCCTGCACAGCGGGCGCTGCGGCAGGCAGCAATGCGAACAATAATGTACCGAACAGTAAAGGCTTAATCATGATGCCCTCAGATTCCTTATAATTTATGCTGACAGTTATAAGGTGAAGGCAGCCGCTATTCTATGGGGGCAATCCTGTTTTGATTGATTTACCCACCCTTAACGGAATCCTTACTCAGCCTCCATAAAGGGATGTTTTTTCACCGTCAGGGTAAACGCTTACACTAAAATTGCTTCGATGGCAGCCAGCTCTTCCTGAGTGAAGTGACGGTTTGCCACCATACCCACCGCATCGTCAATCTGGCTGGTTTTACTGGCGCCAATCAGCACTGAAGTCACGCGGTCGCCGCGCAACACCCACGCCAGCGCCATCTGCGACAGTTTTTGTCCACGGGCCTGCGCGATGTCATTCAGCTTACGGACTTTCGCCAGCTTTTCTTCGGTCAGCTGATCGGTGGTGAGGAATTTACTGCCGCTGGCGGCGCGGGAATCCTCAGGAATACCTGCCAGATAGCGGTCAGTCAGCACGCCACCGGCGAGCGGTGAGAAGGCGATGGAGCCGACGCCGTTATCTGCCAGCGTATCGAGCAAATCGGCTTCAACCCAGCGCTCGAACATGGAATATTTCGGCTGATGGATCAGGCACGGCGTTCCCAGCTGTTTGAGAATGTCGAATGCCGCTTTGGCGCGGTCAGCCGGATAGTTCGATAACCCGACATACAACGCCTTACCCTGGCGCACGATCAAATCCAGCGCGGCCATGGTTTCTTCCAGCGGCGTATCAGGATCCGGGCGGTGATGATAGAAGACATCGACGTAGTCCAGCCCCATGCGTTTCAGGCTCTGGTTCAGGCTGGCGACCAGATATTTTTTCGAACCCCAGTCTCCGTACGGGCCGTCCCACATGGTGTAACCGGCTTTGGAGGAGATAATCAGTTCGTCGCGATAAGGCAGCAAATCTTCCTGCAAAATACGGCCAAAATGCTGTTCTGCCGAGCCCGGTGGTGGCCCGTAGTTGTTGGCGAGGTCGAAGTGGGTGATTCCGTGGTCAAAAGCATGACGGATAAGATTGCGGCCATTCTCAAAATGCGCGTTATCGCCGAAGTTATGCCACAGGCCGAGAGAAACGGCAGGCAGTTTCAGGCCGCTTTGGCCGCAGCGACGATATTCCATCTTTTCGTAACGGTTTGAACTAGCAAGATACGGCATAGGAACCTTTATTGTTTGAGGTAGGTGTCGTGTAAGGAATCAGATAAAAACCCTTTTAGTGTATGCGCTTTCACTAACAATTCCAGCTACCACGATCACAACCAGAACAATCCTTACGGCGCGTTACCGTTGAAAAACAGGGCTATTCCCTCCCGCTATTACTTTTACTGTTCAGGGGCTGCCCGTGCGAGTTCGCAGTGCAGCACTGTAACTCTGCGTTGCCACGTCTTTTTTCGAATAAAAAATATCCTATTCCCCGGTTTGGCGTAATACTTACGCTAGTGGGATTAACTGTTTACTTTCTATTTAACAGAGGATCGTCATGGATAATATCTATACCGTAGGGGACTATCTCTTAGACCGCTTATCATTTAGCGGGATCTCGGAGCTGTTTGGCGTGCCGGGCGATTACAACCTGAAATTCCTCGACAGCGTCATCAGCCATCAGCAAATTACCTGGATCGGTTGTACCAACGAACTCAATGCCGCCTATGGTGCCGATGGGTACGCGCGCACCAAAGGTATCGCCGCGTTGCTGACCACCTTTGGCGTCGGTGAACTCAGTGCGCTGAACGGTATTGCGGGCAGTTATGCCGAATATGTGCCGGTTATCCATATCGTCGGCGCTCCGCCCCTCTCAGCACAGCGCAAAGGCGAATTACTCCATCACACCCTGGGCGATGGCGATTTCAGCCATTTCATGCGCATGTCGCAGCCGGTGAGTGTGGCGCAGGCGTCACTGACGCCGGAAAATGCGCTGGCCGAAATTGACCGCGTCATTGAAGACGTCATTTATTCCTCGCGCCCCGGCTACCTCTTACTGCCGAGTGACGTGGCCGCCTTGCCCGTCAGTACCCGAGCCCATGCGATTCCTGCGCGGCAACCGGCCTTTTCCGCTTCGTCTCTCGAGGCCTTTGTGGCGGCGGCGGATGCCAAACTGCGCAGCGCCGGACGCGTTTCCCTGCTGGCCGATTTTCTGGCGGATCGCTTTGGCGTGAAGGCCGCGCTCGAGCAATGGATGGAGGAAGTGCCGCTGGCGCACTCAACGCTGCTGATGGGCAAAGGATTGTTCAACGAGCAGCAGCCGAATTTTGCCGGGACGTATTCCGGTGCCGCCAGCGCCGCCTCGACCAAAGAGGCCATTGAGGGCGCTGACGTGGTGATTAGCATCGGTGTGAAGTTTACCGACACCATCACCGCCGGTTTTACCCAGCAACTTCCTGCCGAAAAATGTATCGATCTCCAGCCATTTTCCGCCCGCGTCGGCAATCAGATATTCCACCAGCTTCCGCTGGAAAAAACCGTCAGCGTGTTGCATCGCCTGACGGCGGAACGGGCCGATCAATGGCCGCCTTACGCGGTTAAACGCACCACACTCCCGCAGCCTGCGGATGACAGCCTGGATCAATATGCCTTCTGGCAACAAATTCAGGCCTTTCTGCAACCCGGCGACGTGCTGGTGGCGGAACAGGGCACCGCCTGTTTTGGCGCGGCGGCGCTGAACTTGCCGCAGGATTGCCAGTTCGTGGTCCAGCCTTTGTGGGGCTCAATCGGCTTTACGTTGCCCGCCGCATTTGGCGTGCAGATCGCCGCACCTGATCGCCGCGTGGTCTTGCTGATCGGCGACGGTTCTGCACAGCTGACCCTTCAGGGCCTGGGCGCGGCGATCCGCTATGGTTTGCCGCCGGTGATTTTCGTCATTAATAATCAGGGCTACACCGTGGAAAGGGCGATCCACGGTGAGACTCAGCGCTATAACGATATTGCGCAATGGAACTGGACGCAGTTCCCGGCGGCGTTTGGCGGCAAAGAAGTGTTCAGCGCGCGCGCGGATTCGCCGCAGGCGTTGAAAGAGGCGATAGAACAGGCCAGCGCCAAACGGCGGATGGCCTGGATTGAAGTGATTTTGCCTAAAATGGATATTCCCGCGTTACTGGATTCTGTCACCCGATCTCTGGCGAAACGCAATTCAGGGGAGTAATTCAGCGTCCGGCGGCGGCGGGTCAATCAGCTGGTCGATGAACCAGCTTCCCGCCGGGCCGGGCTGATTATTTTTACTCCACACCGCATCCACCGAAATTCTCTTCGGCCAGCCCCGCAGCGGCAGGCTGACCAGCTTGTCATGCCCGAACTGCTTCACCAGCCAGTGGGGAAGTGTGGCCCAGCCAAACCCTTGCTCTGCCATTTCCAGCAACATCAGATAGCTCGGCGCAGACCAGATCTGCCCCTGCGCCCGTGGCATTTCCCGGCGGCTGTAAGGTTGCAGACACAGCTGGCGGAAGGTGTGTAACTGTTCGGGTTGCAGAGAGGAAATACTCGCCAGCGGGTGTGCTTTACTGCAAAAAATCGACATATCCGTTTGCTCCGGAAGACGCGCTACACCAATATCCGGCGGATAGTGATCCTGCACTTCCACCATGCCGATATGCGCGCGGCCGGACTGCAACAGATCGATCACGTCCTGATCTTCCGCTATCTGACACTCAAATTCGATATCAGGATAGCGGCGCTCAAACCGGCGCAGCAGCGCTTCGTGGTGTGTCGGCTGGTAGGTATCGGAAAGCACAAACGTCAGGCGCGTTTCCACCTGAGTGGATAACCGGACGGCCAGTTCATCGAGACGCTCACTGGCCGCCAGAATGGCCTGAACATGGCTCAGCACGCGCTGCCCGGCAGGCGTCAGCACCGGATGTCGGCTCTGGCGATCAAACAGCGTGACGCCCAAATCCACTTCCAGATTGGCAATCGCGGTGCTGACAGTGGACTGACTTTTACGCAGTTTACGGGCCGCAGCGGAAAAAGATCCCGCGTCGGCGGCCTCCACAAAGGCCATCAGGGCTTCGGGTGAATAACGCATAATCAGGCTCCGTGAGTCTCTTTGAACGGCAATCTATCGATTTTATCAATACTTTCTATCTTTTACCTATCTCATTTTATAATGATAATGCCTGCCTGGTGACAACCGTCACCCCTTTTTAATTTCAGGAATCAGGCAGGTTTTTATGTCTAAGCAAACACGGAACATCTCTCAGAAAACGTTCGGCGAGCGCATTTTTCATGCGGTTGGCTTTGAAACGCTGGCGGTGCTGATTTCAGCCCCTGCGGCGGCGTGGCTACTCAACAAACCGGTCTGGGAAATGGGCGCACTGGCTATTATGCTGTCTACCACGGCGATGGTATGGAACATCGTTTATAACAGCATTTTCGACCGGTTCTGGCCTGTATCCCGTGTGGTGCGGACATTTAAAATCCGCGTGGCGCATGCGCTGGGCTTTGAAGGTGGATTTATCATGATTGGTCTGCCGATTGCCGCGCTGTGGCTGGGTATCGGACTGCTGGATGCCTTCATGCTGG
Organism: Rahnella sp. PAMC25559; assembly: GCF_050632365.1. Taxonomy (GTDB): domain Bacteria; phylum Pseudomonadota; class Gammaproteobacteria; order Enterobacterales; family Enterobacteriaceae; genus Rahnella; species Rahnella rivi. Next base: position 4,177,613 of record NZ_CP192543.1, on the reverse strand, counting down.
AAGTCGGGTTCTTCCTGTTCTTCCTGCCGTATACCGTCGCCTACAACTGGATCTACGACACCCTGCGTCAGCGCTGGATGAACCGCCGTCTGGCGGCAGAGCGTTGCGCGGCTAAACACTGATTCAACCTCGCTGAATGCCCGAAAAAGCCCGCAGACATTTTCTTTGTCTGCGGGCTTTTTGTCAGTTATGGTTTTGCTCAATACTTAATCTCAGGGGCGAAAATGAAGACGTTAGGGCTGATTGGTGGCATGAGCTGGGAATCCACGGTGCCGTACTACCGCATGATCAACGAACACGTAAAACAGCAGCTCGGCGGATTACATTCGGCCAAACTGTTCCTTTACAGCGTCGATTTCTATGAGATCGAAAAACTGCAAATGGCCGGCGACTGGCAGCAGGCGGGTGAAATCCTCGGCAATGCCGCCCGTTCTCTGGCGCGCGCAGGGGCGGAAGTGATTGTGGTCTGTACCAATACCATGCACAAAGTGGCCGGTGATATCGAACGCATCGGCGGTTTGCCGCTTCTGCATATCGCAGACGCCACGGCAGAAAAAATTAAAGGGCAGGGGCTGCGTAAAATCGGGCTGCTCGGCACACGTTTCACCATGGAGCAGGATTTCTATCGCGGGCGTTTGCAGGAAAAACATCAGATTGACGTGGTGACGCCGGATGACGCTGACCGCGCGATCGTTCATCGCATCATTTATGAAGAGCTGTGTCTGGGCATCATCAAGGAAGATTCCCGCGAGGAATATCGCCGGATTATTGGCAAATTAGAACAGCAGGGCGTTGAAGGTATTATTTTGGGCTGCACGGAAATCACCCTGCTGGTGGGCGCGGAAGACGCGCGCGTCGCGGTCTTCGACACCACCGCCATTCATGCGCTGGCGGCGGCGGAGTTTGCGTTAACGCAGGATTAATCTTTTTCCGGATCCTGACGCCCCAGCCGCTGTTTAGCCACCTGCATCAGCGGTTTTCCTGCCAGCATCAGCCAGGCTGGCAGCATCACAATGCACAGCAGCGGCAGCAATTTCAGCCCCGGCACCACGGCGGCGGCCATAAACAAACTGAGCCAGCCGTCGCGCGTGACCACCAGAACCATTCCCATCACGGCGCAGGATACGGTCACCGCCGCCGGTACGTCAGGCGCATACTGGTGCAGCATCAGCCCCAGCGAAACGCCGACGAACACCGCCGGGAAGATCCGCCCGCCGCGAAAACCGCAGGCCGCCGCCACCACGAGCGCCGCAAGTTTGGTCAGGGTGATCGCCAGCAGCGGCCCCATCTCAAAAAGCTGGTTCGAGTGGGCAAGCTCTTTCATTTCATCCAGCCCTTTGAACAGCGTGATTTCCCCGCCGATAAGCGCCAGCAATCCCAGAACAAACCCGCCAACCCCCAGCCGGATAATCGGATCATGAATGCTGTAAAACATCCGGTGCAGATGCGGGAAAAGCCACACGGCAATCATCCCCAGCGCAATGGCAATCAGCACCACCACTGAACCACTAAAAATATCAATCAGGCGGGAGCTGTCATACGACGGAATGCTGAGTGAAAAATCAGGCTGGAAGAACTGATCGGTCGTCAGCGCGCCCGCACCGGCGGCGAGCAAAGGTGCGAACAGGCGATCCCACAAAGGCACATCTTTATTGGTGCCGAGGGTTTGCGAAAAAATCAGCGCCGCCGCCACCGGCGTGCCGAACAGCGCGCCGATAGTGCCAGCGGCGGCCAGAATGACCCAGTCGGTGGTCGGCACTTTCGGCAACAGACGCGAACCCAGCGCGACGACCAGCGCGATATTGATTACCGTGATCGGATGTTCCGGCCCGAGGCTGACGCCACCCGCCAGCCCGACCATCAGCGCCAGTGCCAGTCCCGGCAGCGCATTGACCGCCACCGGGGCGCCAATCAGCGATTCTGTCGCCGGATCCGGCCCGGCGTGGCCTGGCATATACTTGATCAACGCTCCGACACCAATCCCGGTCAGCGTCAGCATGAACAGTGTCCAGGTGGCTGACTGGGTATTGACGTGCAGAACGTCGGGAATGTACTGCCACAGCAGGTTTTGCAGCGCACCTGACATCATCATGACCAAAACCAGGATCAGGCTGGACATGACACCAATAACGATTGCGGGCAGGGCAAAAGCCAGCATGATTCTGGCGCGAGGATGAAACATGCAATGATTTCCTTATTATATAATTTTGATTGCCCTGATAGCTTAGATGAATATCAGCAAGGTCAGTTTGCGGGTGGCCGACATTATTTTGTGTGACATGCCGCATAAATGTGCGTTGGTACAAAACTGCATTGCAGCGTATAGCAATTACCGCTATTTTGCCCACACGAATCTGTCAGCTCTGCCCCATTGCAGGCATTCGCCAGTCGCTTTTATTGATGACCACCACTGACATCAGGGTGTCTGGCAGCGTACTCATGAGCACAGCATTTCTGGCGTGGATGCGCAGTATAACGAATTTACTTTTGCGGAGAATAACATGACTAAATACTCCCTGGTGGGCGATGTCGGGGGCACCAACTGTCGTCTGGCGCTGTGCGCCTTAGACAGCGGCGAGATTTCACAGTCTCAGACTTTTTCCGGGCTGGATTACGACAGCCTCGAAGCCGCGGTACGTGAGTATCTCGCGCAGCAGCATCAGGAGGTTGAAGATGCCTGTATTGCGATCGCCTGCCCGATCACCGGCGACTGGGTGGCGATGACCAACCACACCTGGGCGTTCTCCATTGCCGAAATGAAACAAAGTCTCGGCCTGCAGCATCTGGAAGTGATCAACGATTTCACCGCCGTTTCTATGGCGATCCCGATGCTCAAAGAGGCTGATCTGTTGCAGTTCGGCGGTAAGAAAGCGCTGGATGGCAAACCGGCGGTGATTTACGGTGCGGGCACCGGCCTCGGTGTGGCTCATCTGATCCATGCCAACAAACAGTGGCTGAGCCTGCCGGGCGAAGGCGGGCATGTGGATTTCGCACCTAACAGCGAAGAAGAAGACATCATTCTTGAGCAGCTGCGTACTGAAATGGGTCACGTGTCTGCCGAACGCATTCTCTCGGGGCCGGGGCTGGTCAATCTGTACCGCGCGATCGTGAAATCTGATAACCGCGTGCCGGAGAGCTTCAAACCGAAAGACGTCACCGAGCTGGCGTTATCGGATGAAAACGTAGACTGCCGCCGCGCGCTGTCGCTGTTTTGCGTGATCATGGGGCGGTTCGGCGGGAATCTGGCGCTGAACATGGGCACATTTGGCGGGGTCTATATTGCCGGTGGCATCGTTCCGCGCTTCCTGGAATTCTTCAAAGCGTCAGGTTTTCGTGCCGCGTTTGAAGATAAAGGCCGCTTTAAAGATTACCTGATGGATATCCCGGTATTCCTGATCACACACGATCAGCCAGGATTGCTTGGCGCAGGCGCGTATTTGCGTCAGTCGATGGGTATGACGATCTAAAAACAGCTCCCCCTGCGAAGGGGGAGTCATCAAAACCGCATTAACTGTCTGAATTCTTTCACCTTGCTCCGGCTTACCGGCACTTCAAAATCCAAATCACTCAACCGCAAAATATAGGTGTTGTTAAACCACGGCACGATCTCGCGGATCTTTGACAGGTTCACGCAATACGAACGATGGCAGCGGAAAAAATGCTCTTCCGGCAGGCGGTTGCAGAGTTCGGTGATGTTCATCGGCATGGTGAACTCTTCTTTGCGGGTATACACCTGCGTCACCTTTTCCTGCGCGGCGGCGTAGTAAATATCATTGATGTCGGTCACGATAATCCGCTCATCTTTGATCAGATTAATGCTGTGGCTGATGCGGTTAGCGCTGCCCTGCGCCGGATGTACATCTTCAGGCTTACTGCCGCTTTGCTTATCCCTCGCAAAGTGCGACTCCAGCTTTTGCAGCATGGTGACAATGCGTGACTCATGATACGGCTTGAGAATGTAATCAAAAGCCTCGATTTCAAAGGCTTCGGCAGCGTGTTCTTTATAGGCCGTAATGAACACGATGTAAGGCTTATGCGCGAACTTACTGATGTTTTGCGCCAGTAACACGCCGTCCAGCGAAGGGATGCTGATATCCAGAAAAATAGCATCCACTTCATGGGTTTGCAGATATTTAAGCACGTCCAGCCCGTCATCAAATGTGGCTTCAATTTTGATGCTGCTGTGCGTATTAATGAGATAACTCAGCTCTTCCTGAGCCAGAACTTCATCTTCGACGATAATAGCTTTCACGGAATTATCCCCCGGTGCGAGCGCCCGAAAAGCGGGCGACAGAAATAAAGCAGAGAAATTCCCTCAACATGGTCAGGCTATAGTGCTCTCGGGGGCTGCCGTGATTTTTGCCGGGGATTGTGTGATCAAAAATGAAATATCCGTGCCGGGTTCAAGGCGGCGGATCACCAGCCCCTGACCATACAGTAAAGAGACGCGATGATGCACATTCAGCAGGCCGATTTTATTGCCGGGCATTTCATTGCGTGCCACACGATCGATGGTTTCCTGATTAATGCCGTGGCCGGTATCTTTCACCGAAACCCACACGCCGTTGGAATGGTGCTTCACTGAAATCACCACCACGCCTTTACCGCTGCACTTTTGGATCCCATGCACGATGGCATTTTCCACCAGCGGCTGAATGAGCAGGCTGGGAATTTTTACCGAAATGTCATCATCAATATCGTAGATCACCGTCAGTTTACTGCCAAAGCGGGCCTGTTCGATGGCGATATAATCCTGCACCTGATGCAACTCTTTGCGCAGATCGATCAGCTCGTCGTTCAGCTCCAGGTTGTAGCGCAAATAACGGGAGAGATTGATCACCAGCTGGCGCGCCACGTCAGGGCGGGCGCGGATCGAAGAAGAAATAGCATTGAGGGCATTAAATAGAAAGTGCGGGTTTATCTTGCTTTGCAATGCCCGCATTTCCGCTTTGTTGGCCATTTCGCGCAGCTGCTCGGTGCGCGACACTTCCATCTGGGTAGACATGATTTGCGACAGGCCAATCGCCATCACTTTCAGCGAATAGGTGATGCGGTGCGGATCGCAATAATAGATTTTCAGCGAGCCGGTGACTTCGCCCTTTTCCCACAGCGGGATAATTATCAGCGAGTGAATTTGCGGCGTGCGGTGCATTTCGTCGTTGTTTTTCACCGTAATTTCACCGCTTTCCAGCGTGGCTTTGGTCATCTCACTGAGCGTTTCATGGCCAATATTGTATTCTTCTGCCCCCACGCCGACGTAGGCCAGAATGTTTTTGTTATCGGTGATGGCGACCGCATCGGCATCGATATCATCACGGATGATGCTGCAAATACTGGCCAGGGATTCTGCATTAATATTTCGAAAATAGGGGAGCGTTTTATTGGCAATATCCAGTGCCAGCCGCGCCTGCCGGGCGGCAATCACTTCTTTTTCATCTTCGACGCTTTGCACCAGCAAGACAATCAGGCCGATAGAACTGGCCCCGAGGATCAGCGGTGCGGCGATATTCATCACGATATCCAGCCCGAGCGAAAAAGGCCGCGCCATCAGCAGGATCAACACCATCGTCAGGGTTTCGCACAGCATCCCCGCCAGAATGCCGACTTTCCAGTGCAGCGCTTTTTTGACTTTTTTATTGATGTAGCCCGAGAGAAAACCGGCGGTAATACTGGTGATCAGACAGGGAAGGGACGTCGGGCCGTGGATGTCGATCAAAAAGCGGTGAGTGCCGGAGATCACGCCAGTGATAATGCCGACCCACGGGCCGAACAGGATCCCGCCGGACATAATGGCAATGGTTCGCACGTTGATGAGCGACCCTTCCACGTTGATCCCCGAAAGCGTACCGAAAATGGCAAACAACGAGAAAATCGCCGTCACGGCGGTCAGTTCCAGTGCCGTGTGGTTTTCATTTTCTTTGTGCAGCAGTTTGCGGAACAGCGGGGTACGCGTGAGGAAGAACAGGCAGATCAGCATCAGTGCCGCGCGGTCAAAGACCGCCAGCAGCATATCGAACATGAGTTGCATGGCAGGTTCTCTGCGCGACATTGTATAATCACGCTAAATTAAATCGTGGTTTATTATATGTAAAACACCCGTAATTGACCACCAGACAGACGGCGTTCAGGCCTGTCTTGGCACAATAAAAACAGGGATAATTTGCTGACAGCAAAGGAGTTCGGATGATGATTTCGCTTTCGACCGCAAGGCTTCACATGCAACCGCTCCAGGCCGATGACTGGGCTTTTTTCCTGCGGTTGTATCAGGGTCCTGACGTCATGCGTTTTATTGGCAACCTTGATACCCCCGCTCAGATCCACAGTCGCTTTGAACAACGGCTCGGTAACTGGGATCGTTACAGCGATTTCTGGTTGTGTCTGCTGATCCGCGAAAAACAGACCGGTGCAGCGGTGGGGCTGACCGGATTCTTCCCTGACTGGCGGCCTTATCAGCAGGCGGAAGTCGGATTTATTCTGGCACCTGAGCATCAGGGCAAAGGCTACGCGGTGGAATCCCTGCGTGAGGTGCTGAATTTTGCTTTCGACCACTGTGATTTTCACCGGCTGCAAGCCAATGTGCTCGAAGGCAACGACGCCTCACGCCGCGTACTGGAGAAATGTGGTTTTCAGATGGAAGGTCTGTTGCGCGACAGTTATCGCATTGGCGATGAATGGAAGAACGACTGGCTGCTGGGATTGCTGAAGCACGATCCACGCTGAGAACCGGGCAACGCTAAAAAAGAGTGTTCACACTCTCGACAGTTTTTTGAGTCTGCGTTATGTTCGTGGAAGGCCGCAATGCGGCCAGCGTCGCTCGGACGGTCCGGGCGCTTACGTATCCTCGAGGAAATTATGGCTGATTCCAGTTCACCACGTCGTTTTTCACGTATTGATCGTCTTCCCCCTTATGTTTTCAATATCACCGCTGAACTGAAAATGGCGGCACGCCATCGCGGCGAAGACATCATTGATTTCAGTATGGGCAACCCCGACGGCCCGACGCCGCCGCACATCGTTGAAAAACTGGTGCAGGTGGCGCAGCGCGAAGACACCCATGGCTATTCGACGTCACGCGGTATTCCGCGTCTGCGCCGGGCGATTTCCCGCTGGTATGCCGATCGCTATCAGGTCGAGATTGATCCGGAAAGTGAAGCTATCGTCACTATCGGCTCGAAAGAAGGGCTGGCGCATCTGATGCTGGCGACGCTCGATCACGGCGACACCGTTCTGGTGCCCAACCCAAGTTATCCCATCCACATTTATGGCGCAGTGATCGCCGGTGCGCAGGTGCGTTCCGTGCCGCTGACCGAAGGTGTGGATTTCTTCGCTGAGCTGGAAAAAGCCATCCGCGAAACCATTCCGCGCCCGAAAATGATGATCCTCGGCTTCCCGTCCAATCCGACGGCGCAGTGCGTGGAACTGGATTTCTTCGAACGCGTGGTGGCCCTGGCAAAACAATATGACGTGCTGGTGATCCACGATCTGGCGTATGCCGATATCGTGTATGACGGCTGGAAAGCGCCGTCAATCATGCAGGTGCCGGGCGCAAAAGACATCGCGGTGGAATTCTTCACGCTGTCAAAAAGCTACAACATGGCGGGCTGGCGCATAGGCTTTATGGTCGGTAACCCGGAGCTGGTCAGCGCGTTAGCGCGCATCAAAAGCTATCACGATTACGGCACCTTCACGCCGTTGCAGGTCGCAGCTATCGCGGCACTCGAAGGCGATCAGCAATGTGTGAAAGACATCGCCGAGCAATACCGCCAGCGCCGTAACGTTCTGGTGCGCGGCCTGCATGAAGCGGGCTGGATGGTGGAAAATCCGAAGGCTTCCATGTACGTCTGGGCGAAAATTCCTCCGGCTTACGCCCATTTAGGCTCGCTGGAGTTCGCCAAACGTCTGCTGGCCGATGCTAAAGTCTGCGTCTCTCCGGGGATTGGTTTTGGCGATTACGGTGATACGCACGTGCGTTTCGCGCTGATCGAAAATCAGGATCGTATTCGTCAGGCGGTTCGTGGGATCAAAGCGATGTTCCGCGCCGACGGTTTGCTGCCGCCGAAGAAAACAGCGGGTGAACCGCCCGCGGAGCAGGATCCGACCGTCACGCCATAACAGGTTGCGTTGATATGATGTTAAACCGGCAGGCGCTGTGGCCTGCCGGTGAAGGACAAAGACGCGGGTTATTCACGACGCGTCATTCAGAATGTGTCACTTACTGCTCACTATTATTGTTGTAATGAATCACCCGCCGTTTGCCCTTAATCTGCACGTCTGACTCTCTGCGCGCTACCGGTTTGACCTCCCCGTTACGCAAAGCCTGAATGATCTCTTCTCTGTTTTTTTCCTCATACAGATACAGCTCACCGGCTTCAGTCCATTTCCCTGCCTTTCTGGCGTACACCCGGCAATTAACCGATTTCGGATCCAGGGTATTACACAGGAAAACTTCTTTCTGTTTGTCGTTGTTCAGTTCAAGGGTGTTGACGATGCACACGCCTTGCAGGCTGAGGCAATCGCGCAGCGTACTGCGGTATTTTTCCAGCTCAGGCAGGCTGTTCCACCAGGCATCCTCAGGCTGAACCGATCCCTTCGCCAGCTGGATCATCTTCTTCGCATTTTCTGCACGGTAGTCTTTAGCTGCCTGCGCGGCATCTTCCACGTCATAAGAACCCCAGCGCGACGTCTGTGAAAGGGTGTTTTTCAACAGCACCAGCAGATGGGGATCGGCCACGAACGCCGGATTTTGCTGCAACGCCTTCAGCGCGTCGTTGCCCCGGCGGCCGGTATCGAAACGCAGCATATGCAGATCGAGATCTTTCGCCTGCGTTTTACCCTGGTCTAAACGGGCAATCTGATTGTTCACGCTGATACGGTACGGGTCGAGCAGCGGGCTGTTAACGGCGATCACCAGCAAAACCACCAGCAGCGAGAGCGGTTTGTTTAACTGGGTGATGCGCGGCAGCCAGTCCGGACGTTTGTCGATCACCGAAAGGCTGTAGCACAACGAGGCCACCAGCGTCACCCCGATGGTCAGCACCGCCCAGAGACGCTGCGGCGTCCAGCCGTACTGCGCAATACGTAAACCGGTCGCGTACATCGCCAGCGCGGCATACACCGGCAGCAGCAGAATGGCCGCATTGACCATCAGACGGATGAAACGCGGATACGGCTTCGAGGCGTTATCCGCTTCGCGCACCACGTTCACCAGCACCAGCACACTCATCGCCATGATGGTCAGCAGGCTGGCCGCAGACCAGGCATCGGACAGCGCCTTCAGCCCGGTGAACGGCAGGGCGCACAGGAACAGCAGCGCCACAAACGCAACCAGCGGCAGTAAGCCTTTCAGAATAAAACGAATAATGTTTTTGGTGGTGTTCATCAGCGACGGCTGGGTGCGGCAGGTGACGATACTGATGCCCAGCAGCAGCCCGTAAACCAGCCACATAAACAGCGGCGTATCGAAGAACAGCGTGTGGAAATACTCAATGCCAATCAGCCTGAACAGTGCCGCACACAGCGCCATCACGCCCAGGGTCAGCAGCATCAGCAGCACGGTGAGCATCAGGCACAGCGTATTTTGCGAATAGCACGCCGCCAGATTTGCGTAGCGGTAACGGGTGTCCGGCGGGAAAGACTGCACCTGCAACCACGGCAGCACAAAGTAAACCAGCAGAACCAAAGACTGACAGAAAGGAAACAGCACCGCCTCTGACGGCGCGCCGGTCATGTTGCTTTTCAGCCACGCCGCCATCCCCGCCAGCAGCAACGTCAGCACGGCTATGCCGCCCCAGAAACGACGAGAATTCAGGTGCACGACCGATAACGAAATCAGGACCGGTAATGTAAATGCCATAGTCTGGCCGTAAATATTATGGCTCAGGGATTCGAGCGCGGGAGACGCAGGGTGCGAGAGGAAGAAATACAGCAGCAGTCCCTGCAACACGCAAATGGCGATGATGACCGCCCGGGCGGAAGTCGGAACAGGCGGCATAACGCTGCCTGCGCGAGTGAACTGAGACATCCGTGACTCTCCAAAATGTAAGGGGAAATGAACGTAAACAATCCTGCAAGTGTAATGGGTTACGCCGCAGAGTGCAGAAATCTCTTTGAACTGGCGGCGTTTGGCTTTTGTGAGCCCGGCCACATAACTGGCAAATTCAGCGACAGTCACTAGGCTTGAGGCTGAGGGAGTGATTTCGAGGTGGAAAATGACAGAACAACCATTGAAAGAAAAGCGCATTGACGTTGTGAAGACTTTTTACGCCAAACTGGATCAGGCTGATGCTTCCTTATTAGATCTTTTTACGGAAGACGTCGAACTGTTCTTTCCTAAGTTTGGCACCGCGCAGGGCAAATCCTCACTGGGAGAACTGGGAAAACGTTTTGCGCTGGAGATCGACAAAATCCAGCATATTCAGGACGCATTTCGCTTTCTGAGCGACGGCGACACCCTGGTGCTGGAAGGGCAGATGCGCGGGGTGATGCAAAACGGTGACCGCTGGCCAACGTCTCAGGCGGGGCGTCATCATTTTTGTACGGTGTTTGAATTTGACGAATTGCTGATCAAACGGCTGAGCATTTATCTTGATCCCGATTTTAATCTTGAAGATAAAAAGCGCGTAAATAATTACCAGCAAGGCGTGAAAACTCAGGAGAACAAAACCTGAGGTGGTCCTAAAAAAAGAAGGGAAGCGGCCTCAACCCGCCACTTCCCTTCGCCAACTGCCTCTCATCAGGATTCGGCAGGGACAATAGTGTTTTTGTAGCGTTGAAGTATCGGTGAATTGATATCCGTCGGATTCTGCAACTGCCACAGATTGCGGTCGATACCGTCATTGACCAGATAAATTACCCCGGATTCAATGGCCGACATCAGGCACAGCATGACGGGCTCGTTGGTGGTATAGCCCAGTTCGCCTTCCAGCAGACGCTGATAGTCGATAAAGCGGAACACCCCGGCCTGCACTTCGTACGACAATATCGTCTTACTGGTATTCACTGACGACAGAACTTCCCCGGTATTGACGTCGACAGCACGCAGGTTCACGGCTATCTGGTCCAACTGGTACTGCGTGCTGGCGCCGATACCGAAGTAACGCGCACCAATCCCGCCTGATTTCACATTGCTTTCATAGCCGATAATCGAGCCTTCAATCAGGACATTCGCCGCCACCAGCGAGGAGAGCGGCCGCTGGTTGTTGATGGCGACGCTGCCATTTTCCTGCGCGGCGCGAATAATTTTGCGTTCGTTGAGCAGGTTTTGCAGCCCCTGACGTTCCAGCGGTATAAACCATTTCGAATCTTTCAGCGCGGACACCAGCATCGCCGTGGCGCTCTGCGGCACCGCCGTCGAGAAGTTACTTGCCGGATACGGCTTGAACTGACCGGTTTCATCCTGAATGTTGTACACCGACACAAATATCCGTCCCTGCGGAGGCGGCAGATGGGTCAGGTCGGTGTAGCTCGGCGCACGCGGTAATAATGTCGGTCTGGCGGCTTCTTTAGGTGCTGCTGTCAGGCACCCGCTCAACACAAAAACTGCGATGAGTAATAAATAATTGCGCATGATCTCATTCCCGTTTTTTCCCTTCTTATTTCGATTTCGTATCGAATTTTTTGGGGATTTTGTTCGTCGGAATCAGTTAGTCGTTGCTGACAAACCCTGAACCTGAATGGTGGACACTTTGCCGGTCTGACGGTCGGTGACATTCATCACCAGCTGCCCGTCGGTATTCTGGATATCCACAATAAAGTCCTGCGTCACCAGCCTGCCGGGTTTACCCTGATTGATGTTGCCCATCAGCGTGCCCAGCAGTTGTGACTGAATCGAGGCAGTGAAGTTATCCAGCGCCGACGTGCCGGACGTTCCAAAGTCATAGCTGTCCGGATCTTTGTACGAGTTTTGCGCCTGCGCCTCATTGAGCAGAAACGAGCCATTGTTCGGGTTGCCGCCGAAGTTCGGGTTAACAAACTGAAAGACCATACTGCCGCCCCAGGAAAGCGGGGACGCCGTCAGTAACGCCAGCAGCATCACCGAGCGGGGGACTGAGACTGGAATATTCACGATGCTCTCCTTAAAAGAGGCTGTGCATTAAAATTCATCATGGGCAAGATCCCCGGTGCCAAGTAACGCCTTGTCTAACTGGCGACGTGATAGCGCCTCGGTGACGCCATCTATGGCGGTGTCGACGTCCTTATTAAAATTGCGACGATTTGGGAACAACAGCGTCTGGTAGAGCGTGTCCTGGCCTATTTTGACGCTGATCCAGCTGCCCCAGCGTGCGCTGGGCCGTTCTGAAATGGTGATGGTTTCCGGGTAGTTGCGGTCCCACTTATCGGTAAAACCGCGATAAAAATCATGGCCGACCGAGGTCACCGTGTGATCGATGACCAGGCCGGGATCTTTAATTTCCGCTGCATGAACATGCAGGCAGGCGCCGCAAAGCAATGCCAGCCACAGCCACAAGGTCTTGCTGTAAAGTCTCATGATGTCAGCGCTTGAGATTGTCGTTGGCCCAGGACGCCGCCTGAGTACGGTTTTTTACCGAGATTTTTCTAAATAAATTATAAAGATGCGTCTTGACGGTGTTTTCGCTGATAAATAACAGCCGCGCAATTTCCGTGTTCGACGCCCCCACACGTAATTTATTGAGGATCTCTTTCTCGCGATGGGTCAGTCCGGTGTCTTGCGAGTGAAGATGGCGAAAGGATCCCGACTGATTGATCAGGTAGCTGGCAAAGCCCTGCGAGAAATAGCATTCGCCACGGATCACGCTTTTGATCCCTTCCACCAGATTGCTTTCATCGGCTGAGAGATAAAACACGGCGCTTATCCGCGGCCAGGTTTCTATTTCACGAAAATGGTATTCGTCAGGCGTATTGAGTAACAACAGTTTCACGCTGTCGTGATAATGGTGTAATGCCGATTGCCACTGCTCAATGGTGCGGCGATCTGCCTCCATCATGTCGAAGAGAATTAATGTCTGATGAAGATATTGATCCTCTAGGGACTTATGAATGTTATGGAGTCGGGTACTGACACAAAGTTGCTGTTTTAATTGCTGCAATAAAGCACTGGCCTGTAATGACGGTTTCGTCACTAATAAAAGAATATTATTATTGATCGCCGCTTCATTAAGCATAATCAAACCCTGCCTTGATTATTATAGCCACGGCCTTCTGTTGCCTGATTAAAGAAAGGCAATAATGAGGCCGTTAACTTATTTTGCTAAATCTATAGCTGTATGTTTGCTGTGTATATCTAAAAAGAGAAAATAAACACAACCTGGTGCACATAATATTTTCAGGTCGTTTCATGTGCGGTACTGACTCAATTTAGCGTTTGGCCTCTCTTACGCAAGGCCTATTTGTGTTTCAAAATGTAACGTAAAATGTATAAAGTTTTCCTAATGTATTGCCATGCGCAATGCAAATCCTGTTCAATAAAATTAAAGTAACGGGGTTTACATAATCTTAACGTTTGCCGTTGTTAACCCAGCGATTTTAATCATTCCCTCTCCGAAAATATTCTCCGAATTCTGCAATACACTTCATCATTCTGCTTTAATAACTCAAATACCACCCGCTCTAATAATCGATTTAACTTAGGTGGCAGGGGTCAGAACCCTATGGAAAGGTATAGGAAGTGGCAGGAATAGCGGTGTGGCGGCGTTTTTCGCCTAATTATAAGCAACGGAAATGTGCGGCAGATCGCTTTATTGTCGAAGGGAACGTTCCCGAGTCATTAAGAATAGTTGCATTTGTGTGATTAATGAAATGACTCTTTCCCGTTACTTTAGGATTAATGCCATGCACCAGATTAGCCGTATTGACCTTTAACCAGAATGTACTGGTCAATCCGCATGAGAAGGGGCAACTCATACTTTTTGATGAAGCCGGAAATTAAAATACGACGTGCGGGTGAGTTCCTTATTTTTCTTAAACTCCATAATCAATTCGTCAACAGCAATAAAACCGGTCAGCAAGAAATTGTTCTCCGGATTTAATACAGGGTGACGAAATGAAAAAGACTTTACTGACCCTGGCATTACTTTCAGCATCCTGGGTCGTTAACGCACAACAATATGATATGGCTTTTCCGGAGATAAGTGCCGGCAGCGCTGAAATCTATTATGCAGGTGCGGGAAATTCATCAGGGAATACATCGGCGATTTATCAGAATGGCAGTAGCAATATGGCCTACAGCAATCAAACAGGTAACGGCAGCACGAGCGTTATCCGGCAGTCTGGCTCAGAAAATACTGCGCTGATAAAACAAAGAGGTAATGGAAATAATGCGGATATTTCTCAAAGCGGCAGCGATAACTTTGCCTATATATCGCAAACCGGTGGCGGGAATTCATCCATTACGCAACAGAATTTTGGTAACACAGCTTACATTCTGCAAAAAGGCCGGAGTGTGACTGAGATACGCCAGAATGGAACGAACCAGAGTAGCGGCGTCGTGCAAAACTCGTCAGGAATGGCGATTAGAGTGACACAGCATTAAAAAACATACGTTCTTATGACATCCGATATTAAACCAATGGGGTAGCATCATGAAACTTTGGAAAATTGTGGCAGTCTCCGCTTTAGTCGTTAGTGGCAGTGCATTTGCAACGGGTCAAAATCATGGTGGCGGCGGCGGTGGTGGTGGTCCTTCTACACCTCCATCAACAGTGCCGACATTCACGGCCACCCAGTGGAATTCTGAAATTCAGATTTACCAGCAGGGTACTGCTAACCTGGCGAATGCCACTCAAACCGGTGCGCAGAAATCGCTGACTGCGGTAAATCAGGACGGGTTCAGAAACACCTCTGGCACGAATCAGACTGGCGACGGCAGCCTGATCAGTGTGGCGCAGAAAGGCGAATACAACACGGCTAACGTGTCGCAATCCGCTAACGGCAGTAAAGTGCTTGTTTCTCAAAACGGTTCAGGCAACTACGCGCAGGCTTCACAGGGCGCAAACGGTTCTCTGACCAGCATCACCCAGCTTGGTACAGCTAACCTGGCCTACGCCAGTCAAAACTGATTAACCATTCCTCCCCTGCGAAGGGGAGGAGCAAAGCAGAACAGGGCACTAGCCCTGTTTTTTTTCGACTGAACCCGGAGAATAAAGGCTATGCATTTACTCCTGATCGCCGCCGTCATGTCCAATCAGCTTTGGTTTGATACGCATAATGAGGCGCAGAATTACGTCATCACCCCGATGGTCAGCCTCACCAAAGCCTGCGCCTGCCAGGTGGCGGTGTCCGTTTCGCAACAAGGCAGCGCGGGCAACAGCACCAGCCGCCAGAGCAGCAACGTCAATCTTTCTGCCAATCAGCCACAGCCGCTCGGGCAGATGCGCTTTGCCGTGCAGCCGGGCAGTAAAACCCAAATCATGATCACGGTGACAGACGGCGGTACGCTGCGTCTGGAAAAGCAGATAATCTTGCCGGGTGATGCGTAACCGCAGGATCCGGGGTTTCAGACTGTCAGGGAGTCATAGCCTTTACGGCGATAATTCAGCGCCGAAATGCCCCAGAACAGGATGAAAATCGCTACCGCGGCGTAACCGACGCTGCCCATGTTGTCGTTGAGTTGTTCCACTACCCGCCACAATCCGCCGTGCAGATTCAGCTTGTCGGCCATCAGCCCCAGCGCTTCCAGTCCGCCGATAAACAGCGCAATGAAGACGCTCGTGGCGGTAATGGTCATGTTGTAATAGAGCTTGCGAACCGGCTTGTCGAACGCCCAGCCATAGGCGCCAACCATCACAAAATTATCCAGTGAATCAATCAGCGCCATGCCGCTGGCGAACAGCGCCGGAAACACCATAATGCTCCACACAGACATCCCGGAAGAGGCACCCGCCGCCGAGATGCCCAGCAGGCCGATCTCCGTGGCGGTGTCGAAACCCAGCCCGAACAGAAATCCCACCAGATACATCTGCCAGCTTTTATTCACCATATTGAAAGCGAAGCTGAACAACCGGCTCATCACGCCGCCCTGAACCTGATGCAGTTCCTCTTTACCGGTGAAGGTCTGACCGCGTTTTACTTTCTGAAAACGGCGGTAAACATCGCGCAGGATCAGCGCATTCAGCAGCGCCATCATCAATAAAAACAGGGCAGAAACCAGCGTGCCGAGGGTGCTGCCGTAATCGTGCAGCCAGCCGATTTTATTGCCAAAGACCAGCGAGGTGGCTGCAATCGCCACGCAGGCCAGCACCACAATGCTCGAATGACCCAGCGAGAAAAAAGCCCCAACGGCCACCGGCCGCTGACCCTGCTGCATCAGCTTGCGGGTGACGTTATCGATGGCCGCGATATGGTCAGCATCCACCGCATGACGCAACCCGTAACCGTACGCCAGCAGCGCAGCTGCAATCAGCGCGGCATTGTGGCGAAACGCCGCCAGCGCCCAGCCCCACGCCAGAAGATTGACGGCAATCAGGCCGATAAAAAGCCAGAAGGCGCGGCGATGCGTATGGAAAAAATCGCGGTTAATCATGGGGATCCTTATTGTTAATTCAGATTGAAACCAGAAACAGACTGAAGACGGGCGCAGGCGACAACCGCCTGACCCAGAGCCAGCCCGCCGTCACCTGCCGGATATTCCCGCGGCAACAGAACGTGCAGTGGCGATAAAGCCTGATGTAAAAGCTGGCGCAGCAGCCGGTTATGCAGCACGCCGCCGCTCAGCGCGACAGTGCGGGTGCCGTTTTTCGCGCAGTAATAGCGGGCCAGGGCAGCAAAACCTTGTGCCAGTGCGTCATGAAAAGCGAACGCGCGTTCGGCAGGTGTCGCCTGCCAGCCGAGCCATTGCTGCCAGAAAACGGCCAAATCCAGAAAGGTGCCGTCAGCGGCGTGAATGAGCGGCAGGGTGACAGGATGTTTTACGCCGTACGCCTGATGTGCCAGCGCTTCCAGACGGCAGGCGGCCTCACCTTCCCAGCTCAGACTTTCCGGCGCGCAGCCGGTCGCGGCTGCCACGGCATCGAATAAACGCCCGCAGGAGGAGGCCAGCGGGGAATTGATGCCCGCCACCACCGCCTTCCACAGCGGCTGCCATGGCTGAGTAAGCAACGTTTGCGCTTCAGGAAGGTGCTGCCAGCCCGGCACAAACGCCATCCACTGCGCCAGAAGATTTCGCCAGGGTTCACGCGCGGCGCGGTCGCCGCCCGGCAGAGCCACCGGCGGTAATCCGCCCAGGTGTTCGCACCGGCGATAATTCACCAGCAGGCATTCGCCGCCCCAAAGCTGGCCTTTCTGACCGTATCCCAGGCCATCCAGCACCAGCCCGATGACGTTTCCGCCCTCCAGCGGCCAGCGGTGTTCCGCCAGACAGGCGGCGATGTGGGCATGATGATGCAATACATCCACCACCCGCGTGCCGGACTTATCCGCCTGAACATGGCTGATATAAGCGGGATGCGCATCGCGGGCGAGAGTCACGGGCGTACAGGCATAAAGATGCTGGAAATGTTCAATCGCCTGCTGCTGTTGCAGGGCAATATCGCGGTGCGCCAGCGAACCAAAGTGCGCGCTGAGTATCGCCTGCCCGCCGCGTACCAGACAAAACGTATTTTTCAGATCGCCTCCGAGCGCAAGCAACGTCGGTTGCACGAGAAAACCCGGCGGCAATGGCAGGGCGTCCGGCACATAACCTCTGGCACGACGCAATATTTCAGTGCCCTGCGGGGTCAGGCGTACCAGTGAATCATCGGCACGCTGGACGATTTCACGGTTGTGCAGCAGCCACAAATCGGCAATGCCGTCGAGCTGGCGCAGCGCGTCGGTGTTGGATAACGCCGGTGCGCAACCCGCCGCATTTCCCGAAGTCATGACCAGCGGTGTCGGGTATGCCTGCATCAGTAAATGATGCAGCGGCGTAAACGGCAGCATCAGACCGACCTCATCTAAATCGGGGGCGATGGCCTCACACAGCACAGAGCGGTTTTTTTTCTGCGTCAGCACGATGGGCGCGGCGGGGGACTGCAACACTTCCCGCAGCGCGGGCGACGCCGGGTCCTCCGTGCAGCGCGCCAGCCAGCGGATGTCCGGCAGCATCACGGCCAGCGGTTTTGTCGGACGATGTTTTCGTGCCCGCAGCCGCATCACGGCGGCCTGCTGCGTGGCGTCACAGGCCAGATGAAAACCGCCCAGCCCTTTGATGGCGACAATGTTACCGGCGCGCAGCGCAATCACGGCCTGCGCGATGGCCGCCTGATCCTGTGCCAGCACCTCACCATTTTGTCCGGTGGCGCTGAGCCCCGGCCCGCAGTGAGGGCAGGCGACCGGCTGCGCATGAAACCGCCGGTCGGCGGGGTTGTGATATTCCTGTAAACACGCAGGGCACAGCGTAAATTCCGCCATGCTGGTGGAAGGACGGTCGTAGGGCATTGAACGGATCAACGTAAAGCGCGGGCCGCAGTGGGTGCAGTTGGTGAAGGCATAGCCGAAGCGACGATCGCCGGGCTGCTGAATATCCTTCAGACAGGCCGGGCAGGTCGCGGCATCCGGCACCACCTGAGTGTCCATCTGACTTTTGCGACTGCCGGTGATCGTGAAACTGTGTGGCGGATCCTGCCAGTCGAAAGGACCCAGCGTAATGCTGTCAATGCGCGCCAGCGGCGGGCAGTGGCGTTGTAACTGTTCGACAAAAATGTCGATATTGACCGGTTTCAGCAGTCTGATTTCCACTCCCGCGCTGTCGTTACAGACTTCACCGCGAAGTTGTAAACGGTCAGCCAGTTGCCAGATAAAAGGCCGGAAACCGACGCCCTGGACTTTGCCACTGATGCGAATGAGTAAGCCAGACATAAAAACCCTTTTTAAATGCGGGGAGGAGGGATTCATGGCCACGGCGGATCCCGCGTTGTCATTCATACCCCCTCCCGACCCCTCCCCTTTGCAGGGGAGGGAGCAAAACGACACCTCACACTTTGAGGTGCGGATCTCCATTAACCTAAACTTCAACCACCGGGATCACATCTTCAACGGCACGGCGCAGACGTGCTTTCATGTCGCTGTAACTTTGCTGTGCAAAGTCTTCCGCCCAGCGCTGGTCGGCGATGTTTTCCACGTTGACCGCACAGTATTTGGTTTCCGGCGTTTTTGAGATCGGATCCAGATTTTCCTGCGTCAGCTCATTACAGGCACCGATCCACCACTGATAGGTCATGTACACCGCGCCAATATTGATACGCTCGTTAAAGTTGGCGCGGGAAATGACTTTGCCACGGCGGGAGGCGACCCAGACCAGTTGCTGATCGCGGATCCCCAGCGCCTGCGCGTCCTGCGGGTGCATCTGCACGAAGCCCGGCTCGTCGGCCAGCGTTTGCAGGGCGGCGCAGTTACCGGTCATTGAACGGCAGGAGTAGTGGCCGACTTCGCGCACGGTACACAACACCAGCGGATACTCGCCGTCCGGCACTTCAGCCGGGGCGCGCCACGGTGCAGCGAAAAGCTGGCCTTTGCCGGTTGGCGTGTCGAAATGATTGTCCTGATAAAGGTACTGAGTCCCCGGACTTTCCAGCGTGGTGCACGGCCACTGGATATGCCCGAGCGTGCCCATTTTTTCGTAGGTTGCGCCGTAAAACAGCGGGCACAGCTCGCGCATTTCGTCCCAGATTTCCTGGTTATCGTTGTAATGCATCGGATAGCCCAGTTCCGTTGCCAGCAGGCTGATGATTTCCCAGTCACGCTTGACGTTGTATTTCGGTTCGATGGCTTTCTCGAAACGCTGGAAACCGCGGTCGGCGCAGGAGAATACGCCGCCGTGCTCACCCCAGGAGGTGGCCGGCAGGATCACATCGGCCTGCTCGGCGGTTTTGGTCATGAAGATGTCCTGCACGACCACAAAATCCAGCGCTTCGAAGCCCTTACGCACCAGGCTTAAGTCGGCTTCGGTCTGCAACGGATCTTCGCCCATGATGTAATAGGCTTTTACCTGTCCTTCCAGCGCCAGATGGGGGATCTCGGTGATGCGGTGGCCGATTTGTGCATCCATCTGATTCACGTCGATACCCCAGGCATCGGCGAATTTTGCGCGGACTTTGGCATCGGTCACTGACTGATAGCCGGGGAATTCGTTTGGCAGCACGCCCATATCGCAGGCACCCTGCACATTATTCTGACCGCGCACCGGCCCGACGCCGACGTTTGCCCGGCCAAGGTTTCCGGTCAGCAATGCCAGCCCGGCCAGCCCTTTCACCACATCCACTGCCTGACCAAACTGCGTGACGCCCATGCCCCACATGATGGTGGCAGACGGCGCGGCGGCATACGTGCGCATTGCCTGACGGATTTGCTGTGCACTGACGCCGGTCTGTTCGGCGACTTTTTCCGGCGAATAATCCGCGACGTTTTTGCGGTACTCCTCGAAGCCTTCGGTGTATTTGGCGACGTAGTCGTGGTCATACAAATTTTCTTCGATCAGCACATGGGCAAACGCATTCACCAGCGCCATGTTGCAGCCGTTTTTGATTTGCAGATGCTGATCGGCGATGCGCGCGGTTTCGATACGACGCGGATCGCACACAATGATCTGCGCGCCTTTCTCTTTGGCTTTGATCACCCGGCGGGCAACGATCGGGTGTGAGTCGGCACAGTTATAGCCGATCACCAGCAGGCATTTGGAATTCTCAATATCGCCGATGGAATTACTCATCGCGCCGTTGCCGAGGGTGGCCTGCAAACCGGCAACCGACGGGCCGTGACACACGCGGGCGCAGCAGTCGACGTTGTTCGTGCCGATCACCGCACGGGCGAATTTCTGCATCACATAGTTGGTTTCATTGCCGGTTCCGCGGGAAGAACCGGTGTGCATGATCGAACGCGGGCCATGTTTTTGTTTGATCTCTTTCAGACGCTGCGCGGTGTAACGGATGGCTTCATCCCAGCTGACCGCTTCGAATTTCCCGCCCTTCTGGCGGCGGATCAGCGGCTGTGTCAGGCGCGGCGTCAGCAGTTTAGTGTCATTGAGAAAATCCCAGCCGTAATAGCCTTTCAGGCACAGTTCGCCCTGATTGGTCACGCCATTGGCAGCTTCTGCGCGGATAATTTTACCGTTATCCACAACCAGATTCATTTTGCATCCCGCCCCACAGTATGGGCAGACAGTGGTGACTTTTTTCATGATCTTCCTTCCTCTATCCGAGGTTAAAACAGCAGGGGGGAGGTGCTATCGAGCGCAGCGCGGCGGCGTTTTTCTGCGTTCATTTCCTGTAAGTGATTGCGGTCGATGGCGTACAGCGCCTTCGTCGGGCAAATTTCCATACAGGCCGGGCCGCCGGCACGGGCGTGGCACAAATCGCATTTATGCGCTTCGGCTTTGTCAGAGGTGGCGGTCATGGCCGCACCGTTCTGGCGGAAAATCGGTTTGGTGACCACTTCCATTGCGCCGTACGGGCAGGCAACGACACAGGTTTTACAACCGATGCAGCGCTCCTGCATCACCTGAACGCGGTCGCCGACGCGGCTGATAGCCCCGTTCGGGCAGACATTGGCGCAGGGCGCGTCTTCACACTGGCGGCACATGACGGCGGTGCTCAGATTAACGCCTTTGATCACGTGCAGACGCGGCGCAAAGGTGGCGGCGTTGAGCAGCGAGATATCCTGCGATTCACTGTGAGCCATGACGCAGGCAATTTCACAGGTACGGCAGCCGATACATTTTTTAGGGTCGGCGATAATAAACCGGTTCATCTTCAACTCTCCTGATTCCGGATTTTCTTATGAAGCCGGATGACACCGGCCTGACGACATTGCTGCTCTGGCTATACATAAACCGTGCCAGTTCAGAGGGTTAATTTTTACGCTTTTGATTCAACGGGTTAGCGAAGTGATTATTGACGGTGACGAAACAGGGCGCTGACGTCATGCCCGCTTCGTCACTGCCTCGACAGATGTGTCGATAGACGATGTCAGGCGTCCCCGGCAGCATAAAGCGCGATACCTAAGCCGGTTTCCAGCGCCGGCAGCCGCTGATGCAGATGCCTGACCGCCTGTTCCACCACCGCGCTCATCGGGTAGTAAAACGCCACCACATCCGGCTGGATGCCAACAAACGTGATGTCCGGGATATCGTCACGCAGTTGCTGAATCAGAAACGTCAGCGGCAGGTTGTGGGTGGTCATCATGAACATCTCACCGATGTCCTCTTCATTGATGATGCGCATTTCGCCGGGCGCCAGCCCCATGTCGGTGGCATCGACAATCACCAGATGCTGCGGGCGCAGTTCGCGTAAAAAACCGATATCGTTTTCCGGCGCGGCACCGCCGTCCACGACGGTCCAGCCGGGCAGTGGCCGTTCGGCGCACAGTTCAGCCAGCCGCGGGCCTGCGCCATCGTCACCCATCATGCTGTTGCCGACGCACAGCAGCGCGTAGCGGGAAGGTAAATCAGGCATCGTATCTCCTGACCATCAGGTACATGGCGGGGTCGTTTTCGATTTGCTGGAGCAGGGCGACCAGCGCATCGCTCCAGCCCTGTTGCTGCGGGGTCATCTGCTGGCGGGCCGCGCGCAGCGCCAGCGCCAGGCAGTGCGTGTGTGTGCTGTCGATATTGATCTCGCCGAAGCGTTGCACTCCGGCCAGTTTCCGGTGTGCCTCGCCGTTCTCCGGCAGAAGGTCTATCCACCGGCGATAATCATCAAGCGGGCATTCGAGGCGGGATTTCAGGCAGTCGATGACCCCAAGGTGATGGCCGATCGCCAGACTGTAATAAATGACTTCCTGCACTTTTTGCGCGCTGCGTTTCTGCGCGCGCTTCTCATCGACGAACTTGCTGCTCAGCGAATAGAAAATCACTTTGTTCTTTTCAGGCGTGATGCCCGCCGGGGTCTGATGCCGGGCATAACGGTTATCGTTGGCGGAGGTCATCACAGGCGTACCTCCCCGCGCAGCACCTGCTGATAAATCTGTTGCAGGTTGCCGACGATTTCGTTGAGCCGCATATCCGCTTGTTCATCCAGATAGGCCGAGATGCGCTGTTCTACCGGTTGCAGGCCGGGCGCGGCGACCAGCTCCATAAAGCGATCGGCAATCTGGCGGCCATAGCGGTAACCGGCCATGCGGCGGGCTTCGCGATCGAGCAATACGCGCAGCGGTTGCGGCAGGTCGGGATGCAATAATGCCGCCGGTTCGCGGGCGGCCTCGTCGTGTTGCTGGCCTTTGATTTTCTGATCCAGCAGGCCAAGCGCCATCGCAAAACCATAAATCGTCGCGGCAGGCGTGGGCGGGCAGCCGGGAATGTACACATCCACCGGCACGATCTTGTCAGTGCCGCCCCAGACACAATAAAGGTCGTGGAAAATGCCGCCGCTGTTGCCGCAGGCCCCGTAGGAAATACTGATTTTAGGATCAGGCGCAGAATCCCAGGCGCGCAGGGCAGGTACGCGCATGGCGCGGGTGACGGCACCGGTAAACAGTAAAATGTCGGCATGGCGCGGTGAGGGCACCACCTTGATCCCAAAACGTTCAGCATCAAACAGCGGGGAGATCGCGGCGAAAATCTCGATTTCACAGCCGTTGCAGCCGCCGCAGTCCACGCGGTAGACGTAGGCAGAGCGGCGGATACTGGTGAGCAGTGTGGATTTCAGTTTGGCGATGCTTTCATCAAGGGTGACGGGCACCGGCAGGCCATGTTCGTCACGCGGGCCGATCAGCGTCTGGCTCATGACTGCGCCTCCGTGGTCATATGTCGGCCGATATCAATGCGGTCGGTGGAAGAAAGACAGTGCATTTTTTTGCACTCCGGACAGGTTTCATACTGGATGCGCCGGTCGGCGATTTGCCGCTCGCTCAGCGCGCCGTTTTCCTGTAACAGGCTGAGTGCAAAGTCGATTTCCTTTTGCACGGCGTAGGCTTTGCCACATTCACGGCAGCGGCAGACGGGGAAATCTGCCGTTTCGAACAGATCTTCTTTGCGCCACACCGCCAGTTCAAACTCCTGTGAGAGCGTAATGGCCGCCGTCGGGCAGACCTCCTCGCAGCGGGCGCAGAAAATGCAGCGCCCTAAAAACAGCTGCCAGCGGATCGTTTCGCCGTCTTCTGCCGTGGTCATGGTCAGCGCATTGGACGGACAGGCGTTGGCGCAGGCGCCGCAGGCGATGCACTGCTGCGCGGTGTACTGCGGTTTACCCCGAAAGTTCGGTGCCAGATCCAGCGGTTTAAACGGATAGGCCACCGTCGCCGTGCCGGTTTTCAGCACTTTTTTTATCAGTTTCAGCATGAGTAAGCGGCTCCTTAAAGCGGCGAATTTTTGCGTTCGATGCCGTAACGTTCGATCTCTTTGTAAGGCACGACAATGGTCGTTTTCTTACGCACATCGACCACCGTCATGCGGTCGGTGCAGGAATAGCAGGGATCGAGACTGCCGATGATCAGCGGCGCATCGGACACCGTATTGCCGCGCAGCATGTAGCGCAGCGTCGGCCAGTTGGCGTAGGTGGCCGCCCGGCAGCGCCAGCGGAACAGCTTCTGGTTATCGCCGGTCATGCTCCAGTGAATGTCGTCGCCGCGCGGTGCTTCGGCAAAACCCAGCGCAAAGCGGTGCGGAATATAGGTGAAACCTTCCACCGCCAGCGGGCCGCCCGGCAGGCTTTGCAGGCCAAACTCGATCATATTCAGGGAATTGAAAACTTCGTGGATGCGCACTTTCAGGCGGGAATAGACGTCGTTACCGGTTTCGCTGCACAGCTCAAAAGGCAGTTTGGCGTAACCGGCGTAAGGGTGATCCTGACGCATATCGCGGCGATGGCCGCTGCCGCGCACCATCGGGCCGACGTTGCTGAAATCACGCGCCACCTGCGGATCCAGAATGCCGACGCCGACGCTGCGCTGTTCCGTATTCGGCGTGCTGAGCAGAATATCCACCAGCTCGTTGAGATCACGACGCATGCTGCCCGCCAGCGCAATGGTGGCGATCATGTCGTCTTTTAAAATGTCGCGACGCATGCCGCCAATCAGGTTCATGCCGTAGGTTTTACGTGCGCCGGTGAGGATTTCCGCCATCTTCATGGACTGCTCGCGCACGCGGAAGAACTGCATAAAGCCGGAGTCAAAACCGACGAAATGACAGGCCAGACCGAGGTTCAGCAGATGGCTGTGCAGGCGTTCCACTTCCAGCAGAATCGAGCGGATCATCTGCGCCCGTTCCGGCACGACGATCCCCATCGCATTTTCCACCGATGAGGTGTAGGCGACGCTGTGCGTGAAGCCGCAAATGCCGCACACGCGGTCTGACAGGAACGTCACTTCGTTGTAACCCATGCGGGTTTCGGCCAGTTTTTCCATGCCGCGATGCACGTAAAACAAGCGGTAATCGGCATCGATAATGTCTTCGCCATCGACGAACAGACGAAAATGTCCCGGTTCGTCAGAGGTGACGTGCAGCGGGCCGATCGGCACAATTTTGCTGCCTTCTTTGGCCTCAGAAATAAACGGATAGGTTTCTTCGTCCGTGGTCGGCGCAGGGCGCTGGCGGTAATCCATGGCGTCTTTGCGCAGCGGATATAAATCGTCAGGCCAGTCATCGGGCAGCACCAGACGGCGTTCATCCGGCAAACCCACCGGACGCAGGCCGTACATGTCGCGCACTTCGCGTTCGCCCCACACGGCCGCCGGTACGCGGGGCGTCACGGAAGGAAATTCCAGCGAGACGGGATCCACTTCGGCGCGCACGGTGATCCAGCATTTCACGCCCTGTTCCATCGACAGCACGTAGTACAGCGCATAGTTGCCGCACAGCGTGCGCTCGTCATTGCCGAATAAAACCGACAGCCATCCGCCCTGCTGGTAATACAACCACTCGACCACTTCCGGCAGGGCATTGAGTTTGATGGTCACGGTGGCCTGCGTATCGGTCTGCCATTCGCTGCCTAAAATTGCCGAAGGAAACTGCTTCGCCAGCGCCGCCAGATAATGCTTACCCACCGGATTTTGGTTTAACGCGGTATTGAAATCACTCATTACAAAGCCTCTTCCCGCCGCAGCGGGACACGAAAAATGTCAGGTCAGCCTGCGACCAGCCAGGACACCAGCGCCAGAAACGCCAGCCCGAAGCCCGCCCAGGTGGTGCGGGAGGTTTTAAGAAAGCGCAGACGGGCGACGCTGTTTTCAATCAGTGCCACCAGAAAAACGGCAACCAGCAGTTTCAGCAGGCAGACGATCACCGCCATCAGCAGCGTCAGTGGCGTGAGGTGTTCTGCCAGACCGAACGGGAAAAACAGACCGAGAAACAGTTGCAACACCACCAGCTGCTTCAGGCTGATCCCCAGTTTCAGTACGCCGAGCGCCGCGCCGGAGTATTCGGTGAGCGGGCCTTCCTGCAATTCCTGCTCGGCTTCGGCCATATCAAACGGCAGCTTGCCCATTTCGATATAAGTGGCAAAAGCGCAGGCCAGCGCGGCCAGAATCAGCGTTAATGAAGACGACACCGGCCAGTGCAGCACGCGGGCAGCAATCGCGCCGAGTGACGTGGAACCGGCCACCAGCGCCGCGACCCACAGGCCGAGCAGCAGAATCGGCTCGACCAGCACGCCGAGTACCGCCTCGCGGCTGGCACCCATGCCGGTGAACGGGCTGCCGGTATCCAGCCCGGCGATGGCGAACACAAAGCGCACGATGGCGAAAAGATAAATGACGGTGATCAGATCGCCCGCCGCTCCCAAAGGTGATGCCAGCGTCACCGCTGGCAGGGCGGTGGCGATGACCAGCAATCCGCCGGTCAGCAGATACGGCATACTGCGAAACGCCGCGCCCGATGCCGCCGGTGCCACGCTCTGGCGTGCCAGTAATTTGGTGATATCGCGATATTCCTGTAACACGCCCGGCCCCTGCCGGTTGTGCATCCGGGCGCGCATCACGCGGCTGAAACCGGCGAACAGCGGCGCGACAGCCAGCAGGGCCACCGCCTGGATCAGCGCCAGCGGCCACAGGGCAGTGTTTAACAAAACGGGAAAATTCATCTTCAGTTCCTCAGGCAAAAGCCACAACCAGCAACACGGCCAGTTCGATGAAAGCCAGACGACGGCAGAACGCCCCGAGCCAGCCCCGGTGCAGGGCAGCCACCAGCGCGGCAGGCGTGGCGCGCTGGCGCAGGTGATACAACGGCGCAAACATCACGCGCAGCGGCTGGGCAAAACCGGTGGCGGTCACCACCATCTCAGCGGAATGCCCGTAACCGCACGCCCAGGCGTCGCCGCGCACACGGTTCGGCAGACGCGCTCCGCGTAACAGGCTGGCAATCAGCCACGGCAGTAACGGCATCGCCAGAAGCAGCAGGGCAATCATCGGGGCACAGACGGCGGAGGTGCCGGACACCGCCGCGCCGTTTCGGGCAAACGGCATGAGCGGCGTATTCAGCACGGCAGCGGCCACGCCGGAAAAGTGCGGAATGATCCAGGGGGAGGCGACGCCAGACAGAATGCACAGCAGCGCCGGTAAGAGACTGCCCAGCGTCATCGCCAGCGGGGCGGGTGTGGCATCCGCCGCCGCCTGACTGCGCGGTGCGCCAAGGAAGGTGACGCCGAAAACTTTGGCAATACACATCAGCGCCAGTGCCCCGGTCAGCGCCAGACCGACCGCCAGCAGCGGCCCGAGCAGACGCGCGATAAACACCTTGCTGGCGCTCAGCTGGAACAGCGACTGATACAGCAGCCATTCGCTGGCAAAGCCGTTGAGCGGCGGCAGTGCCGCCATCGACATCAGGGCAATCAGCACCGCCACGGCGGTCCACGGCATCAGCCGCGCAATACCGCCGAGTTTTTCCATATCCCTGATGCCGGTCTGCATTTCGATTTCACCGGCACCGAGGAACAGCGCGGTTTTGAACAGGCCGTGGTTGAACAGATGGAACAGCCCGGCCAGCAGCGCAAGCGACGCCAGCACCGGCAGATCCAGCGCCACGCCCACCATCGCGCCCCCCACGCCGAGCAGGATAATCCCGACGTTTTCCAGCGTGTGATAAGCCAGCAGACGGCGGAGATCATGTTCCATCAGCGCGTACAGCCCGCCAATAAATGCGGTCAGGATCGCCAGAAGCAACACCATCAGGCCCCACCAGAGTGGCGGTGCGCCCAGCAGATCCAGACCGACTTTTACGATGCCGATAATGCCGATTTTCATCAGCGCGGCGGAGAACAGCGCGGCGGCGTGAGCGGGCGCGCTGGAATGTGACTGCGGCACCCAGGCGTGCAGCGGGATAATCCCGGCGTACAGCCCGAAACCCGCCAGCGCCAGCAGGAACGCCACCGATTTAATGCCCGGCGTCAACGTTGCCTGGCGCAGCACCTCAAAATTGACGCTGCCGCTGGTGTGATGCAGCAGGGCAAAGGCCAGGATCAGGCACAGCGTGCCGAGGCGGCCCGAGAGAAACTGATTCAGACCGGCGCGACGGCTTTTCACATCGTCGCTCTGTACGATCAGGAAATAGGCGCACAGCGCCGCCAGCTCCATCATCAGAATCAGCTGAACGGCATTGGCAGACACTGACACGGCGGCCAGTGCGGCCAGCAGCAGATTGCACAACAGCCCGGTGCGTGCGCGCGTGCGTGAATTCACCGCGTTCAGCCATGCGCAGGCATACAGGCTGCAAAACAGCGCCGGAACGGACATCGCCAACAGCAGCAGGCCGTTCAGCGCGCTGAACTCCGCCGCGAAATGCAGCAGCGGCAGCGTGATCGCCTGCGCAGGGCCGCCGTGCACTATCTGTAACGCCGCCGTCATGGCGGCGAGGGAGGCCAGCATGCCGCCGAGGCCGGAAATCAGGCTGCTCAGGCGTGCAAAAACCGCCACCAGCCAGCTCAGGACACCGCTCAGTAACCAGAGCATCAGCGCCAGCGCCAGCAGGGACGCCGGAGTCAAAGCCAATAAAGACGTCATGATTTTGTCTCCGCGTCAGGTGCGGTGAAGGCGGTTAAATCGACCGGGAGATCGGCGGGGAAAACGGTCATGGCGTTCAGGCGTTTTTGCTGGCTGGCGCGGGCAGACAGACCGGCGGTCACCAGCGTGATCGCCTGCGTCGGGCAGGAGGTGATGCACGCCGGGCCTTGCGGGCTGAAGCTGCACAAATCGCATTTCACCGCCACGGCGCGAATGCCGGGAACGCAGTCAAGAAACGGGCTGACCGCACGGGGTGCACGCGGGGCGGGCTGTGCTTTCCATGTGTTGCAGTCGCGCGGAATGTCCACGGGCGTACTGCCGGAAAAGGTGATCGCGCCAAACGGGCAGGCGATACCGCACAGTTTGCAGCTGACGCACAGACTTTCATTCAGATGAATGGCGTCATTTTCGCGGGTGATGGCATTCACCGGGCACACCTGCGCGCAGGGGGCATCTTCACACTGGTGACACATGACCGGCGCGGAATCCAGACGGTTACGCATCACCTGCAAACGGGGAGCAGACTGTAAGCCCTGGCGCTGATGTTCCTGCGAGCAGCTGGCCATACAGGTATTGCAGCCGATACAACGTTTCGGGTCGGCTATCACATATTGATTCATGGCCGTTTTAACGCTCATGACCTCTCCTTTCTATTTCGTCAAAGATGACGAAATCGGCACTAAAAATGACATTTCGACACTTATGTCGGAATTAATCCCATTAAAGAAACGGCAGTTCAGCGAGGGGGTATTTATTTTCGCCACGCCGTGAAAATGAATTCCGCAGGATTATTTTTCCTGAATCAGCAATTTTTCTAATTGCGGTAAAACGGCCTGATTGTTATGCAGGGAATCGAACAGGCACTGATAAATAGCGGAAATCTTATTCAGGTAATGTTCCTGTACCGCATGTTTGTCACGGATATCCACCACATCGTCGAGATGGCCGTCCTCGCTCAGTCTGGCGTGGGCAAACGCTTTAAAGTCCGGTTCTTCGCTGGCCGGTGCCATGTTCAGGCTGTAAATCACGTCCTGACTGTAAAAGTCATCGCTCAGATGAATGCTGACCGAGAAATGGTTAAACAGCGTGAAGCGAATGTCCTGCTCTTCGCTACAGGTAAACTCATGATTTATTTTCTTATTTGTTGTGGTGATCGCCTGAATCAGGCTGTTCTGATAGGTGTGCCAGTGTGATTTCAGCTGATTATTTTTGCTGGCAATGTAATCCGCTTTAGTGGTCAGTTCGCTGAGAGTGCTCATGGTGGTTACCCGTTGTTGAGTTCTGTAAGGGTGCCATTTCGAAATGTCAGATGACGACGAAAATACGGCGCATAGGGCTGTATTGGCATAAAGCGTGCCAGTTGCGGAATTTTTCTGTTAACTGCTTTAAATTCAGGTTGTTGGATATTTTTCGTATTAACAGGGATGCGGAAGGGAAATTAAATGACATGTCGATGACACCTTATTTCGACATATATGACGGGGGCGGCCTTGGCATGACAGACCGGCGGAAATATTTCCTTATCAGCTCATGAATACACTCTGGCATTAATATTGCAGCGCACTGTCATCATTTTTAAAAGAGCGGACGCTATGCACGAAATAACCCTGTGCCAGAATGCCGTCGAATTAATGCAGCAATTTGCCCGGCAAAATAATGCCCGCCGGATCACCGCCGTGTGGATGGAAGTGGGGGCATTTTCCTGCGTCGAGCCTGACGCGCTGACATTCTGTTTTGAACTGGCCTGCCGCGAAACGCTGGCCGAAGGCTGCGAGCTGCATCTTGCGACACCTGCGGCAGAGTGCTGGTGTCACGATTGTCAGCTCGACATCCGTCTGCTCAGCCCCGGCGTACTGCTTTGCCCGCTGTGCGGCGGCCGTCATGTCCGCGTTGTTGCTGACGACGGCATGAAATTAAAACGTATTGAAATCGAATAACGGGCGCGTTTTGCCCCGGGAGAAAATTATGTGCAGTACCTGCGGTTGTGCCAGTGGCGAACTTCGGATTGAAGGCGTCAGCAGTGAACATCTCCATCAACATTCCCATCAGCACCCTCACGACGCGTCGCCACATTTCCACTCTCATGATGATCATTCCCACGGCCTGCCGTTTGCGCCGCGCCGCCTGATTGATATCGAAATGGACGTGCTGGCGAAGAATAATCACATTGCGGCGCATAACCGCGAGCACTTTGCCAGTGCGTCGATCCTGGCGCTGAATCTGGTGTCCAGCCCCGGATCCGGCAAAACGACGTTGCTGACCAGCACGCTGACCCGTCTGGCATCGCAGGTGAGCTGCGCGGTGGTGGAAGGCGATCAGCAAACCACCAATGATGCTGACCGCATTCGCGCCACCGGGGTGCCGGCGATTCAGGTGAATACCGGTAAAGGCTGCCATCTCGACGCGCAAATGGTGCACGACGCGGTACACCAGCTGGCACCTGAAAACGGCAGCCTGCTGTTTATCGAAAACGTCGGGAATCTGGTGTGCCCCGCCAGTTTCGATCTCGGCGAGCGTCATAAAGTGGCGGTGCTTTCCGTCACCGAAGGCGAAGACAAACCGCTGAAATATCCGCATATGTTTGCCGCTTCCCGGCTGATGATCCTCAATAAAATCGATCTGCTGCCTTACGTGACGTTTGACGTTGAGGTTTGCATTGCCAATGCGCGCCAGGTGAACCCGGACATTGAGGTGATTCAGCTCTCCGCGACCACCGGTGAGGGGATGGCGCGTTGGCTGGCGTGGCTGGAGCAACAGCGATGTGCATAGGCATTCCGGGGCAAATCGTTGCCCTGCACGATCAGCAACCTGACCACGCCTGGGCGCAGGTGTGCGGAATGCGCCGCGAGGTGAATATCGCGCTGGTCGGCGGTGAGAACCGGCAGGCGCTGATCGGCTGCTGGGTATTGATCCACGTCGGTTTCGCGCTGAGCAAACTCGACGAACAGGAGGCGCAGGAAACGCTGGCGGCGCTGCACGCCATGGAGGAAGTGGAAGCCGACGTCGCGCTGTTCCTCGGCAGAGGGGAGGCCAGATAATGCGATTTGTCGATGAATTCCGCGATCCTAAACTTGCCAAAACGCTGATCGAACGGCTGCATCAGCGGGCGGCGCAACTGCCTTACAGCGCCGCAAAACCGATGCAGATTATGGAAGTCTGCGGCGGCCACACCCACGCTATTTTCAAATTCGGGCTGGATAAACTGCTGCCACCGCAGCTTGAGTTTATCCACGGGCCGGGGTGTCCGGTCTGCGTATTGCCGATGGGGCGCATCGACGCCTGCTGTGAAATCGCCGCGCACCCTGAAGTGATTTTCTGCACCTTTGGCGATGCGCTGCGGGTGCCGGGTAAACAGGGTTCGCTGTTACAGGCGCGCGAACGGGGCGCAGACGTGCGCGTGGTCTATTCGCCGCTCGATGCGCTGAAACTGGCGCGGGAAAACCCGGCGCGTCAGGTGGTGTTTTTCGCCCTTGGTTTTGAAACCACGCTGCCGGTGACCGCCGTGACGCTGCAACAGGCGCGGCGTGAAGGTCTGATGAACTTCAGCGTGTTCTGCCAGCACATCAGCCTGATCCCCACCTTGCGCAGCCTGCTGCAACAAGACGACGTGCGCATCGATGCGTTCCTCGCCCCCGGCCACGTCAGCATGGTGATCGGCACGGCGCCGTATCACTTTATCAATACGCAATTTGGTAAACCGCTGGTGATCAGCGGATTTGAACCGCTGGATATGCTGCAAAGCGTTCTGATGCTGGTGGAACAAGTTTGCGAGGCATCGTGTAAAACCGAAAACCAGTACCGCCGCGTGGTGCCGGAAGAGGGTAACCTGCTGGCACAGGACGCCATGCGCGAGGTGTTTGTGCTGTCGGGCAGCAGCGAATGGCGCGGTCTGGGGCTGATAGAAAATTCCGGTATTTCGCTGACTGCCGGGTACGCGGCATTCGATGCCGAGCGGCGCTTTAACCCGCAGGCGCAGTCGGTCGCCGACGATCCGCGTGCACGCTGCGGCGAAGTGCTGACCGGACGCTGCAAGCCGCATCAGTGCCCGCTGTTTGGCACCGGTTGCACGCCGCATAACGCATTCGGTGCGCTGATGGTGTCGTCCGAAGGCGCCTGCGCCGCGTGGTATCAGTACCGGCATCAGGAAACGCAACGCGTGCAGACGCATCAACGACAGAAGGTGGCAGGATGAGTAACCGTAATGACGTGGTGACCATGGCGCACGGCAGCGGCGGGCGGGCGATGCAGCAGATGATCGAACGGACGTTTCGCGCCGCATTTGATAACCCCTGGCTTAACGAATGTGAAGACGGCGCGCGGCTGAACCTGGCCGATCTCACCCGTCAGGGAGACCGGCTGGCATTCACCACTGACAGCTACGTTATCGATCCGATTTTCTTTCCCGGCGGCAACATTGGCAAACTGGCGGTGTGCGGCACGGCGAACGATCTGGCCGTCAGCGGCGCAACACCGGCTTATCTCTCCTGCGGATTCATTCTCGAAGAGGGGTTGCCGCTGGCGGATTTGCAGAAAATCGTCGGCGCAATGGCGAAGACCGCCCGCGATGCGGGCATTGCCATCGTGACCGGCGACACCAAAGTGGTGCAGCGCGGCGCGGCGGACAAAATCTTTATCAATACCGCCGGGATTGGCGTGATCCCCACCTCAGTGAAGTGGGCGGCGAAAACCCTCGAGGCCGGAGACAAAGTGATTGTCAGCGGCACACTCGGCGATCACGGTGCGGCGATCCTGAATCTGCGGGAACAGCTGGGTATGGATCTCGGGGTGGAAAGTGACTGCGCCGTGCTGGCCCCGATGATTGCGCCGCTGCGTGCGCTGGCCGGTGTCCACGCACTGCGGGATGCCACCCGCGGCGGGGTCAATGCCATTTTGCATGAGTTTTGCGAGGCCAGCGGTTTCGGGATCTGCATCGACGAAGATGCCCTGCCGGTGAAACCGGCGGTGCGCGGTATTTGCGAGCTGCTGGGGCTTGAGCCGCTCAATTTTGCCAACGAAGGCAAACTGGTGCTGGTGGTGTCCCCGCAGGTGGAAAAGGCGGTGCTGGATATCCTGCACAGCCATCCTCTGGGCATCGATGCCCGGACCATTGGCGAGGTGACGGAACATCCGCAGGTCTGTTTACGGGGTGCGCTGGGCGTCGTCCGCCAGCTGATGTTGCCCCATGCGGAGCCGTTACCCCGCATTTGTTGATCTCGGCAGGGAGTGGCCTGCCATGAAAGGGGTAGACTTTTGGTCTGCCCCTTCGGAGAAATTTTTGCAACCCAGTTATGCAACTGAAAGAACAGGTATCCAGAGCTAACGCTATGCAGAGTGCAACAATGAGCATCACAAAACATAAAGGGTTACTGGAACTGACGCGCACGCTGTTGCTGCAACAGACCATGGTTTCACTGCTGGAAACCCTGACGCAGGTGGTTCAGAGTGCCGGTATCGCCGAAGCGGTGACGCTGGTGTTATTTGACAGCAACAGCGATCGCGTCAGTTTTTACGGTATCGATCCACACCATCAGCCGGTCAGTTATGAAGATGAAACCCTGTTAGCCACCGGGCCGGTGCACGGCCTGCTGAACAACCCTAAAACGCAGGTGTGGCGCAGCGAAGCGCTGAACCTGCGCTATCCGCAACTGGCTGCGCTGAATCTGTATCCGCCGTTTACCGATTATTGTCTGGTGCCGCTGCTGGCCTCCACCGGCCTGCTCGGCGGCTGCGAGTTTACCCGCCAGCACGATCGTCCGTTCAGCGAGGAAGACAACGCGGGTCTGCATGAACTCTGCATGCTGGCCGCCATCGCCGTCGAACAGATCCGGTTGCGTGAAAATGCACAGTTTCAGCACTCCCTGCTGCGTCATGAACGTGACGATTTTCGCATTCTGGTGGATATCACCAACGCGGTGCTGTCCAAGCTGGATCTCGATGAACTGACCGGCGAAATCGCCAAAACCATCCACCATTTCTTTCACATCAACGCCATCAGCATCGTGTTATGCGATGCCGAAAAAGAGACGGAACCGGCCAGCGTCTATGCCACGCATTACGTGCAGGCGCACGTGGCGGAACGTGAACAATCACGGATGGCGCTGGAGGGCACCCTTGAACAGCAGGTGATGAAAAGCGGCGAGATGCTGCTGACTAACGTGCGGCCAGACGCAGAGCGGGAAAGCGAAGAGAGCACGCTGTTCCATTTGCTGTGGCGGGAGCAGACCAAAACGCTGTGTATTCTGCCGCTGCGTTTCGGCCATAAAACGCTGGGCGTACTCAAACTGGCGCAGTGCCAGCCGGACAATTTTAATTCTGCGAATCTGCGTCTGCTGCAACAAATAGCAGAACGTATCGCCATCGCGGTAGACAACGCACTGGCCTATCAGGAAATCAAAAGCCTGAAAGAAAAACTGCAACACGAAAACCTGTATCTCACCGAGCAGATCAACAGCAATAACCCGGATTTCAGCGATATTGTCGGGCGCAGTTCAAGTATGTCAGCGGTGCTGAAACAGGTGGAAATCGTCGCGAAAAGTGACTGCTCGGTGCTGATCCTCGGCGAAACCGGCACCGGTAAAGAGCTTATCGCCAGAGCGATCCACAATCTCGGCGATCGTCGTGACCAGCGAATGGTGAAAATGAACTGTGCGGCCATGCCCGCCGGGCTGATGGAAAGTGATTTATTCGGCCATGAAAAAGGCTCTTTTACCGGCGCGACCGCACAACGGATGGGGCGCTTCGAGCTGGCGGACAAAGGTACGCTGTTTCTGGATGAGGTCGGAGAAATCCCCCTCGAGCTGCAACCTAAACTTTTGCGCATCCTCCAGGAACAGGAGTTTGAACGGGTAGGCGGTAACAAACTGATTTCGGTCAACGTGCGGATGATCGCCGCCACCAACCGGGATTTGCAGCAGATGGTGGCTGACAAAGAATTTCGCAGCGATCTGTTTTACCGGCTGAACGTTTTTCCGATCATTATTCCGCCGCTGCGCGAGCGCCCGGAAGATATTCCGCAACTGGTGAAATTCCTCACTTATAAAATCGCTAAACGCATGAAGCGCACCATCGACAGTATTCCGGCGGAAACCCTGCGCCTGCTGAGCCGTATGCCGTGGCCCGGTAATGTGCGTGAGCTGGAAAATGTCATTGAACGCGCGGTGCTGCTGACGCGCGGCACGGTATTAGATCTGCAACTTCCCGAGCTGAATTACCCGCTGACCACCTTGCCGGTGGTCGCGCCACAGGTGAAGACGGACGCGGTGGCGCAACTCAGCGATCAGGATGAACGGGAACGCATCCTGGCCGTGCTGAAAGAAACCAATGGCGTGGTGGCCGGGCCGCGTGGTGCCGCACAGCGCCTCGGGCTAAAGCGCACCACGTTATTATCACGGATGAAAAAGCTGGGTATTGCCGCCAGATAATAAACATCCCAATCATGTAAATACCGATAAAAAACCCTGACTCCGCCTCAGGGTTTTTTATTTTAAATCCACAGGTTAATTATTTGTACGTCCTGTGAGCCGCCACCGGACGCCAACTGCTTTATCAGAAAATCCTCAGGGTTCAGTATTCATTCTGTCGGCAACGCTTCGTGAATAAATA
Source organism: Rahnella sp. PAMC25559 (assembly GCF_050632365.1). Classification (GTDB taxonomy): domain Bacteria; phylum Pseudomonadota; class Gammaproteobacteria; order Enterobacterales; family Enterobacteriaceae; genus Rahnella; species Rahnella rivi. The sequence continues at coordinate 4,141,136 of NZ_CP192543.1, read as the reverse complement.
TTATCGAGCGCAGCGAAACCGGCAAATTAATTAATTTGAATCTTTTGAATTTTATAATGATGAGGTGGTTTATGAGTAACGTAATTGAAAAAGGCTTACAGGAACAGGCGGCGAAAAAGCCGAGTATCTGGACCCGTGCCGATGCCCTGAAAGTGAATGAAAATGACCCGACCACAACGCAACCACGCGTCAGCGGTGACTTCCCGGTCATGAGTGATGAGGTGTTTATCTGGGACACCATGCCGCTGCGTGACATTGACGGTAACGTACTGTCGGTCGATGGCTGGTCAGTCATCTTTACCCTGACGGCAGACCGTCAGCCACATGATCCGGCAAATATTGATGCCAATGGCAATTATGATATTACCCTCGACTGGAATAACCGACATGGCCGCGCCAAAATTTGCTACTGGTATTCCGCAACCGGGAAAGACTGGGTATTTGGTGGCCGCGTAATGGCTGAAGGAGTTTCTCCTACAGTGCGCGAATGGGCGGGTTCACCGGTATTAATAAATAATAAAGGGGAAGTGGATTTATATTATACGGCGGTAACACCGGGTGCGACGATTGTAAAAGTCCGTGGACGCGTGATCACCACTCAGCAGGGTGTTGAGGTGGCGGATTTTACTGCGGTGAAACCGCTGTTTGACGCCGACGGGAAAATCTATCAGACCGAAACCCAAAACCCTTACTGGGGCTTTCGCGACCCGTTCCCGTTCCGCGACCCGAAAAGCGGCAAGCTGTATATGTTGTTTGAAGGGAATGTGGCGGGCGATCGCGGTTCCCACGTGGTCGGGCCGGATGAAATCGGTGATGTGCCGCCGGGCTATGAAGACGTGGGCAATTCGCGCTATCAGACGGCGTGCATCGGTATCGCGCAAGCGGCAGATGAAAACGGCGACAGCTGGACATTGCTGCCCCCGTTGCTGACGGCGGTCGGGGTAAACGATCAGACAGAACGCCCGCACTTTGTGTTCCAGGACGGGAAATATTATCTGTTCACCATCAGCCATAAATTCACCTATGGCGAAGGGGTGACCGGTCCGGACGGGGTTTACGGTTTTGTCAGTGACGCACTGTTCGGCCCGTATGTGCCGCTGAACGGCTCCGGCCTGGTGCTGGGTAACCCGCCTTCACAGCCTTACCAGACCTATTCCCACTATGTGATGCCTAACGGTCTGGTCACGTCGTTTATCGACAGCGTTCCGGTCGATAAAGCCACCACCGGTCTGGATTACCGCATCGGCGGCACAGAAGCGCCGACCGTGAAAATCAAGCTCAAAGGCGAACAGACGTTTGTGGTCGGTGAGTACGATTACGGTTACATCCCGCCAATGGCTGATGTGATTCTGCAGGCATAATTTTACGCTGACTGTATCTCAGGCTGCCTTCGGGCAGCCTTTTCTGCGTGGCTGCGGTTATTTTCCTGCCAGCTGAAACATCTCTCCGTGGCTGAATGACCAGTCTTCCGGCTGGGTAAAAGTTACCACTACCATCACATCCGCCGCAGAAATGCCCAGCGCGGCATGTAATTTATCGGCCAGATGACGGAACAGCTGCTGTTTCTGATAACCGTTGCGCGGTTTGCCTGCGGTGATGTGAAACAGCAAAAAATCGTCTGAGCGCCGGTCATTTTCTCCGGCTAAATAGGTCGGGTTGATCACCCGCTGGCCGCGGCTGGCGGGTTCGAATAGTTGAAAACAATCCTCTTTGGGGACAGAGAAATGATCGACCAGCGTCTCCTGTAAAATGGCAGAAATGGCGTCCTGCCAGGCATCTGCACGGTGAGCGGGTAACGAAATTCGGCTGAAAGGCATTGTCAGATCCTCCGGTTACTGATCGTTGAGAGCGGCGAAGCGGGTCAGGGCTGACGCGGCGGCGGGCCATCCGGCATAAAACGCCAGATGGGTGATCACTTCTGCCAGCTCGGCGTGGCCGACACCGTTTTTAACGGCCAGATCCAGATGGAAGGGCAGTTGTTCACTGCGGTTCAGGGCAATCAGCGCGGCCACGGTGATCATGCTGCGGTCACGCGGGGAAAGTTCGTCTCTGTGCCAGAGATCGCCAAACAGCACCTGTTCGGTCAGTTCTGCCAGTTTTGGCGTCAGGCGCGCCATGTTTTCAGGCGGGCGCAGGGAAGGGGGCGTTGTGCTCATATCAGGCTCCATGTTTGTCGGTGTGAAAAGGAGCATAAGGCGTTATAATTATCCTGAATATCGAAAATATCAGCAGCATTACTTCATAAATACGGGATGATTAGCGTGTCGAAAAGGCCAGTGACTTTTGATTCAGAGGCGTTGCGCAGTTTTGTGACCGGCATTGAGCTGGGAAGTTTTGTGCTGGCCGCCGACCGGCTGGGGCGTTCGACCTCCGCCGTCAGCGCACAGCTGAAAAAGCTGGAGCAACAGGCGGGGACGGATCTGGTGCAGAAATCCGGACGACACCTGATTTTGACCGAACGCGGTGAAGTGATGCTGAGCTATGCGCGACGGATCCTCAGCCTGAACGACGACGCCAGCGCAGCGCTGCGGGCGGTCGTGCCGGGTGGCAGCCTCAGCGTGGGCATGCAGGAAGATTTCGGCGAAATCCTGTTACCGGCCATTCTCGGGCAATTTACCCGCACCCATCCGCAGGTGCAGATTTCGGCCAGCATTACCCGTAACCGGCAGTTGCTTGAGGGGATCCGGCACAATGAGTTCGATCTGGCGCTGTGCTGGCAGGCCGAAGAGACGCTGCTTTTCCCGTCCAGCCAGTCGCTGGGGCGGGTGCCTTTGCGCTGGATTGGCCCGGCGAATTTCCCCATCAGCGAAATGTTGGCCTCCGGTGAACCGCTGCCGCTGCTGGTGTTTGACGCGCCATGCCTGATGCGCAGTGCGGCAACCGCGTCGCTGGATCGCGCCGGAATTCCCTGGCGGATCGCCTTTACCAGCCGCAGTCTGAGCGGAATTTGGGCGGCAACCTCGGCGGGGCTGGGGGTGACGTTGCGTACCGGTTTCGGTCTGCCGGCGTCGTTACATTGCCTGAGCGAACTGCCTGCGGCGGGGGATGTGGGCATCAGCCTCCATCAGAGCGAGACGCTGCCCGGCGAGGCGGCGAGGCATCTGAAAGAGGCGATTATCGCTTTCTTTGCGCACGCAGGCTGAGCCGCGCGGATTACTTTTTCGCTGGCTGCTGGCGGTAATGTTCCAGACGCTCGCGAAAATAGGCGCGCAGATGTTCCGGCTGCTCCATTTCCACTTCATCGGCATTCACCGGCAGATTATTGCGCTCGCGCACCGCGACAGTCCCGGCCGCGAGCCCGGCACTCACTTTGTCCATTTCTTCTTTACTGAGCCCTGCGAGTGATGTGTTCATGGTGTCTCCTTTAACTGAATGGTTACGTTGTCCCGCACTGTCTTTATTCTGCTGCCGTTCCGGCCAGGGTTTTCAGCATGCCGTCAGCGCAATACTTCTCCAGCAATGCCAGATCGGTTTCCTGATGCGCTGAGGAAAGAAAGCGGGCAATAGCGTCGTGGTCGTCTTCTCCCCAGATAAAGATTTTGTCGGGATGATAAAAAGCATGATCTTTTATCGAGGCATTATTGGTTATCAGCTTTTTGTTGAATGCCATTGCTTCGAGCGCGCGCAGCGTTAATCCGCGTTGGCCGGGCTTATTGATTTCGAGCACGACGGTGGAACGTTTGAGTTTTTCAATATTTTGCTGATAACTGAGTTTTTGATTGATGCAGAAGGCCGGGTAATGGGGGTTTTCCGCATCACCGCCCACCAGATAAAAGTCCGGCTGGCACTGATTTTCCTGCAACAACGGCGCCAGTTGGTTAATCAGACTGGCCCGGCCATCATCATAGCCACCGACATAAAAGCATGAGTGCGCAGACGGGGCGTTTGCCGGTTCAGCCCGCCACGCCGCGATGTCGTTGCGGGTGAAGGGTAAAAACTGATCGACATAGGCAAGTTGATATTTCAGGCAATCTTCCGGGTCGAAACTGTAGATAACGTCAAAAACAGGTTTCACTCTGTCCAGATAGTTTTCATTGTCGGAAAGCAATTTCAGGCGGCGACGCTTAGAGGTCAGTGCCGACACGGCGTCACGCAAAACGAGGATCTTTTTACAACGCAGCGGCGCAATCAGATCCAGCAACAGAAACGCGCTGTAACCATTGCAAATGATCACATCGTTATCAGCGACATGCCGGAATTTTATCGCACTTTGCCATCTGGCATGGCAGCGCCTGAGCGTGTTTCCAGGCAGGAGATTTTGCACAGACTTGAAATGCTGTTTGACGCGATAAATCTCACTGACGTTGAAGTCTTTTTTGAGGGCAGACGTCATCATCCTTTCGTATTCTGAGTTCCACTCAACGAAATGTATGTTGGCTGCTTTCCTTTGATGATTACCCATTACGCTCCCCTTTTTTATCCCGCAGTCTACCATTTCCGGTGCGCAAAGGGGGCGCGTAAGGCGCCCGGATTCGCCTGGTATTTCACAATTGGTTTACAAAATCGCCAGAATCAGGTCATTATTCAGGCTTCTTTTGCACTGAACGGAGCCTCAAGATGACGCGAATGACGGCCAAAGATTTTCCCCCTGAACTCCTCGAATACTTTGATTTCTACGTGCATGGCAAGATGACCAAACGGGAATTTCTCGATCTCTCGGCGAAATTTGTGGTCGGCGGATTATCGGCGGCGGCGCTCACCACGCTGATGACACCGAATTATGCCTATGCCGAGCAGGTCGAATTTACCGATCCGGACATTGTGGCGGAATATATTCAGTATCCGTCGCCGCAGGGGCACGGCAGCGTGCGCGGGTATCTGGTGCGTCCGGCAAAAGCCACCGGCAAGGTGCCGGGCGTGGTGGTGGTGCATGAAAATCGCGGGCTGAATCCCTACATCGAAGACGTGGCGCGCCGCGTGGCGAAAGCCGGATACATCGCGCTGGCACCGGATGGCCTCAGCTCGGTGGGCGGTTATCCCGGTAACGATGAAAAGGGGCGCGAGCTGCAAAAAGGCGTTGATCCGACCAAGCTGATGAATGATTTCTTCGCCGCCATCGAATTTCTGATGCACCACGATACCGCCACCGGCAAAGTCGGCATCACCGGTTTCTGTTACGGCGGCGGGGTGGCGAATGCCACGGCGGTGGCCTATCCCGAACTGGCGGCGGCGGTGCCTTTTTACGGGCGTCAGCCAAAAGCAGAAGACGTGGCACGCATCAAAGCGCCGTTGCTGCTGCATTACGCCGAGCTGGATAAGCCGATCACCGAAGGCTGGCCCGCGTATGAAGCCGCGCTCAAAGCCAATAACAAGGTTTATGAAGGGTATGTCTATCCCGGCGTAAATCACGGGTTCCATAATGATTCGACGCCGCGTTATGACAAAGCGGCAGCGGATCTGGCGTGGGAAAGAACCCTGGCCTGGTTTAAAAAGTATCTTGATCCACAGACGGAAACCGCCTGACGGCACGTGCATAAAACAAAAGGGCGGGATCGCAAAATCCCGCCCTTTTTTTACGTTTCAGACGCCGGTCAGGATTTCAGAACGCCGTCGAAATCTGATGCATCATGACGTTCTTCCAGTTGCTCATCGCCCCAGGTGCGGTTGACAATGCGCCCGCGTTTCACCGCCGGACGGCTGGCAACCTCTTCGGCCCAGCGCTGGAAGTGCTTGTAGGACTGAATGTCGAGGAACTCAGCAGACTCATACAGCCCGCCCTGCGCCAGACTGCCGTACCAGGTGAAAATGGCGATATCGGCAATGGTGTACTCTTCCCCGGCAATAAAACGGTGCTCCGCCAGCTGGCGGTCTAACACGTCGAGCTGGCGTTTGGCTTCCATCGTAAAGCGGTTAATGGCGTATTCGATTTTGACCGGTGCGTAATGGTAGAAGTGGCCGAAACCACCGCCCAGATACGGCGCGGAGCCTTGCAGCCAGAACAACCAGTTCAGGGTTTCGGTGCGTCCGGCGAGATCTTTTGGCAGGAACTTGCCGAACTTCTCTGCCAGATACAGCAGGATGTTGCCGGATTCAAACACGCGGATCGGCGGGGTGGTGGAGTTATCCAGCAGCGCGGGGATTTTCGAGTTCGGGTTGACGTCTACAAAGCCGCTGGAGAACTGATCGCCTTCGTTGATGCGGATGATAAACGCATCGTACTCTGCGCCGCTGATGCCCAGCGCCAGTAACTCTTCCAGCAGAATAGTCACTTTCTGGCCGTTCGGCGTGCCGAGGGAATAGAGCTGCAACGGATGCCTGCCGACCGGCAATGTTTTTTCATGAGTCGGGCCCGCTATCGGGCGGTTGATGTTCGAGAATTTACTGACTTCGTCTTTATTCCAGGTCCAGACTTTCGGTGGCTGATACTGTTCTGACATTGAAATCTCCGCATCTTTTTTTAGGTTAGGACAGAGAAGTCTAGCAGGAGATGAATAAGCGCGACGCTGAGAATGTGCCCTGCCGGATGCAGGGCACGCACAGGGCTTAATCCTGCATTAATGCGCTACGCCCGCCGTCCATGACGATGGTGGTACCGGCGATAAACCCGGCAGCCTGACTGGCTAAATACAGGCACAATTCGCCCACTTCTTCGGACGTACCGATGCGCCCGACCGGGTGTTTCCTGATGGTTTCCTCGCGCGAGGCTTCGCCGTCTTCATGGGCGTCAAACCACAGCTGATTGCCCGCCGTATCAATAAAACCGGGGGCGATCCCTACCGTGCGGATCGCCGGGCCCCATTCGATGGTCAGGCTTTGCACCAGCGAAAGCAGGGCGCGTTTGGTGATGTTGTAGGGCGCGCAGCCGGGCATGGTGGAAAACGCGTGATTCGAGGTCATGATCAGGATCACGCCTTTGGATTTTTCCAGCAATGCGCGGCAGCATTTGGCGATATACCAGTGCGAACGCAGGTTGAGATCCAGATTGTGATGCCAGTCTTCCGGTTCGCAGTCGATGCCTTTGAAAACGTTTTTACCGGCATTCGACACCAGCACATCCAGCCGGCCAAGGCGTGTTTCTACCTCTCTGATGAAATTCGCGATGGCGTCCGTTTTGGTGATATCGACGGAATAATAAAAGAACTGCTCCGGGAACTGCGCCTGCAATTTCATGGCGTGCGGGGCGTTATCCGCAGAAGAAAATGCGCAGCCAATCACGATGTCACCGTGATCCAGGAAGGTGCGTGCGATGGCGTGACCGATGCCCTGGCTGGCACCGGTGACGATCACAACGCGCGGGAATGTAAGCGTGGTAGTCATAAGAACTCCGCAACATTAAAGGGAAAAAGTGCTGATGAAGGTGTCGATCGACTGATGGTCTTCTGCCGTCAGTGTCCAGCCCGGATGGCGGCAGTAGTCGGTGGCGATGATCCCGCGTTTGTGCAAAATGGTTTTCTCCACCTGAATGATGTATTCACAGTGCGTCATCCAGCGGCGGATCCACGGTAAAAGCCGGGCGTGCAGTGCCCGCGCCTGATCGTGTTCGCCTGCCTGCCACAAACGGTAAATCTGCACGTAAATCTCGCTGAACGAACAGCCCGGCATCACGCCTTTGCCGCCCGCGCTGAGCATCTCCGGCATGTATAAACCCGCGTAACCGTTGAGCACACAGGCCTGCGGCGCGCGTTGCAGAAACTCACGGGTGTAATCCACCGGCGGATTGCATTCGATTTTAAACACCGCGTGCGGGTAGCGCCTGGCCACCTCGCTGAGCTTCTCCGGCGTAATCGACAAACCGGTTTCCCCCGGCGCGTACTGCACCATGACCGGAATCTCCACGGCTTCCAACACCGAGAAAATGTGGTGCGAAATCGCGGCGTTATCCGGTTGCAGGAAAAACGGTGGCAGCAGCATCAGGGCATCGGCGCCGCGTTTCTGATAATCCCGCGCCCGTTTCACCGCCACTTCGGTGCTGTGATCGGTGACGGACAGGGCGCGGAAAATGCCGCTGCCGCTCAGCGTGGAAATAAACTGATCGGCGAGCCGCAGCCGTTCGCTGTCCTCGAGTTTGGGGAATTCGCTGGCAATACCAAACAGCGTCAGCCCCTGAATGCCGGTGTCGGCAAGGTGGCCGAGCAGGCGGTCAACGCTCGCGTAATCCGGTTCGCCCTGCGCGGTGAAAGGCAGCGCGGCAATCGGATTGACGCCGCAAATCTGTGAAGATGAATACATCATTACACCTCGTCACGGTCGGCTAAGACCGCGCCCTGTGCGGCCGGTAATGCCCAGCGGCGGTATAAACGCAGGAAGCCGCGTGGCACCTGTTTTTCGACCGGCACCCAGTGTTGGCGGCGCATGGCCAGTACGTCTGCGCTGACGTTAAGCGTCAGCTCGCGGGTCGGAATATTGATGGTGATGATGTCGCCGTTTTCGACCAGCGCCAGATCGCCGCCGTCGCTGGCCTCCGGCGAAATATGGCCGACAAACAGCCCGCGGTTGGAGCCGGAGAAGCGCCCGTCGGTGATCAGCGCGCAGCTGTCAGACAGCCCCATGCCTTCGAGGCATTTCATCGGCTTGTACATTTCCGGCATTCCCGGCCCGCCTTTCGGCCCTTCGTAACGCAGCACCAGCGCACTGCCCGGCGGGATGTCGCCGGAAAGAATGGCGTCCACCGATTCCTGTTCGCTGTTAAACACCACCGCCGGGCCGCTAAAGATCATCAGGTCTTCCGGCACGGCCGCCGGTTTCACCACGCAGCCGAGCGGCGACAGATTGCCATGCAGCACCGCGACACCGGCTTCATTGCGCACCGGGATCGCCAGCGTATGAATGACTTCCGGACGCGAGGTTTCAGGCTGCGTTTCCAGCCACTGGCGCTTGGTCTGGCCGCTGACGGTCAGTGCATCCAGATGCATCAGCGCGCTGATTTCTTTCTCGACCGCCGTCACGCCACCGGCTTCCCAGAAGTCGATCATGTCGTGTTCTGACGCCGGATACAGCGCGGCGACCAGCGGCACGTGATGGCTGAGTTTGTCGAAATCCGACAGCGGCAGATGGCCGTATTCGGCTTCGTAATGAATGGCCTGTAAATGCAGGATGGCGTTGGTGGAGCCGCCGGTCGCCAGCAGGTAAATCATGGCGTTGCGGAGAGCGTCCGGCGTGATGATCTGGCGCGCATTCACGCCGCGTTTCACCAGATCTACCGCCGTCTGACCGGTGCGGAAGGCGCATTCCCGGCGCTGCGGTGAAATGGCGGGCAGCGTGCTGCTGCCGGGTAAACTCATGCCCATCACTTCGGCGATGCAGCACATGGTATTGGCGGTGCCGTACATGGTGCAGGAGCCGGGGCCGGGCTCGGCGATATCTTCGATGTGACGGAATTCTGCCTCGTCGATTTCACCGCGCTTTTTCCAGCCGATGGCTTCGGTCACGATGTTGCCGTCCCAGTCTTTGCCGTGATAGCGCGCCGGATACATCGGCCCGCCGTTGACCAGAATCGCCGGAATATCCAGACGTGCCGCCGCCATCAGCATGGCGGGCACGATTTTGTCGCACGAGCCGAGCATCACCATGCCGTCGAAACGGTGGGCGCGCATCATCACTTCAATGGAGCTTGCGATCACTTCGCGGGCGGCCAGAATGTAACGCATGCCCAGATGGCCTTCGGCGATGCCGTCGCACGGCGCAATGGTGCCAAATACCATGCCGACACCACCGGCTTCGTCAATGCCTTTGAGGACTTCGGCGGTCAGCTCATTGAGGTTCACATGACCGGCGGTGGCGTTGGTGTAGCTGTTCACCACGGCGATCACCGGACGGCGCAGTTGCTCATCGGTATGCCCCATCGACTTGTACAGCGCGCGTTTCAGTGCGCCGTCGTCTCCGCTTAATACCGGGTTAAAGTGGTCACCACAGGTTCCACATCCGTTACTGCATCCGCTCATACACTGCCTCTTTTTAATGATGATTCAACGCCGCTTTCAGCCGCTGGTTCAGGGCTGCGACGGGGATTAACCAGCCGTGCTGGTAACAAAAATATCAATGGCGCACACAGCAGCAGGAAGGCGGCGAGAATATACAGGCCCATGTTGGTGCTGCCGGTGTTGTCTTTCAGCCAGCCGAGAACGGTCGGGCCGAAGAATCCGGCCAGGTTGCCGACCGAGTTGACCAGCGCGATACCGGCCGCCGCCGCGGTGCCGGAAAGCAGCGTGCCGGGCAGGCTGATGTAGGTGGGGATCAGCGCCAGCGTGCCGGACATGGCTAAGCAAATCCACGCCATCATCCATACCGTTGAGCCGCTGCAATAGGCGCTCAGGCTCAGGCCGACCGCACCGATAATGGCGGGAATGGCGATATGCCAGCGGCGTTCACGGCGTAAATCTGAGTGGCGGCTGTTCCACACCATAAACACGGCGCCGAACACGTAAGGCAGGGCGGCGAGCAGGCCGATGTGAAAATCATCGGTCACGCCGGAGGTTTTGATGATCGACGGCAGCCAGAAATTAATGCCGTAGTAACCGATGTTAAAGCTGAAGAAAATCAGCGCCAGCAGCCAGACGTAGCCATTTTTAAACATCATTTTCAGGCTTTGCGGCGGTTTACCGGCGTTGGCTATCAGGCTGCGCTGACGGTCTGTTTCCAGATCCTCAGCGACAATCTGTTTCTCTTGTGCACTTAACCAGCGGGCGGCGTTGACGTCGTTATCAAGATATTTCAGTACCACAAAAGCCAGCAGGAAAGAGGGGATCGCCTCCACCACAAACAGCCATTGCCAGTTGTGCAGGCCATCGACGCCTTCAAAGGTTTTCAAAATCAAACCGGACAGCGGGCTGCCAATGATGGTGGACAGCGGCGTGACCAAAATGAACAGGCCGAGCGTGCGTGCCGAGCGCCACGACGGAAACCACAGCGTGAGATAAAAGACGATACCGGGGAAGAAACCGGCTTCGGCCACGCCGAGCAGGAAGCGCAGCACATAGAATTGCATCGGCGTGGTCACAAAGATCATCGCCGCTGACAGCACCGCCCAGCTGATCATGATCCGCGCTATCCAGAAGCGCGGGCCGTAGCGTTGCATCATCAGGTTGCTCGGCAGTTCAAACAGGAAATAACCGATGAAAAAGATACCGGCACCCAGCCCGTACACCGTGTCGCTGAAGTTCAGCGCATCCTGCATATGCAGTTTGGCAAAACCGATATTGACGCGATCCAGATACGCGAAGAAGTAGCACAGAATTAAAAACGGGATCAGGCGACGGGTGATTTTGCTGTACACCGCGTCAGCTCTGTTTTCAGAATGAATAATCGCCATAGGTTCTGATCTCTTCATTTCCCCGCCGTCAGGAAGGGGAAAACGGGGTTAGTAAAGAGAGCTGCCGATACTTCTCAGAGGCAGGCCGGCCATCAGGTTTTTCTCGATATTTTCCAGCGAAATGTTTTTGGTTTCAGGCACGAAAAGCAGGGTGAGGATGATGCACAGGACGTTCAGCACGGCGTAGAGCCAGAAGGTGCCCGCGCTGCCCACCGAGTCGATAAGCGTCAGGAAGGTCGCGCCGATAATGGTGTTGGCGATCCAGTTCGCCATGGTGGAGCAGGTCACGCCGAAATCGCGCCCGGCCAGCGGCTGGATCTCTGAACACAACACCCAGATCAGCGGCCCGGCGCTCATGGCAAAACCGGTGATGAAAATCAGCAACAGGATGACGGCGGTGTATTGCTGCACCGGGCTGGTGATGCCGATGAAGAACATGTAACCCAGTAACGCCATGCAAATCGCCATCACGCTGAAACCGAGTTTGAGGATCGGCTTGCGTCCCCAGCGGTCCACCAGACCGATCGCAATGAACGTCGCCAGCACGTTGGTTAAACCGGCGATCACCGTGCCCCACATCTGCTGTTGGGTGGAGGCAAAACCGGCAATGGCAAAGATTTTCGGTGCGTAATACATGATGACGGTCATGCCGGTGAACTGCTGCATGAACTGCAATAACACGCCGAGGCAGGTGGAGCGGCGAAAATGACTGCTGGCACGAAACAGCTGCCAGCCGCACTGGCTTACCTTCACGCTTTCGCGGATGGCGTCCAGCTCGGTGTGCGCTTCCCTTTCGCTGGAGCGCAACAGCAGCAGCACTTTCTGCGCCAGCGCATGTTTGTTTTTCATCATCAGCCAGCGCGGGCTTTCCGGCAGGGTGAGAACCCCGGCAAACAGCACCAGCGCCGGAAAGGTGATGATGCCCAGCATCCAGCGCCAGTTGCCGCTTTGGCTGAAGGCCGTGTCGGAGAGAAACGCCACCAGGATCCCGATGGTGATCATCAGCTGATACATGGAAATCATGCTGCCACGGATATGTTCCGGCGCGATTTCAGACAGATACAGCGGTGCGACGAACGAGGCGACGCCGACCGCCGCGCCGAGCAGGAAACGCGAGACGATCAGAGTCTGCAAATCGGGGGCGAAGGCGCAACCGACCGACCCTGCGACAAAAAGCGCCGCGCCAATCAGCAGCGTTTTTTTACGTCCGATACGGGTACACATCGGGCCGCTGCACAGCGCGCCCAGCGCCGCGCCGACCATCATGACGCTGACCACCATTTCCTGCTGATGGCTGCTCAGCCCGAATTCCTGTGCCAGAAACGGTAACGCGCCCGCGATCACGCCCATATCCAGCCCGAACAGCAGACCGGCCAGTGCGGCTAAAAAACACACCAGCAACGTTTGCCGGTTGGTGCGGGGAACAGAGTGTGGAATTGCATGTGTCGTCATACGAAACCTCGGAGGTCATTTTATGTTTTTACAGGGATGTGTAGGGAAAGCAGAGTGGCCGCGGTCAGGCAGTTTTACGGCTCAGCAGCGCTTCATGCGCCTGATGCCACGCCCCCTGATAAGCCAGCGCGCGTTCGCGCAGTGCGGTCAGGGAAATGCCCGGCTGATAGAGGCCACCGCCCAGGCCGAAACCGCGGGCGCCAGATTGCAGATACCTGTGCATTTGTGCGGCATCGGCGCTGATCCCGCCGACCGGCAGGCACAGGGTTTTTTCCGGTAATACCACCAGCATCGCTTTGGTGATGGCCGGGGTGATCATCTCCGCCGGAAACAGCTTCAGGGCGCTGGCACCGGCATTCAGCGCGGCAAAGGCTTCGCCCGGCGTGGCGACGCCCGGCAGGCTGACTAAACCGAGCGCACAGGTGGCGCGGATAACCGAAAGATCGGGGTTCGGGGAGATAATCAGCTGACCCCCGGCTTCCGCCACCTGATGCACCTGACGTTCGCTGAGCACGGTACCCGCGCCGACAAAACCGTTATCACCGACGGTTTTCGCCATGATGGCGATCGACTCCAGCGGTTGCGGGCTGTTCAGCGGCACTTCCAGCCAGGTAAATCCGCATTCCAGCAGGGTACGCGCCACGCCTTCGGCTTCGGCGGGCGTCACACCCCGTAAAATGGCAATCAGCGGCAACCGGCATTGCTGCCAGCGGGTGGAAAAATTCAGTGCATTCATGTGCGTTCTCCGTTCAGGCTGCGGCAGATAGCGGCCATGCCTTCAATAAAACAGTCATTGCCGTCAGCCGGTTGCAGGCTGATGCCCATCTGGCTGGCAGCGCGGGTGTAGCGTTCGGTTAATGCCGGGGAACCGACGATCCACGCCTGCGTTTCCTGCAGGGCCAGCAGCTCTGCGCCAATGAGTAAACCGGAGAGGTAGCTGGCAACGTTTGCGGGAGGCAGCGTGCCGTCGAGCCGCAGGGTGCGCGCCGAGAACAGCGCATTGCTGAGAAACGGCGCTGCGGGCGCATGACTGACGCCAAGCGAAAAGGCGCTGGCATCGTCTGACGGCTCAGGCAAATCCCGGCCCAGCAGCGAATGGTTGAGCATCACGGCGTAGATTTCACCGGTCATAAAGGTGCTGAAATGCCGGATCTGGCCGTTCAGCAGGAAGGCATGTTTGCTGTGCGTACCGGGTAAAATCACACAGTGCTGCGCCTGCGGGTGCAGTGCCGCCAGCCCGGTCAGCTGGACTTCCTCTCCGCGCATCACGTCGGGCAGGCCGAACGCGTTTGGGCCGCTGACGCCCGCAATTATCTGGCACGGGCTTCCCCACGGCGTGTTCACCGAGGCGACCTGCGCGGCGAGCTGCTCACCTCCGGCGGGCAGGGCGACGTAAGGCACTTCCAGCCAGCCTTGCTGTGAGCCGACCATTCCCGCCATCAGCAGCGGCAGCCTGGGGTACTTGTCCAGCCACGGCTGAATCAGAGGCTGCAACGCCGCCGCAAACTGCCTGTCGGGTACGTTAAGCAGGCCGCAGGGGGCGTGAGTCGTGGCAACACAGAGGGAATCCTTCATCAGGAACGCCCGAAAATTCGAGGTTCCCCAGTCAATGGCAATCCAGTGTTTGTGCATGGCGTTCTCATTCTTGAGTTACAACAGTATAAATCTTGTATTACAAGAATGATGGGTGAGAAATAACCTTATTACTGTGAGGGAGATCGGAAGTTAGCGAATCAGGCGGGAAAAGCGTTAAAAGAAGTGCTGATACTTTTCGGGGATCTCACGCCAGATATGTTTGTGCGCGGCGCTGAGTAAGATGTGACGCATGCACTGGCGCGCCTCGTCGACCTGCTTGAGGCGAATGGCTTCGAACAGATCCCGGTGCTGCTGCACGGCATCCTGCGTCAGAGTGAGATCTTCTTCGAGGGTTTGCTTAAAGGAGAGCAGCATCGCCGCAGACAGCGCACTGCCGACGGAAGAGAGGAACGGGTTATGGCAGGCTTTGAGCACCGCCGTATGGAAAGCCAGATCGCCCTGTTCAAACTGGGCGGCAGAACCCTTTTGCTGCCCGGATTGCATGGCGTGCAGCGCATTTTCGATGGCGGCGAGATCGTTTCCGTTGGCATTGAGCGCCGCCATGGCCGCGACGTCCGGTTCGAAAATCAGGCGCGTGAGCATCAGTTGCTCAACCAGTTCGGATTCAATCCCGACGTCTTCCAGCCATGAGAGCACGTCGGCATCCAGAAAACTCCACTGCTCGCGCGGCGTGACGATACTGCGGCGCTTGGCCTGGATCAGTAACATGCCTTTTGCCCCCAGCACCTGAAGCGCGTTGCGAACCGACGTGCGCGACGCCTCGTACTGCTGCGCCAGCTCATTTTCTCCCGCAATCGGCATGCCAACGGCCAGCTCACCACGAATAATACGCAGCGCTAAATCGCGGGTAATGGATTCTGAAACGGAAGCGGTGAGTTTGTTCATGAAGTTTCCGGTGAGGCAGCGGCAACAAGCCGCCGGGTGATTAAGTCACTGTAATGGCGACATGTTACACCGCAATCTCTCATAACCCAACCGGCTGCGGATACAAGCCTTTGCGCTTCCATTTCACATCGGCCACCGACTGGCCGCTGTGGATTTTTCCCTGCAACAGCAGATTAAATTTGGCGCTGGCGGCGCGCATTAAGCGGCTTTGCAGAATATACACCGCCTCCGTGCCGAGCTCGCGGCAGGGCAGAAGCATCGAGGTGAAATTCATCGGCGTCGCGGTTTTCATCTCATGCGCGAAATCCATGCTCATCAGTGAAATATCTTCCGGAACCCGGATGCCCATTGCGGTCAGCGCTTCCAGCGTGGCGTGGGCAATCGGCGTACTGCCGCAGACAATCGCCGAGGGCAGCGTTTCCCGTTTGTGTTCGCGCAGGTATTTATCAATGCTTTCCCGCGCCTGTTCCTTGCCGTTACCTTTATTGATCAGCAAATGAGTGGCTTCATCAAAAGCAATGTGATGTTCAAGACAGGCGCGTTTGAAGCCGTCCAGACGCTGCATCATGGTTTCCCGCCGCAGATCGGTGAACAGCAATACCGGCCTGTGCCCCTTCTGGAATAAATAATGTGCCGCGCTGTAACCGATGGAATAGTGATCGGCGGAAACACAGTCGAGGCGCATTTCGCTGTCTTTCGCGTTGATCATCACCACCGGTTTATTGGATTCCGCCGCCAGCCGGTACAGCATCACATCATCAATACCGATAATAATAATGCCATCCACATCCGACTGGCTGAGCGCCTGCATGAAACCGGCGATATCCGGATCATTCACCGTCAGCGCGCATTTTCGCACGTGAATGTCGAAACGGCTGACCTCCGCCGTTATTTCCTGAATGGCTTCATAATAATAGAGATCTTCATGGGGAGAGAATGCAGCCGGTGGCGCGCAAATTAACAGAGTATTCATTAACAGGCGGCTGGCGGGAATGTCGCGCAAAATACCCATATTTCTGGCATGGGTAAATACTTTTTCTTTTGCCTGCGGGCTGACATTCGCTTTGCCAGCTAATACCCGGGAAACAGTGCTGGGAGAAAGCCCTGTTAACTCGGCTATTTGCCTGATTTTTAATTTTCCTGTCATTTTGTGATCAACGCCTCATTAGCTTATGGACTTATTACCACGTGTAACTGTTTGTAATTCATCAGCTATTCATCATCATAGCAAATCCGAAATGCCGCGCTGCAATTCCTGTCACAAATACCGATTGTTGGAAAAAAATGCCATTACTATTCTCTCAGCAATAAGTGTTGCAGCAGATTTTAAGTATTTATCCGCGCCAGATGAAATGACGAAACACGTAAAATCAGTCATTAAATCAGCAAGGTGACGGCTGCCCATCAGTCTGAAATCAGGAATAAAATAATGCTGAAAATAGCGATCGTTGGTACCGGTAATATTTCACATAACCATATTCAGGGATATTTGCAGTTTGCTGACCGTTGTCAGATTGTCGCGCTGGTGGATATTTATCCTGAGAAAGCCGAAGAGAAGAAACGGCATTACGGCCTGACAGAGGCCAAAGTCTATGCCAGCCATCAGGATATTCTCGGCGACCCGGACATTGACGTTTTTGACATCTGTACGCCGCCGTATGTCCATGCGCAAATTTCAATTGATGCGCTGACCGCGGGCAAACATGTGCTGTGTGAAAAGCCGATGGCGGCATCATTACAGGAATGCGACGCGATGATAAGCGCTGCGCAGGCGAGCGGCAAAACGTTGTCGATCATTGCCCAGAACCGCTTTACCGATGCGTTCTGGCGGCTGAAAAAAGTCATCGATTCCGGCGAAGCGGGCAAAGTCTGCCATGCGCAGGTGGACTCTTTCTGGTGGCGTGGCCACTCGTATTACGATTTGTGGTGGCGCGGCACCTGGGAAAAAGAGGCGGGTGGCTGCACGCTCAATCACGCTGTTCACCATATCGATGCGATTCAGTGGATGCTGGGTTTCCCGTCGGAAGTGGTCTCGATGATCACCAATGCCGCGCACGACAATGCCGAAGTGGAAGATCTCTCGGCGGCGATTTTCAAATATGACTCCGGTGCGCTGACCCAGCTGACCGCCTCGGTGGTGCATCACGGCGAAGATCAGAAGATGGTGATCCAGGGCGAGCGCGCGCGGATCTCGGAGCCGTGGGACACTTTCGCCAGCATTTCTGCACCTAACGGTTTCCCTGTCGAAGCGCGTGATACGGCGCGGGAAAACCGTCTCAACGACATTTATCAGTCCATTCCTGCGCTGACGTACACGTTGCACACCGGTCAGATCGACAATTTCCTCACTGCGCTGGAAACCAAAAGCGCACCGCTGGTCGACGGCGTGCAGGGCAAGCGCTCGCTGGAGCTGATCGCCGCGATTTATAAATCCGCCATCACCCGCAGCATTGTGACGCTGCCGATTTTGCCGTCGGATCCTTTCTATCAGACCGGCGGGCTGGTATCGCTGGCACCGCACTTTTATGAGAAATCCGCCTCCGTGGAAAACTTCGCCAATGAAGAGGCGATCCCGCTGGGCAAAAACATGGATAAAGGAGCCTGAAGATGAGCATTCAAGACGGGATGAACTATGCGCCGGTCGGGAAACCGCAGCCGGTGGTGAAGCCGGGCGAGTTTGTGATCGCGGCGGCGGCGCTGGATCACGGGCATATTTACGGCATGTGTAACGGGCTGATTGAAGCCGGTGCCAGCCTGAAATGGGTTTACGATCCGGATCCGGAAAAGGTGCAAAAATTTGTCAGCCAGTATCCGCAGGTGGCGGTGGCAGATTCACTGGAAACGATCCTCGCCGACAGAGAAGTTCAGCTGGTGGCGGGCGCGGGCGTGCCTTCTGAACGCTGCGCCCTTGGGCTGAAAGTGATGGAGGCCGGTAAAGATTATTTCACCGATAAAGCACCGCTGACCACGCTGGAACAACTGGCCGCGGCGAAAGCCAAAGTGGCTGCCACCGGGCGAAAATATGCGGTTTATTACAGCGAGCGGCTGCACGTTGAGAGCGCGGTTTTCGCCGGACAACTGGTGCAGGAAGGGGCGATCGGGCGGGTTATCCAGACGCTGGGCACCGGGCCACACCGCGAAGGCGAAGGCCGCCCGGACTGGTTTTACGAACGGGAAAAATTCGGCGGCATTCTGTGTGATATCGGCAGCCATCAGATCGAACAGTTCCTGTTTTACACCGGCAACCGCAACGCCCGCGTGGTCGCCGCGCAGGCGATGAATTTTAACCATCTGGCGTCCCCGCGTTTTGAGGATTTCGGCGACGCGATGCTGGAAGGCGACAACGGCGCACGCGGTTATTTCCGCTGCGACTGGTTCACGCCAGACGGGCTGAGCACCTGGGGCGACGGACGTCTGACGCTGCTGGGTACCGAAGGCTACATCGAGATGCGCAAATATGTCGATATCACGCGCGGCGAGCAGGATGTGGTGTATCTGGTGAATCAGCAGGGCGAGTTCCGCTATCCGGTATCAGGAAAAGTGGGCTTCCCGTTCTTCGGCCAGCTGATTCTCGATTGCCTGAATCGCACCGAAAACGCCATGACCCAGGAGCATGCGTTTAAAGCCGCCGAGTTGTGCGTGCGGGCGCAGATGCTGGCAAATCAGGCGGGACAATCGGTGTAATCCGGAGGCGCGTCATGAAAACCATTAATGCGGCCATCATCGGTTGCGGGGCCATTCACACCTGCCATGCCGGGGCGATCCTGCAAAATCCGGCCAGCCGTTTACAGGCCATTGCCGAATGCGATGTTGAAAAAGGCCAGGCGCTGGCGCAGCAGTATCAGTGTGCGTTTTACGCCGATTACGCCGAAATGCTGCGCGATCCGCACATTGACGTGGTGCATATTTGCCTGCCGCATTATCTGCATCAGGAGGCTATTCTCGCCGCACTGGCGGCGGGAAAACACGTGTTTACCGAGAAACCGGCGGTACTCAATCCCGGCGAAATCAAGGCGGTTAAAAAAGCGCTGACCGACTCGGGAAGGCTGCTCGGGGTGTGTTATCAGAACCGGCTTAACCCGTCGAGCCAGAAAATCCACGCGCTGCTGGCAAGCGGCGCGCTGGGCAAAATGCTGAGCATTAAAGCCGTGCTGACCTGGTCACGCGGCGGAACCTACTACAGCCAAAGCCCGTGGCGCGGGCATTTCGCGACCGAAGGCGGCAGTCTGCTGATCAATCAGGCGATCCACACACTGGATCTGATGCAGTGGTTTGGCGGCGGCGTTCGGGCGATAAAAGGTGTGGTGGACAGCCATTTTCTGGGGGAGGTGACCGAGAACGAAGACACCGCCATGGCCAGCCTGATACTGGCGAATGGTGCACGCGGGCTGTTTTATGCCAGCAACTGTCACAGCACCGATTCCCCGCTGCTGCTGGAAATCCACTGTGAAAACGGGCTGCTGCAACTGCACCACAACGCGCTGTGGCTGATCTCAGGAGAAAATAAAACGCTGCTGGTCAGCGATCACAGCCCGGCAGGCCAGGGGAAAAGTTACTGGGGCGACAGCCATCGCCAGGCCATTAATAATTTCACGCACTCTGTCCGGTCTTTCGAGAACAGAAACCTTGAAGATGATAATTATACCTCTCTGGATGAGGCCGATATTTCCCTCAAGATGGTTGAGGCGATTTATCGTTCCTCACAATTAAGACAATGGATCACGCTTGAATAAATAATATTAATAATAACCCTACATTCACAGGATAATAAAAATGAAGCCTACTGAACGCAGAGTCGGTTACGGCACGGCCATAGGTTATGGCGTGACGGATTTATTTGGTGGCGGTGCATTCGCCGTTATTGGTACCTGGCTTTTATTCTTTTATACGACCTATTGTGGATTATCCGTATTAGAGGCCGGGTCAATATTCGCCATTGCCCGCGTCATCGACGCCATATTAAGTCCGATCATGGGCTACATCACCGATAATTTCGCCAACACCTGGCTTGGGAAAAAGTTTGGCCGCCGCCGGTTTTTCCTGCTGATCAGTTCGCCGCTGATGTTCCTGTATGCGCTGGTCTGGGTAACCGACATGAGCTACTGGTATTATCTCGGCACCTATCTCTCTATCGAGTTGCTTTCGGCCATGGTGCTGGTGCCGTGGGAGACGCTCTCTTCTGAAATGACCAACCGCTTTAGCGAACGCACCCGCCTGTCAGGCGTACGCATGATCTGCTCCCAGCTCGGTGGCCTGCTGGCGGTGTCGATCCCCGGTGTGATTATGCAATTCACCGGTAAAGATAATCCGATGACGTACACGTATACCGGTATTATTTTCGCCTGTATTTTCTGCGTCGCGGTCTTTACCACCTGGATGTGTACCTGGGAAGCCAAAGACGTGCGGGAAGAGTTTGAGCCGGAACCGCTGGGCGCAAACAGCGGCGGATTGCTGCACCATTTAAAAAGCCTGGCGCTGGATCTTCTTTCCTCCTTTAAAATACGTATGTTCCGCCAGCATATTATTATCTATATTTTCTCTTTTACCGCACTGGACGTATTTGGTGCCGTCTTTACTTATTACGTGGTGTACGGATTACATCTGAGTGCGTCGGCGGTATCGGGATATTTAACCGTCGCGGCATTAGCCTCCGTGCCTTCCACCTTTATTTTTATGATGCTGCTGGAAAAAATCAATATGTCACCTTCCGGCGCATTACGGCTGGCTTACGGCATTATTTTCTGCGTACTGGCATTCCTGTTTTATGTGTATATCACCGAAATGACGGTGTCTGTTTTGCTGTTCTCGGCAGTGTTCGCGGTGTTCGGTTTTGCCCGCGCCGGGCTTTATTATATTCCGTGGAATATCTACAGCTTTATTCCCGACGTGGATGAAATCGTCACCAAAAAACGTCGCGAAGGGATATTTGCCGGTGTGATGGTACTGACCCGAAAAAGCACCGTGGCGCTGGCAATTATGCTGATCGGCATCGTGTTGCAGGAGAGCGGTTTCGTTAAAGGGCAGGGGATGCAACCGGTCAGCGCGCTGCATGCGATTATCGGGCTGATGATATTCGCCACCGCCGCACTGCTGGCCGTC
The DNA here is from genome assembly GCF_050632365.1 of Rahnella sp. PAMC25559. Classification (GTDB taxonomy): domain Bacteria; phylum Pseudomonadota; class Gammaproteobacteria; order Enterobacterales; family Enterobacteriaceae; genus Rahnella; species Rahnella rivi. Next base: position 4,119,856 of record NZ_CP192543.1, on the reverse strand, counting down.
AGTTTTTACATGACATTCAAATTTAAACTGACGCGTGACACCCATAAAACGCTGATCAAAGAGGTGGCGCGTCTCAAACTTGGCGGCGATCTTGCAGACTGCACGCCGGAGTGCCAGAAAGTGATCAAAGACCTGACCGGCTATGAGTACAGTGAAGTCTGGGGCGCAGGGGCCAGGGGAAAAGTGCTACGCAGTGAAGTGACGGGGTAGCGTGAAGAGGCGGGCAGCGCGGCTGCCCGCTCACCGCTACTGCGCGGGCAGGGTCTGATTTCCGTCTCCCAGTGCGCGCTGCATAAATACGGTATCCAGCCAGCGGCCATGCTTGAAACCCACCGAGTGCAGGGTCCCTTTTATCTGAAAACCTGCCGCGAGATGCAGGTTGATCGACGCGGTATTGTCGCTGTCGCCGACGTTTCCAATCAACTGACGAAAGCCGTGAGTTTCCGCCCAGTCGATGGCGCGGCGAAGCAGCGCTTTACCCGCTCCCCGTTTCTGAAAACCGGGATCAATATAAATAGAATCTTCCAGCGTGAACCGGTAAGCGAAACGCTCGCGATAACGGCCAAGATAGCAAAATCCTTTCACTTCCCCTTCATGCAGCACCACCAGCCACAGCAGACCGGCCTCTTTGATTTTTTTCAGACGGGCGGAGATTTCACTTTGCTCAGGCGGTTGAGTCTCGAACGAGGCCGTTCCGTGAATGACGTGCCAGGCATAAATTTTTTGCATCGCGGGAACATGTTGTTCATCCGCCTCAATAATTTCCATTCTTCCTGCTCCGCAGAGGGTGCCAAATCACTACTTTTTGCGTAAACAGGGCCCGAAGGCAAACTGTTTTTGACAGGTATAAGTAAAACGTCTGGATACCCCCTGCCGGCCGCTGTTCTGTGTTTATACTTTTTTCTTCTTATCGATACTTTTTTGGTTTTTAAATCACCGTCGGTCCTCCTGTTATAGTCAGTGTCTTTGCACATTAGCGCTTATTTTTTAAGGATAAAGAGTGAAACTGACAACCTCTCATTTTCGGGCCGGAGCCCTGGTTTTGCTGGCGGGTTTACTGCTGGCAGGCTGTGACCAAAAAAGCAGTGATGCGAAACATATTAAGGTCGGGGTGATTAACGGCGCCGAGCAGGATGTGGCGGAAGTGGCTAAAAAAGTCGCCAAAGAGAAATACGGTCTTGAGGTCGAGCTGGTCGGTTTCAGCGGTTCGCTACTGCCGAACGATGCCACCGAGCATGGCGATCTGGATGCGAACGTCTTCCAGCATCGCCCGTTCCTTGAACAGGACAATAAAGCGCATAACTATCATCTGGTCGCCGTCGGCAATACCTTCGTTTTCCCGATGGCCGGTTATTCAAAGAAAATTAAAACCGTTGATCAACTCAGCGAAGGCGCGACGGTCGCGATCCCGAATGATCCGACCAATCTCGGGCGTGCGCTGTTGCTGCTGCAAAAAGAAAAACTGATCACCCTGAAAGAGGGAACCGGCCTGCTGCCGACGGCGCTGGATATCACTGCAAACCCGCATCACCTGAACATTATGCAGCTGGAAGGTGCGCAGTTACCGCGCGTACTGGACGACCCGAAAGTTGACGTGGCGATCATCAGCACCACCTACATTCAGCAAACCGGACTCTCGCCGGTGCATGACAGCGTGTTTATCGAAGATAAAAACTCTCCCTACGTCAATATTCTGGTCGCGCGGGAAGACAATAAAGATGCGCAGAACGTGAAGGAGTTTCTGAATTCTTACCAGTCGCCAGAAGTGGCGAAGGCGGCAGAGAAAATCTTTAACGGTGGCGCGGTGCCAGGGTGGTAACAGGCGGTTGAGGTGTCAGACAGGCGCTGAACCGTGCCTGTCTGACCGAAGCGTCACATCATGATGCCGCTTTATTTATGTTGTTTCGCAAACTCTTCTTTGGCTTTCTTCAACTGCTGCTGGAAGGCGTCGTTCGTGTGAAGCGTGGCGACCACCGCGGAGCCGACGATGCGTGCGGCATCGACATCGCTCTGCCAGTGGTATCCGCAGATCACACGGCTCTGGCCCAGATCATAACCGCGCTGAAGGATTTGATCCTGACGTTGCGGGTTGATTTCAGTCAGTACCAGCGCGGTCGCCCAGCCGATAGAGGTGTGGCCGGAAGGATAGGATCCGTTCTTCGACAGCTTATCTTGCTCAGTGGTGTTACAGGTCGGCACGCCGTAGAAGGCAAACGGACGAATGCGCATGTACTTCTCTTTGGCTGAGCGGGTCGCCAGATCGCCGGCATCTTCAATCATATTGGTCAAAAGCTTGTGCAACTCCGGCGTATCTTTGGCTGTGATCGGCGAGCCAAACGCACCGGAGAAGGCATTCGCCACGCCGCCGCCGCTCAGGTTAGCGTCTTCAGCAGCCTGTTTGCCGCGCTCGGTTGAACGCAGCAACCGGCCTTGTTCATACATGGCCTGATCGTTGAGAAACGCGATACTGCCAACGGCAGGTGGCGGCGGGAGAAGCGTCAGGCTGTTGATCGCCTGATCGTTTTTCAGATAGTAAAGGTCTGGTTTGGTGGTCGCATCGTTGCCGGTGAGGGCGAATGCATTGACAGAAAACAGGCTGGCGAGGCAAAAAGTAGTCAAAGTCTTCATCAAAGTTTCCTTACTTACATCTTAGATTTCATTACGAACTCATTTCCGTAACATTTTTTAACATGTGTAAGTAAAACAAATTTTTTGCAGGAAAGTTTGCGTGAGATCTCAAAACTGGGAATTTGTGGAGATTGCTGTCAGTTGAGCCAGGCAGCGACACCTCCGTGTCTGGAACAGGTCCCCCGGCGATGCGTACTGAAACTGTAAGTGCCATCCCTGCACTGAGCCGATGCGCCATCGGGCGCGTTACCCGATTTTGTATGTGCCGGACGGTGAATTTCCTGCCCGTCAGAGTTGGTGTAATCCCCTTGCTCGACAAGTTCATTATCCGAAGGCGGAGACTGTGTATGCTGTTTTGCCGTTGCGGTATTGAATAAAAGCGTGATCGCAAAAAGAACAAATCCGAGTAAGCGCATGATGGCACTGCATCCCTGTCGTTGCTGTATGGGTTGTAATTATTTGCGACGAGAATACACCTGAAAACCACATAAACAATGCTGATATTTGAACAGTAGTTGAGCGGCTAAAGGACGTGCATAAGGAGAAGGGGGGATATATTTTTGGAGCAAGATGAACAGGACGGGAAGGGTTGGATGGTGTTCCTTAAAGGAATTGAATTTGTATTTAAACTATTATTTTTTGTTTATGTACAAATTGTATCTAATTCAACCTGTAATACATTTCCAGGTTAGTATCTGGCGACAAAAAAGTGAGAGATGTTATAAAGAAATATAAAGGCATTATTAGAATGCCTTTATATAATCAGTATGTATTAATTAAGAAAGAGTATCCCATTTATCCATATTAAAAACTTTCGGATATGACAAACCTCTAAAGCTGCTACCGAGAGTGTAATCCCGTTTACCTCTTTCAATGCTTTCGGTGATAGCACTTTTTAACTTCCCCGCGTCTTGATATCCAGTTAACTCTAAAAGTTTTTTGAAATGCTTATGCTGAGTAGCTCTAATAAAAAATGGATATTTTTGTGAATGCTTTGCGTAATAAATTGTTTGAGGATACCAATATCGATTTTTCTCGATGAGAGACATGAGTGTTGCAATTAAATCTGCTTGCATAATGTCAGTGAATATTAAGTCTGTTCATTCTGCATTTATTTTTAACAACTCAGCAACTGCTGAGTTTAATATCATTTTAGGTGGTGATAGTTTACTTTGAAGTAGGTCTGAATGGAAATAAAACTCATCAAAACTACAAAATTGATAATCATTTGATAAAGACGTTTCTGGCAACTCATAATGTGTTTTTAGTACTTCATTAGCGAGTAAGAATTTTTCATTTTTGATTAGTGCTGCAAGGATATATAAAAATGTTTCATATGCAAAAGCTTTATGTGCATGGAAGTCATCTTCACTCCATGAATCAACTTCTATCGGTCTAGATGCCATTTCCAACAGCCTTTTTAGCACATTAAGTAAGCTCTCAGAAAAGTCAGGCTTTTCAAAACGACTTTCCAATAGACACCAATCTACTAGAATATTTCTTACATTTACCAGTTGTTTAAAATCATCAATTACTTTTTGAGGGAAATCAGCTTCATTGGATGCTGATCTAACTCTTAAAGAATCAGCGAAATTAAAACAAGAATCCAGTAAATCGTCTCTATATAGTGAGGTGGTTATTTTTTCGCTCAATAATGCATTTTTAAAAACTCTAAATTTTGAATCCATTTCATAGGTGTTTTTTGTTTGTTTTACATCAAGATATGAGGGTCTTTTGCTTACTTCTGGTTTTATTAACTCTGGCTTTCCATGAAGTAATCTAATTAATCTTTCCCAGTTTTCATTTTCTTTCTCGGGGCTGGAAAAATCAATATAAATACGGCTTTTAAAAAAAACAGGAGTACATGCTTCTGTATCATCATTAAATTCATAAACTAGCGGGATAAATTTAGATTGTGAAACTCGATTGTAAACCTCTTGAGAAATAATCTGCGATTCAGTTCCAACACCCGACTTTCTTTTGTTAGCTTTTTCAGAGTATTTCTTGTCACAAATAATTAGTACATGGCTAACAGTTTCATCTGTTACCATTTTTTCCATAAAATGATTCTTATCGTCTCCTTCTTTTAAATCATAAATATCAACAATTGTATCAACTCCATCTGCTGCTAAGCGTTGTACTAATTCAATAATTTGATCTTGGCGGGCTTGTCCATCCCAACTGTATGAGATAAAAACTTTTGGTTGTTTTTCAATGATTTCCATTAGTAGTCCTTTATAGGTTTATTGCATTAATAAAATATTTTAATATGGTTTTTTAAATATAGTGATTTAATTAAATAGAGATGTAGTATCTTGTTTTTTAAATATTTTATGATGAGCGCAATGCTATCTCTACCACGTCTGCCCGCTTATCATGTCGGTTTTAATGCATATGTAGGGACGCGCTTAGCCGGCCAGAACAACCTTAAGATTCCTGAAAAATACCCATTTTTTAATGTAAAAGCATCCAGTCAGAATGCACCACTCATTCAGAGAAAATCAATAATTTGATCGTGTTTTTATCATGAATTTTTGAAGGGAAGCGGATCAGTACAAGAACAACGAAAGTGGCGGAGGGGGTAATAAAAAGTGAGCACCTCAAAAGCATGATTACGCCTAGATACTCATTTTTGTGATGAGCAATATTTGCCGTTATAGCACCGTTGCGCTGAGTTGCTCTTTCTTGCGCTTAAGGGCTTCAAATGCCTTCGACCGGCTACCGTTTGTAGCAAGTTTCGCGCTAAATACTTCGTCTCAGTTTGTTGAGAGCCAGTTTTACAAATAACGCTTTTCTGAGCCATGTCGAAACGTTAGTGCGTTATCTTTTCTTACAATGAGGGATTAATTACCCGATTAATAGTTTTATAGATTTACTATTTATGATCTGAAGGGGTTATTGAGTTAAGCAATTTTCGAATTCATTAGTCTTAATCACCTCGGTTTTCTTTATACCCTGGGTTGGATAGCTACCAAAGTTCTTTGTAGATTCATTTTGCTGTCCAGAAGGGACATATGATTTTTGTCAGGCAGGGAAAATACCAGGGGGTATGCGATGGGATGTTACGAGAACTAAAAAATGGTGTCCCCTACAGGAATCGAACCTGTAACTAGCCCTTAGGAGGGGCTTGTTATATCCGTTTAACTAAGGAGACACGGGCGCCTGTGGAAAGCGCCCGCGTAGTATACCCGTTTTTCTCTCAATAATAAGGCGTTAGCCTGCCGTTTGGTCGTTTCCTCGCCAGTTGCGGCGGTTTTACTGACGTTTACGGCTTCGCGGCCTCTTTCTTCGCGGCTTCCTGTTCCTCTTTTTTGGCTTTGGCTTTCTTCTGGTTACTCATGTCGTTACGGATCTGTGCGTGGCTTATCAGTGCGAAGATAAAGGTGCCACCGGCGATGTTCCCCGCGAGCGTTGGCAGGGCGAACGGCCAGATGAATTCATACCAGGGGATCGCGCCGGAGAACACCAGGTAGAGAACCTCCACCGAACCGACCACGATGTGCGTCAGGTCGCCTATCGCCACCATGTAGGTCATCAGCATGATCACCCAGAGTTTGGCGGTACCGGCGGACGGGATCATCCACACCATCGTGGCAATCAGCCAGCCGGACACCATTCCGCCGACAAACATGGCTTCCGGGCCTTTCTCCATGATCTCCAGACTGATGGTGCGGAAGGCTTCGTCAGTGGTGGTATCGAAGAACGGCACCAGATGGAACGCCAGCGCCGCAATCCCGCCGCCGAGGATGTTGCCGCCCAGCACCAGACCCCATAACCGCAGCAGCAGCAGGATATTTTTGCCGGTCAGTTTTTGCATCACCGGTAAAACCGCCGTCACAGTGTTTTCAGTGAACAGCTGCTGGCGCGCCATGATCACAATAATGAACCCGACGGTATAACCGATGTTCTCGATGAAGAACCGTTCCGGGGAATCCGGCAGGCGTGCGTGCAGAATGCCTTTCGCCATTAATGACGCGCTGATGGAAAGCCCGGCGGCGATGGCTGACCACAATAAAGCCTGCCCGTCGCGCTCCAGCTCTTTCTCACCTTCCATGCGGATAACTTCGTGTACCGCTGCGGCTTTGGACGGCAAATTGTCCTCGCCGGTTTCGATCTCTTTGCCCTGTGCGTGCTCGTCGCTGTCGACGTCACTGCTTTCCTGTTTTTTGTGCTCTTGTTGCATGGTGATTCCTTCGGTGTGCCGCAAGGCGGCTTTAAAATGTGTTCAGGGATAAGCATAGGCGAGACAACGCGTTTATGAGCAAATATACATAAAAGTTACAAAGCATTAACCCATGAACCTTATGGGACAATTTGTGGATTGTGTGCTGGATTTCAGGGTTTTCAGCCATGTAAACTGTGGCACCTTGCGCTGCGTCGCCTCTGACGCCTGTGATATGATGCGTACTTGTGAAAAATAAGAGATATCCTCATGTTTGAAGCCCTTAATCTGAGTTGTGTTCGCGATGAGCGAACCTTGTTCAGCGGCTTAAGTTTCACCCTCGAACCGGGTGAAATCGTGCAGATTGAGGGGCGCAACGGCGCCGGTAAAACCAGCTTAATGCGCATTCTTGCCGGGCTTTCCTCTGCGGACGCCGGTGAAGTTCGCTGGCAGGGCGTGAATACCCGCCGTCAGCGCGACGTTTTTCATCAGCAGCTGCTGTATCTCGGCCACCAGCCCGGCGTAAAGTCAGTGCTTACTGCGTTTGAAAACCTTGCCTTCTATCTGTCTGTTAACCGCCCGTCCGGAAAGGCTGAAGCCGATGCCGATGCGATTTATCAGGCATTAGACAATGTCGGGCTGCTGGGGTACGAGGATGTGACAGTGGCGCAAATGTCCGCCGGACAGCAGCGCCGTGTTGCCCTGGCGCGTTTATGGCTGAGCACCGCGCCGTTATGGATCCTTGATGAACCGCTGACCGCCATTGATAAACAAGGCGTTGCCACGCTGATCAACCTGTTTGAACAACACGCAGAGCAGGGCGGTATGGTGCTGCTGACCACGCATCAGGATTTGCAGGGCGTGAGCCGTGACGTGCGAAAACTCCGTCTGACCAGCGAAGAGCTGGCGTGACGCCTGGGGAAATGAGACGGAATGTTTACTAAAGTCCTGCGACGTGAACTGAAAATTGCCTTTCGCAAAAGCGCCGAAATTATCAACCCGCTGTGGTTTTTCCTGATTGTGATCACTCTGTTTCCGTTAGGCATTGGCCCGGAGCCTAAGCTGCTGGCGCGGATAGCACCCGGTATTGTCTGGGTCGCGGCGCTGTTGTCTTCGCTTCTGGCGCTGGAAAGGTTGTTCCGTGATGACTATCTCGATGGCACGCTCGAGCAACTGCTGTTACTGCCTTCGCCGCTGGCGCTCACGGTTGTGGGGAAAGTATGTGCTCACTGGGTGGTGACCGGTCTGCCATTACTGCTCCTGTCACCGCTGATTGCTTTACTGCTTTCGCTGGATTTTGAAACCTGGAAAGCGGTCGCGCTGACCCTGTTACTGGGCACGCCGACGCTGAGTTTTATCGGCGCGATTGGCGTCGCGCTCACCGTCGGGCTGCGCAAAGGCGGCGTGCTGCTCAGCCTGCTGGTGCTGCCGCTGTATATTCCGGTACTGATATTTTCCACCGGCGCGATTGATGCGGCGTCCATGTCGATGCCGATCGACGGTTATCTGGCGATCCTCGGTGCGATGCTGGCGGGCAGTGCGACGTTAGCGCCCTTCGCCACGGCGGCAGCGCTGAGAGTGAGCGTCCACTGACAGTTGTGTCTGTGCGCCACGCGAAGTGGAATTATTTTACCTGTCGTTACAATACGGAAGAAAAAACGCAACCTTTGACTAACATCACATTTCTCTATGATCAAAAATAGAGAGATTGCTAAGTAAGTGCGGAAGACCGCTGTCTGACCGCGCAAGAGCCCGATGAGGCTCCACGGCAACCCGCACAGTGACATTTTAGAGTGAGCAACGATAACAATGTGGAAATGGTTACATCAACTCGCAAGGCCTGAACGGCTTTACCACGTCTGTGGCCGGTTCATTCCGTGGCTCGGGCTGCTTGGCATTGCCTGCCTGCTGATCGGCTGGGTATGGGGTTTTGGCTACGCGCCGCCGGATTATCAGCAAGGTAACAGTTACCGGATTATGTATATTCATGTCCCGGCGGCCATCTGGTCGATGGGAATTTACAGCGGCATGGCTATCGCCGCCTTTATCGGGCTGGTGTGGCAGATGAAAATGTCCGATCTGGCCGTGGCTGCCATGGCACCGGTGGGGGCTGTTTTCACGTTTATTGCACTGGTCACCGGCTCTGCCTGGGGCAAACCGATGTGGGGCACCTGGTGGGTGTGGGACGCACGTCTGACGTCCGAGCTGGTGTTACTGTTCCTCTATCTTGGCGTGATTGCGCTCTACAACGCGTTCGACGATCGCCGTCTGGCGGGGCGTGCGGCCGGTATTCTGGTGCTGGTCGGCGTGGTAAATATCCCGATCATTCATTATTCCGTGCAATGGTGGAACACCCTGCATCAGGGCTCGACCAATATGCAGCAAACCATCGACCCGAGTATGCGCTACCCGCTGCGCTGGGCGATCTTCGGTTATCTGTTCTTCTTTATTACCCTGACGCTGATGCGCTTACGTAACCTGATCCTGGTTCAGGAGCGTCTGCGTCCATGGGTGGCTGGCCTGCTGAATAAGGAGCGTCGCGGATGAGCCCTGCATTCTCCAGCTGGCATGATTTCTTTGCGATGGGCGGCTATGCGTTTTATGTCTGGCTGTCCGTTGCCGCCACGCTGATCTCCCTGATTGCGCTGGTGGCGCACACTTTCGTGCAGCACCGCCAGATCCTCAATGAGGTCCGCCGCCGTCAGGCCCGCGAAAAACGCATTATTCAGTCTCAGTCTAAAAAACAGCCTGGCGCACAGACGTCAGCGCTGGAACCGGACACCTCCCCGGAGAAGTTATTGTGAATCCACGTCGTAAAAAGCGCATGACGCTGGCGCTGCTGGTGCTGATCGGCCTTGGCCTGAGCATCACGCTGGTGATGTACGCGCTGCGCTCCAATATTGATTTGTTCTATACGCCGGGTGAAATTTTGCAGGGCAAAGGGGAAAACCACGAAATGCCGGAAGTTGGCCAGCGGTTGCGCATCGGCGGCATGGTGATGCCCGGTTCGGTAAAACGTGACCCGAAAAGTTTGCAGGTGAGTTTTAAAATTTATGATGCGCGCGGGGCGATTGCGGTGACCTACAACGGCATTCTGCCCGACCTGTTCCGTGAAGGGCAGGGCGTGGTGGCGCAGGGCGTGATGGAACAGGGAAACGTGGTGAATGCCATTCAGGTTCTGGCGAAACACGATGAAAACTATGTGCCGCCGGAAGTCGCCGACGCCATGAAAGAAAACCACAAAGGGCCTGCTTCGGCCTATGTGGGTAACGAGAAAGGAAACGACCGCTCATGATGCCGGAACTGGGAACATTTGCACTTTGTCTGGCGTTAGGTCTGGCGGTGTTACTGAGTATTTATCCGCAGTGGGGTGCGGCAAGGCAGGACAGCCGCATGATGGCGATGGCGCGTCCGCTGGCTTATGGGATGTTTGCCTGCATCACGCTGGCATTCATTATTCTGGTCCATGCGTTTGTGGTGAATGATTTCACCGTCGCTTATGTCGCGAACAATTCCAACACCCATCTTCCGGTGTATTACCGGGTGGCGGCCACCTGGGGCGCGCACGAAGGTTCCCTGCTGTTGTGGGTGCTGTTGCTCAGTTGCTGGACGCTGGCGGTGGCATTGTTCAGCCGCCAGATGCCGCAGGATGCCATCGCGCGCGTGCTGGCCGTGATGGGCATGATCACCGGCGGCTTCCTGCTGTTTATCCTGCTGACCTCGAATCCGTTTATCCGCTCATTGCCGAATTTCCCGGTGGACGGCAGTGACCTCAATCCGGTGTTGCAGGATATCGGCCTGATTTTCCATCCGCCGTTGCTGTACATGGGATATGTCGGTTTCTCCGTGGCATTTGCTTTCGCGATTGCTTCGCTGATGGCAGGGCGCCTGGATACCGCGTGGGCGCGTTGGTCACGTCCGTGGACGCAGGCCGCATGGGTATTTCTGACGATCGGTATTGTGCTCGGATCGGCGTGGGCGTATTACGAATTAGGCTGGGGCGGCTGGTGGTTCTGGGATCCGGTTGAAAACGCCTCCTTTATGCCGTGGCTGGCAGGGACGGCGCTGATCCACTCGCTCGCCGTCACGGAAAAACGCGGGACGTTCAAAGCCTGGACCGTGCTGCTGGCGATCACCGCCTTCTCGCTGTGTCTGCTCGGGACATTCCTGGTGCGCTCCGGCGTGCTGGTGTCGGTTCACTCGTTCGCCTCAGATCCGGCGCGCGGCATGTTTATTCTGGCTTATCTGGTGATTGTGATTGGCGGTTCGCTGCTGCTGTACGCCATCAAAGGTAATTCGGTGCGTGCGCCGAGCCGTCACGAACTGCATTCGCGCGAAACGTATTTGCTCAGCAATAACGTCCTGCTGGTGGCGGCGATGCTGGTGGTGCTGCTCGGCACGCTGTTGCCACTTATCCATAAACAACTGGGTATGGGCAGTATTTCTATCGGCGAACCCTTCTTCAATACGATGTTTACCTGGCTGATGGCGCCGCTGGCGCTGCTGCTGGGCATCGGGCCGCTGGTGCGCTGGCGTCGTGATGAGCCGAGCAAACTGTGGCGTCGTCTGGGCGTGGCGCTGTTGGTCACGCTGGTCTTGTCGATTCTTCTGCCGTGGTTGTTGCAGGACAAGATCGTCGGCATGACCGTGGTCGGCATGCTGATGGCCGTGTGGGTGATTGTGCTTACCCTGATGGAATTGCACGAACGCGCCACGCATCGCCACTCGTTCTGGCGCGGCCTGACCAAACTTTCCCGCAGCCACTGGGGTATGGTGCTCGGCCATCTGGGCGTGGCGGTGACGGTGATCGGCATCGCGTTCAGCCAGAATTACAGCGTTGAGCGTGATGTGCGCATGAAAGCCGGTGATACCGTGGATATTCATGACTATCACTTTATCTTCCGCGACGTTCGCGATATTACCGGTCCGAACTATACCGGCGGTGAAGCGAATATTGACGTCACGCAGAACGGCAAAAAAATCACCACGCTGCATGCTGAAAAACGCTTCTACAGCGTGGCGCGCAGCATGATGACCGAAGCGGCCATTGACGGCAATCTGGCGCGCGACCTTTACGCCGCGCTGGGTGAAGAGATGGACGACGGTTCGTGGGCGGTGCGTTTGTACTACAAACCTTTTGTCCGCTGGATATGGCTGGGTGGTCTGTTTATGGCAGCCGGTGGCGTGATGTGTATTTTGGATCCGCGATACCGCATGAGTAAAAAACTCAAAAAACAAGGTCTGGCGGAGGCTGAAGACGCATGAACCGTAAACTCCTCTTTATTCCGCTGTTCTTGTTCCTGGCGCTGGCGGCGGCATTTCTGGTGCAGCTGACCCGCAATGCCAACGGCGATGATCCGACCCTGCTGGAATCTGCGCTTATCGGCAAACCTGTGCCGGTGTTTACGCTGGAATCGCTGGCCGAGGCCGGGAAAACCTACGATCAGTCGGTACTGCGCGACGGCAAACCGATGCTGCTCAACGTCTGGGCGACCTGGTGCCCGACCTGCCGGGCTGAACATGATTATCTGAACCGGCTTGCCGCCACTGGCGTGCGTGTGGTCGGGCTCAATTACAAAGACAACCGGCAGAAAGCAGTGAACTGGCTGAATACGCTGGGCAATCCTTACATGCTGAGCCTGTACGACGGCGACGGCATGTTAGGCTTAGATCTCGGCGTTTACGGCGCACCGGAAACCTTCCTGATCGACGGTCAGGGCATCATCCGCTATCGCCATGCCGGTGACTTAAATGAGAAAGTCTGGCAGGCCGAAGTCTTGCCGCTGTACAAAAAGTACGGAGGTGGCGCATGAAAATGCTTTCGTCATTGCCGGCGTTAGTACTCGGCCTGATGCTGAGTGTCAGCGCGTTTGCCGCCATCGACACTTACCAGTTTGCCTCGCCGGAGCAGGAACAGGCGTATCGCGACATCACGGCACAACTGCGCTGCCCGAAATGCCAGAACACCAACATCGCCGCGTCTGACTCGATCATCGCCGCTGACATGCGCACCAAAGTCTTTCAGTTGCTGAAAGAGGGGCAAGATCGCCAGCAAATCGTCGCCTACATGGTGGCGCGCTATGGCAATTTCGTCACATACGAACCGCCGGTCACGCCATCGACCCTGATTTTGTGGCTGGGACCGGTGCTGGTGGTGCTCATCGGCGGCGCAATGATTTTCATGCGCGCCCGCCGTGGCCCGGTGAGCAGCAGAACCGCCGCACAACAGATGCCTGAACAAGAGAGACAGCGCCTGGCGCAGTTACTTAAAGACAGCGACAGGAAAAAATCATGAGTATTTTTTGGCTGTGTATTTTGGTGATGCTGGTCATCGCGCTGGCGCTGTTTATCGTGCCGGTTCTGCGCGGCGACCGCCGCGAGCACACCACGCGCGATGCGCTGAACAAAGCGTTTTATCATCACCGGTTAAGTGAGCTGGAAGAAGACGAAGCGCAGGGTGTGGTGGATGAACGTCCGGCGCATATTCAGGAATTACAGGAAAATCTGCTGACCGATATTCCGGCCGGTCAGGCACCGGCGGCGTCGCAGCCGATCGCGCGCTGGACGCTGGTACCGGGCGCACTGTTGCTGGTGATCATCACGCTGGGAGTGTATCTCTACGCCGGTGGTCTGGGGCAGGTGAGTGCGTGGAATCAGGTGATGCAGCGTATGCCAGATTTGCGTCACCGCATCGCAGACGATCGCGGCACACCGCTGACCATTATGGATGTACAGGATTTAGGATTAGGCCTGCGCACTGAGTTACAGGACGATCCTAAAAATGTGCAGGACTGGGTGATGCTTGGCCGCGTTGGTATGGCGCTCAATAATGGCCCAACGGCGACGCAGGCTTACGCCCATGCATATGCCCTTGCGCCAGATGATGTGGCGGTAAAACTCGGGTATGCCGAAGTGTTAACCCGCTCTTCCGATCCGCAGGATAACCTTACCGGGGGAAATCTCCTGCGCGGTATGCTGGAAAAATCTCAGGGTGACCTGCGTGTATTAAGCCTGCTGGCCTATAATGAATTTGAACAGGGGCACTACCCGCAAGCGATTGGCGCGTGGGAAGTTATGCTGAAAATTCTGCCCGCCGGTGACAAGCGCCTCGAGATGGTGCGTGCCAGTATCGAACAGGCGAAACAAAAGTCCGGTGCCGATCAGGCGAAACTGGCCGTCAACGTCAGCCTTTCTGCCACGGCTCAGCAGACACTGCCGCAGGATGGCACGGTCTTTATTTCGGTGACCGACGGCAGCAGCCCGGTGCCGGTGGCAGTGAAAAAACTGCCCCTGAGCCGCTTCCCGCTGGCGATCACCGTGGACGACAGTAATGCGATGATGCCGGAACGCTTGCTTTCTTCGCTGCATCAATTAAAAGTACGCGTTCGTATTTCACAGAATGGTCTGGCGACGCCAGCTTCGGGTGACTGGTACGGCGACAGTCCGCTGACAGATTTTGCCGGTAACGGTCAGGTCAGCATTGAAATTAATCAGCAGGTTCCGTAATCAGAGAGCCGAAGATCAATAACAGGGAGATATCCATGAACTTACGCCTGACTGGGCTGGCGTTTGCGACCGTTTTACTGGTCGGTTGTGCCGGCACGTCCGGATCCTCTGACAGCGAACAGCAGGGACGTTCTGATCCGCTGGAAGGTTTCAACCGGGTCATGTTCGACTTCAACTATAACTATATGGATCCGTATCTGGTGCGGCCTGTTGCCGTGGCGTGGCGTGATTATGTCCCGCAACCGGCGCGTAACGGCACCAGTAACTTCCTCAGCAACCTCGACGAACCGGCCAGCATGGTGAACTCCTTGCTTAAAGGCGATCCGTACCGCGCGGCGATCCACTTCAACCGCTTCTTCCTGAACACCTTGTTAGGGATGGGCGGTCTGATTGACGTGGCAGGAATGGCGAACCCGAAACTGGCGCGTGAAGAGGCGCAGGGCTTTGGCAGCACGCTGGGACATTATGGTGTCGGTTACGGCCCGTACGCCGTCCTGCCTGGTTATGGCAGCGCGACCCTGCGTGACGAGGGGGGCGATTTAGTCGATGATCTCTATCCGATGCTCAGCTATCTGACGTTCTGGATGTCAGCCGGTAAATGGGTGCTGGAAGGCGTCGAAACCCGTGCTGAATTGCTGGATTCTGATGGCATCATTCGTAACTCTTCTGATCCTTACCTGATGATCCGTGAAGCTTACTTCCAGCGTCACGACTTCCTGGCGAGAGGCGGTCAGCTGACGCCACAGGAAAACCCGAATGCGGCACTGATTCAGGGTGACCTGAAAGATATCGATTCGGAATAACCGTTTCATCGCCATAAAAAAAGCGCCTTTCGGCGCTTTTTTCATTTCAGGCATCACACTCAACTCATCAGAAGCTGTAGTTAAAGTTCGCGCCGTACAACATGGCCGTCCCTTTCGCCTGGAATTCATACTTAGGCGCGTTGGCAGACACCTGCTCGCTGATGTTGACGGTCTGGCCATGCATATAAGAGACGCCGACATCCACTGAAGCATCTTTGGTGAATGCGTACGTGGTCCCCGCAGAGACCCAGAAGCGGTCCTGATCCGGAATCGAAATGGTGCGGTTATCCGCCGGAACCGGGCTGTCATCGAATGCCACACCGGTACGGAAGGTCCAGTTTTCGTCGTAGTAATAGGTGGTACCCAGCGCGATGCGGTAAGCATCGTGATAGCCTTCGTCTTTCTGGAACAGGGTCTGGCCGTTAGAACCGGTGGCTTTCAGCTCCTGGAACTGGCTCCAGCTGGTGTAAGCCAGGCTGTAGTGAACGGCCCATTTTGGCGCAACGCGGTTATAACCTGACACTTCCCACATTTCCGGCAGGTTCAGGGTCAGGGAGCCAGGCACGGTTTGACCGCCTGTGCCGCCCAGTGCGCGTGGAATGCCGTTACGGTATTCCCCGTCGAAATCAATTTTCACTTCTGAACGGTAAGTGAAGGCGTAGCGGTTGTTGTCATCGACTTCATACAGAATACCGGCGTTCCAGCCGTAGCCCCATTCGTTGCCTTTCAGCTTGGCCGCTTCGGTATCTTCAGAAATCAGACCACGGGTCGCCAGCGGGGCGAGTTCACCGGCGGTACGACGAATTTTTGCTTTCGCATAAACGGCATCAAAGCCCACGCCGAAGCTGAAGTTCTCGTTGAAACGATAAGCGACGCTTAAGTTATTATTGATGGTCATCAGATCGGTTTCGCCACCGATCGGGCCCGCCGGGTAATTATCGTTAAACTCGGTCGCCAGACCGTAGTTAGACGTCGCCGACGCACCCACTGCCCACTGTTCATTCAGCGGCATAATAAAGTGAATATTCGGTACCCACTGGTTCGGCGCAATGTTACCTGCATCGGTGCTGGCACCGGTGACCGGGGATTTGCCCGTCACGCTGACATCCGGGTCAACGTAAACCGCACCGATGGAAAATGCCGGACGATCAAACATCGTCATGGTCGCCGGGTTGCGGCTACCAGACGCCGCGGTGTCTGCAATCGCGCCTTCACCAGAGAAGGAACGACCTAAACCCGCAGCGGTATATTCGTTGAGCTGAAAACCTGCTGCATAAACGTTGGAAGAAACAATTGCCACTGCAGCTGCCAGAGCTGATCTTTTAAACAGGTTTTTCTGGTTCATGACCAAAACCTCAATTTTATGTTTTTTATCAAACAATGTTACATCGAGTAACAATGAGCGCGGGATTGTAGGGTCCGTTATCAGTCTGACAAATCAGACCAGTGAGCGAAGTATAGGTCTGACCTGTGGTGTAGTTGCAATCATGTTTCATTGATATTTCTTATTTGATGCAAGAAATCGGATCCACTTAACAAAAAACCAACATTAAAAGTTCAATTCAGAAACGTTAAACTGAGAAACCTGACTTAAATTTAATCTGTTCTTCGCCATTTTGTGATCTGAAGCACGATAAACACACATAATAAGTAAGTGCTAGTCGAAGCGGGAGAGGGTGGCGTAAAATACGAAAGGAAAATAAATCTTAAATTCGCAAAAGGCCAGACGGTGGACGTTGCCGTTGATGCCGGGGAGAAAATTATGTCTGACGTAACCATGTCCTCTAAATCCACCCAACCTCTGCACTCCATCAACAAATGCGGCGTAGAAGAAACGGCAGCCTGCTGTTGTGTTGATGTGGGCACTATCATGGACAACACCGATTGCACCGCTTCTTACAGCCACGTTTTCGAAAACGAAGCCCAGGCCAAAGAGATGCTGCAATCCCTGACCGAACGTGCGCGCGGTGTCGAATCTGCACCCTGCGAGATCACCAGCCGCATGGAAAAAGTGGCCGGTGGCGTTGAGCTGAATATCGATTTCACTTTTAGCTGCCAGGCTGAAACCATGATCTTCCAGCTGGCTTTAAGATAATCCCACCTGAGCATTTCACATGCCGCTGCCCGCCCGCAGCGGTATTTTTTTGTCCGTCATCCTTTCCCGCCTGCTTTCCTTCTCATTCTAATTTCAGAAAAATTTGCTGTTGCTCGCACTTCGGCCGCTTTCGCTTTGCCAAATGTAAATACATGGTTAAAACTGAGTTATCAGGTCAGACCTCTTAGACCCTATTTACTCAGGAGCATGTATGAACAAGGTCATTCCACTGGTAACGCGTGAAGGCGATCGCATTGCGATTGTCGATGGTTTACGCACGCCATTCGCGAAACAGGCCACCGCCTACCACGGCATCCCCGCCGTAGATCTGGGCAAAATGGTGGTCAGCGAATTGCTGGCGAAAAGTGGGATTGACCCGAAAGTTATCGATCAGCTGGTGTTCGGACAGGTGGTACAAATGCCGGAAGCGCCGAACATTGCGCGCGAAATTGTGCTCGGCACCGGCATGAATGTCTCGACCGATGCTTACAGCGTCTCGCGCGCCTGTGCCACCAGTTTTCAGGCGGTGGCGAATGTGGCTGAAAGCATTCTCAGCGGAACGGTCAGCGTCGGCATCGCCGGGGGCGCGGATTCTTCTTCGGTGCTGCCCATTGGCGTCAGTAAACGTCTCGCCCGCACGCTGGTTGACGTCAACAAAGCCCGCACACTGTCACAGCGTTTGTCGCTGTTCAGTAAACTTAAACTGCGTGACCTGATGCCGGTACCTCCGGCGGTTGCGGAGTATTCGACCGGCCTGCGCATGGGCGACACCGCCGAGCAGATGGCGAAAAGCCACGGCATTACCCGTCAGCAGCAGGACGAACTGGCGCACCGTTCCCACACGCTGGCGGCGCTGGCCTGGGAACAGGGCTACCTGAACAGTCAGGTAATGGCCGCGCAGATCCCGCCGTACCGTGAGGTGCTGCAAAAAGACAACAATATCCGCCTCAATTCAGAGATCGGGCAATATGCCAAACTGCGTCCGGCGTTTGACCGCAAACATGGCACCGTCACCGCCGCCACCAGCACGCCGCTGACGGACGGCGCCGCCGCGGTGCTGATGATGAGCGAGTCCCGCGCCCGTGAGCTTGGCCTGCAGCCGCTCGGCTATCTGAAAAGTTTTGCCTTTGCCGCCATCGATGTCTGGGAAGATATGCTCCTCGGCCCGGCGTACGCCACGCCGATCGCCCTTGACCGGGCGGGGCTGACGTTTGCCGATCTCGATCTGATCGACATGCATGAAGCTTTTGCGGCACAGACGCTGGCGAACATCAAAATGCTGGGCAGCGAGCAGTTTGCCCGTGAAAAACTGGGGCGCAGCGAAGCGGTGGGGGAAATCGACTGGGATAAGTTCAATGTGCTTGGCGGTTCGCTGGCTTACGGACATCCGTTTGCCGCCACTGGCGCGCGCATGATCACCCAGACACTGCATGAATTACGCCGCCGTGGCGGAAAATACGGCCTGACGACGGCCTGCGCCGCCGGGGGTTTAGGCGCGGCGATGATCCTGGAGGCGGCACAATGAAAGACAGCATGGAAAACTCAATCACAGCGCCGGATTCCGCGTTTTCACTGATGTTTACCAACGAACATATCGGCATCATCACCATTGATGTTCCCGGTGAAAAAGTGAATACCTTAAAGGCTGAATTTGCTGAGCAAATCTCCTCTATTCTGCATAAAGCGCAACAGTATCCGAATCTGAAGGGGCTGGTGCTGATTTCCGGCAAACCCGATTCTTTTATCGCCGGTGCCGATATCACCATGATTGCCGGCTGCAAAACCGCCGCAGAGGCCAGCCAGCTCGCGCTGAAAGGCCAGACGGTGATGTCGCAGATTGCCTCATTCTCCGTGCCGGTGGTGGCCGCCATTCACGGCGCCTGCCTCGGCGGCGGTCTGGAACTGGCGCTGGCCTGCCATGCCCGCATTTGTTCGCTGGATGATAAAACTCAGCTCGGCCTGCCGGAAGTGCAACTTGGCCTGTTGCCAGGCTCCGGCGGTACGCAGCGCCTGCCGCGTTTAATCGGTGCGCCGAAAGCGCTGGAACTGATGCTCACCGGCCGAAGCCTGCGGGCGAAACAGGCATTGAAACTGGGGCTGGTGGATGACGCTGTACCTTATTCAATCTTGCTGCAAACGGCGCTGGAACGCGTAGCCAAAGGCCGCAGGGCGCGCCCTGTGCTGCCGTGGCAGGCAAGACTGGCGGGCGGACCGCTGGGGAAAAGTGTGCTGTTCCATTTTGTGCGCAAACAGACGCGCGCTAAAACCCACGGCAATTATCCGGCCACCGAAAAAATCATCGATGTGGTGAAAACCGGTCTGGATCAGGGCAGCGGTAATGGTTATCAGGCGGAAGCAAACGCGTTTGGCGAACTGGTGATGACGCCTGAATCCGCTGCGCTGCGCGGCTTATTCTTTGCGTCCACGGCGCTGAAAAAAGAGACAGGTGCGGATGCCCAACCCCTGCCGCTTCGCCGTGTCGGCATTCTTGGCGGTGGGCTGATGGGCGGGGGTATCGCTAACGTTACGGCCACCCGCGCCGGGCTGCCGGTGCGTATCAAAGACATCAATGTCGAGGGTATCCGCCATGCGCTGAAATACAGCTGGGATTTGCTGGAGAAAAAAGTGCGCAGCCGCAGACTGACGCGCAATGAACAGCAACGCCAGATGATGCTTATTTCAGGCACCACTGATTACAGCGGCTTTGCGCAGGTGGATCTGGTGGTTGAAGCCGTCTTCGAAGATCTGGCGCTGAAACAGGGCATGGTGGCGGAGATTGAGAAAAATGCCGCTCCGCACACTATTTTCGCTTCAAACACCTCTTCTCTACCTATTCATCAGATAGCCGCGCAGGCGGACAGACCTGAACAGGTGATTGGTCTGCACTATTTCAGCCCGGTGGATAAAATGCCGCTGGTGGAAGTGATCCCGCATGCCGGCACCAGTGCGCAGACGATTTCCACAACAGTGTCGCTGGCGAAGAAACAGGGAAAAACAGCCATTGTGGTGGGTGACAGTGCCGGGTTCTACGTTAACCGCATTCTTGCGCCCTACATCAACGAAGCGGCGCGCTGTGTTCTGGCTGGGGAACCCATCGATCACATCGACAAAGCGCTGGTCAGCTTTGGTTTCCCGGTCGGGCCGGTGCAGTTGCTTGATGAAGTAGGGATCGACGTCGGCACTAAAATTAGCCCGATTCTGGTGGATGCGTTTGGCGAACGGTTTGCTGCACCCGCCGGTTTTGATGCGGTGCTCAAAGACGATCGCAAAGGGCGTAAAAACGGCAAAGGCTTCTATCTTTATGCCCAGAAAGGGCGCATGGCTAAGAAAAAACAGGTCGATCCTGCCGTCTATCGCCTGCTCAACGTCACCCCGAAAGTGCAGCAGCCGGAGACGGAAATCGCACAACGTTGTGTGATGCTGATGCTCAATGAGGCGGTGCGGTGTCTGGATGAAAAGGTGATCCGCAGCGCGCGTGATGGCGATTTGGGCGCGGTATTTGGCATCGGTTTCCCCCCGTTTCGCGGCGGGCCGTTCCGCTACATTGATACGCTGGGGGCGGCAAACGTGGTGAAAACCCTGGAGCAACTGGCACAGCGTTACGGTGAACACTTTACGCCGTGCGAAGGTCTGGTGCTTCGCGCGGCGAACGCCGGGCTTTTCTATCCGAAAGGCGAGGCGAAGGAAATTGCCGACGCAGTGTGACCTCCGTCACTGTGTGACGATGTATTTCGCGAGAGTGTGGAACAGATCCTGCTTGCAGCCATACTTAAGCCTGCGGGATCTTTTTTATGGGGAGGTCGGTTTTGTACAAGAACAAACCCAAACGATTGATCTACAACCCGAGTGGTTAAAAATTAGCCTGAATAGTTTACATGCGGTAAGGGTTGGTGTAAAAAACAGCGTTTTCTTTACGTGAACTTTCAGGCAAAATGCCCGACCGCTGATGCTGACCATGCAAAGCATGTGGCCAGGCGGGTTAAGTGGATGTACTGCCTTTCAGCTTTTTTGTTGTGAAACGACGATAAAAAAACGCTGGGCAATGGGTGATACAGCACGCAAAGCGTTTCTGTATAGCGCTATTTTTGTTAACAAAAGCGGTGCAATATGCAAGTTGTTATTATGCGTCACGGTGATGCGGTTCTTGAAGCTGCAAGCGACTCGGTTCGCCCGTTAAGCGAATGCGGATGTGACGAATCAGTACATATGGCAGCCTGGCTGAATGGCCGTGGCGTCAAAATTGATCGCGTTCTGGTCAGTCCGTATCTGCGTGCGCAGCAGACGCTTGAAAAAGTGCGGCTGAGCCTGGCGCTGCCAGACAACGTTGAAATCGATACGCTGAAAGAACTGACGCCGGGCGGCGATCCCGCACTGGTGGCCAGCGAGTTGCAACATCTGGCGCTGACCGGTGTGAATGCCGTGCTGGTGGTGTCTCACTTGCCGCTGGTGGGCTATCTGGTCGCGGAACTGTGTCCGGGTCTGTGCCCGCCAATGTTTGCGACTTCCGCGATGGCCAGTGTGGAACTGAATGGTGAAACCGGGCAGGGCACTTTCGAGTGGCAATTTAGTCCGTGCCAGGTGATGGCGAAGGTTTAATTTTCCGGGATGGAAAAGTAAACAAAAGAAAGGCACAGCCGTGTGAACGCGCTGTGCCTTTCTGCTTTCTGTGTTTCGCCAGCCGGGGTTAGCTGATTTTGTCATCCAGCTCAATCAGCACCAGCAGCGAGGCGGTGCCGCCGAACTCTTTCGGCGCCTGATGAAATGCCTCGACGTCAGGATGTTGCGCCAGCCACAGCGGCGTTTGCTGCTTGAGAATATGCTTGCCGTGCCCGTGCATCACGCAGGCACAATGGACGTGTTCGCGGCGACAGGCGGCAATCAGCGCGCCCAATTCCTGCTTGGCTTCCATTTGCGTTAACCCGTGCAAATCGAGAAACAGTTCCGGGGAATAATCCCCGCGGCGTAATTTTTTCAATTCAAAATGGCTGACATCAGGCCGGACATGACGTACCGGACCCTCTTCCTGCAACATCGGCTGGAATTCATCAGAAAAATAATAGCTTGCGTCCACCTGCTCCTGCAGCAGCTTTTGAGGCGACATTTGCGTCACTTTTTTTCGCCGTGGTGGATGGGTAATCGTGTCATTTTTCAGGCGCTTGACGCCCGGAACGGCCTCGCGAAATATCGCGGCTTCTTCCGGGCTCAGCAGGTGCTTTTTCTTCATTTTCGGGTCGTCTTTTTCGCACAATGCCGACAGTGTACCTGCGGGCGACCTGTGGTTTAAAGAAAACTCAGGGTTAAATTCTTCGAGACATCGCGCAAGTGCGTTGACTAGCTGCTGATTTGTGACGGGCTTCGTGGCAAACTATGCGGCAAATTATGGGTTAAACGTCTGTTAAAAACCCGTGCATGCCTGGAGAATAAAATTGGACAAAATTTTCGTCGACGAAGCGGTCAGTGAACTGCATACCATTCAGGATATGTTGCGCTGGACCGTCAGCCGCCTGAACGCAGCCAATGTCTATTACGGTCACGGCACCGATAACCCGTGGGACGAAGCCGTGCAACTGGTGTTACCGAGCGTGTTTTTGCCGCTGGATATCCCTGAAGATATGCACACTGCGCGTCTGACCTCCAGTGAGCGTCACCGCATCGTGGAGCGCGTGATCCGCCGCGTCAATGAACGTGTGCCGGTGGCTTACCTGACCAACAAAGCCTGGTTCTGTGACATGGAATTTTATGTCGATGAGCGCGTTCTGGTGCCACGCTCGCCGATTGGTGAGCTGATTACACACCGCTTCTCCGGCATTCTGCACGAGAAACCTGAGCATATTCTTGATATGTGCACCGGCAGCGGCTGTATTGCTATCGCATGTGCCTACGCGTTTCCGGAAACCGAAGTGGATGCGGTGGATATCTCTGCCGATGCGCTGGCCGTGGCTGAACGCAATATTGATACGCACGGCATCGAGAACTGGGTCACGCCGATCCGTTCTGATCTGTTCCGCGAATTACCGCCGCTGCAATATGACCTGATCGTCACTAATCCGCCGTATGTGGATGAAGAAGACATGTCTGATTTGCCACAGGAATACCGCCACGAACCTGTGCTGGGCCTGGCTTCCGGCACTGACGGCCTGAAACTGACCCGTCGTATTCTCGCCTGTGCGCCGGATTACCTGACGGATAACGGCGTGCTGATTTGTGAAGTAGGAAACAGCATGGTACATCTGATGGAACAATATCCTGAGATCCCGTTCACCTGGCTGGAGTTTGAAAACGGCGGTGATGGCGTCTTTATGCTGACCAAACAGCAGCTCGTTGAATGCGCCGAATACTTCACCGGCTACCGTGACTAATGACTTCTCATGACCGGCCTTTCGCCGGTCATTCCAGCATCAAACATCAACATAATGGTAAGGAGCCGTGATGGCAGGGAACAGTATTGGGCAGTTTTTCCGCGTCACCACGTTTGGCGAATCCCACGGTGTGGCACTGGGCTGTATTATTGACGGCGTGCCGCCGGGTATTGCGCTGACCGAAGCAGATCTGCAACACGATCTCGACAGGCGTCGCCCTGGCACCTCGCGTTACACCACGCAGCGCCGCGAAGCCGACGAAGTGAAAATTTTGTCCGGCGTGTTCGAAGGCGTGACCACCGGCACCAGCATCGGCCTGATCATCCAGAATACCGATCAGCGCTCGCAGGATTACAGCGCCATCAAGGACGTGTTCCGTCCGGGACATGCGGATTACACCTACGAACAAAAATACGGCGTGCGCGATTATCGTGGCGGTGGCCGTTCTTCTGCCCGCGAAACCGCCATGCGCGTGGCCGCAGGTGCCGTGGCGAAGAAATATCTGCTGGAAAAATTCGGCGTGAAGGTGCGCGGGTATATGTCCCAGATGGGCGATATCACCTGCGAACTGAAAGACTGGGATCTGGTTGAAACCAACCCGTTCTTCTGCCCGGATGAAAGTAAGCTCGAAGCACTGGACGAACTGATGCGCGCGCTGAAAAAAGAAGGCGATTCCATCGGTGCCAAAATTACCGTTGTGGCAGATCACGTACCGGTCGGCCTGGGCGAGCCGGTGTTTGACCGTCTGGATGCAGATCTGGCGCATGCGCTGATGAGCATCAACGCGGTGAAAGGCGTCGAAATTGGCGATGGGTTTGCCGTGGTTAACAAACGCGGCAGCGAAAACCGTGACGAAATTACGCCGACCGGTTTCGAAAGCAATCATGCGGGCGGTATTCTCGGCGGGATCAGCAGCGGCCAGCCGGTGGTTGCCCATCTGGCGCTGAAACCTACGTCCAGCATCACCGTTCCGGGGCGCACCATCAACCGTGAAGGCGAGCAGGTCGAGATGATCACCAAAGGGCGTCATGATCCGTGCGTCGGCATCCGTGCTGTACCCATTGCGGAAGCGATGATGGCGATTGTGCTGATGGATCACTTACTGCGTCAGCGTGCTCAGAACGGCGACGTTCATTCCACCGTGCCACGCTGGTAATCATTCAATGAAACTTTTACGCCCTGTTCCTGCGTTGAAAGCCGCCTGCGCCAGTCTTCTGGTGCTCGCGCTTTGCGCGCCTGCTCTGGCGGCAACGCCGTGGCAGAAAATTACCCAACCGATTTCCGGCGCGCCTCAGGCCATAGGCAGCTACGCCAACGGATGTCAGATTGGTGCGCAACCACTGCCGCTCAATTCACCGGATTATCAGGTGATGCGAACCGATCAGCGCCGCTATTTCGGGCAGCCGGATTTGCTGGCGTTTATCACCCGTCTTGGCACTCAGGCACGTGAAAAAGGGCTGGGCACCATGCTGGTCGGCGATATGGCGATGCCCGCGGGCGGACGTTTCAGCAGCGGTCACGCCAGCCATCAGTCCGGGCTGGATGTGGATATCTGGCTGCAACTGCCGCGTCAGCGCTGGAGCGAACAGATGCTGCTCAAGCCGCAGCCTATCGATCTGGTCAGTGCTAACGGTAAATCCGTTGTGCCAGGCCAGTGGCAGCCGCGGATAGAAACGCTGATCAAGATGGCCGCGAAGGATAAAGAGGTGGTACGCATTTTCGTCAACCCGGCGATCAAGCAACAGCTTTGCATCGATGCGGGAACCGATCGTGAATGGCTGCACAAAGTGCGTCCGTGGTTCGGCCATCGTGCGCATATGCATGTGCGCCTGAGCTGCCCCGCCGGAAGCCTGGAATGCGACAATCAGGCACCACCTCCTCCGGGAGATGGCTGTGGCGCTGAGCTGCAAAGCTGGTTCCTGCCGCCAAAACCGGGAAGTGGCACTTCAGTGAAAAGCGAGCCGCCTCCGTTGCCGCCAACCTGTCAGGCGCTGCTGGATAAACATGTTGGTCAGCTTTAACTGGCCTGTACGATTTTGACTTCATCTTGCTGAGTGAAATGAATGGACTGGCTGATCGTTGCACCGTGGGTATTAATCGTCTTATTTTTCGTTGCACTGTTTGCCGGTTTCATTGATTCCATTGCCGGGGGCGGCGGGCTTATCAGCCTGCCCGCACTGCTGGCGGCGGGGGTTTCCCCCGCGCAGGCCATTGCCACCAACAAGCTGTCATCCATTGGCGGATCTTTTTCCGCCAGCCTCTATTTTGTGCGGCGCGGGGTGGTGGATCTCAACGATCAAAAGCTCAATATCGCCTGCACCTTTGTCGGTTCGGTGATTGGTGCGATCCTGATTCAGCATCTGCGCGCCGACATGCTGCGTCAGATTCTGCCTCTGCTGATTATCTGCATTGGGTTGTATTTCCTGCTGACGCCCCGTCTGGGCGAAAGCGATCGCGCCAGACGCCTGAATGCGTTGCCGTATGCGCTGGTCGGCGGCGGTTGTGTCGGTTTTTATGATGGATTTTTCGGCCCCGGTGCGGGCTCATTCTACGCGCTGGGTTTTGTGACTTTATGTGGGTTTAACCTCGCTAAAGCCACGGCGCACGCAAAAGTCCTGAATTTCACCTCCAACTTCGGTGGCCTGCTGTTCTTCATACTCGGTGGCAAAGTGGTGTGGGTGCTGGGATTTGTGATGATGGCCGGGCAGTTTATCGGTGCGCGTCTTGGTGCGCGGATGGTGCTGAGCAAAGGGCAGAAGATGATCCGCCCGATGGTGGTGACCGTATCCGTGGTGATGAGTTGCAAGCTGATTTACGACAATCACGGTACCGAAATCATGCACTGGCTAAGTCTTCATTTATAATTTTACCAGCAGCAGAATGCTTGCCCGAAGTCATGAAATACGCCATTCAATCAGGGGTATATTGTCGCCCCTGATCTTACTTTAACGAGTTTCACAGCAATTATGTCTGATTCAACTGCAACACATAACTATCATCAATTGATCGACATTTTTGATTCCTGCTTCTTTGAGGAATTTAACGTGCGTCTGATTAAAGGCGATGACGAGCCGATCTATCTGCCTGCGGATGAGCAGGTGCCATTTAACCGCATCGTTTTTGCCCACGGTTATTACGCCAGCGGAATGCATGAAATCTCTCACTGGTGCGTCGCGGGTGCTGAACGCCACAAACTGGTGGATTTCGGTTACTGGTACTGCCCGGACGGCCGTGATGCCCAGACGCAGAGCGAGTTTGAGAAAGTCGAAATCAAACCGCAATCCTATGAATGGTTGTTCTGCGCGGCAGCGGGTTTTGCGTTTAACGTCAGTTGCGACAACCTGAGCGGCGATTGCGAGCCTGACCGCGTCGGTTTCCAGAATAAAGTGCGTGCAGAAGTGCTGCGTATGCTGGAGCAGGGCATCCCGGAAAGACCTTCGCGCTTTATTAAAGCGTTACAATCGTTTTACAATACCGCCCCTTTGACGCCTGCAGACTTCCCTGCGTTGCAGCCGATCGAATAAAAGACTCAATACCGGACACGAGAGGAAGAGTAATGATCGCAGAATTTGAAACGCGGATTTTAACGCTGATTGACGACATGGTCGAAAGCGCCAGCGACGACGAACTGTTTGCCAGTGGCTATCTGCGGGGCCATCTGACGGTCGCGGTAGCAGAAGCGGAAGAGAACGGTGAACACACCGCCGAAGCGCTGAAAATTCGTGTTCAGGACGGACTGGATAAGGCTATCCGCGCCGGTGAATTATCGCCGCGCGATCAGGCACTGGTTCAGGGCATGTGGGAAAATCTTTATCAGGCTTCCTTGCCACAATAATCCCCTTTCAGTAAAAAAAGCGCAGCCAGGGTGAACCGGCTGCGCTTTTTTATTTACCCAAAGTCAGGTCTGAAAACCTGCTTAGTGTGATTCCACCGGACGGCCTTTCAGTAATTTTCTGACCCACATGCGGTTCGGATTGAGGGCCGCCAGCGTTTCGCTGTCGAGCGGCAGCGGTTCACCGGCAATCTGCGCCGCCAGTATTTCTGCCCCGAGCGGCGCAGAACTCAGCCCGCGTGAACCGAGCGCGCCAAACAAAAACAGATTTTCATATACCGGCGCAGGCGCTACCGGGCGGTGGCGTTTAATGTCGAGATCTAACGTCTGATAACTCTCCAGCAGCGCATCATAATCAGCCACCGAGCCGATCATCGGCAGATGGTCACGGGTCGCGCAGCGCACGCCGTTTCGCGCTTCGCCTTCACTGACATCCACGTCTTGCGGCCATTGTTGATCCGGCAGACACCTGATGAGACGCTGTCGGTTTTCCTGCTGGTCGCCGTCACGGTAATCCGTGCATTTGTCGGCGCGGTGATAACTTGCACCAATGCAATGGTGCTGATTCTGCGGGCTGACCGGCGTCATGTAGCCGTCATAACACAACACCTGCGTCAGTTTGCTCAGCGCCGGTGTGGTCGGAATATGCGACACCTGGCCGCTGACGGCATAAACCGGCAGTTTTTCCGTCTGACTGAAATCGGTAATGTCTGCGCCGTTCGCCAGAACAACACCCTGATGTCGGGCGATATGGCCGTCAGCAAAGGTCAGCGCCCATTGCGAACCGGCGTCAAAATCTAATGCGGTCGCGCGCTGGCAATAATGCACCGTTAAGCCCTGGGATTCGGCAAGAGAAATCAGCGACGCGGTCAGTTCAGCCGGGCACAGCCACGCGCCGAGCGGATAGGTCACGCCGCCGCTGCCGCACGGTAATCCGCACAACGCTTCCACGTCTTCTTCACTCAGCCCTTTTGCCAGTTCTTCCGGCCAGCCGCCTTTGAGTATGCCGTCAATTTTGCCCTGACTTTTTTCGTCATAACCGAGCTGCGTCACGCCGCTCCAGCCGTGGTCGAAAGGCACATCCAGCGTTTCAAGCTGCGCGTACTGGCGCCGGGCAAAGGTGAAGGCCTGGGCGAAAAAGTTTTCCAGCGTATCGCCACGGCCATTAAGCAACGGATAAACCGCGCCCTGACGGTTGCCGGAGGCCCCGAGCGCCGGTTTTTCATCGGCGCAGTACAGCGTAACCGCATAGCCACGGCGCAAAAGTGCCAGTGAAAGCACTGCGCTGGCAACGCCGCCGCCTAAAACTGCAAACTCTGTGGCATTTTTCGCCGCAGGACGTAAATACCACGGGGCAGGATGAGGAACATCAATTTCTGCCGGTAAAACACCGGATAACATATGGCGCTTTTCACCGAAGCCCGGCACTTTGCTGATGTCAAAACCGGCTTCCTGCAGGCCACGGCGGACTATGCCCGCGACGGTGAAAGTGGCAAAGGTTCCTTGCGGACGGGTCATTTTTGCCATGGCGTTGAAGAGCTCAGGTGTCCACATGTCCGGGTTTTTCGAGGGCGCAAAGCCGTCGAGGAACCAGGCATCGACCTGCTGATTCATACTGGTGTCACATGCCGGAAGCAGGGTAGTCACGTCACCGAACCACAGGTCGAGCGTGATACGCCCACCGGCCAGCAGCAAACGGTGGCATCCGGCAAAGGGCATCGGCCATTGTTCGCAGAGTTCGGCGGAGTAGTCAGCCAGTTCCGGCCATTGTGCATGGGCAGCGATAAGGTCGCGGGCGGACAGCGGAAATTTTTCGTAGCTGATGAAATGCAGCCGTTGCAGGGTGGCCTCAGGGTTCTCAGAGTGGAACGCCTCGAAGGTCTGCCACAACGTCAGGAAATTCAGTCCGGTACCGAATCCGGTTTCTGCAATGATGCAAAGCGGGCGCGGGTGATCGGCAAAACGTGCCGGAAAATGATTGCCATTCAGGAAGACATGGCGTGTTTCCAGTAAGCCGTCCTGATTGGAAAAGTAGACGTCATCAAAATGTCGGGAAACAGGTGTACCCTGTTCGTTCCAGCTTAATTCAGCGGGTGTGATCGGGTTATGGCTCACGTGAAACTCTCTCAGTTCAAGGCGATGCCGGAGTTTACGCCTGCGTTTGACCCCGCGCAAATTTACCACGATTTACACAAGGAATTGCTGATCGGACTTGTTCGGCGTACAACTGTACGCTAGAGTGCGTGACGAAATCCCGAATGGTGAATAGTACAAGAGGTATTAAATGAAACGTGCAGTGATTACTGGCCTGGGTATCATCTCGAGCATCGGTAACAACAAGCAGGAAGTTCTTGCATCTCTGCAAGAGGGTCGCTCTGGGATCACCTTCTCGCAAGAGCTGAAAGATGCCGGCATGCGTAGTCACGTCTGGGGTGATGTCAAATTAGACACCGCAGGCCTTATCGATCGTAAGATTGTGCGTTTCATGAGTGATGCCTCGATCTACGCTTATCTTTCCATGCAACAGGCGATTGAAGATTCCGGTCTGACCCCTGAGATGGTGTCCAACGACCGCACCGGCCTTATCGCCGGTTCCGGTGGCGGTTCTCCGCGCAACCAGGTTGCGGGTTCCGACGGTATGCGTGCCAAAGGCCTGAAAGGCGTTGGCCCTTACATGGTGACCAAAGCGATGGCGTCCGGTGTTTCAGCCTGTCTGGCGACCCCGTTCAAAATCCGTGGCGTGAACTACTCCATCAGTTCTGCCTGCGCAACCTCTGCTCACTGCATTGGTAACGCGTTAGAAATGATTCAGCTTGGCAAACAGGACGTGGTCTTTGCCGGTGGCGGCGAAGAGCTGTGCTGGGAAATGGCCTGCGAATTCGATGCAATGGGCGCGCTGTCTACCCGTTACAACGAAACCCCTGAAAAAGCCTCCCGTACTTACGATCAGAACCGTGACGGTTTTGTTATCGCAGGCGGCGGCGGTATGGTTGTCGTGGAAGAGCTGGAACACGCTCTGGCACGTGGCGCGCACATCTACGCAGAAATCGTTGGCTACGGCGCAACGTCTGACGGCGCAGACATGGTGGCTCCATCCGGTGAAGGCGCTGTGCGTTGCATGAAAATGGCAATGAACGGCGTGGATACGCCTATCGATTACGTTAACGTGCACGGGACTTCTACTCCGGTCGGCGACGTGAAAGAACTGGGTGCGATCCGTGAAGTGTTCGGCGATAAAACGCCAGCGCTTTCTTCCACCAAAGCCATGACCGGTCACTCTCTGGGTGCCGCCGGCGTTCAGGAAGCGATTTACACCCTGCTGATGGCCGAGCACGGCTTCATCGCGCCAAGCATCAACATCGAAGACCTCGATGAGAAAGCGGAAGGCATGGATATCATCACTAAGCCAACTCAGCGCGAGCTGACGACCGTGATGTCCAACAGCTTCGGTTTTGGCGGCACTAACGCCACGCTGGTCATGCGCAAGATGAAAAACGACAAATAATTCCTGTCGTTAAGCACTAGAAAAAGCCCGTTTAACACGGGCTTTTTTACGTCTGTTGTTTATCCCTCCTGTTATCCCTCAACAATTCAGGTACAATTTCGCCGCTTCTTATTTTCACTTTGTTGACATAATGCTCTCACTCCGACACATCAATCATCGACATCTGCGCTTCCCGGCCTGGCTTGGGATCCTGGCGATCCTGATGTTGTTTATTGCTCCGGTGATTTCCAAATCACAGGGGGTTGAGGGTGCGCAGCACACAATGATGCCAGGGATGGTGATGTCCGACATGGACATGCCAGAGGGTGAGATGGCTGGCATGATGATGCCTGACCACCATGACTCGCCGGAACATTGTCAGAAGCTATCCTGTCAGTCTGCGCCGAAAGATATCGCCAAAAGGATGATGTTCGGTGACATGAGCGATGCCGCCTGCGGTTATTGCGTGTTGCTGGTGCATCTGCCGATGCTCGACTTACAGGCCATGCCGATGCTGTGGTCGCGGGCTTATTCCGGCCGCGCGCCTTCGCGTTCAGTAATACAACGTCTCTTTCCTTCGCTGTTCTTCACTGATTCCCAGCCCCGCGCGCCTCCTCATTTTCTTTAGCTTTTTCTCTTCACATGAAAATTATCGACATAACGGCGCTTAACCCGCGTAACCGTTGTGTGTTTGCTATGGAAAATTCAGGAAATCTGATTGATGAGCCAGCCTGCTGTTTCTCAAAAAATGACGGTCAAAGCCGCATCTCTTGCGCTGCTCAAGCGCATACACTTTTATATCGGCCTGTTCGTCGGCCCGTTTATTTTTGTCGCCGCTCTGACCGGCACGCTGTATGTCCTCACGCCGCAGTTTGAAAACTACCTCTATGCCGATGCGCTGTTCACCTCTTCTCAGGGGGAAGCGCAGCCGCTGTCGCAACAAATTGATGCTGCCGTGAAGGTGGCCGGTCCGGATCCGAAAATTTACGCCGTCCGCCCTGCGCCTCATGAGGGCGATACCACGCGGGTGATGTTCTCCGATCCGCAACTGGGTGCTTCCAAAAGCCGCGCTATCTTTATCGACCCCGCCACGCTGGCGGTAAAAGGCGATATGACGGTGTACGGCACCAGCGGGATTTTACCGTTTCGCACCTGGCTGGATGATTTACATCGCGGCCTGCTGCTGGGTGATGCCGGACGGTTTTACAGTGAGCTTGCGGCTTCCTGGCTATGGGTTGCGGCAATCGGCGGCATAATCCTGTGGCTGACCGGCCGCCCGAAACGCCGCTCGCCCCGAAAACTGAGCGAAAAAGTGGCGAAGCAGGAGCGCAGCCGTCGCTGGCACAGCACGCTGGGGCTGGCGCTGATGGCCGGTTTGCTGTTTTTCTCGGCCACGGGTCTGACCTGGTCGCAGTGGGCGGGGGATAATATTGGCGTGCTGCGCGCGCACATGGGCTGGCTGACGCCTACGGTGAACACGGCCTTAGAGGCTGACGCTCCGGCCGCACCTGCTGATGAGCATGCTGAGCATCACGCCACCATGGCGCATATGCCGGGCATGGAGATGTCTGGTCATGCGATGCACGAGAAACCTGAAACCGTGCCGGTCACCCCCGATACCTTTGATACTGTCGTTCAGGCCGCGCGGGCGTCAGGGATCGGGGCGAATAAAATTGAAATCCGCCCGGCCTATACCCCCGGTAAAGCCTGGACGGTGACCGAAGTCGATCGCAGCTGGCCGACGCAGGTGGATGCCGTTTCTGTCGATCCGACCTCCCTGCGGATTGTCGATCACGTCCGTTTTGCCGATTTCCCTTTGCTGGCGAAACTGACCCGCTGGGGCGTGGACGCCCATATGGGTATTCTGTTTGGCCTGTGGAATCAGGTGATTCTGGCGGTGTTTGGTACCGGGCTTTGCGTGATGATTGCCTGGGGATATCGCCTGTGGTGGTTGCGCCGAAACGTGAGCAGCGGCGGGGTAAATCCGGTGATCACGCTGATGCAAACCTGGAAATCGGTGCCTTTCAGCCTGCAATGCCCACTCTTTTTGATCACCCTGGGGCTTGCGATTTCATTGCCGGTGATGGGCGTCAGCCTGGTCATTTTCCTGCTGATTGATATCGCCCGCTGGGCAACCTCTGAGCGCAGGATGTACCGCACCCGTAACCTAAACTAATCTTAAATTTCCGGTGGTGCTAATGCGATGCACCACCGGCGTTACTCTCCTTCCTCTGAATCTCATTTTTTCATTTTCATATATCACACTGATAAAACTGATTTTTATATTTGTGATAATTAACCATTTATTTAAATTATCGCGCTATTTATTACGCCCGCCAAAAACTCTACTAGTCTTATTCTTGCATCAGAAAAGTCCGAAGAATGTCTTTGTTTTATTCAATATTTCCTTTGTAAATTAATGCATTACTTTATGTAGGGGTTTGTTCATGGCTATTGAATCAGATGATCACAAAGTGGGGTTAATTCCGGTCACCCTGATGGTGTCCGGGAATATCATGGGCTCGGGAGTTTTCCTCCTGCCGGCCAACCTGGCGTCCACTGGCGGGGTAGCGATATATGGCTGGCTGGTGACGATTATTGGCGCGCTGGCGCTTTCGATGGTGTACGCCAAAATGTCATCGCTTGATGACAGTGCAGGGGGCTCCTACGCCTATGCGCGCAGGGCATTTGGCCCCTATCTGGGTTATCAAACCAACCTGCTTTACTGGCTGGCGTGCTGGGTCGGTAACATCGCGATGGTGGTGATCGGCGTTGGTTATCTCAGCTACTTCTTCCCTATTTTAAAAGAGCCGCTGGTTCTGACCTTCACCTGCGTTGCCGTACTGTGGTTGTTCGTCATTCTCAACATTGTCGGTGCGAAGATGATCACCCGCGTTCAGGCCGTCGCGACGGTGCTGGCGCTGATCCCGATTCTGGCGATCGCCATTTTTGGCTGGTTCTGGTTCAAAAGTGATACTTACATGGAGGCCTGGAACGTCAGTGGAAAAAGCACCTTTGGCGCGATTCAAAGCACCCTGAGCGTGACGCTGTGGTCATTTATCGGCGTAGAAAGCGCCTCGGTCGCGGCGGCGGTGGTGAAAAACCCGAAACGCAACGTGCCGATTGCCACCATCGGCGGCGTGCTGATTGCTGCGGTCTGTTACGTGCTCTCGACCACCGCGATCATGGGCATGATCCCGAATGCGGCGCTGCGCCTCTCCACGTCGCCGTTCGGTGATGCCGCACGGATGGCGATGGGCGAAACGGCAGGGGCCATCGTCACCTTCTGCGCCGCTGCGGGGTGTCTGGGCTCACTCGGTGGCTGGACGTTACTTGCCAGCCAGACCGCAAAAGCCGCCGCCGATGACGGATTGTTCCCGCCGATATTTGCCAAGGTCAACAAAGAGGGGGTACCGGTCAAAGGTCTTATCGTGCTCGGTATCCTGATGACTATCTTCCAGGTATCGACCATTTCTCCGGATGCCACGGAACAGTTCGCCTTGGTTTCCTCGGTTTCCGTCATTTTCACCTTAGTACCGTATCTGTATACCTGCGCCGCGCTGATGCTGGTCGGGCATGGTCATCTGGGCAACCGCACAGGAATGTACAGCTTTATAACGCTGATCGCCTTTGTGTATTGCGTATGGGCCGTGGTCGGCTCCGGCGCGGAAGAGGTGATGTGGTCATTCATCGCGCTGATGGTGATTACCGCGCTCTACAGCTTCAACTATAACCGTCGTCATAAAAACCCGTATCCGTTGGGCAAACCGCTTGAACTGGACTGACCGTTTTTAGCTCCCTGACATTTTGGAATTCAAGAGGAAAGGAAAGGTTATGATCGATTTAAGTCGCCATAAAAAACGTAAAGTGCTGGTGGTTGACAGCAATATTTCCGAGGTTAATACCGCGAACGGCCGCGCCGTGCGCGAACTTATCGAAGCGCTGGAAGACACCAACCTGACGGTGATCCCCGCCGTCACCTTTGAAGACGGCATCGCGACCATCACGTCTGATGCCTCTATCTGCTGCGTGTTTGTCGACTGGACCTCCGGCGGCAACGACGATGTTTCGCACAGTCAGGCGTTTGCACTGCTGCAGGAGATCCGCCGCCGCAACAAAGGCGTGCCGGTGCTGCTGATGGCGGAGCACTCCTGTATCGACACCCTGACCCTCGACACCATGAAAATGGTCAACGAATTTGTCTGGATGCACGAGGACACCGCAGAGTTTATCGCTGCGCGCTCCGTTGCCCTGATCGATAAATATTATGACCAGCTGTTGCCGCCGTTCACCAAAGCATTGTTTCACTACACCAAATATTCACCGGAATATTCGTGGGCGGCACCCGGTCATCAGGGCGGTGTCGCCTTTACCAAAACAGCGGTAGGGCGCGAGTTTCTTGATTTCTTTGGTGAAAACCTGTTCCGCACCGATACCGGCATCGAGCGCGGTGCGCTGGGTTCGTTACTCGATCACAGCGGTCCGATTAAAGAATCTGAAACCTACGCCGCACGGGTCTTCGGCTCGCACCAGAGCTACTCGGTGCTTAACGGCACATCGGGCTCTAACCGCGCGATCATGACGGCGGTGGTAGGCGATGGTCAGTTCGCGCTGTGTGACCGTAACTGCCATAAGTCGATCGAGCAGGGGCTGGTGATGACCGGCGGTATACCGGTCTTTTTCATCCCGACGCGCAACCGCTTTGGCATCATCGGGCCGATCCCCAAATCGCAGTTTATGGCCGAGTCCATCCAGCAGAAAATGGATGAACATCCGCTGAAAAAACTCGCCTCAGATCCGAAACCGGTTTATGCCGTCGTCACCAACTGTACTTACGACGGCATGTGCTACAACGCCAAACAGGCGCAGGATTTACTGGCGAAGAGCGTCGATAATATTCACTTCGATGAAGCCTGGTATGCCTATGCGCGCTTTAATCCGTTCTACCGCGATCGTTACGCCATGCGCGGTAATCCGGCCGATCACGACCCTGAAGGCCCGACGGTTTTCGCCACGCACTCCACCCACAAACTGCTGGCCGCGCTTTCTCAGGCTTCTTACATCCACATCCGTAACGGTAAAAAACCGGTGGAGCATTCGCGCTTCAACGAGTCCTACATGTTGCAGGCCACCACGTCGCCGTTGTACGCCATTATTGCCGCCAATGAAGTGGGCGCGGCGATGATGGACGGCAAGCAGGGCGAATCGCTGACTCAGGAAGTGATTAACGAAGCGGTCGATTTCCGCATGGCGCTGGCAAAAGTTCATGCAGCGTTCTCCGCTCAGGGCGAATGGTTCTTCTCGCCGTGGAATGCGCCGGACGTGCTGGATGTGAAAACCGGTAAAAAAATTCCGTTCATTAATGCCTCCAAAGAACAACTGACGACAGACCCGTCTTGCTGGGTGCTCAGACCGGGCGAAAGCTGGCACGGTTTTGATCAGCTCGACGACGACTGGTGCATGCTCGACCCGATCAAAGCCGGTATTCTGGCGCCGGGCATGGGCGACGACGGCAAAATGCTGGAAAACGGCATTCCTGCGGCGATGGTGACGGCATTCCTTTCTCAACACGGCATTGTCCCTTCGCGCACCACCGATTTTATGGTGCTGTGTCTGTTTTCTGTCGGCGTGACCAAAGGCAAGTGGGGCACACTGATCAACGTTCTGCTGGAGTTCAAACAGCATTACGACGACAACAGCCCGCTGACGCTGTGCCTGCCGGATCTGGCCTCCTCCAACGCCGCGCGCTACGCCGGTATGGGGCTGAAAGATCTCTGCGACGAGATGTTCGCCTACATGAAAACCAGCCAGATGGACAAACTGCAGTCCGACGCGTTCGGCAAAATCCCGACACCGGTCAAACTGCCGCGCGCTGCGTTTCAGGACCACATGGCCGGGCGCTGTGAGCATCTGACCCTGGACAAGCTGGCCGGTCGCGTCTCCGCGGTCGGCGTGATCCCTTATCCACCGGGGATCCCTATCGTCATGCCCGGTGAAAGTTTCGGTGCCAAAAACGACCCGTGGCTGAGTTATATCCGCAGCATCGCGCAATGGGGCGAGAAATTCCCCGGCTTCGAAAAAGAGCTCGAAGGGGCAGAGTTCAAAGACGGCCAGTACCACATCTGGGTGCTGAAAGAGTAGCGTCTGTTTTTTCACCGGCAAGCGGAAAGTGGTATGAGATAAAAGCATTGCGGGATACGCCGCAATCCGATGACGAGGCTCTGTATGAGCCTCGTTTTTTTTGCGCGACATCCCGGAGAAATCATTTTTGCGCTGGCAGGAGAGAATTTCTTCGGGTAACGTCAGCGCATCTTGTTCAGCGAAGAATAACCATGTTGATAGCAGCGTTCGGCACAGTCGTTAAACCTTTTTTACGTGACAGATTTTTGCATCTGTTAATTCTGCTTGGCGTCATTCTGACCGTGTTCCAGCCGGAGAAAATCACTCAGTTTCCGCAGTTTGTTGACTGGAACACTATCGTCACGTTGCTCGGTTTACTGATGCTGACCAAGGGCGTGGAGGTCAGCGGCTATTTTGATTTTGTGGGCCGAAAGATGATTAACGCCATCGACAATGAGCGGTGGCTGGCCCTGTTTCTGGTGATGGCTGCGGCGGTGCTTTCGACGTTTATGACCAATGACGTTGCGCTGTTCATCGTGATACCGCTGACGATTACGCTAAAAAAACTGACATCGCTGCCGGTGACCCGGCTGATCATTTTTGAAGCGCTGGCGGTGAATGCCGGATCCCTGCTCACGCCTATCGGCAATCCGCAAAACATCCTGTTGTGGAATAAGTCCGGGCAGTCATTTTTGCATTTTATCGGGCAGATGGCGCCGCTGGCGCTGGTGACGCTGGCTGCATTGTTGCTGGTGACGTGGTTTTGTTTTCCGTCGCACAGCCTGAAAAAGCTTGAAAGTAATCAAGGATATCCTTTCCGTAAACGGCTGCTTTTCAGCTGCGCAGTGCTTTATGTGGTGTTCATCGCCTGTGTGGATCTGGGGCTGGCACTTTACGGTTTACTGGCCGTGATTGCGTGCTTCCTGTTGCTGGCACGCAACGTTCTGCTGCGCATCGACTGGCCGCTGATTCTGGTGTTTATCGTCATGTTTATTGATGTGCGTTTACTGGTCGGGCTGAATGCTTTGCAGCCCGCGTTTACTCACATCCACAGTTTGCCCGATTACGGACATTATCTGCTGAGCATCGGGCTTTCACAGGTGATCAGCAACGTGCCTGCGACGATCCTGATGATCAACTATCTGCCGTCCGGCCCGCTGCTGGCCTACGCCGTTAACGCGGGAGGCTTCGGGCTGGCAATCGGTTCGCTTGCCAATCTGATTGCCTTGCGTATGGCGAATGACAAAAAGATCTGGCTCAAATTTCATTACTACTCTTTCCCGTTCCTGCTGTTCAGCGGGCTGGCGGGGTGGTGGCTGCTGCCGCTGCTGGCGAAGTAACGGCAACGTTGATTGACGCCAGCCGGTTGACGGCTGCCGTGATTTCCGCAGGCGTCAGTGCGGAGAATCCCAGCAACCAGCCGTCCTGATGCCGGGCGGCAGAGCCTGGCACATCCAGAAATAACGGCGACAGGCGGGGTGTTTCCACCCCGGCGTGTGCAGCAAGCTTACTCAGGTGTAACTCCTGACCGGCAGGAAGGCGGGCAGCAAGCTGTAAACCGCCAGCGGCGACCTGCGGTGTCAGCCAGCTGATTTTTTGCTTAATGTGTTCAAGCAGATGATCACGACGGCTCTGGTACAGCTGGCGGGAAAAACGCAGGTGGGCGGCGAAATGCCCCGTTTGCATGAATTCAGCGGTCACCGCCTGCATCAGCTGTGAAGAGTGTCCGTCATTCACCGTGCGCATCGTGACCATTGGCGCGACGAGGGCTGGCGGCAGCACGGCGTAGGCCAGCCGCAAAGAAGGGAATAAAACCTTCGAAAACGTGCCGAGATAAATGACCTGCTGATGTTTATCCAGCCCCTGCATGGCCGGAAGAGGGCGTCCGTCGTAATGCAACTCGCTGTCGTAGTCGTCCTCAATGATCCAGCTGCCGTGACGCTTTGCGTAGTCAAGCAGATGCAGGCGGCGCGCCAAACTCAGGCTGACGCCGGTCGGGTAGTGATGTGACGGCGTCAGATACATCAGGCGCGACACGGGTAAATTCGCCGCCGGCGCGATCCCTTCACCGTCAACCGCAACGGCACAAATATCCGCACCCGCACTGGCAAACGCGTTGCGCGCACCGGGATAGCCGGGCTGTTCCAGCCAGACACAATCGGCCGGATCGATAAGCAGCATCGCCAGTAATTGCAGCGCCTGCTGCGAACTGGTGGTGATCAGGATCTGTTCTGCCGAACACACCACACCGCGCGATTGTTGCAGATAGCTGGCGATGGCTTCGCGTAAGGGTAAATAGCCCTGCGGATCGCCATAACCCAGCAGACGCTCGCCGTGAACTCGCAATTGCCTGGCGGTCAGCTGTTTCCAGGTTTTGAGCGGGAATGCGCGCAGATCGGGCGAACCGGCGGCAAAAGCCAGCGGGAATTGCGGATCGCGGCACCCGCCGGTGGCCAAAATGGTTTGTCCACGTGCAGACAGTCTCGGAGGGCTTACGGCAATAACGGCCTGTTTGCGCGGTGCTGCGGGGCGGGGAAGGGATGCGCTGACAAAGGTGCCTTTTCCCGTTTGGCGATACAGATAACCTTCCGCTTCTGTCTGGGCATACGCCGCTTCCACGGTGATGCGCGACAGGTTCAGATCAGCGGCCAGCAGGCGGGATGACGGTAATCTTTCCCCGGCAATCAGCGCACCGCTGTGAATGGCGCTGCGCAGTGCGGCACACAGGCGGTCGCGCAGCCCGGCAGGCGCTGCATGACCCCGCTCAGCGGCATCTCCGAACAAAGTGATCAAGGCGGAAGGCCGATCCGTTTTGGGCATAATGGGTCTTATCATAGGGCTGAAATTGGCATCAATAATAAGACCAAAATTGGTGATGATGGAACGGCTTTCAACAAAGAAAATCTTACAGGAGAAGATATGTCGCATTCATCGTATGTTCTGGCTTTTGAGCCACCGTCACCGGAAGTCAGCGCTGCATATTTGCTGTCAAAACTGAGTTTTTACACCGACGCAGCCGATGTGGCCGCAGATTTGCAAAAGGGCGTCACCGGTATTGTGGTTATTGATACCCGTTCTGCTGAATATTATGTACGCGGGCACGTGCCGGGGGCGGTGAGTTTTCCACATAAACTGATGACCGCTGAGAGCACGGCTGCCCTCAGTAAAGAGGTGGTGTATGTGACGTATTGTGACGGGATTGGCTGTAACGGTTCTACACAGGGCGCGTACAAGCTGGCTAAGCTCGGATTTCGGGTAAAAGAGATGATTGGCGGGCTGGATTTCTGGATCCGCGACCGGCATCCGCTGGCAACGGGCGAGGAACGGGGAGACTATTCCCGTCACGTCGCCCGGCAAGATTGCGGCTGTGCCTGAGTGCTGAACCCTTGCAGGTTCAGGAGCGAAGCGGGCTTAAAACAGCGCCCAGAGTAAAAGCACAATCACCACAAAGGCGATAAACAGCAGCGGCTTGCCGCCGAGCGCCTGCATGGAAGGCGGCAACATCGCGACCAGCGGATTCATGATCGGCTGGGGATCGGTGCGCGTCGTGGTAGTGAAGTGATCATCAATCTCTTCACTGCGCGGCGTGCGATCCACGCGCTGGCTGAACAGTACGCCAATCAGGTCATTCACCTGCACCGGCGTGAGGGGCGATGATAACGTCGCGTTGAAGCGGTTTTCCACGTATTCGGTGAGCTGGCGAATTTCCTGCGTTGTGGCGGGTTGTTTAAGCACGCTCAGCAGGGTCGTCAGCGTCGGTGGCGTCGTTTGCTGGCTCAGTGAGGCTTTCACCTGCATAAACTGGCTCAGCAGCTGAAAGTGTTTCGCCGGTATGGCATCGCCGACTTTCACGCCCACCAGATTGAACAGCTCCTGCCACACTTTCACCGGCGCTTCACCGGTGGCCGCACTGAGACGGGTGACCAGTTGTTGCAGGTTATTGTGTTCGGCAGGCAGCAAAGGACGATCGGTGACCGGTGTTTGCTGCGGCTGCGGAATATTCATCTGGCGTGTCTGAATGAGATCCAACACCTGTTGCAACTGCGGGTGGGTCAGCTGGCTGAGCACGGTGTGGCCAAAACTTTGACGGATGAAATCGCTGACCGCCTGACGATTGTTGCCCTGCGGCAGCAGCTCGGTCAGTTGCAGCATCAGCTGGCGCGAAGCGTGGCTGTCCTGTGCCTGCGTCAGTTTTCCCTGCAGCAGCGTCTGCGCCTGGGGAAATTGCGACGAGGTGATCTCTGCGTCGTGCGGCAAAGCGAGGTCGTGGCGCAGGTTGGCCCAGATCTCCGCAGATTTAATCGGCGTCAGCGCCATCAGCTTTACGATCAGCTTTTCCAGCGTGGTTCGCTGCGCCGGGGTTAATGGCAGTTCGCCACCCGATTTAGCAGGAACGGTCTGACCCTGAGGCTGTGTTCTGTTGTCGCCAACCGGCATGCCCGGGCCGCTCAAAGGTTGCATATCACCGTCCTTCGCTGGAAATTAAAACGTCGCCTGAACCTGGAAGAAAAGTCAAAGCGCGGCGCAAGAGCGCAGAAGCGCCTCATCATACCTGCAAAGTTTATTAATCGACACCGTGAATGGCAGGCTGATGACTATTCTTAGAAATATTATTTATCAAAACGGGCGTTAAAAACGTCTGGCGGGGCGCGAAAGCGAAAAATCAGTCACTGCTCTGCTGATTTTCGCGCAGAGCAGTGACGTTCAGTGGCGTTATTTCTCTGCGGGAGGGCAGGCGCCGCCAAACAGCGGTTTGCGCAGCCGCTGGGCGATCACCACCCCGGCCAGCGTAATGCCGCCGCCGATAATGTGATAACTCTGCAAATGCTCATGCAGGAACAGCACCGCGATAATGGCGGTGAAAATCGGCGACAGGTTCATGAAAATGGACGCTTTGTTGGCACCGAGGCGGATAACGCCCTGGATCCACAAAAAGGGCGCAATGATCGAGGCCGGAATCCCCGCAAAAAGCACCAGCGGAATGTTGTGCACCGTCAGGCTGACGTCGTTCGCCAGCAGGAAGTTGGGCAGCAGCAATAACACGCCAAAAATGATCTGCGCATACAGCGATTGCCAGTTAGGCAGCGGGATCGCCCAGCGCTTGGTCAGCACGCCATACAGCGCGTAGGCCGCGGAGGCGCAAAACATCATCAGCTCGCCTTTGCCAATCCCATGTTGCAGCAGTTGCGCCGGATCGCCCGCACTGACCAGCCACACCAGACCGGCGAAAGAAATGATGCAGCCCAGCGCGATACCGACAGTGGGCACCACGCTCAGCAGGAACAGACTGATCACCACGGTCAGCAGCGGGATCAGCGAGTTCAGTATCCCCATGAACAACGCACTGACGCTATGTGCGGCGTAATAGGCCAGGCTTTGATAAAGCACCATCCCCAGCAGGCCGAGGATCAGCAGTTTCCACCAGTATTGTTTCACCGCCTGAAAGTTACGCAGCAGGCCGGGCAAGACAAAAGGTGTCAGTGTCAGCAGCGCCAGCAGCCAGCGGTAAAAAGAAATGGCAGCGGGATCAATGGCGGTCGCGGAAGCCTTGCTGACCACGGCATTGAGTGACCAGATCAACACGGCCATCAGCGGAAAAAGTACATTCATGACAAATCATCCCTAAGTAAATCGTTGCGCCAGTGTACGATTGTCTTATTTGTTATATATAACGATAATCAGACAACCCTTCGCGTAATTCAGACAACCTGCTGGCGCGGGATTTCCGTCACAGACAAAAGGCTTTTATGGCATCACCACGCGGCACGGCTCAGCGCACATCACCTCCTCCACGTTACTATCCGCCGTTGCCGGAGAAAATGCCGACCACGCTGCTGTTTCGCGGCGAAGTCGTGGCAGGCAACTCGGAGTATGTGCGCCATTCGCATCCGTGGAGCCAGATTATCTGCGTCAAATCCGGTGTGCTTGCCATGCTGGTGGGCGGGCAGCGCTATCTGGCGCCTCGCGAATTTGCCATCTGGTTACCGGCGGGCACCGAGCACTCGAGTTATAACCGCAAAACGACGCGGTTTTGCGCCATCGATATCGCTCCCGAACTGGACCAGAATCTGCCGTCTGCGCCCTGTCTGTTAACGCCCACCGCGATTTTTAATGCGATTGCCGATGACTGTTTTTCGCGAAAACTCACGGAACCGGAGACGGAGACAGACCTGCGCATGTGCCGCGTGTTGCTGGATCAAATCAGCCTGGCCCCCCGGCAAAACACCTATCTGCCGACGTCGGAAGACAAATTGTTGTCTCAGGTGTTGAGCGCACTGGAAAAGAATCCGGCTGACAGCACGCCGCTGGCGCAATGGGCGGCAAAGATT
Organism: Rahnella sp. PAMC25559; assembly: GCF_050632365.1. Taxonomy (GTDB): domain Bacteria; phylum Pseudomonadota; class Gammaproteobacteria; order Enterobacterales; family Enterobacteriaceae; genus Rahnella; species Rahnella rivi. The sequence goes on along the minus strand of NZ_CP192543.1, from coordinate 4,076,538 downwards.
TACACCACCGAACGGACGCTGTCGCGCCGTTGCCAGCAGGAACTGGGGATGAGTTTTGCCCAATGGCGTCAGCGGTTGCGTTTTTTACATGCTATCTCGTTACTTGAGCAGGGAAAGAATGTGCAGGACGTCGCTCACGATGTGGGATACAGCTCGTCTTCGGCGTTCATCACCATGTTCCAGCAAATTTCCGGCACCACCCCGCAGCGTTTTCGTAACGACAGGTAAAGTTGTGCCCTGAAAGTTGGGATCAACGCCACGAACGTGGCAAAATCCCTATCTTCTTTATTTTCTATTCTTTCTTTAGGCCGTGTTGCCGGAGTCAAACGTGAAAATCCTGGTTGATGAAAATATGCCGTATGCCGTTGAGCTGTTCAGCCGGCTGGGCACTGTGCAGGCTGTTCCCGGCCGTCCTGTTCCGCAGGATGCGCTCAACGATGCCGATGCGCTGATGGTGCGTTCGGTGACCAAGGTGAACGAAAGTTTACTGACGGGCAAACCGGTGAAATTTGTCGGTACAGCCACAGCGGGGACCGATCACGTTGATGATGCCTGGCTGGCTGCGCAGGGCATCGGTTTCTCAGCCGCTCCGGGCTGTAATGCCATTGCGGTGGTTGAATACGTGTTCTCCTCACTGCTGATCCTCGCAGAGCGCGATGGTTTCCAGCTGCGTGATAAAACCGTCGGGATTATCGGCGTGGGTAACGTCGGTTCACGCCTCAATGCCCGTCTGGAAGCGCTGGGTGTCCGCACCCTGTTATGCGACCCCCCGCGTGCCGATCGCGGTGATGAAGGGGAATTCTGGCCGCTGGAAAAACTGGTCACCGACGCCGATATTCTGACCTTCCACACGCCGCTCAACCCGTCCGGCCCTTACGCGACCCATCATCTGGTGGATGCCGAACTGCTGGCGCGCCTGCCGGCTGACCGTATTCTGATCAACGCCTGTCGTGGCGAAGTGGTGGATAACGCCGCGCTGCTCGATGCGCTGAACGGCACGAAAAAGCTGACCGCCGTGCTCGATGTCTGGGAGCCGGAGCCTGATTTATCGCTGGCGCTGCTTGAAAAAGTGGCTATCGGCACGGCACATATCGCAGGCTACAGCCTGGAAGGCAAGGCGCGCGGCACCACGCAGGTGTTTGAGGCATTCAGTCAGTTTATCGGTCAGCCGCAAACCGTGGCGCTGGCCTCGCTGTTACCGCCGCCAGAATTTGCTGAAGTCACGCTGCGCGGTGCACTGAGTGAAGCCAAACTGCTGCGTCTTATTCACTTAGTGTATGATGTGCGCCGCGATGACCGGCCTTTGCGCCGTGTCGCCGGAAAAGCGGGTGAATTCGACAAACTGCGTAAGTTCTATGAAGAGCGTCGCGAGTGGTCATCTTTACGGGTGATATGTGACGATCCGGCCACCGCGGAGATGCTGAAAAAACTGGGCTTTACCACGCAGCCAGGCTGAGGCTTAACGCGGCCTTAAGCTTTTTCACATACAGTAATCTGATAACGATTTCGAAAGCAGGGCGGTGATCATTCATCGCCCCTTTGTATTTTGCACTTTTATTTCTGGAGAAAACCAACATGTCTGATGGCTGGAATATTGCGCTGCTTGGCGCAACGGGCGCAGTCGGTGATGCGTTACTGGAATTATTGGCTGAACGTCAGTTCCCGGTTGGTGAGCTCTTCCCGCTGGCCAGTGAGCGCAGCGCCGGTCAGACCGTGCGTTTCAATGGCAAAAGCCTGCGCGTGCAGCTGGCGTCTGAATTCGACTGGTCGCAGGTACAGCTGGCGTTTTTTGTCGCGGGCAGCGAAGCCTCGGCACTGTACGCTGAAGAAGCGGCGAATCAGGGATGCCTGGTTATCGACAGCAGCGGCCTGTTCTCGCTGGAAAACGACATTCCTCTGGTGGTGCCGGGCGTGAACCCGGACGCGCTGTCCCATTACCGTAACCGTAATATCGTGGCCGTGGCTGACAGCCTGACCAGTCAGTTGCTGACCGCCATCAAACCGCTGACCGAACAGGCTGGTTTATCGCGTCTGCATGTGACGTCACTGCTCTCCGTGTCTGCGCTGGGTAAAGCGGCGGTGGATGATTTAGCCGGGCAAAGTGCGCGCCTGCTGAACGGTATTCCGGCAGAGGAAGGCATCTTCAGTAAGCAACTGGCGTTTAACCTGTTGCCGCTGGTGAGTGATGCAGAGGGCAGCGTGTTGCAGGAACGTCGTCTGGTGGATCAGGTGCGTAAGGTCTTGCAGGACGACGGTTTGCCTATTTCTGTCAGCTGCGTGCAATCGCCAGTGTTTTATGGTCACGCGCAGGTAGTGCATCTGGAAGGTTTGCGCCCGCTCTCTGCAGACGAAGCACGCGCGGAACTTGAACGTATCGACGATATTTCCCTGAGCGATGAAGACGATTTCCCGACCCAGGTCAGTGATGCGTCCGGCAATGCCAATCTGAGCATTGGCTGTCTGCGTAATGACTATGGCGTGCCTGAATTACTGCAATTCTGGTCAGTGGCGGATAACGTGCGTTTCGGCGGTGCCCTGATGGCGGTGGAAACCGCAGAAAAACTGATCAATGAGTACTGGTACTGATTATGTCCGACGAGGTTATTTCTGACGTCAGTGCGGCCCCGGTAGTGGGGCGCATTGCGTTAGGTATTGAGTACAACGGCAGCGCTTATTTCGGCTGGCAGCGTCAGCAGGGAGCCGCCAGCGTTCAGGAATGTCTGGAGAAATCACTGAGCCGTGTGGCCGATTCGCCGATTGTGGTGTTTTGCGCAGGGCGTACCGATGCGGGCGTCAGCGCCACCGGTCAGGTGGTCCATTTCGATACGCCGGTGATGCGTAACGATGCGGCCTGGACAATGGGCGTGAACACGCACCTGCCGAAAGACATTGCGGTACGCTGGTGTGCCAACGTCGGGGAAGATTTTCACGCCCGTTTCAGCGCCACCGCCCGCCGTTATCGTTATGTTATCTACAATCATCGCTACCGTTCGGCGATTTTGCACACCGGTGTGACGCACGTTCACATGCCGCTCGACGTGGAAAAAATGCAGCTCGCCGGTCAGGCGTTGCTGGGTGAGAACGACTTCACGTCGTTTCGCGCGTCGCAGTGTCAGTCGCGTACGCCGTGGCGCTACATGGTGCACCTGAATGTCACACGCCACGGTAATTATGTCGTGGTGGACATCAAGGCGAACGCGTTTGTGCATCATATGGTGCGCAATATTGTCGGCAGTCTGGTGGAAATTGGTGCGGGGAATCAGCCGGTGAGCTGGATGGCAGAGCTGCTGGCGGCGAAAGATCGCAATCTGGCTGCGGCGACCGGAAAAGCCGAAGGTTTGTATCTGGTTTCTGTGGATTACCCCGAGAAATTTGCATTACCCCAGGTCAATATGGGGCCGCTGTTCTTAGAAGATTAAGAACCATTGATGGTGTAAAAAGGACGGAAATCAAATGGGTTTCATTCAGTTTGTGATCGATTTTATTCTACATATTGATGTGCATTTAGCGGAGCTGGTCGCGCAGTATGGCGCCTGGGTGTACGGGATTTTGTTCCTGATCCTGTTCTGTGAAACCGGCCTGGTGGTGACACCTTTCCTGCCGGGCGATTCATTACTGTTTGTCGCAGGCGCGCTCGCCGCGTTGCCGGGCAATGACCTTAACGTCCATCTGATGGTGTTCCTGATGGCGATTGCTGCCATTGTGGGCGATGCGGTGAACTATACGATCGGGCGGGTGTTCGGTGAGCGGCTGTTCAGTAACCCGGATTCGAAAATTTTCCGTCGCAGTTATTTGGACAAGACGCATAAGTTTTACGAGAAACATGGCGGCAAAACGATTATTCTGGCGCGCTTCGTGCCGATCGTCCGGACATTTGCGCCGTTTGTCGCGGGCATGGGGCATATGTCTTATCGTCATTTCGCTGCGTATAACGTGATTGGTGCGTTAGTTTGGGTGCTGCTGTTTACCTATGCTGGATACCTTTTCGGCGATCTTCCGATTGTTCAGGAAAATCTGAAATTACTGATCGTCGGCATCATTGTGGTTTCCATCCTGCCGGGTGTGATTGAAATCTGGCGGCACAAACGCGCAGCGGCGAAAGAGAAACGTCATCAGGGGTGATCCCGTGACAATTTTTATCAATTAACAGGATATTGACGGTCATTAAACCCGCAGACTCACCAGTTTTTTATCCACAGTCTCTGGCTGTTATGGTTTAATGAGCGACAATTTATGGTCTGTTCCTGCGAACAACCCTTCTGTGATGCGGCGTGTGAGGTTTTTTATCACGCCGGACACAGACATTTTTGGGTAGGTTTCAGGGGACTTGTTACTGCATGAACAGCGGACTGGCTTTGGCCGGGTTCAAACAGAAAGGTTATCGATGAGCTGGATTGAACGAATTCTTAGTAAGAGCACTGACTCGCAAACCCGTAAGGCAAGCATTCCTGAGGGCGTCTGGACTAAATGTGACAGCTGCGGACAGGTACTTTACCGCGCCGAGCTCGAGCGCAACCTCATGGTTTGCCCTAAGTGCGACCACCATATGCGTATGTCTGCGCGTATGCGTCTGTCCACTTTCATGGACGAGGGCAGTGAGGTTGAATTAGGTAGCGAGCTTGAGCCTAAAGATGTTCTGAAGTTTAAAGATTCCAAAAAATACAAAGATCGTCTGGTTGCTGCACAAAAAGAAACCAACGAAAAAGACGCGATGGTTGTTATGAAAGGCACGCTGTTTGGTATGCCGATCGTGGTGGCGTCGTTTGAGTTTGCGTTCATGGGCGGTTCCATGGCGTCAGTGGTCGGGGCTCGTTTCGTCCGTGCCGTTGAACAGGCCATGGAAGATAACTGCCCGCTGGTGTGTTTCTCAGCCAGTGGCGGCGCACGTATGCAGGAAGCGCTGATGTCGCTGATGCAGATGGCGAAAACCAGTGCGGCGTTGGCGAAATTACAGGAACGCGGCTTGCCGTACATTTCTGTGCTGACTGACCCGACCATGGGCGGCGTTTCTGCCAGCCTGGCGATGCTGGGTGATATCAACGTGGCTGAGCCAAAAGCCCTGATTGGTTTTGCCGGCCCGCGCGTTATCGAGCAGACCGTACGTGAAAAACTGCCTGCTGGTTTCCAGCGCAGTGAATTCCTGATTGAGAAAGGCGCGATCGATATGATCGTCCGTCGCCCGGATCTGCGTGCCAAGTTGGGCAGCGTTCTGGCGAAGCTCACCGGACAACCTGAGCCACGTGTGGCTGAGGTGCCGGCAGCGGTCAACGGCTCTGCCGCTGACAATCATCAGGATGCCTGATCGATCAGAGTAAAAGCCGGTCAGTTGTTCAGGGCGGCCACTCATCGTTGTGCCGCCCAAGCTGTCGCCGTCAAGCTGTTATCGCTCAGGACTGGCAGGCCGTGCTTTTACTCTTTCAGCAGTATCTGAAAAAGAGGGCATTGCCTGCTGTCACAGTCTGGTGATGTAGTGTCGAAGTGAACCTAATGCAGGTTGAACGGGGCTCATGCAAAATCAACTTATCCCTCAAGCCACGTCGCCTTTGGCCACGTGGCTTTATTATCTCGAACATCTCCATTCTCAGGCGATTGAACTCGGCCTTAGCCGCGTCAGCGCAGTCGCCACCCAACTCGATTTACTGACACCTGCGCCGCTGGTCTTTACCGTGGCCGGTACCAATGGCAAAGGCACCACCTGCGCCACGCTGGAATCGATTCTGATGGCGGCGGGTTACCGTGTCGGCGTTTACAGTTCTCCTCATCTGGTGCGATACACCGAGCGCGTGCGTATTCAGGGCGACGAGTTACCCGAAGCGGCACACTGCGCCTCTTTCGCGCAGCTTGAAGCCGGGCGCGGCGATATCTCTCTGACCTATTTCGAGTACGGCACTTTATCTGCTTTGCAGCTGTTTAAGCAGGCTAAGCTGGATGTGGTGATCCTCGAAGTCGGGCTGGGCGGTCGTCTGGATGCCACCAATATTGTTGATGCCACGGTTGCCGTGGTGACCAGCATCGCGCTGGATCACACGGACTGGCTGGGGTCAGACCGCGAAAGCATTGGCCGCGAAAAGGCCGGTATTTTCCGTTCGGGCAAACCGGCGGTGGTCGGTGAGCCGGATATGCCGCAGTCGATTGCGGATGTGGCGCAGGAAAAAAATGCCGATCTCTTCCGTCGTGACAGCCAGTGGCATTTTACCGCCGGTTCTGACAGCTGGCGCTGGGCGGCGTTGCAGGAAGGGGCGGAAACCACCGTTCTGGAGGCTCTGCCGTTGCCAAACGTTCCCTTAGCCAACGCGGCGACGGCACTGGCAGCCCTGCATTATTCGCCGCTGGAGATCCCGCCTGAGGCGTTGCGCAGTGGCCTGACGCGTGCGGCGCTGCCGGGGCGATTCCAGACCGTGAGCGAATCACCGCGCCTGATCCTCGACGTGGCGCATAACCCACACGCTGCTGCCTATCTGGCCGGGCGTTTGGCTGAACAGCCACGCCATGGCGGGAAAGTACGGGCCGTCGTCGGCATGTTGTCAGATAAAGATATTGCCGGTACGCTGGCGTGTCTGTCCCCGCAGGTGGATGAATGGTATTGCGCGCCGCTTGAAGGCCCGCGCGGTGCCAGCGCTGAAGAACTGACGGCGCATCTGCCCGCGGCGCGTCAGTTTACGGATGTGGAGTCAGCCTGGAAGCAGGCCATGCAGGAGGCGGCTCCTCAGGATATTGTGATCGTCTGCGGTTCGTTTCATACCGTCGCTCACGTAATGGATGCTTTAGATACGGGGAAAACCAGTGGCAAGTAAGTTTCAAAATCGCCTGGTCGGTACGGTCATTCTGGTGGCGCTGGGCGTCATCATTTTGCCCGGATTACTCGACGGCAAGAAAAAACATTACGAAGACGAATTTGCGTCGATCCCATTGGTGCCAAAAGCGGGTGATGTCGAGGAGCAGGATTCGGTACCGCCGGTGACGCAGTCGCTGCCTGCTCAGGCGCCTGAAGGCGCAGATCAGTCGATGCATGGCGCACCGGAATCTGACAATTCCGCGACCAATACCACGGCGGCCAATCGTGGCGCGGTGGCACCGGGGAATACCACGGTAGAAACGCCACCTGCAACGACGCTGCCAGAGCAGAAAAAAACGGTGCAACCAACGCGTACCGAACCTGCGAAGCAGAAACCGGTTGAGCAAAAGCCAGTGGTTCAGAAGCCTAAGACGATCGAGCCTAAACCGATGGTCGAAGCACCGCCTGTCGTCAAACAGAAACCGGTTGAACAGCCTAAACCGGCAGAGCAACCGAAAGCCGCAGAACAGCCGAAGCCGGCGCAGGAAGAAAAAGCGCCGGCGGGGCAGTCGTATGTTGTGCAGCTGGGGGCGTTGAAAAATGCCGCCAAAGCCAATGAGATCGTGGCGAATCTGCGACTCTCCGGTTTCCGTGCCTACACGGTTCCGTCAACGCCGGTACAGGGGCAGATAACGCGCCTCTACGTCGGGCCGGATGCCTCCAGGCAGAAGCTCGAAGCCTCGTTGCCGCAGTTGCAACAGCTCAGCGGATTAGGCGGCCAGGTTCGGGCTTACTCTGCACACTGACGTTACTCCTCCCCTTTGCCGGGGAGGGAACTGATAAAACATAAAAAATACCAGGGAGGGCACAAGCGATTTGTGCCCTTTTTCTATAAGATCCTCAGGTTGGGTTTTTATAGGGTTATGCTGCGATTGAGGTTTTTTTAATCGCTATTATTAATTTGTCTGACCGGCAGATTTCCCCTACGCAAACGTTTTCTTTTTCTGTTAGAATTCGCAGCGATTTGGATGCCGGGGTAGACGTGACTGGATTAGACACTGGAATAGTTAATGGTCTGGATTGATTACGTCATCATTGCGGTTATCGGATTTTCTGCATTAGTCAGTTTGATTCGTGGCTTTGTTCGTGAGGCTTTATCACTGGTAACCTGGGCTTGCGCCTTCTTCGTTGCCAGTCATTATTACCCTTACCTCGCCATCTACTTCACGCGTTTCGAAGATGAGTTAGTTCGAAACGGGATCGCAATTGCCATCTTGTTCATCGCGACGTTGATCGTAGGTGCAATTGTCAACTATGTGATTGGTTCGCTGGTGGAAAGAACCGGATTGTCCGGCACAGACAGGGTGTTAGGTGTGTGCTTCGGCGCGCTGCGCGGGGTGTTGATTGTCTCCGCGATGCTGTTCTTCCTGGATACTTTTACCGGCTTCTCACAAAGTGAAGACTGGAAGCAATCCCAGTTGATCCCACAGTTCAGTTATATCATCAGGTGGTTCTTTGACTACCTGCAGAGCACGTCGAGTTTCTTGCCAAAACATCTTTAGTTTTGGCAGCGCTGAAGAGGAAAAGACAACATGTGCGGTATTGTCGGTATCGCCGGTTTCATGCCGGTAAACCAGTCGATTTATGACGCGTTAACGGTGTTACAACACCGTGGGCAGGATGCCGCAGGCATCGTCACCATTGATGCCAATAATAACTTCCGTTTACGGAAAGCGAATGGCCTGGTGAAGGATGTTTTCGAAGCCCGCCATATGCAACGCTTGCAAGGCAACATGGGCATCGGCCATGTTCGCTACCCAACGGCTGGCAGTTCCAGCGCTTCAGAAGCTCAACCTTTTTACGTCAACTCTCCGTTCGGCATCACCCTGGCCCATAACGGTAACCTGACCAATGCCCATGAACTGAGAAGCAATCTGTTCGAAGGCCAGCGTCGCCATGTCAACACGACTTCTGATTCTGAAGTCCTGCTGAATATCCTGGCCAGCGAGCTGGATCGTTTCCAGCATTATCCGCTCGAAGCTGACAACATTTTCGCTGCCGTGTCGGCGGTGAACCTGAAAATCCGTGGTGCTTATGCCTGCGTGGCGATGATCATCGGTCACGGCATGTTAGCTTTCCGTGACCCGCATGGCATCCGCCCGCTGGTGATCGGCAAACGTACGTTGGAAGATGGCCGCAATGAGTACATGGTGGCGTCTGAGAGCGTGGCGTTAGATACACTGGGCTTTGAGTTCCTGCGTGATGTGGCGCCGGGCGAAGCGGTGTACATCACCGAAAAAGGCCAGCTGTTTACCCGCATGTGTGCTGAGAATCCGCAGTACAATCCGTGCCTGTTCGAGTACGTGTATTTCGCACGTCCTGATTCGTTCATTGACAAAATTTCCGTCTACAGCGCCCGTGTTCGTATGGGTGAAAAGCTGGGCGCGAAGATTGCCCGTGAATGGGAAGATCTGGATATCGACGTGGTGATCCCTATCCCGGAAACCTCATGTGATATCGCGCTGGAAATTGCGCGCATCCTGGATAAACCGTACCGTCAGGGTTTTGTGAAAAACCGTTATGTTGGCCGTACATTTATCATGCCGGGTCAGCAGGAACGTCGTAAATCTGTGCGTCGCAAACTTAATGCTAACCGCGCTGAGTTTCGTGATAAGAACGTGTTGCTGGTGGATGACTCCATCGTGCGCGGCACCACGTCTCAGCAAATCGTTGAGATGGCGCGTGAAGCGGGGGCAAGACGTGTGTATCTGGCTTCAGCGGCACCGGAAATTCGTTTCCCGAACGTCTACGGCATCGATATGCCAAGTGCCAACGAACTGATTGCGCATGGCCGTGAAGTCAGCGAAATCAACCAAATCATCGGTGCCGATGCGTTGATCTTCCAGGACCTGAGCGATTTGATCGCCGCAGTGAAAGAAGACAACAGCGATATCGAGAAATTTGAGTGTTCAGTATTCGACGGTATTTACGTCACGAAAGACGTTGACCAGAATTACCTGGAATACCTCGAAGCCCTGCGCAACGACGACGCTCAGGCGTTACGTGGTCAGCAGGAAGCTGAAAACCTCGAGATGCACAACGAAGGCTGATAAGCGCGTTGCTGACATGATACAAAGCGCGCCCCTCCTGTGAACACACAGGTCGGGCGCGTTTTTTTATGCCTGAATGTATGTCAGTATTAGCACCGTCCGGGTTCATTCTTCTAAGGCAGTGTTCATGAAACGACTTATTGTCGGTATTTCAGGCGCCAGCGGCGCAATTTACGGTGTCCGTCTGTTGCAGGTGTTAAAAAGCGTACCGGATGTCGAAACCCATCTGGTGATGAGTAATGCCGCACGGCAGACGCTGACTCTGGAAACCGATCTGACGCTGCGCGACGTGCAGGCCATGGCCGATGTGGTTCATGATTCCCGCGATATCGCCGCCAGTATTTCTTCCGGATCCTTTAAAACCGCCGGAATGGTGATTTTACCCTGTTCGATCAAAACCTTGTCCGGCATCGTGAACAGCTATACCGATGGATTACTGACCCGCGCGGCAGACGTGGTGCTTAAAGAAAGCCGCCGTCTGGTGCTCTGTGTCCGCGAAACGCCGCTGCATCTTGGCCACCTGCGCCTGATGACTCAGGCCGCTGAGCTCGGAGCCATCATCATGCCGCCGGTTCCGGCGTTCTATCATCGCCCGGCGTCGGTGGAAGATATCATCGATCAGACCGTTAACCGCGTCATCGATCAGTTCGATATTGAGTTGCCGGAAGACCTGTTTGTTCGATGGCAGGGCAGCCACTGAGTTTTCTCCCCCCTCTACGCACTTATTTCTAGCATTTCACTAACAATGCACCAACGCTGATCACAATTTGATTCATTCTGGTGCATTGTTAACGAGCGCTTACGCTATCCTTTCCTCAGACCTCTGAATACTTTCATATTCCTGATGATTTTTTGACCGGTTTTCACTCTCTTAACGGGGAAATTGCCCTCGCTAAGAAACGGCACGAAACGTGCATGAGAGAATCTGGCAAAAAAGCCATTTGCATCGTTCAGCAAACTATAAAAAGACGTTCATTCACGCACACGCAACCACAACAGATGAATAATCACTGAGGCTAATGTATGAAAAAGTTGTTCAAGGTTCTTCCGCTGGTTTTGGTCTTAGCCAGCGCAGGTAGTGCGTTCGCTGCCGCACCTAAAGCAATTAATATCGGTACTGATCCGACGTATGCCCCATTTGAATCAAAGGATTCCAGCGGCAAGCTGGTAGGTTTTGATATCGATCTCGCTAATGAAATGTGTAAACGCGCTGCTATCAAATGCACGTATGTCGAAAGTGATTTCGACGCACTGATCCCTTCCCTGAAAGCCAAAAAAATTGATGCGATCATTTCCTCATTGTCCATCACTGAAAAACGCCAGCAGGAAATTGATTTCACTGAGAAATTGTACGCCGCCAATGCCCGTCTGATCGCGCCTAAAGGCTCTAAAGTTCTGCCTGAACTGGACGCGCTGAAAGGCAAAAACGTCGGTGTATTGCAGGGTTCCACTCAGGAAGCCTATGCCAACGCCATGTGGCAGCCAAAAGGCATCAACGTTGTGGCCTACCAGAATCAGGATCTGATTTATGCGGATCTGGCTTCAGGCCGTCTTGATGCTGCGTTCCAGGACGAAGTGGCGGGCAGCGAAGGCTTCCTGAAACAGTCTGCAGGTAAAGAGTACGCGTTCGCGGGTCCGTCTGTTAAAGACGATAAATTCTTCGGCGTGGGTACCGGCATGGGTCTGCGTAAGACCGATACGGATCTGAAAGCCGCGCTGAACAAGGCGTTTGACAGCATGCGTAAAGACGGTACTTACGACAAGCTGGCGAAGAAATACTTCGACTTTGACGTATACGGCGGCTAATTGCGCGCTGTGTGATGTGCCACAGGGGGCGGTGCGCTGCTCCCTGAGGTTCTGACGCGCGCCGCTTTCTGGCCGCGCCGGGATCCTTTCAGACAGGAAAAAACCATGCTGTATGGGTATTCCCAGGTAATCATCCAGGGCACGTTGGTGACACTGGAACTGGCGATTTCGTCAGTTGTTTTAGCGCTGGTGATAGGGCTTATCGGGGCGGGTGGGAAGCTGTCAAAAAGCCGGGTTATTTCTGGTTTTTTTGGGTGTTACACCACGCTTATCCGCGGCGTACCTGATCTGGTGTTGATGTTATTGATTTTTTACGGCTTGCAGATTGCACTCAACAGCGTCACCGAATCTCTCGGGATGACGCAAATTGATATCGACCCGATGAGCGCCGGTATCATCACGCTCGGTTTTATCTATGGTGCGTATTTCACCGAGACATTTCGCGGCGCGTTTATGGCCGTTCCCCGCGGGCAGATTGAAGCGGCCACCGCTTATGGTTTCACCGGCTCACAAATTTTCCGCCGTATCCTCTTCCCGGCCATGATGCGTTTCGCGTTGCCTGGTATCGGTAACAACTGGCAGGTGATTTTAAAAGCCACCGCGCTGGTGTCACTGCTTGGCCTGAATGATGTGGTGAAAGCCACGCAACTGGCTGGAAAGGGCACCTATCAGCCGTTCTATTTTGCGATTGTGGCGGGTGTGGTGTATCTGGTCTTTACCACGCTGTCGAACGGCGTGCTGTTATGGCTTGAACGCCGTTATTCGCTGGGTGTGAAGAGGGCTGAGCTATGATCGAAATCCTCCAACAATATGGCTGGTCGCTGCTCTACAGCGATGGCTATCGTTTCACCGGGCTGGCGATCACCCTGTGGTTACTGATCAGTTCCGTGGTGATCGGCGGATTACTGGCAGTGCCCATGGCCGTCGGGCGCGTGTCGTCTAATAAATTAATCCGCTATCCGATCTGGTTATACACCTACATTTTTCGTGGCACGCCGCTGTATGTGCAACTGCTGGTGTTCTACTCCGGCATGTACAGCCTGGAGATCGTGCGCGGCACGGACTTCCTGAATGCGTTCTTTCGCAGCGGTCTGAACTGTACGATCCTGGCGCTGACGCTCAACACCTGTGCGTACACCACTGAGATATTTGCCGGTGCCATCCGGTCAGTGCCTCACGGTGAAATCGAAGCCGCGAACGCCTACGGATTTTCGCGTTTTAAACTCTATACCTGCATTATTTTGCCTTCGGCGTTACGCACGGCGCTGCCGGCTTACAGCAACGAAGTCATTCTGATGCTGCACTCCACCGCCCTGGCGTTTACCGCCACCGTGCCGGATGTGCTGAAGATTGCCCGCGATATTAACTCGGCGACGTATCAGCCGTTTTACGCCTTCGGGATCGCGGCGGTGATTTATCTTTGTGTTTCTTTTGTTCTGATTGGTCTGTTCCGTAAGGCGGAAAAACGCTGGCTGGCGCATGTGAAGCCCCAGTCCGCTCATTAAAAAAGCCAACTATCGACACCATTGCGGGAAACGTTATGTCAGAAAACAAATTAGCCGTTCTCGATCTCCACAAACGCTACGGCGACCATGAGGTGCTCAAAGGCGTGTCGCTCTCCGCCAATGCGGGAGATGTGATCAGTATTATTGGTTCATCAGGTTCAGGGAAAAGTACATTTTTGCGCTGCATTAACTTCCTGGAAAAGCCGAGCGAAGGGTCAATCAGCGTCAGCAATCAGGATATCCGCATGGTGCGCGACACCGACGGGCAACTGAAAGTGTTCGACAAAAAACAGCTGCAACTGCTGCGTACCAAACTGACGATGGTGTTCCAGCATTTCAATCTGTGGAGCCACATGACGGTGCTTGAAAACGTCATGGAAGCGCCGGTACAGGTGCTGGGGCTAAGCAAAGCCGAAGCGCGCGAGCGTGCGGTGAAATACCTTGATAAAGTCGGCATCGATGCGCGTGCGCAGGGTAAATACCCGGTGAATTTGTCCGGTGGTCAGCAACAGCGCGTCTCTATCGCCCGTGCACTGGCAATGGAACCCGAAGTGCTGTTGTTTGATGAGCCTACTTCTGCGCTCGACCCTGAGCTGGTCGGTGAAGTGCTGCGCATCATGCAGAAACTGGCGGAAGAGGGGAAAACCATGGTGGTCGTCACGCATGAAATGGAGTTTGCCCGCCACGTGTCCAGCCATGTGATTTTTCTGCATCAGGGCGTGATTGAAGAGCAGGGCAACCCTGCCGACGTGTTCGGCAGCCCGAAAAGTGCCCGTCTGCAACAGTTTCTGTCAGGTGCGCTGAAGTAATATCGTTACGCAGCGTTCCCCTCTCATGAGGGGAACGCTGGATGACAGGGTTACCCTTTCGCTGCCAGCAGGCACAGCTGTACGGTCAGTTCGTAGGATTTCACAAACGAATTCACCGGCAGGAACTCAAACTTCGAATGGAAATTATGTGCGCCGGTGAAGTAGTTCGGTGTCAGCAAACCTTTTGCTGACAGCGCTGCGCCGTCGGTGCCGCCGCGCATCGGGATCACTTTCGGTTCAACGCCGATCTCTTTCAGCCCGGCAAAAATCAGATCGATCGCCCGGCGGTCTTCGCCGATCGCGCTGCTGATATTGCTGTAGGTATCGCTGATATCCACCGAGACTTTCGCTGTCGGATACTGAGCTGCGATCGCTTTCGCGACATCCTGAATTTTCTGCTTACGGGCAGCAAAACTGGCGCTGTCGAAATCACGGATGGAGGCATGGAGCCGCGCACCCTGCTGGGAAGCGCTCATGCCGTTGAACCAGACGTAGCCTTCGCGGCCTTCGGTATTTTCCGGCGTTTCTGCACGGTCAAAGTGACTGATGAAATCCTGCGCCATCAGTAACGGATTGACCAGCACACCCTTGGCTGACATCGGATGCGCCGTCACACCGGTAAAGTCGATTTCCACGGCTGCCGCGTTGAAGTTTTCATACACCACTTCACCCAGTTCACAGCAGTCAATGGTGTACGCAAAATCCACGTCAAAGCGGGCAAGATCCAGTGCTTTCGCGCCACGCAGCCCGATTTCTTCATCCGGCACAAACGCCACCACGATATCGCCATACTCCTGCGACGCGTTCAGATTCTCCAGCATGGTCATGACCACCGTCACGGCGGCTTTATTATCTGCGCCCAGCACGCTGGTACCGTCGCTGAAGATGATTTCTTCACCCTGATACGCCAGGATTTCCGGGCGCTCAGCAGGGCGCAGCCAGATATCTTTTTCTTTGTTCAGGCACAGGTCATCGCCGGTGAAGCGCAGCGTTTGCGGATGAATATCCGCGCTCAGGCCCACATCGACGGTATCAATGTGAGTGATAAAACCTATGCGCGGCCCGCCGGTTTTAGTGCCGGGTTTGACCGCGGTGACGGTCGCATATTCATCAATCTGAATGTTTTCTAAACCGAGCTGATGCAGCTCCTCAGCCAGTAACCGCGCCATGTCATGCTGGCCCGGCGTGCTCGGTAAGGTGTTCACGCTGGCGTCACTTTGTGACGTCACGGAGAGATAGCGGTAGAAACGTTCGGTAAGCTGTTTTGCGATTGTTGTCGACATCTTGACCTCTGAATGATCGCCAATGGGTTTACTTGTTATAAGATTTTCATATATAACAAAGTATTACTAGTTGTTATTCAGATGTTAATCTGTTTTTGCTTTGGGTTCCATGATGAAGAAGTTTTAAACACTCTCCGGACAGGGAAAAAAGGGAAAAAATGAAACACAACATTTTAAAAATAAGCACAGGGTTACTGGCGTTAGCGATCACGGGCGGCGTTTCGGCAAAAACGCTGGTGTATTGTTCAGAAGGTTCGCCGGAACAATTTAACCCGCAGCTTTACACATCGGGCACTTCCGTCGATGCCAGCGCTGTGCCGATTTATAACCGTCTGGTTGATTTCAAAACCGGCACCACTGAGCTGGTGCCAAGCCTGGCAGAAAGCTGGGACGTTAGCCCGGACGGTAAAACCTACACTTTCCACCTGCGTAAAGGCGTGAAATTCCAGAGCAGCAAACTGTTTAAACCCAGCCGTGATTTCAACGCGGATGACGTCATCTTCTCGTTCATGCGCCAGAAAGATGAAAACAACCCGTATCACAAGGTGTCCGGCGGCACTTATCTGAACTTCGACAGCCTGAAGCTGGGCGATCTGATCGGCAGCATTGATAAAGTGGATGATTACACCGTTCGCTTCAACCTGACCCGCCCCGAAGCGCCATTTGTTGCCGATCTGGCCTGGTATTTCGCGTCTATCCTCTCGGCAGAATATGCCGATCAGATGCTCAAAGCCGGTACTCCGGAGAAACTCGATCTGAATCCGGTCGGTACGGGGCCGTTCGAGCTGGTTCAGTATCAGAAAGACACGCGTTTGCTGTACAAAGCCTTCCCGGAGTACTGGCAGGGTAAATCTAAAATTGACCGTCTGGTGTATACCATCACCCCGGATGCCTCGATGCGTCTCGCAAAACTGGAAAAAAATGAGTGTCAGGTGATGCCGTTCCCGAACCCGGCAGATCTCGACCGGATGCGCGCCAACAAAGACATCAATCTGATGAGTAAATCGGGTCTGAATACCGGCTTCCTGTCTTTTAATACGCAGAAGCCGCCACTGGACAATGTGAAGGTGCGTCAGGCGCTGAGCATGGCGATCAATAAGCCACAAATCATTGAAGCGGTATTCCGTGGCACCGGCACCGCAGCGAAAACGCTGCTGCCAACCGGTGTCTGGGGATATAACGACAAGGTAGTGGATTACGATTATTCACCGGAGAAAGCCAAAGCGTTACTGGCCGAAGCAGGCATGCCAAACGGTTTTGATATCGATCTTTGGGCGATGCCGGTACAACGTCCGTATAACCCGAATGCCCGCCGTATGGCAGAAATGATTCAGGCGGACTGGGCAAAGATTGGCGTGAAAGCGCACATCGTCAGTTTTGAGTGGGGTGAATACCAGACCCGCATCCGTAACGGCGAGCACATGGCCGCGCTGATGGGCTGGACGACAGCCAATGGTGATCCGGATAACTTCTTTGGCCCGTTATTTACCTGTAACGCAGCGAAGGGCGGTTCTAACTCTGCGAAATGGTGTTATGCACCTTTCGACCAGTTGATCACCGAAGCCAAAGAAACCACGGACCATGCCAAACGCGTTGCACTTTACGAGCAGGCGCAGCAAATGATGCACGACCAGGCGCCAGCAGTGATGATTGCACACTCGACCATCTTCGAGCCCGTTCGCAAAGAAGTGAGTGGCTATGAGATTGATCCCTTTGGCAAACATGTGTTTTATCAGGTGGATGTGAAGGAATAAGGCTACACCGAGCATTGGGCGGTAATGCTTGAGGCAAAGATTGAAAGGTGAAAGTTTCGGTTTCTCATTAGCTGTTATCACATGAGCTATTTCCCCGAAACCGAGCAGAGGGGAAAACTTTTCCCCTCTGCACTCCCGCCCACTTTTTACTGCGTATCGCCCGCAGGATCTTAAATTCAACCGCAGATGGTTTTTATCTTTTAGAAATATTGATTGGCGTGCTCAAAAATGGCACCGAATGAACGGTTCGAGACTTAAGGCTCGAAGCCTGAAATTCGGGAATCGCGCAGCGATGACATTTTGCGCCACCCAAAAATGCAGCAGAACATGTCCGTCGTGATTGCGAAGCGCTTGTTGAAAAAGCGAGGAGGAATCCAAAGGAGGAAAAGCACTTTCCTCCTTTGGGCGGTTTCGGCACTGAAAGAAAAGTGATCGCAGTCGTTGAGAAACCGAAAATTCTCGATCTGTTTTTGAAAGGCGTCAGTACAACGCAATTGTCCCGCCAAGAAACCGAAACATTCTCAATCCGGTGGAGCAAACCCCTTCACTTCAGCAAATCCTCCAGCGCTTCCTTCAATTCCTGATGTGTAAACTCAAAGCCGGCCGCTTCCAGCCTGCGCGGCACGGCACGCTGGCCGCCCAGCACCAGTACGGCTGACTCGCCCATCAGCAAACGTATGACGGGTGCAGGTGCCCGCATAAACGCCGGGCGATGCAGAACCTCACCGAGTAGAGCGCTGAACTGTTCGTTGCGTGCGGGATAAGGCGCCACCATGTTGAACGGTCCGCTGAGGGTTTCGTGCATCATCAGGAAAATGATGCCTTCGACCATATCGTCGATATGGATCCACGGCATGTATTGCTGGCCGTCACCCAAAGGGCCGCCGAGTCCGGCGCGGAAAGGCAATACAATTTTTGCCAGCGCGCCGCCTTTTTCTGCCAGCACAATGCCGGTGCGCAACAGGCACACGCGGGTGCGCGGGCTTTCAGCCGTCATCGCCAGGGCTTCCCAGCGTGCGCATAGCTGCCAGGTAAATTGCTTGTTTGGCGGCTCGTCTTCCGGCACCAGGGCCTGCCCCTGATCGCCGTAATAACCCACTGCTGAACCTGAAATAAAGACCTGGGGCGGCGTCTGGCTGGCATTAATCAGCTGCGCCAGTTTCTCAGTTAACTGCCAGCGGCTTTCACACAGCAACGCTTTGTGATCTTTCGTCCAGCGTTTGTCCGCAATCGGCTCTCCCGCAAGATTGATCACCGCATCAAATCCATCCAGTGACGTTTTGCCGTCCAGCGTTTCCCACAGCAGAACCTGTGAGCCCAGCACTTTCGCGGCGCGTTCAGGCGCACGGGTAAGTACGGTAATCTGATGAGATTGCTCAACAAGTCGCCCGGTAAGCCTTCGGCCAATGAGCCCGGTAGCGCCGGTGATCAGGATTTTCATATCAGGTTCCTTAACTGTCTGAATATGCGAATGAACTGTCATTAATCATAGTTGAGTCGCCGCCTTTAGCGCGCGATATGGAGCACAGTTAATGGAAATTATTTACAGCGGAATGTGTTCAGCAGAACCCCCGGCAGAAACCGGGGACAGCGCTGTCAGTGGTGGTTGATGTGCAGGGGATCGGCGAGGGCGTAGGCTTTTTGCGTGGAAGGACGGGCTTTGACGCGTTCAAACCAGTTTCGCACCGCCGGATACTCCGCCAAATCAATGCGCTGGCGCTCATGCGCTACCACCCACGGATAAGCGGCGATATCAGCAATGCTGTAGGTGTCCCCGGCGATATAGGCATTTTTAGTCAGCTGGGTATTCAGCACGCCGTAAAGACGTTTGGTTTCCTGCTGATAGCGTTCGATGGCGTAAGGTACAGGTTGCGGGGCGTAGTGCGTGAAGTGATGATTTTGCCCGAGCATCGGGCCCATTCCGGCCACCTGCCAGGTCAGCCACTCCAGCGTTGTGGTGCGTTCGCGCAATTCCTTACTGAGTAATTTTCCCGTTTTCTCAGCCAGATACTGCAAAATGGCCCCGGACTCGAACACACCGATGGGCGCGCCGCTGTCTACCGGCTGACTGTCGACAATCGCCGGGATCTTATTGTTGGGGGAAATGGCGAGAAACTCGGGTTTGAACTGATCGCCTGCGCTGATATCAATGCGATGAAGACGGTAGGCCAGACCGGCTTCCTCCAGAAAAAGAGAAATCTTATGACCGTTGGGTGTGGGCGCGTAATAAAGATCAATCATATTGCCTCCTGCGTTATGTTAATCACTTAATGAAATCCGCCAGTGCGCGGTTGATAATCACAGTTTTTAAAATGATTGGGTAGGGTATCATAATGGTTGTGAATACTTGCCTGCGCCGGACCTTTGTCAGAGTTGTCTTATGGCGAAGTTTGTGGGGTAACATAACTTTTACCTGTCACCAACGCATCCATTGCTATTGAAGCCATGTGGCAGACCCAGATAGAATCTCCGGACATTATCGACGTGTTGCACCCATTACTGCGCACAGACCCATTGCGCACAGACCAGCGCTTAAAACAGAAGGTTTCAGCGGATGTCAGAACAAGAGCAAAACATCAGTACGGAAGAATGGGTTGATATCGTCAACGAAGATAACGAGGTCATTGCCCAGGCCAGCCGACAACAAATGCGTGCTCAGGTCCTGCGCCACCGTGCCAGCTATATCGTGGTGCATGACGGAATGGGCAATATTTTGGTTCAGCGTCGTACCGAAACCAAAGACTTTTATCCCGGCTGGCTGGATGCAACGGCAGGTGGCGTGGTGCAGAGTGGCGAAAATATTCTTGATTCAGCCCGCCGTGAAGCGGAAGAAGAGTTAGGGATCGCCGGTGTACCCTTTGCCGAACATGGTCAGTTCTACTTCGAAGAAGAGAACAAATGCCGCGTGTGGGGCGCGTTGTTTAGTTGCGTATCCCACGGTCCGTTCGCCTTGCAGGAAGAAGAAATTGATTCTGTACGCTGGATGACGCCGGAAGAGATCACCTCACGATGCGACGAATTTACGCCGGACTCGCTTAAAGCGCTGTCACTATGGATGACGCGTAATAACGAGAAAGAGCATGGTAAGCCGTTAACCCGTGACTTGCTGAGTGATGAATCTGTCAAAGCGGATGATGAGCCGGATAACGAAAGTACCCCGATCTAAGCCTCAGCCTCTTAAACATTGAGCCTGGAAAACCCGCCGCACGCGTACTGATGTCGCCTGCGGCTTTTTGTTGTCGTGAATTTAGCAGCTGTCCCGCTTACACAATGACGAGGCGATCGTCACCTCTTCCCACTCTTCATCATGGATCCTCGCCAGCAAGGCCTGGGCCGCACGCGTACCAATTTCCCTATGCGGAATGGTGATAGTGGTCAGCGGCGGCTGGCAGACTTTACTGACGTCCGAGTTGCCAAATCCCACGACCGCCAGATCGTCCGGCACTTTGATACGCCGGCGCTGGCATTCGTACAGCGCTCCGCAGGCCAGATCGTCTGAGACGCACACCAGCGCGTCGATTTCCGGCCAGGCCAGCAGAAACTCAGGCAACTGCTGAGCGCCGGTGGAAAAGCTGGCGGGCTCGGCAGCGTTGATCACCCGATGCGGCGACATATGCGCTTTCAGCATGGCCTTTCGCCAGCCTTGCAAATGTTGCTGGAAAATCCACTGTTCCTGATTGGCGCACAGCATACCGATGTTTTGATATCCCTTCGCCACCACGGTCTGAGTGAGCTGAAACATCGCCTCGACGTAATCAATCCCGATATTCATATCAATGGGAGAGTCAGTCAGCGCACCGATTTCCAGCACCGGGATGGTCAGATTATCCAGCCACTGGCGAACGTTGGCCGAGTGCTCGACAGAGAGCAATATGGCCGCCGCCAGATTGTAAGACAGCAGCGTTTCCAGCAATTTTTCTTCCCGCTCAATGCGGTGCTGGGATTCGGCCAGCATGATCTGGTACCCGGCAGGTTGCAGCACTTTCTGAAGCCCGGCAAACATCTCAGCGCAGCCCGGTTCCGACAGACTTGGCACAATCATGGCGACAGTATTTGATGACGCAGAAGCCAGTGAACTGGCCGCCTGATTGGGTAAATAACCCAGCTGGCTGACGGCCTCTTCGATCTTTTCACGCAGCTTATCGGAGACTTGTTCCGGGGTACGCAGTGCGCGGGAAACGGTCATGCTGCCCACGCCTGCAAGCTGCGCCACATCAGCCAGCGTCACTCTCCCTGTACTGCGCCTTTTCTTGTTAATGGACATGCACAATCCTGACTCCTGCACCCGAAGATATAGCGAAAAAAGCAAGCCGCAGCAGGGCGATACCCGAAGGATCCACGGCGGAATTGGGTAAATTATCGGTCATTTCCGGACAAAGTATACCGTTATTTGTGTGAACTGCGGCGCAGTGGTACCGGCAGGGGACTATTTTTGATAGCGCTATCACAGAACGTAATGATAGACGCTTGGTAGCGCTATCTTTGTGAGATGTATCACAGATGTTAACGCTACCGGTGCGTAGAGTCAGGGCGTTGGTGTGGTTTGGGGGAAAGAGGCACACCAGCCATTAACACATCAAAACCGGAGTCACACCTATGCTGAATGATTGGCTGACCTCTGACAGGATTCAGATCAGAACGGATATCACGGACTGGCGGCAGGCGGTGCAAGTCAGCGCTGAGCCTTTGTTGAAAGACGGCGCAATTACCCCGGAATATCTGACGGCGATTTTTGCCCAGCGGGAAAAGTTAGGGCCGTATTTTGTTCTGGCACCGGGCATTGCCATGCCGCATGCCAGACCGGAAGAGGGCGCGAAGGGGTTAGGATTGTCGCTGCTCACGCTGCCTCAGGGAGTGACATTTAATTCTGAGGACAATGACCCTGTTTATACCGTCGTCATGTTATCGGCACCCGATAAGCACAGTCATATTGAATTAATCTCTGAACTGGCTGAATTATTTTCCAGCGACGAAGATATGCAGAAAATACATCAGGCAAAAGATATAAAAACAATTCAGGATGTCATTGCGAAATTCTGACCGTTTTAAGATTAAATAACGGAATAACCTTAACGCACAACGGATGCATTAATGTGTATTGACATCAGAAATCATTCTGATGCGTAACCCTACAAACTTTTAAAAACAGGTAAATAACATGAAAATTATGGCGATTTGCGGTTCCGGTTTAGGCAGCAGCTTTATGGTCGAAATGAACATTAAAAAAGTGCTGAAAAAATTAAATATTCAGGCGGATGTTGAACACTCTGATTTATCTTCAGCCATTCCCGGCGAGGCAGACCTGTTCGTGATGGCGAAAGACATCGCCGCCAGCGCCAATATTCCCGACAATCAGCTGGTTGTCATCACAAATATTGTGGACATCAACGAGCTGGAAACCAAGCTGGTCGCACATTTTGAAAAGCATCCGGTGTCCTGAGCCAGACCGACACGGACTGACCCTACAATAAAAAACAATATACATCCGAGGTGGATATGTTTATCCAGGAAACGCTCAAGTTTGTGGTTGATATATTAAAAGTGCCATCTGTTCTGGTGGGGCTCATCGCCTTAATCGGTTTAGTGGCGCAAAAGAAAAACTTTTCTGATGTGGTAAAAGGTACAGTCAAAACAATACTGGGCTTTTTAGTTTTAGGCGGGGGTGCAACAGTATTAGTCGGCTCATTAAATCCTTTAGGCGGTATGTTCGAACACGCCTTTAATATCCAGGGTATTATTCCTAATAACGAAGCGATTGTTTCCATTGCGCTGGAGAAATTCGGTGCACCGACCGCCTTAATTATGGCGTTCGGTATGGTGGCAAACCTGATCGTGGCGCGCTTTACCCGTCTGAAATACGTGTTCCTGACCGGACATCACACGTTCTATATGGCCTGTATGATCAGCGTCATCCTGACCGTTGCCGGTTTTGAAGGCGTTTCACTGGTGTTCACCGGTTCCCTGACGCTGGGCCTGATCATGGCGTTTTTCCCGGCGCTGGCACAACGTTATATGCGTAAGATCACCGGCAGCGATGATGTGGCCTTCGGCCATTTCGGCACCATCGGTTACGTGCTGTCTGGCTGGATCGGCAGCAAAGTCGGTAAAGGGTCACGCTCTACCGAAGAAATGAATCTGCCGAAAAACCTCAGCTTCCTGCGCGACAGCTCCATTTCTATATCACTCACCATGATCATTATTTACCTGATTATGGCGGTGTTCGCCGGGCAGGTGTTTGTCGAAGCCACCTATAGCGCAGGCCAGAACTATCTGGTGTACGCGATTATCATGGCGATCACTTTTGCGGCGGGCGTGTTCATCATCCTGCAAGGTGTGCGTCTTATTCTGGCGGAAATCGTACCGGCATTCGTTGGCTTCTCCGAGAAACTGGTGCCCAACGCACGTCCCGCGCTGGACTGCCCGGTGGTCTACCCGTACGCACCGAATGCCGTGCTGATTGGATTCCTGTTCAGCTTCCTCGGCGGTTTGGTCGGTTTGTTCCTGTTAGGCCAGATGCATCTGGTGCTGATCCTGCCGGGCGTGGTGCCGCACTTCTTCACCGGTGCGACGGCGGGTGTCTTCGGCAACGCGACCGGCGGTCGGCGCGGTGCGATGGTCGGCGCGTTTGCTAACGGCGTGCTGATCACCTTCCTGCCGGTTCTGCTGCTGCCGGTGCTCGGCGCGCTGGGCTTCGCAAACGCCACCTTCTCAGATGCCGACTTTGGCGTCATCGGTATCCTGCTGGGCAATCTGGCTCGCTTCATGTCTAAAGAAGGCATCATGGCGCTGATTGTCGGCATCTTCGCGGTTCTGGTTGCTTACAACTATCTCGGCAAAAAACCTGCGGCTGAGAAAGCGGTCAGCGAAGAGTAATTCAGCCACACACTCAGTCTCTTATCACCCACCGGGGATCACGGTTCAGGCCTGTTAGAAATAACAGGTCTGGATAAGTGCTCACTAAAATAAGGACCCTGCAAGATGAAAGATATCCATGAGGTTCATGATCTGGCGCGCCAAATCCGCATCGAGACGCTGAAAATGCTGACCGGTCTGGGCTTCGGACACTATGGCGGCAGCATGTCAGTGGTGGAAACGCTGGCAGTATTGTACGGCGATGTGATGCGCATCGACCCGAAAAAACCGGACTGGCAGGATCGCGATTATTTCGTGCTCTCCAAGGGGCATGCAGGCCCGGCGCTGTATGCCACGCTGGCGCTGAAAGGCTATTTCCCGGTCAGCCAGCTGAAAACCTTGAATGAGAACGGCACGCGCCTGCCGAGCCACCCCGACCGTCTGCGCACTACCGGCGTGGATGCCACGACCGGTTCCCTCGGGCAGGGCGTGTCCATCGCCGCAGGTATGGCGCTCTCGCACAGGCTGGCGGGGCGGGCTAACCGTGTCTTCTGCATTCTGGGTGACGGTGAGCTGAATGAAGGTCAGTGCTGGGAAGCCTTCCAGTTTATTGCTCACCACAATCTGCATAACCTCACGCTGTTCATCGATTACAACAAACAGCAGCTCGACGGCACGCTGGACGAAGTCATTAAACCTTTCGATCTGGCCGGGAAATTCAGCGCTTTTGGTTTTGATGTGCAGACGATTAAAGGCGATGACGTTGTGGCAATTCGCGATGCGGTGACGCCGGTGCGTGAGGGCGGGCAGCGTCCGCTGGTGGTGATCCTCGACAGCATTAAAGGGCAGGGCGTGAAGTATCTCGAGCAGCTGGCGAACTCGCATCATCTGCGTTTAACGCCGGAGGTGAAACTTGAAATTGAACACGCAATCGCTGAGCTGGAGGCCGCCCATGTTTGAAGTCTCTCTGGAATTACAAAAAGACGCCGTTGAAATGCGTAAGGTTTACGCCAATACCGTGCGCGAAAAGATTGTTGAAAATACGCCGATCATTGCGCTGGAAGCGGATCTGATGAGTTCTATGGCGATGGATGGCGTGCACAAAGATCACCCGTCACACGTGATCAACTGCGGCATCATGGAAGCCAACGTTATCGGCGTGGCGGCGGGTTTATCGCTGACGGGCCGCGTCCCCTTTGTGCATACCTTTACCGCGTTCGCCAGCCGCCGCTGTTTTGATCAGTTGTTTATGTCGCTGGATTATCAGAAGAATAACGTGAAAATCATTGCGTCCGATGCCGGTGTCAGCGCCTGTCATAACGGCGGCACGCACATGTCCTTCGAAGACATGGGCATTGTGCGCGGGCTGGCAAATTCCGTGGTGATGGAGGTCACCGATGCCGTGATGTTCCGCAATATTTTGCTGCAACTGATGGATCTGAAGGGATTTTACTGGGTGCGCACCATCCGTAAACAGGCGACTCAGATTTACCAGGAAGGCTCAACGTTCACCATCGGCAAAGCAAACGTGCTGCGAGACGGAAGCGACATCACGCTTATCGCCAACGGAATTATGGTCGCCGAAGCGCTGAAAGCGGCGCAGATGCTGGAACGTGAAGGCGTCAGTGCGGCGGTGATCGACATGTTTACCCTCAAGCCGATTGATAAAGACGTCATCATAAAATATGCCGCGAAAACCGGTAAAATCATCACCTGTGAAAATCACAGTATTCATAACGGGCTGGGATCGGCGGTGGCGGAAGTGCTGGTAGAAAATCAGCCGGTACCTATGCGGCGGGTTGGCGTGAAAGAACGTTACGGGCAGGTGGGTACGCAGGAGTTTTTACAGCAGGAATATGGCCTGACCGCTGAGCATATACTTGAAGCGGCTAAAACATTGCTCTGAGCGGCTGGCGACCCGCAAAAATGAGCCAAAAAAAACGCCGGACATAAAGCCCGGCGTTTTGCGTTCAGAGGGTTGGCTTATTTAGCCGGAACCGCAGTTTCTGCCTGAGCAGACTGAATCGCTGTCAGAGCAACGGTGTAGACGATATCGTCTACCAGAGCGCCACGGGACAGATCGTTGACCGGTTTACGCATGCCCTGCAACATCGGCCCGATAGAAACCAGATCCGCAGAACGTTGTACCGCTTTGTACGTGGTGTTACCGGTGTTCAGGTCAGGGAAGATGAACACGGTCGCCTTACCCGCTACCGGCGAGTTTGGTGCTTTGGACAGCGCAACGTCAGCCATGATGGCAGCATCGTACTGCAGCGGGCCATCGATGATCAGGTCAGGGCGTTTTTCCTGCGCCAGACGGGTCGCTTCACGCACTTTCTCAACATCGCTACCCGCACCGGAGTTACCGGTGGAGTAAGAGATCATCGCAACGCGTGGTTCGATACCGAACGCCGCAGCGGAATCCGCAGACTGGATCGCGATTTCAGACAGCTGTTCAGCCGTTGGGTCCGGGTTGATCGCACAGTCGCCGTAAACCAGAACCTGGTCAGGCAGCAGCATGAAGAACACAGAAGAAACCAGTGAGCTACCCGGTGCGGTTTTGATCAACTGCAACGGTGGGCGGATAGTATTTGCGGTGGTGTGGACAGCACCGGAAACCAGACCGTCAACGTTACCTTGTTCCAGCATCAGGGTGCCCAGAACCACGTTGTCTTCCAGTTGTTCACGCGCAACCACTTCGGTCATGCCTTTGCTTTTACGCAGCTCAACCAGACGTGCGACGTATTCTTCACGCACAACGACCGGATCCACAATCTCGATGCCTTTACCCAGCACCACGCCCTGCGCCGCAGCAACGCGTTTGATCTCTTCCGGGTTACCCAGCAGCACACATTCCGCAATACCGCGTTCAGCACATAGTGCCGCCGCTTTAACGGTGCGTGGCTCGTCGCCTTCCGGCAGAACGATACGTTTACCAGCTTTACGGGCCAGTTCGGTCAATTGGTAGCGGAACGCTGGCGGAGACAGACGACGTGAACGCTCAGAATGCGCGCTCAGTGATTCAATCCAGTCAGCGTTGATGTGAGAAGCGACATACTGTTGCAGTTTCTCAACGCGCTGATGGTCGTCCGCAGGGACCTCCAGATTGAAGCTTTGCAGGCTGAGGGAGGTCTGCCAGGTGTTGGTGTCTACCATGAAGACAGGCAGGCCAGTCTGGAAAGCACGTGCGCACAGGCTGTTGATGCGCTCGTCGATTTCGTAACCGCCGGTCAGCAGGATTGCGCCAATTTCAACGCCATTCATCGCCGCCAGACAGGCTGAAACCAGAACGTCCGGACGGTCTGCGGAGGTAACCAGCAGGGAACCAGGGCGGAAGTGCTCGAGCATGTGAGGAATGCTGCGTGCGCAGAAGGTCACGGATTTCACGCGGCGGGTTTGCACGTCGCCTTCGTTGATGATGCGGGCGTTCAGGTGCTTAGCCATGTCGATTGCGCGGGTAGCAATCAGTTCGAAGCTCCATGGAATGCAGCCCAGCACCGGCAGCGGGCTGTTCGCGAACAGCTGAGTCGGATCGATATTGGCGACGCTGGCTTTGTTGGAGTCATCGAAGATTTCAGACAGGTCAGGACGTGTGCGTCCCTGATCGTCAACCGGCGCATTCAGTTTGTTGATGATGACGCCGGTGATGTTTTTGTTTTTGCTGCCGCCGAAGCTGGAGCGGGCCAGTTCGATACGTTCTTTTAACTGCGCCGGAGAATCGTTACCCAGTGCCAGAACGAAGACGATTTCAGCGTTCAGGGTTTTGGCGATTTCATAGTTCAGCGCATTCGCAAACTGGTGTTTACGGGTAGGGACTAAACCTTCAACCAGCACCACTTCCGCATCTTTGGTATTTTCGTGATAACGGGCGATGATTTCTTCCATCAGCACGTCCTGCTGGTTTGAACTCAGCAGCGCTTCAACGTGGCTCATCTTCAGCGGTTCCGCTGCAGTCACGGAGGAGTTGGCACGAATGATGGTGGTGGTTTGATCGGGTGCATCACCGCCGGCACGTGGTTGTGCGATGGGTTTGAAGATGCTCAGGCTGACGCCTTTTTGTTCCATGGCACGGATCACACCGAGGCTGACGCTGGTCAGACCAACGCTGGTACCTGTGGGGATCAACATAATTGTACGGGACACGGCTAAACCTCTTTAACGGTTGCCAGGCAGAGACGGTCGCAGGTTTGTGCAGAGGGGATAATGATCAGCATGAGCGCGACGATTATCCTGCGCGGTGCGTCCAAACGGGCGGTGTTTGCCTTTGAGTGAAAAATCACTGCCAGCGAAAGCTGGCAGTGTTGAATCGAATTATGCGGTCAGACGCGCAGCGTCTTGTGCAATAACCAGCTCTTCATTGGTTGGGATAACCAGCGCGGTACGGGTGCCTTCTTTGTTGATGGCACCGGATTTACCGAAACGAGCCGCGAGGTTGCGTTCGTGGTCAACTTCAAAGCCCAGCAGGCCCAGTTTAGCCAGAGACAATTCACGCACCATTGCTGCGTTTTCGCCGATACCGCCGGTGAAGACGACAGCGTCCAGACGGCCTTCCATCAGTGAGGTGTAGCTACCGATGTATTTCGCCAGACGGTGGCAGAATACGTCCATCGCACGTTTAGCATCCGCTTTAGTGGTGTAGTTATCTTCAACATAACGACAGTCGCTGGTGACTTCAGTCAGACCCAGCAGGCCAGATTCTTTGGTCAGCATTTTGTTGATTTGATCAACGCTCATGCCCAGAGAATCGTGCAGGTGGAAGATGATTGCCGGGTCGATGTCACCGCTGCGGGTGCCCATCACCAGACCTTCCAGCGGGGTCAGACCCATGGAAGTATCAACGCATTTACCGTTACGGATTGCGCTGACGGAACCGCCGTTACCCAGGTGGCAAGTGATCAGATTCACTTCTTCCACCGGTTTGTTCAGCATTTTCGCGGCTTCCTGAGTCACATAGAAGTGGCTGGTGCCGTGTGCGCCGTAACGACGGACGTGATGATCGCGGTACAGGCTGTACGGCAGTGCGTAAAGGTAAGATTCTTCAGGCATGGTCTGATGGAAGGCGGTGTCGAAAACAGCCACGTTCTTGTCAGCCAGTTTAGGGAAGGATTTCAGCGCTTCGTCGATACCGATCAGGTGAGCCGGGTTATGCAGCGGTGCAAACGGGATAGATTCTTTGATACCTTCGATAACAGCATCGTTGATCAGCATGGACTTGGTCAGCTTTTCGCCGCCATGAACGATGCGGTGGCCGATTGCAACCAGCTCTGCAGACAGTTCAGGTTTTTGGCTCAGGATGTTGTTCACGATGAATTTCAGCGCTTCGCTGTGTGCGGCACCCGCACCCAACGCGGCTTCTTCTTTGCCACCGTCCATTTTCCACTTAATGCGCGCTTCCGGCAGGTGGAAACATTCGGCTAAACCTGAAATGTGCTCTTCGCCGTTCACAGCATCAATGATTGCGAACTTAAGGGAAGAACTACCACAGTTAAGAACCAGTACAAGCTTACTCGACATGGAAGTACCTATTTATTGTTGGTGCTGTTTAAGGAAAAAAACAATACACGTGGTTAATAAATCGTCAGTCTGACATCAAGCGTAGCGCATAATGGCGGTGACAATTATGATTAACATCATGCCAGAGAGCCAAAACAGGCATGATAATGAAAAAGCTAAAGAATCGCAGGACGCTGGTTTTTTCTGTGCCCGCGAATAGCAGAAAAATGGGGGCGCAGTACACAAAATGTCTCTGTTATGCGTCTTTAGAATGTTATCTATTAGTGAAAACACTAACAAAAAATGCAATTACTAATTACAAAACACCTCGGCCCGAGGCACTATGCTTAGTGATATGGCTTTAAATGCTGCGACAGGATACCGGCACGTTTCAGCAAAAACAAAATATATTTTATCGTGGTAAACTCCAGTTTATGTTTCACAACTATTTTTTAATTATTACACGTGAAGTTGAGGTGCAATTATGACGAGTAAGCCAACAGGCTCTGTAAGCTGGTTCCAGGTTTTCCAGCGTGGGCAGCATTATATGAAAACATGGCCGTCTGATAAGCGCCTGGCTCCTGTGTTCCCTGAGAACCGGATCTCAACCGCCACCCGTTTTGCTGTCCGCTTCATGCCGCCGGTGGCGATCTTTACGCTGACCTGGCAAATCGCGCTGGGCGGACAACTCGGGCCGGCCGTTGCGACGGCGATATTTGCCTGCAGCTTGCCTATGCAAGGGTTATGGTGGCTTGGCCGCCGTTCACTGACGCCGTTGCCGCCGACGCTGCTGAGCTGGTTCCACGATGTGCGTAATAAACTCGCTGAATCGGGCCAGGCGCTTGCGCCGGTCGAAGGGACGCCGACCTATCAGGCGCTGGCCGATGTCCTCAAGCGTGCGTTCAAACAACTCGACAAAACCTTCCTCGACGATTTGTAAGCCTGTTTCCACCGCTTTTTGCATCATCTTCATTATTCCTAAGCTTCACTGCACCGCATTTTGACCGGAGGAACTTCTCCTCCGGTGATTATTTCACATGAGATCCGGACTCAAATCAAAGAATGGTGTGCTTGCGATTTCGCAGAAGTTTGCGCTATGCCATGCTTTGCTCATTATGCAGACATGAGGATTTTCACGATGGAAATGACTAACGCGCAACGCCTGATCTTGTCGAATCAATACAAAATGATGACCATGCTTGATCCCGATAACGCGGAACGCTACCGCCGTTTGCAAACGGTGATCGAACGCGGCTTCGGTTTGCAAATGCGTGAGCTGGACAGAGATTTCGGTGAGTTACCGGAAGAAACCTGTCGCACAGTGATTAACATTATGGAAATGCACCATGCGATGCAGGTGTCATGGACCAATCTGAAAGACACCCAGGGTCTGGATCGCCGTCGTATAGATTTCCTTGGCTTCGATGCGGCCACCGAATCCCGCTATTTAAGCTATGTGCGCTTTATGGTGAACACCGAAGGGCGGTACACTGACTTCGACGCCGGGACTCACGGGTTTAACTCGCAGACCAAAATGTGGGATAAATACCAGCGTATGCTGGCGATCTGGCAATCATGCCCGCGTCAGTATCATCTGAGCGCTGTAGAGATAGCGCAAATTATTAATGCCTGACTGGAATTAACTAAAGAGGAATTGCCTGTGGAGTGTAAAGGTTTCTTGTTCGACCTTGATGGAACGTTAGTGGATTCATTACCGGCAGTTGAGCGTGCATGGGTTAACTGGGCGCTCAGTTGGGGAGTCAGCCCGCAGGATGTTCTGGCCTTTATTCATGGCAAACAGGCGATCACCTCTTTACGTCATTTTATGCAAGGTGAAACAGAAGAGACGATTCAGCAAGAGTTTCTGAAGCTGGAAAAAATCGAAGCCACCGACACTGAAGGCGTCTCGGCGCTGCCGGGCGCACATTTACTGCTGAGCGAACTCAACCGTCAAAATATTCCGTGGGCCATTGTGACCTCCGGCTCTATGCCTGTCGCCAGTGCACGCCATGCGGCAGCACACTTGCCTGCGCCGGAAGTGTTCATCACTGCGGAGCAGGTTAAGCATGGCAAACCGCAGCCGGATGCCTATTTGCTGGGTGCAGAACGTTTAGGTCTGGCGCCGGAAGAGTGTGTTGTGGTGGAAGATGCCGCTGCAGGCGTAATGGCAGGGCTTGCCGCCGGATGTAAAGTGATCGCGGTGAATGCACCGGACGATACGCCAGGGATCGAAAATGTTGATTTTGAGCTGACGACGCTGGAAGTTCTGCTGGTGGAAAGCAACGAGCAGGGCGTGACGGTAAGTTTGCGCTAAGCCTGAAAAAGTACAGTTTCGACATTTTACTTGATATAGACCTCGCTCCGGCGGGGTTTTTTTATGCCATTCTTACCACGTTCCTGCCTATCAATCTTAACGCAAAGGGAGTGTGTTTTGACCGGTGAATTAATCTGGGTTGTGGTACTGCTGCTGGCCGCGATGGTGTTGTTTGCGCGCAATACGCTGCGCATGGACATTGTCGCTTTGCTGGTCATCATTGCTTTTGTGATGAGCGGTACGCTCACCCTCAATGAAGCTCTGGCCGGATTTAGCGATCCGAACGTGATTTTGATCGCTGCCTTGTTTGTGGTGGGCCACGGTCTGGTGAGGACCGGCGTGGCGTATCAGGTGGGTGACTGGCTGATGAAAGTGGCCGGTCAGAGTGAAACCCGGATGCTGATTTTACTAATGCTGACGGTCGCCGGTCTTGGTGCTTTTATGAGTTCTACCGGCGTGGTGGCGATTTTCATTCCGGTTGTGATCAGCGTTTCGGCGCGCATGAAAACCTCACCGGCGCGGCTGATGATGCCCCTGAGTTTTGCCGGGCTTATCAGCGGCATGATGACGCTGGTTGCCACGCCGCCGAACATGGTGGTGAACAGCGAGTTGCTGCGTGAAGGGTTCGACGGTTTTGGCTTCTTCGGCGTCACGCCGGTGGGGCTGGTGGTGCTGATCATGGGTGTCGGATACATGCTGATTGCCCGCCGCTGGTTGTCAGCGCAGGACACCTCGCAGGATAAACAACACTGGAAGCGCCGGACTTTCCGGGACTTGATCCGCGATTATCAGTTAAACGGTCGTGCGCGCAGGATGACGATCCGCCCCGGCTCACCGCTGGTTGGCCGTACACTGGACGATCTTCACCTGCGCTCCCGCTACGGTGCGAATGTGGTGGGTATTGAGCGCTGGCGTAAGTTCCGCCGGGTGATGGTCAGCGCCACGGGGAGCACCGGGCTGTGCGCGCGAGACGTACTGCTGCTGGACATGACCGATCCTGATATCTCGGTCAGACAAATGTGTGCCGATGAAATGCTTGAACCGATGGTGCTGCGCGGTGAATATTTTTCTGAACAGTCCCGCGACGTCGGGATGGCAGAAGTCTCTTTAATTCCTGATTCCGAATTATTGGGTAAAACCCTGCGCGAAGTCGCTTTCCGTTCTGCTTACGGGTTGAACGTGGTAGGGATCCGCCGTCAGGGGGAGGCGCTGCCGGGTAAACTGGTGGATGAGGAACTCCAGCTGGGCGACATGTTACTGGTGATAGGGGACTGGAAGCTGATCCGACAGCTTCAGCAGCAGATGCACGATTTTATTGTCCTCAGTCTGCCCGCCGAGGTGGATGAAGTCGCCCCCGCGCTCAGTCAGGCACCGCACGCGCTGTTTTGCCTGGCGCTCATGGTCGCACTGATGCTGACCGACGATGTGCCGAACGCCATTGCGGCGATTATTGCCTGTCTGCTGATGGGTAAATTCCGTTGCATCACCATGGACGGCGCGTACAAAGCGATTCACTGGCCGAGCTTGCTGCTGATTATCGGGATGATGCCGTTTGCGCTGGCGCTGCAAAAAACAGGCGGCGTGGCGTTGATCGTCGAAGGCCTGATGAAGGTCAGCGGGGGATATGGGCCGTACATGATGCTGCTGAGTTTATTTGTTCTCTGCGCGAGTATCGGGCTGTTTATTTCCAATACCGCCACAGCGGTGTTAATGGCACCGATTGCCATCGCGGCGGCCCATCAGATGGGCGTGTCGCCGTACCCTTTCACAATGATTATCGCGATAGCCGCCTCGGCAGCGTTTATGACGCCAGTATCATCCCCGGTGAATACGCTGGTGATGGTGCCGGGGAATTACCGCTTCGGCGACTTTCTGCGTATCGGCGTGCCGTTCACCCTGCTGGTGATGGTCGTCAGCGTGTTTCTGGTGCCGGTTCTCTTTCCGTTCTGACCCTGGCCGCGCTGTATTTGGTTGCCGTCAGAGCGGAGAATCGAGGCTGATTTCATCCAGTGACAGGCTGAAGCTCGGCACAAAGATTTCCATAAAGTAATCCATCTCCGGGCTTTTACGATTCGCCAGCGTTTTTTCCAGACGCGCTTTAGCCAGGGTGAATTCGTTATTGCCCGCCGAGAGCTCCTCGAGACATTTCAGATAGGCGCATAACGCATCTGCCTGTTTGACCGTCAGTTTTTCGTCTTCGCTGTAATAATGTTCATCGATCAGCGGACGAAAATCTTCCTGCAAATCCTCCGGCAGCATCTCAATCAGTTTTTGCTGGGCGATTTTCTCGATTTTTTTGTACTCGTGGGCGATTTGCGGATTGTAATACTTGATGGGCGTAGGCATG
Organism: Rahnella sp. PAMC25559; assembly: GCF_050632365.1. Lineage (GTDB taxonomy): Bacteria > Pseudomonadota > Gammaproteobacteria > Enterobacterales > Enterobacteriaceae > Rahnella > Rahnella rivi. Next base: position 4,042,490 of record NZ_CP192543.1, on the reverse strand, counting down.
TCGCCGGTCAGCACTTCGCTGGCATCGTGATACATGGCGAGCAGGGCAACGCGTTCCACATTCAGGTTGCCATCAAATTTGCGGTTTTTAATCACGGCCAACGCGTGAGCCACGAAGGCGACCTGCAAACTGTGTTCCGACACATTTTCGGTACGCACGTTGCGCATCAGCGGCCAGCGGCTAATCAGTTTCAGGCGGGAAAGGTGGGCGAAGAAATGGCTCTGATTCATGGCACTCTCATTAATAACGGCAAATGAGTATCCATTGTGCGGAGTGTGGCGGAAATCGGCAAGTGTGATCAGAAAGATAAAACAGGGCGCAGAAATCTGCGCCCGCAGGGATTACTGGCGGTAAGTTTCGAGGAACCGGCCCAGTTTGCTGATCGCCATTTCCAGCTCATCAACGCGTGGCAGCGTCACGATACGGACGTGGTCCGGGTACGGCCAGTTGAATGCTGACCCCTGAACCAGCAGGACTTTTTGCTGCAACAGCAAATCCAGCACCAGTTTCTGATCGTCATGAATGTTAAAACGCTTGGCATCAATACGCGGGAACATATACAGCGCACCTTTCGGTTTCACGCATGATACGCCGGGGATCTGATTGATCAGTTCCCACGCGCTGTCGCGCTGCTGCACCAGACGGCCGCCCGGCTGAATGAATTCATTAATGCTCTGGTAACCGCCGAGAGCTGTCTGGATAGCATGTTGCATCGGAACGTTGGCACAAAGACGCATCGAGGCCAGCATTTCCAGCCCTTCAATGTAGCCTTTGGCATGTTTCTTCGGTCCGTTGAGTACCATCCAACCCTGGCGGAAACCGGCCACACGGTAGGTTTTAGACAGCCCGTTGAACGTCACGGTCAGCAGATCTGGCGCCAGCGAGGCAATGGAGATGTGCTGGGCTTCGTCATACAAAATCTTGTCGTAGATCTCATCGGCAAAGATGATCAGATTGTGTTCGCGGGCGATATCCACAATCTGCATCAGCAACTCTTTGCTGTAAACCGCGCCTGTCGGGTTGTTCGGGTTGATGATCACAATACCGCGGGTGCGCGGGGTGATTTTGTCGCGGATATCGGCGATATCCGGGAACCAGTCAGCGCCTTCATCACACATGTAATGCACCGCATTCCCGCCAGAAAGCGACACCGCCGCCGTCCATAACGGGTAATCCGGTGCAGGCACCAGCATTTCATCTCCGGTATTCAGTAACGCCTGCATCGACTGAACAATCAGTTCCGACACGCCGTTACCGATATAAATGTCTTCCACCGTCATGTCACGCATGTCGCGCGCCTGATAGTGCTGCATGATGGCTTTACGTGCTGAGAACAGACCTTTGGAGTCACAGTACCCTTGCGCTGTAGGCAGGTTGCGAATGACGTCGAGCAGAATTTCATCAGGTGCATCAAAACCGAAAGGCGCGGGGTTGCCGATGTTCAGTTTGAGGACTTTGTTACCTTCTTCTTCCAGACGTTTTGCTTCTTTGAGCACCGGGCCGCGAATGTCGTAGCAGACGTTGTCCAGTTTGCGGGATTTTTCAATCGGGGACATGTAAATGTGAGCCTTTTGCAGTAAAGCCTGTTCTTCCCTGGCGTTAATCGCCGTAGAACAGTGCGAAGCGGACAATTTACTCCCCCAAAGAGTGCATGAGAAGGGCTGCGCGCCCTTTTGGTGTAAAACAGCAGGAAAAACGCAGGGGGTGGGGTTTCTGGTCATGTTGTGGATTTTGGTTGGTTTAATAATTTGCGTAAAGAGAAATGTGTAGTTTTATATTTTACCAATGCGGGTTTTTTAATCTAAAAATTCCCTGTTTTGACTGTCTGGCAGTGTTAAAGCCATCCTTTTGTTGCCGCGGTTTTGCAGACAACATCATTAAAACTTACCTAACCTCGACAAAATCTGAAAAAAAATAGCAGGAATTCTCCGTGCTGCGGCACGGGGGTAAGGTGAATTAGTTTTATTTATCTAATGATTAATAATAACTGCTGGATGAATGATCATAAGAAAATTTTGGAGAAGACACTATTTCCATGGGTTTTATGAGGGCACCCTTTACGTATATTTAATAAAATCAGCACAAATAATAACGGGCGATTATGAAAATATCTTAATGGCCGCTAAACTGATTTTTTAGTCATGAGTTTGATATCAGCGTGAGCTAATGAATTTGTTGAATTATATTGTCTTACAACTTATCTGAACGGTAAATTTAACTTATGTATCCGGCGTGCTGACAGGCTTAAACCACAGGTGTGGGCAGGAAAAGCGCAAAGAAAATAGGTGAGTGGAGCAGGCGAAAATGGTTTATTCTTATTAATTAAGCCTGGCTAATCATTTATCTTTTGTGTGGAGATTTTTCACGGCATCTGAGGAGATGAAAACTGCTTCTATGAAATTTTTCAGGCACAAATATTTCTCAATTTTGCTTATCTAATGAGTGAGTACCTGACATATCTGGTATTCTGCGGATGCTGATACTTTGACGCAGCATCAGGGTAGCTTGTTATTAGATTCTATAAAGCGAAGAAAAACTATGACAAATGCAAATCGTCCAATCCTCAATCTCGATCTTGACCTGTTGAGGACATTTGTAGCTGTTGCGGATTTGAATACGTTCGCTGCAGCAGCTGCTGCTGTGTGTCGTACTCAGTCGGCAGTCAGTCAACAAATGCAACGTCTTGAACAACTCGTTGGAAAAGAACTGTTTGCCAGGCACGGACGCAATAAATTATTAACTGAACACGGCATTCAGTTATTGGGGTATGCACGCAAAATTCTTCGTTTTAACGATGAAGCCTGCACCTCTTTGATGTACAGCAATGTTCAGGGCGGAATTACCATCGGTGCATCCGATGATACCGCCGATACTATTTTGCCTTTTCTGCTCAGTCGCGTGACGTCTGTGTACCCGAAACTGTCAATCGATGTACGGGTAAAACGCAGTCCGTTTATGTTATCGATGCTGGAAAGCGAAGAGATCGATCTGGCCATCACTACGATGACGGGCACAGAACATCCTCATATCATTCTGCGGACGTCACCTACGCTCTGGTACTGCGCGGCGGATTTCGCGTATCCATCCGGGGACAGTGTGCCGCTCGTGGTACTTGATGAGCCAAGCCCGTACCGCCAGATGGCGACAGAATACCTGAATCAGGCCGGTATTCCGTGGCGTATCGCTTACGTGGCATCGACATTGTCGGCTATTCGCGCCGCCGTTCGCGCCGGGTTGGGCGTGACCGCAAGACCTATCGAAATGATGAGCCCTGAACTGCGCGTTCTGGGTGAACAGGATGGTCTGCCGCGTCTGCCTGACACGCAATATGTACTGTATAAAAATGCCAACTGTAACAATGAACTGGCGATGGCCATTTTCAACGCGGTTGAACAGGGCAATGATCCTTATTCTCTCAGCGCTTACGGTCCCCGGCCTGTAGTGGATGACGATCATGAACTGCTGGCTGATTCAAAAAGTTAAGATTATCGCCTCTTTTTACCTCCCGCCCGGATACTGCAGGGCGGGGGTAAAGGCCTCTACTCCTTTCGGGTAGTAAAACCTCTCTTTTTGGGTGTTTTATTTAAAATCTCACGCCAAACTTGTTTTTTCCTCCCTTAATGCTGCTTGTTCCCCGTCCTGACTGTTTCTGGTCTTCATTATCACCCTACTAAATCACGCAAAAATAGGCTTTTTTTCGCGTGGGAAAATCAGTGATTTTTTCTCGCCATTGACTTGTTGTTTTCTGTTATTCAACAAAACTTGTTAAAAGTGCGGCTTTTTTTCTGTCGAAATTGACAGAACTCTGACCTGGATCAAAAAAATAACCCTAATAAGAGAGTGGAAGCGTTGTCTATTCCTGCGACAATAGCAAAGCAACAAAGATGTCATAACTCCCGTCACAGGCTCATGCTTTATCACCCTTTTTAACTGACACGATTTAGCTTAAGTGTTGTCGCATGTAATGTTAATTAAATGATAAGCATGTAAACTAATGTGGAGATACTTTTGTCAAAGTTGACAAAAGGTTATAGAAAAGGGTAAAAAGCCCACAACAAATCACTGGCTTAATACTTTGTTGAGTCGTGAACTGTGTGGTTATTAATCCTTCCCTTGAATCGATGTGGTGCGCAAACTGCCGATCCCATAGAGCAGATGCCCAAGCGCCACTTTTGATGAGTAAGCAATGAGTATGTCAACAGCCACTGAAGTCATCGCTCAACACTGGGCGTTCGCCGTTTATCTTATCGTCGCAATGGGGCTTTGCTGCCTGATGTTACTGGGCGCCGCGTTCCTCGGCGGGAGAGCCAGAGCGCGTTACAAAAATACCCCTTATGAGTCTGGTATCGCATCTGTGGGCTCAGCCCGCCTGCGTCTCTCCGCCAAATTCTATCTGGTCGCGATGTTTTTCGTTATTTTCGACGTTGAAGCCTTGTATCTCTATGCATGGTCAACTTCTATCCGTGAAAGCGGCTGGACCGGTTTCGTCGAAGCCACCATTTTCATTTTGGTACTGCTGGCTGGTTTGTTTTATCTGGTGCGGATTGGCGCGCTGGACTGGACGCCAACACGTTCGAAAGGACCTGTTAAACCAAGCCCGGCGATTAATACCAACAGTCACCCTCAGTAGTAAGTCATAGCGAGGCAATAAGATGGACTATACGCTCACCCGCGTAGACCCGGACGGTGAGAACGACCGTTACCCCCTGCAGAATCAGGAGGTGGTCGGCGATCCACTTCAGGAGCAGGTTAAACGCAGCGTTTTCATGGGAAACCTTCAGGAATCACTGCACGGCATGGTGAACTGGGGACGCAAAAACTCCCTCTGGCCCTACAACTTCGGCCTTTCCTGCTGCTACGTCGAAATGGTGACGTCATTCACTGCGGTGCATGACGTCGCGCGTTTTGGTGCAGAAGTTCTGCGTGCATCGCCGCGTCAGGCCGACTTCATGGTCGTGGCAGGCACCTGCTTCACCAAAATGGCCCCGGTAATCCAACGTTTGTATGACCAGATGCTCGAGCCGAAATGGGTGATTTCGATGGGTGCCTGTGCGAACTCCGGCGGTATGTACGATATTTATTCCGTCGTGCAGGGTGTGGATAAATTCCTGCCTGTCGATGTGTATATCCCGGGGTGCCCGCCGCGTCCTGAGGCTTACATGCAGGCGCTGTTGCTGCTGCAGGAATCTATCGGTAAAGAACGCCGCCCATTGTCATGGGTCGTCGGCGATCAGGGTGTTTACCGCGCGAATATGCAGTCTGAAAAAGAGCGTAAACGTGCTGAACGCATAGCCGTGACAAATCTGCGTTCGCCGGACGAGATTTAACACTGCGATCTGAGAGTCAACCCTGAGGGGGGGTGTATGCATATCCCCCTTACGGCATAAATGACCATTTAGTGTGGTGAAAAAAATTATGACAGATTTGACGACGCAAAATACCGCCCTGCCAGCATGGCATACCCGTGATCATCTTGATGATCCGGTTATTGGCGAGTTGCGTAACCGTTTTGGGCCTGAGGCCTTTACTGTTCAGCCGACCCGTACCGGAATTCCCGTGGTGTGGTTCAAGCGTGAACAGGTACTGGAAGCGATTACCTTTCTACGAAAACAGCCAAAACCTTATGTCATGCTGTTCGACTTGCATGGCGTTGATGAGCGTTTACGTACTCACCGCGACGGTTTACCGGCCGCGGATTTTTCCGTTTTCTATCACCTGATCTCCGTCGAGCGTAACCGCGACATCATGATCAAGGTGGCGTTAGCGGAAAACGATCTCCATGTTCCGACCTTGACCAAGGTGTTCCCGAACGCCAACTGGTACGAGCGTGAAACCTGGGAAATGTTTGGTATTACCTTCGATGGCCACCCGCACCTGACGCGCATCATGATGCCGCAGACCTGGGAAGGGCACCCGTTGCGTAAAGATTATCCGGCGCGTGCCACCGAGTTCGATCCTTATGAGCTGACGAAGCAAAAAGAAGAGCTCGAGATGGAAGCGCTGACCTTCAAGCCGGAAGACTGGGGCATGAAGCGTGGCACCGAAAATGAGGACTTTATGTTCCTTAACCTCGGTCCAAACCACCCGTCATCACACGGTGCGTTCCGCATTATCCTGCAGCTTGATGGCGAAGAGATTGTCGACTGTGTACCGGATGTCGGTTACCACCACCGTGGTGCTGAAAAAATGGGCGAGCGCCAGTCATGGCACAGCTACATTCCGTACACTGACCGTATCGAATATCTCGGCGGTTGCGTTAACGAAATGCCTTACGTGCTGGCCGTTGAAAAACTTGCCGGTATCGTCACGCCGGATCGCGTCAACACCATTCGCGTGATGCTGTCTGAACTGTTCCGCATCAACAGCCACCTGCTGTACATCTCTACGTTTATTCAGGACGTGGGCGCGATGACGCCAGTGTTCTTCGCCTTTACCGATCGTCAGAAAATCTACGATCTGGTGGAAGCGATCACCGGTTTCCGTATGCACCCGGCCTGGTTCCGTATCGGTGGCGTTGCGCATGACCTGCCGAAAGGCTGGGATCGTCTGCTGCGTGAATTCCTTGACTGGATGCCAGCACGACTGGATTCCTACGTCAAAGCGGCGCTGAAAAACACGATTCTGATTGGCCGTTCCAAAGGCGTGGCTGCGTACAACGCGGATGACGCGCTGGCGTGGGGCACCACCGGCGCTGGCCTGCGTGCCACCGGCATCGACTTCGACGTGCGTAAATGGCGTCCGTATTCCGGTTACGAAAACTTTGACTTTGAAGTGCCGGTCGGCGACGGCGTCAGCGACTGCTATTCCCGTGTAATGCTCAAAGTGGAAGAGCTTCGCCAAAGCCTGCGCATTCTGGAACAGTGCTACAAAAACATGCCTGAAGGCCCGTTCAAGGCGGATCACCCGCTGACCACGCCGCCACCGAAAGAGCGCACCCTGCAACACATCGAAACCCTGATCACGCACTTCCTGCAAGTGTCGTGGGGGCCGATCATGCCTGCGCAAGAATCTTTCCAGATGGTCGAAGCGACCAAAGGGATCAACAGCTACTACCTGACCAGTGACGGCAGCACCATGAGCTACCGCACACGAGTCCGTACGCCAAGCTTCCCGCATTTGCAGCAGATCCCGTCCGTAATCCGTGGCAGCCTGGTATCCGACCTGATCGTGTATCTGGGCAGTATCGATTTTGTAATGTCAGATGTGGACCGCTAACGATGACAGATATCAATAAAAACTCAGAGGTTCAGTTCATCAACGTCAGCGAGCCGGTGATCACGCCGGTGTTTGAGCTGAGCGATGCTGAACGCGAAGCGATTGAACACGAGAAACATCACTACGAAGATGCCCGCGCGGCTTCTATCGAAGCGTTGAAGATCGTGCAAAAAGCGCGTGGCTGGGTGCCAGACGGCGCTATCTACGCGATCTCCGATGTTCTGGGCATTCCGGCCAGTGACGTTGAAGGTGTGGCGACGTTTTACAGCCAGATCTTCCGCCAGCCGGTTGGCCGCCATGTGATCCGTTACTGTGACAGCGTGGTGTGCCACATCACCGGTTATCAGGGGATCCAGGCTGCGCTGGAACAACAGTTGCACATCAAGCCGGGCGAAACGACGCAAGACGGTCGCTTTACTCTGCTGCCGACCTGTTGTCTCGGTAACTGTGACAAAGGCCCGTCGATGATGATCGACGAGGACACGCACAGCCGCCTGACACCAGAAGCCATCGGCCAGCTACTGGAGCGCTATGTATGACAATCAACGGTTATACGCCAAGACATATTGAACGCACGCCGGAAATGCATCCGCTGACATGGCGTATGCGTGACGATGAGCAGCCGGTCTGGATCGACGAATACCGCAGCAAAAACGGTTACGTCGGCGCAGAAAAGGCGCTCAAAAGCATGGCGCAGGAAGAGATCGTCAACCTGGTAAAAGACGCTGGCCTGAAAGGGCGCGGCGGTGCGGGTTTCTCCACCGGTTTGAAGTGGAGTCTGATGCCAAAAGACGAAAGCATGAACATCCGCTATCTGCTGTGTAACGCCGATGAGATGGAACCCGGTACTTACAAAGACCGCATGCTGATGGAACAAATGCCACACCTGCTGGTGGAAGGCATGTTGATTTCCGCGTTTGCACTGAAATCTTACCGTGGCTACATCTTCCTGCGTGGCGAATATATCGAAGCCGCCGTGAACCTGCGTCGCGCGATTGCTGAAGCCACTGAAGCGGGTCTGCTGGGTAAAAATATCCTCGGTACCGGTTTTGATTTCGAACTGATCGTGCATACCGGTGCGGGCCGCTACATCTGCGGTGAAGAGACAGCACTGATTAACTCGCTGGAAGGCCGCCGCGCTAACCCGCGTTCCAAACCACCGTTCCCGGCCTCTGCCGGTGCATGGGGTAAACCGACCTGTGTGAACAACGTCGAAACCCTGTGTAACGTGCCTGCCATTCTTGAGCACGGTGTGGATTGGTACAAAGGGATGTCTGCGGGCAAAAGCGAAGATGCAGGCACCAAACTGATGGGCTTCTCCGGTCGGGTGAAAAATCCGGGCGTCTGGGAACTGCCGTTTGGTACGACCGCACGTGAAATTCTTGAAGATTATGCCGGTGGTATGCGTGATGGCCTGAAATTCAAAGCCTGGCAACCGGGCGGCGCAGGGACTGACTTCCTGACTGCCGATCACCTGGATCTGCCTATGGATTTCGCCAGCATCGGTAAAGCTGGTAGCCGTCTGGGTACTGCGTTGGCGATGGCAGTCGATCATGAAATTGGCATGGTTCCGCTGGTTCGAAATCTGGAAGAGTTCTTCGCCCGTGAATCTTGTGGCTGGTGTACGCCGTGCCGAGACGGTTTGCCGTGGAGTGTGAAGATCCTGCGCGCGCTGGAACGTGGTGAAGGGCAGCCGGGAGACATTGAAACTCTCGAACAGCTTTGCCGCCAGCTTGGTCCGGGCAAAACCTTCTGCGCACACGCGCCGGGTGCCGTGGAGCCATTACAGAGTGCGATTAAATATTTCCGGGAAGAGTTTGAGGCGGGCATCGCCAAACAGCATTACAGCAACGCGCGGGCAATTGGCGGTATTCAGCCAAACAATCTGCTGAAACAGCGCTGGTAGTGAAGGCAACAGGCAGCGGACGTGAGCCCGCTGTGCGCGAAATCCCAATACAAGGGACGCGCTGTCGAGTGATAGACGCCAACCCGGCAAGAATTTTTGATTAACGCCCGCCGTCAGGTGGGCCACGTGGAAGCATGCTGACTATGGCTACGATTCATGTAGACGGCAAAGAATACGATGTAGACGGAGCGGACAACCTGTTACAGGCTTGCCTCTCTCTCGGCCTCGATATTCCTTATTTTTGCTGGCATCCGGCGCTGGGAAGCGTCGGCGCTTGCCGCCAATGTGCGGTTAAGCAATACCAAAACGCGGAAGATACGCGCGGTCGTCTGGTGATGTCATGTATGACACCAGCGTCTGATGGCACCTTCATTTCCATCGACGACGGCGAAGCGAAAGAGTTTCGCGAGAGCGTTGTGGAATGGTTGATGACCAACCATCCGCACGACTGTCCGGTGTGCGAGGAGGGCGGTAACTGTCACCTGCAGGATATGACAGTCATGACCGGCCACAGTATGCGCCGTTACCGTTTCACCAAGCGTACCCATAACAATCAGGATCTCGGCCCGTTCATCTCTCACGAAATGAACCGCTGTATCGCCTGTTATCGCTGTGTCCGTTACTACAAGGATTACGCGGACGGCACAGACCTGGGTGTATATGGCGCGCACGACAACGTCTATTTCGGTCGTCCGGAAGATGGCCCGCTGGAAAGCGAGTTCTCCGGTAACCTGGTAGAAGTGTGTCCGACCGGCGTATTCACCGATAAAACGCACTCCGAACGCTATAACCGTAAATGGGACATGCAGTTTGCGCCAAGCATCTGTCAGCAATGTTCTGTTGGCTGTAACACCAGCCCGGGTGAGCGTTATGGCGAACTGCGTCGTATCGAAAACCGTTATAACGGTACCGTAAACCACTACTTCCTCTGCGACCGTGGCCGTTTCGGCTATGGCTACGTGAACCTGAAAGATCGTCCTAAGAAGCCATTGCAGCTGCGTGGCAACGACTGGATTGAACTGAACGCTGAACAGGCGATGCAGGGCGCGGCAGACATCATCCGTCAGGCGAAGAAAACCATCGGTATCGGTTCTCCACGCGCCAGCCTCGAAAGCAACTTTGCCCTGCGTGAACTGGTGGGAGCCGAAAACTTCTACACCGGGATCAACGCCGCAGAGCAGGGTCGTCTGCAACTGATGCTCAACGTTCTGCGCAACAGCGGCGTACATACGCCAGCATTGCGTGAAATCGAAGAGTACGATGCCGTGCTGGTGCTGGGCGAAGATCTGACTCAGACCGGTGCCCGTATCGCTCTGTCTGTCCGTCAGGCTGTTAAAGGTAAAGCCCGTGCAATGGCCGCCGCTCAGCGTGTTGCTGACTGGCAGATTGCTGCGGTGCAAAACATCGGTCAGCACGCCAAACATCCGCTGTTTATTACCAACGTAGATAACACCAAACTCGACGATATCGCAGCGTACAATTACCGTGCGCCGGTCGATGAGCAGGCCCGTTTCGGCTTTGCAATCGCCCATGCGCTGGATAATTCAGCGCCAGCGGTCAGCGATCTGGCTGATGGTCTGAACAAAAAAATCGACGTGATCGTGCAGGCGCTGACCGGTGCCCGTAAGCCTCTGATCATTTCCGGTTCTAACGCCGGTTCTGATGCGATCATTGAAGCGGCAGCGAACATCGCCAAAGCATTGAAAGTGGCAGGCAGTGATGTCGGTATCACTTTCGTGGCTTCTGCGGCAAACAGTATCGGCCTGTCCATGATTGGCGGCGGTACGCTGGATGATGCGCTTGAGTTGCTGGCCAGCGGCGGCGCAGACAGCGCCATTGTGATGGAAAATGACCTTTATCGTCAGGCTCCTGAAGCGAAGGTGGATGCGGCGCTTGCCAGTGTGCAAAACCTGGTGGTTGTTGACCATCAGCGCACGCGCATCATGGATAAAGCCAGCCTGATCCTGCCTGCGGCGAGTTTTGCCGAAAGCGACGGTACGCTGGTGAACCAGGAAGGCCGCGCTCAGCGCTTCTTCCAGGTCTACGATCCCGCTTACTACGACACCTCCGTTTCCATGCTGGAAAGCTGGCGCTGGATGCACTCGCTGCATTCAACCGTCAACAGCCGCCACGTTGACTGGACTCAGCTCGATCACGTGATCGAAGCCTGCGTCGAGGCATTGCCGCAGCTGAAAGGCATGGTTGAAGCTGCGCCAAATGCCAGCTTCCGCATTCGTGGTCAGAAACTGGCGCGTTCTCCGAACCGCTCCAGTGGCCGTACTGCGATGCGCGCGAACATCAGCGTGCACGAACCGCGTCAGCCGCAAGATAAAGACACCATGTTTGCCTTCTCGATGGAAGGGAACAACAGCCCGACAGCCAACCGCAATCAGGTACCTTTTGCCTGGGCGCCTGGCTGGAACTCACCGCAAGCCTGGAACAAATTCCAGAGCGAAGTTGGCGGCAGTCTGCGCCACGGTGATCCGGGTGTGCGTCTCATCGAAGCGGGGGAGGGGAGTCTCGACTACTTCACCGCCATCCCTGCTGCATTCACCACCACAGTGGGTAACTGGCGTGTCGCGGCTTACTACCACCTGTTCGGCAGTGAAGAGATGACCCAGCGTTCTTCTGTCATTCAGCAACGTATGCCAGCGCCTTATGTGATGGTTAACCCGGCCGATGCCGCGCAGTTAGGTGTGAATGCAGGTTCTCAGGTGGAATTCACCTGTGCCGGTCAGACACTGAAATTACCGGTTCGCCTGAGTGAAACCCTGAATCAGGGTCAGCTTGGTTTACCGCTGGGCTTGCCGGGCATTCCGCCGATTCTGGTTGGCGCTACGGTTGAAAATCTGCGGGAGGCTGCACAATGAGCTGGTTTACACCTGTCGTAATCGACACGCTGATCGCCGTCCTGAAAGCTATCGTGATCCTGCTGATCGTCGTGACCTGCGGGGCTTTCATGAGCTTCGGCGAGCGTCGTCTGCTCGGCCTGTTCCAGAACCGCTACGGACCAAACCGTGTCGGCTGGGGCGGTTCCCTGCAGCTGGTTGCTGACATGATCAAGATGTTCTTCAAGGAAGACTGGGTACCTAAATTCACCGACAAAGCCATCTTTACGCTGGCCCCGATGATTGCGTTTACGTCCCTGTTAATCTCCTTTGCGATTGTTCCGGTCAGTCCGACCTGGTTCGCCGCAGATCTGAACATCGGTATTTTGTTCTTCCTGATGATGGCCGGTCTGACCGTCTATGCCGTGTTGTTCGCTGGCTGGTCCAGTAACAACAAATACTCGCTGCTGGGTGCGATGCGTGCGTCTGCCCAGACGCTGAGCTACGAAGTGTTCCTCGGTTTATCACTGATGGGCGTTGTGGCGCAGGCCGGTTCCTTCAATCTGCAGGACATCGTCATTTCTCAGTCGCACATGTGGAATATCATTCCGCAGTTCTTCGGTTTTGTGACCTTTGCCATCGCCGGTGTCGCTGTCTGTCACCGTCACCCGTTTGACCAGCCGGAAGCCGAGCAAGAACTGGCCGATGGTTACCACATTGAATATTCCGGTATGAAATTCGGTCTGTTCTTCGTGGGGGAATATATCGGTATCGTGACGGTTTCTGCGCTGATCGTGACCTTGTTCTTCGGTGGCTGGCAGGGTCCGTTCCTGTATCCGGTGATCTGGTTTGCACTGAAAACGGCGTTCTTCATGGTGATGTTCATTTTGATCCGTGCTGCTTTACCGCGTCCCCGCTACGACCAGGTGATGTCATTTGGCTGGAAAGTTTGCCTGCCATTGACCTTGCTTAATCTGCTGGCGACCGCTGCGGTCATCTTGTACAACGCGCAATAAGGGGTGATGAAACCATGACATTGAAAGACATAGTGGTCGGGTTCGGGACCCAGGTTCGTAGCTTGTGGATGATAGGCATGCATGCCTTCGCCAAGCGCGAAACCCAGATGTACCCGGAAGTGCCGGTCAATCCACCTCCGCGTTACCGTGGTCGTATCGTGCTGACGCGCGATCCCGACGGTGAAGAGCGCTGCGTTGCCTGTAACCTGTGTGCGGTAGCCTGTCCGGTAGGCTGTATTTCTCTGCAAAAAGCAGAGCATAAAGACGGTCGCTGGTACCCGGAGTTCTTCCGCATCAACTTCTCACGTTGCATTTTCTGCGGCCTGTGTGAAGAAGCGTGCCCGACAACAGCTATCCAGCTGACGCCGGACTTCGAAATGGGTGAATTCAAACGCCAGGATCTGGTGTACGAAAAAGAAGATTTGTTGATCTCTGGACCGGGTAAATATCCGGAATATAACTTCTACCGGATGTCCGGTATGGCCGTTGACGGCAAGCCGAAAGGCGATGCGGAAAACGAAGCCAAACCGATCAACGTCAAAGGTCTGTTGCCCTAAGGAGCCGCAAGCATGGAATTTGCATTTTATATTGCAGCCCTGGTGGCCGTGTTGGCGACATTGCGTGTTATCACGCATACCAACCCGGTACATGCACTGCTGTATCTGATCGTCTCTCTGCTGGCGATTGCTGCGGTGTTCTTCTCGCTCGGCGCGTACTTCGCCGGTGCGCTGGAGATCATTGTTTACGCCGGGGCCATCATGGTGCTGTTCGTGTTCGTGGTGATGATGCTGAACCTTGGCAACGTCCAGGAGCAGGAACGCGCATGGTTGCAACCTTCGACCTGGATCGGTCCTTCGATTCTGGCAGTTGTTCTGCTGGGCGTGATGATCGCATCAATTCTTGGTCTGCACGACCACGGCATCAAAGGCGAGATGGTTGACGCGAAAGCCGTCGGTATCGCGCTGTTTGGTCCTTACGTTCTGGCCGTGGAACTGGCGTCAATGCTGCTGCTGGCCGGTCTGGTCGTGGCGTTCCACATCGGTCGTGAACATAAAGCGGGTGAAGTCTTTGGTGACGCACCGGTCACGACGGAAATGGCGAAACGAAAAACGGAGGAGAGAGCATGATCCCTCTACAACATGGCCTGATCCTGGCCGCGATTCTCTTTGTGTTGGGGCTGACCGGGCTGATTGTCCGTCGTAACCTGCTGTTTATGCTGATCAGTCTGGAAGTGATGATCAACGCAGCGGCGCTGGCGTTCATTGTGGCTGGAAGCTATTGGGGTCAGGCAGACGGACAGGTGATGTACATCCTGGCGATCAGCCTGGCTGCGGCGGAGGCCAGTATTGGTCTGGCGTTGCTGCTGCAACTCTATCGCCGTCGCCACACTCTGAATATTGATACTGTCAGTGAGATGCGCGGATGAACTTATTATATTTAACAATTCTGTTCCCGCTGATTGGCTTCCTGTTACTGGCCTTCTCACGCGGTCGCTGGTCTGAAAATACGTCGGCTACCATTGGCGTGGGGTCGATTGGTCTGGCAGCGCTGACCACTGTCTACGTTGGCATCAACTTCCTTAGCCAGAAAGCGGCAGGCGTTGACGTCTTTAGTCAGACACTGTGGAACTGGATGCAAGTCGGCGATTTCAATATCTCCGCAACGCTGATCCTCGACGGCCTGTCAATGACCATGCTGTCTGTGGTCACCGGCGTCGGCTTCTTCATCCACATGTTCGCGTCCTGGTACATGCGTGGTGAAGAGGGTTACTCCCGCTTCTTCGCGTACACCAACCTGTTTATCGCCAGCATGGTCGTTTTGGTCCTGGCAGATAACCTGTTGCTGATGTACCTCGGCTGGGAAGGCGTGGGTCTTTGCAGCTACCTGTTGATCGGTTTCTACTACACTAACCCGGCCAACGGCGCGGCAGCGATGAAAGCGTTCATTGTGACCCGTGTCGGCGACGTGTTCCTGGCATTTGCGCTGTTCATTTTGTACCGCGAGCTGGGTACGCTGAATATCCGTGAACTGATGGTGCTGGCACCGCAGAAACTGGCGGTAGGCGACACGGCAATCACCTGGGCAACCCTGATGTTACTGGGTGGCGCAGTGGGTAAATCCGCACAGCTTCCGCTTCAGACCTGGCTGGCAGACGCCATGGCCGGTCCGACACCGGTTTCCGCGCTTATCCACGCCGCAACGATGGTTACCGCCGGTGTTTACCTGATTGCACGTACCCACGGCCTGTTCCTGATGGCGCCTGAGGTTCTGCATCTGGTGGGCATTATTGGTGCGGTAACGCTGGTGCTGGCAGGTTTTGCGGCACTGGTGCAAACCGACATCAAACGCGTTCTTGCTTACTCGACCATGAGCCAGATTGGTTACATGTTCCTGGCGCTGGGCGTACAGGCGTGGGATGCAGCAATCTTCCACCTGATGACGCATGCGTTCTTCAAAGCACTCCTGTTCCTTTCTTCCGGTTCGGTCATTTTGGCCTGCCACCACGAGCAGAACATCTTCAAAATGGGTGGATTGCGTAAATCCATTCCGCTGGTGTATGTCTGCTTCCTGGTCGGCGGCGCGGCGTTGTCAGCCTTGCCAATCATTACCGCGGGCTTCTTCAGTAAAGATGAAATCCTTGCCGGTGCGCTGGCTAACGGTCATCTCAATCTGATGGTCGCGGGTCTGGTGGGTGCGTTTATGACCTCGCTGTACACCTTCCGCATGATCTTCATCGTCTTCCATGGCGAAGAAAAAATTAAAGCCCATGCGGGTAAAGGCATCACTCATCACCTGCCGCTGCTGGTGTTACTGGTTCTGTCCACCTTCATTGGCGCGATGATTGTTCCGCCTCTGAAAGGCGTTCTGCCGGAAACCACTGAGCTGGCGCATGGCAGCGTGCTGACCCTGGAAATCACGTCAGGCGTGATTGCGATTGCCGGTATTCTGCTGGCGGCGGCCCTGTATCTGGGTAAACGCTCGCTGGTAAACAGCATCGCGAAAAGCGCACCGGGTCGTTTCTTCACGACCTGGTGGTTCCACGCCTGGGGCTTCGACTGGCTGTACAACATGATTTTCGTGAAACCGTATCTGGCTATCGCGAAACTCCTGCAGCGTGACCCGCTGAACTCGATGATGAATCTGCCTGCGATCTTTACCCGTCTGGGAAATCGCGGTCTGACGCTGAGCGAGAACGGTATGGTCCGCTGGTACGTCGCGTCAATGGGGCTGGGTGCAGTGGTTGTTCTTGCGCTGCTGCTGGTGATTTAAGCCTGTCTTACGGGTGTGATTATCAATGCCGGTTTGTCTGTGTGACGGCCGGCAAGTGAAATAGCCTACGGGCATAAAAGAAGGGAACGACACGCCATGCTATTACCTTGGCTAATATTTATCCCCTTTATCGGCGGGCTGCTGTGCTGGCAGACTGAGCGCTTTGGGAGCAAAGTACCGCGCTGGATCGCGTTGATTGCGATGGGGCTGACGCTGGCTCTTTCCGTGCAATTGTGGTTGCAGGGAGGATATTCATTAACATCACCTGCGGGTATTCCACAGTGGCAATCCGAGTTCTCGGTGCCGTGGATCCCTCGTTTTGGTATCAGCTTCCATCTGGCGCTGGACGGTTTGTCCTTGCTGATGGTCGTGCTGACCGGTTTGCTCGGCGTACTGGCGATCCTCTGTTCGTGGCGTGAAATCCAGAAGTATCAGGGTTTCTTCCACCTGAACCTGTTGTGGATCCTCGGCGGCGTAATCGGCGTGTTCCTCGCCATCGACTTGTTCCTGTTCTTCTTCTTCTGGGAAATGATGTTGGTGCCGATGTACTTCCTGATTGCTCTGTGGGGTCACAAAGCGTCAGACGGTAAAACGCGTATCAGCGCAGCAACCAAGTTCTTCATCTACACGCAGTCCAGCGGTCTGGTGATGTTGATTGCTATCCTCGGTCTGGTGTTTGTGCATTACAACGCCACCGGCGTGTGGACATTCAACTACGCAGACTTGCTGAAAACACCAATGTCGAACGGTGTTGAATATCTGCTGATGCTCGGCTTCTTTATCGCGTTCGCGGTGAAAATGCCAGTAGTGCCGTTGCATGGCTGGTTGCCGGATGCGCACAGTCAGGCGCCGACCGCAGGTTCCGTTGACTTAGCCGGTATCTTGCTGAAAACCGCTGCCTACGGGATGTTGCGTTTCTGTCTGCCATTGTTCCCGAATGCATCACACGAGTTTGCCCCTATCGCCATGTGGCTGGGCGTGATTGGTATCTTTTACGGCGCATGGATGGCATTCGCGCAGACCGATATTAAGCGTCTGATTGCGTATACCTCTGTTTCGCACATGGGCTTCGTACTGATCGCTATCTACACCGGCAGCCAGCTGGCGTACCAGGGCGCAGTGATTCAGATGATTGCACACGGTCTGTCCGCAGCCGGTATGTTCATCATCTGTGGTCAGCTTTACGAACGTCTGCATACCCGTGATATGCGCCAGATGGGCGGATTGTGGGGCCGAATTAAATACCTGCCAGCGTTGTCACTGTTCTTTGCAGTGGCGACCCTAGGGATGCCGGGGACCGGTAACTTCGTGGGCGAAATCATGATCCTGTTTGGCAGCTTCCCGGTTGTGCCGGTGATTACTGTCATCTCGACCTTCGGTCTGGTGTTTGCCTCAGTGTATTCTCTGGCGATGATGCAGCGCGCTTACTACGGTAAAGGAAAGTCTGACCAGCCGTTGCCGGGCATGACCGCACGCGAACTGTCGATCATTCTGTTACTGGTGGTATTGCTGGTGGCGCTGGGCTTCTTCCCGCAGCCCATTCTGGATACCTCAAGTGCAGCGATGACCAACATTCAGCACTGGTATGGGTCATCAGTTTCCACTATTTCAACGACAAGGCCGTAACTCGCCATGACATTTACACTTCAAAATCTGATCGCACTATTACCGCTGATGATCGTCGGATTGACGGTGGTGGTGGTGATGCTGTCCATTGCGTGGCGACGCGACCATTTTCTCAATGCCACACTGACAGTCATCGGGCTGAACGTTGCCTTACTTTCCCTCTACTATGTCGCGCAGGTCGGGCCACAGGACGTTACGCCGCTGCTGCGCGTTGACGGCTACTCGATGTTCTACATCGGGCTGGTGTTGCTGGCGAGTCTGGCAACCAGCACCTTTGCTTACCCATGGCTGGCCGGTTATCCGGACAACCGCGAAGAGTTCTATCTCTTAGTCCTCATCGCGGCAATGGGAGGCATTCTGCTGGCATGCTCTAACCACCTGGCGTCAATGTTCCTCGGAATCGAACTGATTTCGCTGCCATTGTTCGGCCTGATTGGTTACGCCTATCGTCAGAAACGCTCTCTCGAAGCGGCCATCAAATACATGCTGCTCTCCGCGGCTGCGTCCTCGTTCCTGCTGTTTGGTATGGCGCTGCTGTACGCACAGTCTGGCGATTTGTCCTTCGCGTCACTGGGCAAAAATCTGGGCGACGGCGTGATGCTGCACCAGCCGCTGTTGCTGGCTGGTCTGGGTATGATGATTGTCGGCCTGGGCTTCAAGCTGTCGCTGGTGCCTTTCCACCTGTGGACGCCGGATGTGTATCAGGGCGCGCCAGCACCGGTATCGACCTTCCTGGCAACCGCCAGCAAGATCGCTATCTTTGCGGTCGTGATGCGTTTGTTCCTCTACGCGCCGGTGGCTGACAGCGAAGCGATCCGCATCGTGCTGGGCATTATTGCCTTCTGCTCGATTCTGGTCGGTAACGTGATGGCCATCAGCCAGAGCAACATTAAACGTCTGCTCGGTTACTCCTCCATCGCCCACCTCGGTTATCTGCTGGTGGCGCTGATTGCAGTACAAACGCATCAGCTGTCGATGGAAACTGTCGGTGTTTATCTGGCCGGTTACCTGTTCAGCAGCCTCGGCGCGTTCGGTGTGGTCAGCCTGATGTCCAGCCCGTACAAAGGGCCGGATGCAGAATCACTGTTCTCCTACCGTGGTTTGTTCTGGCATAAGCCGATTCTGTCTGCGGTAATGACGGTGATGATGCTGTCACTGGCCGGTATCCCGATGACGCTGGGCTTTATCGGTAAGTTCTACGTGATTGCGACCGGTGTGACCGCGCATCTGTGGTGGCTGACCGGAGCCGTGGTGGTGGGGTCTGCGATTGGCCTTTACTACTATCTGCGCGTTACTGTCAGCCTGTATCTGAGTGCACCGGAAACACTGGTGCGTGATACCCCGAACAACTGGGCGCTGACGGCGGGTGGTGTGGTTGTGCTGATTTCCGCGATTCTGGTGCTGTTGCTGGGTATCTATCCGCAACCGCTGATTACGCTGGTTCAGATGGCGCAACCCATGCTCTGACCGACACTGTTATGAACAACAAAGCCGCTCATCTGAGCGGCTTTTTTTATTGCACGACTAAGGGATTACGGATTTTGATGAACATATTTAAACAGTGCTTTGCCGTTTTCATCAGAGACGGTCACCTGCAATGAAGGGTTTTTCCCATCGGCGGCAATCAGCGTTTTGCTGGCCCCCGCTTCACAGCCGTTAGCCGTCACCGTCGCTTCATAAGTAAACTCAGAACCCTCCGCATTTCCCTGAAGATTGAGCGTGAATCCATTCGGTTGAATCACGGGTTCGGGAACAACGCTGTCATTTGAAGGAATAACGTCTTTGTAGTCTTCCAGCAATTGCTCTTTTTGCGGGCTTGGGAACAGCGCAATCGCCATGTAAATGTCGTCTTTCGCGGAGGCAAATTTCGCCGCCAGCATGGCAGGAGTTGCTCTGATGATCTCAGCCTGCTTACTGATACTGGCAGCCAGAGACACAAAGGGATCGTTCTCTACCGCGACGTTGACCAGACCGGCTGGCGTGACAATAAAACTGTTATTGGACGATTTGGTATTCACCACGCCCGCGATATAAGGGCTCAGCTTGAGACGATTAGTGACTTCGGCGTGGAAAATGTTGATGCGATAGTTCGGTTCAAACGCAATGACATCGTGCGATGTGGTCGTCTTATCACCATTGATGGTGCGGTTGTAAACAATGTTGCCTGCCAGATCGTAAATTTCAATTTTGGCATAGGCCTGATTAACGAAGTAAGAATGCGGGGAAGTGTTGTTCACATCCACCCTGATGGTTTGCCTGGTATGATCGATTTTTAGGGTGCAGAACAAAGAATCCGAAAGCCCCAGGAAGTTGAAAGACTGGTTTGCCAGTAATGCACCGAGCTTAGTTTCATAAGTTGCTGTCTGGGTATTGCTGCCATTTTTAACGATGGCGTAATGACCATTGACGTAATACTTCTTACTTTTGCCAGTAGGAAGCTGCAATTTGTAGGCACCTATCGGCAGTTGTGACAGCGTCAGTTTGTCATCGGAAATCGGAATGGACAGCAACGGCTGGCTGGCATCTTCGCTCAGCAGAAATGCGCTTTCTCCGCTGATTTGGGTTGAATCCTCAATGTTCAACACAATGGTCAGATCGCCTTTTAATGACGTGGACGCAAGTTCTGTCGCGGTGACCAGAGACAATACCGAAGGCAGGTTCAGGCTGGTTCTGAGGGTAGCCGCGTCAGTGCTGCTGACCAGTTCTGAAAGGGGATAAGCCGGTTCACCGTCGTTAAACAGATTGATTTCGCGTTGTTTATCCGAGAGTGTTGCACCCGCGCGATAGATATAAGGGGTGACATCCACTCCGCCAATTCGAAGGTAACTGTCAGACAGTAAATCCAGCACCAGGTAGTCAGAGGCCACAAAGCCGCTTTGATTGCTGATGACCCGGTAATTTTTGTAGAAATGAGTGAAGGCGTTGTCACCCCCGCGGTCTTTCAACTGCATCATGAAGAACAGTTTGGAGCGCAGATCCCAGCTTGCGACAGATTTGTTATCTTTGAGGTTTTTTTGAATGGTCGCGAGAACGGCGGCCTCTTTACCGTAGTTGTATAACCAGCCTTTCTTGTAAACCAGATCACCTAACACCAGGTTCTGGAAACTGGCGGCAAAAATGTTGTTCCAGACTTCGTGGGTAGAAAATTGGGGATCCGAGACAAATTTGCCTTCATAACCATGCCCGATTTCATGTAACGCTCCCCAGTTATCGATCATGGCGGCGAGCCAATATCCTGCGATGTTGGAACTTGATTCCGCCGTCCAGTTTGTGCCGTAGTAAGCCCCGCCGGGACCGTTCAGATCCGCTTTAGCAAAATAGCGGTTAGGGATATTTTTATCCGTGGCGACGGTTGCATCAACGCTGATCCCCATAAGTGAATTATAGAATTCAAAGATTTGGGTATAATTATTAATTATCCCATTCAAATTATCCGCTGTCCCGGTGTTTTTCATTTTTGCTTTATCACTCTTGGGAACCAGGATCTGAATATATTGAGAATGAATTAAAGCAAACTCCGCATCGTGTCCGTCCCATAATTGGAAGAAGGCGCGTTCGTTATCATTTAAATTATAGACAGGCAGAGGTTTGGCGGTTGAAGAGAAACTGAATTTTACCACCGGTAATTCTGCCGAAGACGTATAGGGCGTGGTGATGAAGGGGACGGAAGTGGTCGTGAACGAGATATCGGTAGCTTTGCTGGTGACGGAGAAGGATTTTTCTGTCTCCGAGTCAGTGTTTAGTAACCAGAGCGTCAGAGGGGCGGTGAACTTGGGGTTCGTTTGCTGAACCGTCAGCGTGTCGCCAGCGGCGAGGATCAGGTCAATATGCTGGCGGTCGTGGTTAATACCTTTATCGATGCCGGCTTTTTTCAGCCAGGTAGGATCCTGCAAGGTATAAAGTGTTTTCTCTCGCGTAATAATAGTCATCTTTACAACTCCGGTATATTAATTCAGAGGTAATAAGCAGCATTCTTTTATACATACCGCTTATTAAAATTGACGGGTGTTTTCTTATGAAGCCGGATGAATTATATAAACAGGACGTCGTGCGGGTGAAATAACAATGCCTAACAAAACCATCATCAATAAAAAGAGAAAAGTAAAAATTATGATTAATTATCTTCATGACTTTTATCAGGCGAAATATTCCCATCACATCTATCCCGGATGCGCCATCACGCGGTCAGGAGTGGAGGAGTAAACAGCAAAAGTGGCTCATTTTGTGATGCAAATCACATTTATATGTACGTTCAGCATAAAATTACATTGGAAATGTGATCTTGCCCATTCCATTCTTGCCATCAATGAGTAAACTGCGCGCTTGTTCAACATTGCGCAGGTTTTAAACCATGAATGTTTTAGTGATGATCGCGATCACCACCGGCATCCTCTCCGGTGTCTGGGGCTGGGTAGCCATCAGTCTGGGACTCATCGGCTGGGCGGGTTTCCTCGGCTGTACGGCGTACTTCGCTTGCCCGCAAGGCGGCCTGCGCGGGCTGGTTATCAGCACGCTGACCTGTATGAGTGGCGTCTTCTGGGCGGTGGTTATCATGGCGGGCAGCGCCATGCGACCTGAGTGGAGCATTCTGGGTTATATGCTGACCGGCGTTGTGGCCTTCCTGATGTGTATTCAGGCGCGTCAGCAGTGGCTGGCGTTTGTGCCCGGCACCTTTATCGGCGCCTGCGCGACCTTTGCCGCTCAGGGGAACTGGCGTCTGGTGGTCGTCTCTTTGCTCGTTGGACTTGTTTTCGGTTACGCGATGAAAAACAGCGGATTATGGCTGGCAAAACAGCGTGAGAAACAGCAACTGGACGCGAAAAAAACGCCTGCGTTTACTCAGACCAAAGGGTCGGAAGGTTCTTAAAACCCCGTTTTTACGGAAGTTTATGTGAAATCTCACAGGCATTTCATCCCGATCTGCGCTACGGTTAATGACAAGTGAATGATCACATCATAAGGAGATATCCATGGCTGACCAATTTGAATCACAGCAGAATTCGTTAGATGACGATTTACGCATGCTGACTGAAACGCTGGAAGAAGTGCTGAAGTCTTCCGGTGATAAAGCTGACGAAAAGTACGTTGAAATCAAGTCCCGCGCTGAATACGCGCTGAAGGACATTAAAAACCGCCTTGATCCGAAAGCCCGTTCCTACTGTCGCAAAGCACGTGATGTTGCCGAGCAAACCGACAGCTATGTGCGCGAAAATCCGTGGCACGGTGTGGGTGTCGGTGCTGCAGTAGGTTTAGTTGTCGGCCTGTTGCTGCGCCGCTAAGTCTCCGGTAATCCGCAGGGCAGCCATCAGGCTGCCCTCATTTCATCCGCTTTTGCGCGTTCTGCCGCTTTGATAATCCTTTTTTCTCCTCCTATACTCCTTCGTAGCTTATAGCTCTCACTACAGCTTGATCTGTCGCATATTTTCATTTTTCGTAACGCCTCATAATTCATCCGTAATTGATCCAACCCGTTTTTTGATCCAGAAGGGTATTTCTGCCCGTCACAAAACATCCGGTATGGCCCGAGGTAGCGGTGAAACAGATATCAGCAATCATTGACCAGCTTGATGCAACGCTTGCAGGCGAATGGCCTGACGCTGCGGGTATCCGGCAGTTCAGTTATTCCCTGCAAAAACAGCCTGACACCGGCCTGCTCGAATGGCTGTCGGCGCAACCCTGCTACCCGAAATTCTACTGGCAACAGCGCGACGGTCATGACGAAGCGGCCGTGTGCGGCGATGCGTATGCTTTTGGCGATATGCAACAGGCGCAGGCCTTTATCCGTCAGCACCGTGATATTCCCGATCTGCACATCTGGGGGCTGAATGCCTTCAACGGCGCGGACGCAGGCGGGCGCGCAGCCAATGCGCTGTTTTTACCTCGCATCGAACTTTGCCGCAGCGGCACGACGTACTGGCTGCGCTGCACGCTGTTCAGCGCAGTATCCCTGCGGGAAGAGGCGCGTCGCACGCGGTTATTCCTGCGTTCGCTGGTCGCCAGCCATGCTTTACCGCCCATTATGTCCCGCGTCGTCCAGCATCAGCATCTGCCCGCCGAACCACAGTGGAACCAGCTCATTAACCGTGCGCTGAAAGGCATTGAGCAGCAGCAGTTTGACAAAGTCGTGCTGGCACGCAAAACCACCTTAACCCTCAGCCAGCCGCTCAATGCCTGTGCCTTTCTCGCCGCCAGCCGTGCGGTGAATCACCACTGTTACCACTTTATGCTGGCATTCACGCCGCAGCAGGCATTTCTCGGCTCAAGCCCCGAACGCCTGTTCCTGCGCGATCACACCGAGCTATTCACCGAGGCACTGGCCGGAACGGTTGCCAATCATCCTGATCTTCAGAAAGCCCGCGAACTTGGCGAATGGCTGCTCAACGATGGCAAAAATCAGCGCGAAAATCTGCTGGTGGTCGATGATATCTGCCAGCGTTTGCAGGGCGGGGCGCACTCTCTGGATGTGATGCCCGCGGAGATCCTGCGGCTGCGCAAAGTGCAGCATTTACGTCGCAGCATTCACGGTGAACTGACCGGCGCTGATGACGCGGGGTGTCTGCAACGTCTGCAACCGACCGCGGCCGTCGCCGGATTACCGCGCCAGGCTGCGCGGGAATTTATTGCCGGGCATGAACCTTTTGACCGGGAGTGGTACGCCGGTTCGGCCGGTTATCTGAGCACCGAACAGAGTGAATTTACCGTGGCGCTGCGCTCGGCAGCCGTCAAAGGACATCATCTGGAACTCTACGCTGGCGCAGGTATTGTCGCCGGTTCAGATGCTGCACAGGAGTGGCAGGAGATCGAAAACAAAGCCGCAGGATTGCGGACTTTGCTGGAAGAACACTACACGCCTGCCGTTCAGGCCGGATAATCCTTTGCCGGAGTAAGCTGATCATGTCTGTTGCCGTTTTTAACCGCCGCTGGGCGACGCTGATTCTTGAGTCAGTGACCCGACATCAGGTGCAGCACGTCTGCATCGCGCCGGGCTCCCGTTCCACGCCGCTGACACTTGCGGCGGCCGCGCATCCGCACCTGATCTGCCACACCCATTTTGACGAACGTGGCCTCGGCCATCTGGCACTCGGGCTGGCGAAGGCCAGCGGAAAGCCGGTCGCGGTGATCGTCACCTCGGGTACGGCGGTGGCGAATCTCTATCCGGCGCTGATCGAGGCCGGGCTGACCGGCGAAAAAATCATTCTGCTGACGGCCGATCGCCCGCCGGAGCTTATCGACTGTGGAGCCAATCAGGCCATACGCCAGACCGGCATGTTTGCCAGCCACCCGGTGCAGACGCTGGATTTACCGCGCCCGACGCCGGAAATCAGCGCGCGCTGGCTGGTTTCGGCGCTGGATAACGCTCTGGCGCAGCAAACTCATGGCGCAGTTCACATTAACTGCCCGTTTGCCGAACCGCTGTACGGCGAGGACAACGGCGAACATCAGGAGTGGATGCAACAGCTCGGCGACTGGTGGCAGGGCCATCAGCCGTGGCTGAGTTTTGCGCCGGTTGAGTATGCTCCGGCGCAGCCTGACTGGTTCTCGTGGCGGCAAAAACGCGGCGTGATCATCGCCGGTCGCCTTTCTGCCTGTGAAAGTGAACTGCTGGCGCAATGGGCCGACCAGCTCGGCTGGCCGTTGCTCAGCGATGTACAGGCCGCGACCGGCAACCCTTTGCCGTGCGCCGATTTGTGGCTGGCATCTGCGCAGGCGGAAAAACTGCTGGGACGCGCACAACTGGTGGTGCAGTTCGGTGGCGGGCTGACCGGCAAACGCTTGTTGCAATGGCAGGCGGCGTGTCAGCCGGAAGAGTACTGGCTGGTCGATCCTTTGCCTGGCCGGCAAGATCCCGCGCAACACCGTGGCCGGCGTATTCAGGCCAGTATTGAGACGTGGCTCGCCCTGCATCCGGCGCAACATCAGCCGGACTGGGCGCCTGAACTTGACGAATGCGCCGCGCGCGCGCGTCATGCCGTCGAGCTGCGCCTCGCAGGCACCTTCGGCGAAGCGGTCGCCGCCTGGCAATTACCGTCTTTGTTGCCGGAGCACGGACAGCTGTTTCTCGGTAACAGCCTGATCGTCCGGCTGGTCGATGCTTTTGCACAACTCCCTTGCGGATACCCTGTTTTCGCGAATCGCGGTGCCAGCGGCATCGATGGCCTGCTCTCCACTGCCGCAGGGGTGCAGCGGGCCACCTGCAAACCGACGCTGGTGCTGCTCGGCGACATCTCCGCACTTTACGATTTGAATGCGCTTGCGTTGATGCGTCAGTGCTCTGCGCCGACGGTCATCATCGTGGTGAACAACAACGGCGGGCAGATTTTCTCGCTGCTGCCTACGCCAGAGGCGGAGCGCCAGCGTTTTTACTGCATGCCGCAAAACGTCGATTTCCGCCACGCTGCCGCGATGTTTGGACTCGATTACGCCAGCCCGACCTCCATGCCTGAACTGTACGACGCGGTCACGCAATGCTGGCAACATGGCGGTGTAAAACTGGTTGAGCTGAAGGTCAATGACACCGATGGCGCGCACGCTCTGCGCGCGCTGGTCAGCGAGGTCAGTCAGTCATGACGCTGGCCTGTACGCGCCTGAATGCCGACGTGAAAGGGCGGCCATGGCTGGTTTTCCTGCACGGCCTGCTGGGCAGTGCCGATGACTGGCAGCCCTTGTTCGCTGAGCTTTCCGGCTGGCCTTGTCTGCTGGTGGATTTGCCGGGGCACGGGCGTTCCGCGTCGTTAACGGCCGCCGGATTTGCTGATGTCAGCCAGCTGTTAACCGATACCTTGCACGGGCAGGGCATTACCCGCTATTGGCTGATTGGCTATTCCCTCGGCGGGCGCATCAGCCTGTATCACGCCTGTCAGGGCGACGCCCGCGGGCTGCAAGGCGTGCTGGTTGAGGGCGCTCACCCGGGGCTAACCTGCCAGGCCGCGCGCGCGCAGCGCCGTCACCACGATCAGCAATGGGCAACGCGTTTTGTGCAGTTGCCCTGGAAACAGGCGCTCACCGGCTGGTATCGCCAGCCGGTATTTGACAGCCTGACCGATGCGCAGCGTCAGAAACTGATCCTGCTGCGCGACGCTAACTCTCCTCACGCCGTCGCTGCCATGCTGGCCGCCACCTCATTGGCGGTGCAGCCCGATTTGCGTTTGAAGCTGCATCAGCTTTCCCTGCCGCTGGTGTGGTTGTGCGGCAGCGCGGACGCCAAATTTATTACTCTCGCGCAGCAGTCGGGTTTCGAACTGCGCACAGTTGCCAATGCCGGGCATAACGCCCATCGTGACAATCCGGCGGAATTTGCCCGTCAGGCGCTGGCATTCATTACTTCACCTGTCTTAAAGGACGTTGAGCATGATTTATCCTGATGAAAAAGAATTGTACGCGCCGGTTGAATGGCGTGATTGCACCGGTGATTTTGAAGATATCCGCTATCACAAATCCACCGACGGTATCGCCAAAATCACCATAAACCGTCCTCAGGTGCGTAATGCTTTCCGCCCGCTGACCGTGAAAGAAATGATCCGCGCGCTGGATGATGCCCGTTATGACGAAGGCATCGGCGTGATCGTGCTGACCGGCGAAGGGGATAAAGCGTTCTGCGCAGGCGGCGATCAGAAAGTGCGTGGTGACTACGGCGGCTATCAGGATGCCAGCGGCGTACATCATCTGAACGTGCTGGATTTCCAGCGCCAGATCCGTACCTGTCCGAAACCTGTGGTGGCGATGGTGGCCGGCTATTCCATCGGCGGTGGTCACGTACTGCATATGATGTGCGATCTGACCATTGCGGCGGATAACGCCATCTTCGGCCAGACCGGCCCGAAAGTCGGTTCGTTTGACGGGGGCTGGGGCGCGTCCTACATGGCGCGTATTGTCGGTCAGAAAAAAGCCCGTGAAATCTGGTTCCTGTGCCGTCAGTACGATGCGGCTGCGGCGCTGGACATGGGGCTGGTTAACACCGTTGTGCCGCTGGCGGATCTGGAAAAAGAAACCGTGCGCTGGTGTCGTGAAATGCTGGAAAACAGCCCGATGGCACTGCGTTGTCTGAAAGCCGCACTCAACGCCGACTGCGACGGTCAGGCCGGTTTGCAGGAACTGGCGGGGAACGCCACCATGCTGTTCTACATGACCGATGAAGGTCAGGAAGGTCGCAACGCGTTTGTAGAAAAACGCCAGCCGGACTTCAGCAAATTTAAGCGGAATCCATAATGCGCCGCGCCACGGTGTACCGGTACAGCCTGCCTATGGACGCGGGCGTGGTGTTACGCAATCAGCGACTGAAAACCCGCGACGGGCTGCTGGTGTCATTGTGGCAGGACGAAAAAACCGGCTGGGGTGAAATCGCACCGCTGCCGGGATTCAGTGCGGAAGATTTGTCGCAGGCGCAGGAGGCGGTGCAGCACGGTCTGAGTCAGTGGATGCAGGGTGCATCACTGGCAGCGGTTGCCTCGGCGTTCAGCGCCTTGCCTTCTGTTGCCTTCGGCCTGAGCTGCGCCGATGCCGAACTTCGCGGCGAATTACCGCCCGTGCTGAGTACGCGCTGTGCGCCACTGTGCCACGGCGATCCGAATGAATTGTATGCGCGTCTCGGCGCGCTGCCCGGTGACGCTCATGGCCGGAAAGTGGCGAAGGTAAAAGTCGGTTTATACGAGTCGGTCGGCGACGGGCTGAACGTCAGTATGCTGCTGGAAGCCCTGCCGGATCTGCATTTGCGTCTCGATGCTAACCGCAGCTGGACGCAGGCCAAATCCGAAGGGTTCGCCCGTCACGTCGCACCTGAACTGCGGTCACGCATTACTTTTATTGAAGAACCTTGCCAGACCAGAGAGCAATCCCGCGCATTTGCTCAGGCGACCGGCATTGCCATTGCCTGGGATGAAAGCGTGCGCGAAGCCGGTTTTACCGTGCAGGCAGAGCCGGGGCTGGCCGCGATCATCATCAAACCCACGCTCACCGGCAGCCTGATGCGCTGCCGACAGCTGATCGCTCAGGCGCATGCCGTCGGGCTTGAGGCGGTGATCAGTTCCTCTATCGAATCAAGTCTTGGTCTGACGCAACTGGCGCGTATCGCCCAGTGGCTGACGCCGGACGCCATTCCGGGGCTGGATACGCTGGATCTCATGCAGGCGCAACTGGTTCGCCGCTGGCCGGGCTCTGAATTACCGCTGACCGATGTGTCTGATCTGGAGAGTGTGTGGCAGAGCAAATGATCAAAGACTGGCCGTGGCATGAAAGGGCAAACCTGTCGCCTTTTGCCGTGGCACTGAAAGCCGGTGATATCACCTGGTGCTGGCGTGATTTGCAGCACCGCGTGGATACGCTGGCTGCCGGATTTATTCAGCAGGGCGTCGGCGAGGGCACCGGCGTGGTGCTGCGCAGTAAAAATACGCTGGATGCGGTACTCAGTTATCTGGCGTTGCTGCAAACCGGCGCGCGTCTGCTGCCGCTTAATCCGCAACTGCCACAGGCATTATGCGAAGCATTACTGCCGCAGCTCGATATCGGATTTGTGCTGGATCTGGCGCAATCGCCGTTGCCGCTGACTATGGCTTCGCTCACCCTGCAAAACGCGTATTGCGGCCAGGCTGCGCAGTGGCAGCCACAACGTCTCGCCACACTGACGCTGACATCCGGTTCCAGCGGCTTGCCGAAGGCCGCCGCGCACACCGCAGCCGCGCATCTTGCCAGTGCGGCGGGCGTACTGAACCTGATCCCTTTCACCCGTAATGACAGCTGGCTGCTTTCACTGCCGCTGTTTCACGTTTCCGGGCAAGGCATTATCTGGCGCTGGCTGACGGCGGGGGCCACGCTGGTGCTGGCCGAAGGGCAACCGCTGGAAGCTGCGCTGGCAGAATGCAGCCACGCCTCGCTGGTGCCGACTCAGCTCTGGCGCTTACTCAGACAGCCTTCAGTGCCCGCAAAACTGCAACATGTCCTGCTTGGCGGCGCGCAAATTCCGCCGGAATTAACCGAACAGGCTGAACGTCTGGGCATTCGTTGCTGGTGCGGATATGGCATGACGGAAACCGCATCCACCGTGACGGCCAAACGCGCAGAAGGCTCAGCGGGCGTCGGACAGGTACTGGCCGGAAAAGAGGTCAGCATTGCCGGCGAGGAAGTGCTGATCCGCGCTGACAGTCTGGCCAGCGGTTACTGGAGAAACGGTCAGTTAACTCCGCTGACCGGCAGTGACGGCTGGTTTCATACCCGTGACCGCGGCATGTGGAACGGAGATGAGCTGTACATCGCCGGACGGCTGGATAATTTGTTTTTCAGCGGCGGGGAAGGGATCCAGCCGGAAGATATCGAGAAAGTGCTGGTCAGTCACCCGCAGGTGTCCCAGGCGTTTGTGGTGCCGGTTGAAGATGCACAATTTGGTCATCGTCCGGTGGCGATCCTCGATGCACAGGACAGTTTGCCGTATGACGAACTCAATCTGTGGCTGAGCCGTCAGGTGCCCCGTTTTCAGCTGCCGGTGGCGTATCATGCACTCCCCGCAGCCCTCGCGCAGGGCGGGATAAAAATATCCCGTGCCAGCGTCAGGCAATGGCTGGAAACGCTGGGCGCATAAGCAAAAAGGGCCGCACATTGCGGCCCTTGTCATTGATGATGGCAAAAAATCAGTCTTTCAGTGCCTTCTCAACCCCTGCTCCATAAGCCGGGTCGACTTTATAGAACAGTGCAACCTGGCGTGCCTGCGTTTCCTGCGAGGCATGTTTCAGCTCGCCCGCGATACGCGCAAACATACGCTGGTGCTCTGCTTCAGACAGCAGGTTGAACAGCAAACGCGGCTGAGTGAAGTAATCATCATCTTCACGATGATTCCAGTGATCGGCTGCACCTTCAATGCTCAGTGGCGGTTCGCTGAAATCAGGTTGCTCCTGGAACAGACCGGCGCTGTTTGGCTCATAGGTCACGCCGTTGCCGCTGTTGCCGTCCACGCGCATGGCACCGTCACGGTGATAATTATGGAACGGGCATTTCGGGGCGTTCACCGGGATCTGATGATGGTTCACGCCCAGGCGGTAGCGGTGTGCGTCGCCATACGAGAACAGACGGCCCTGCAACATGCGGTCAGGTGAAAAACCGATGCCGGGAACGACGTTAGCCGGGCTCATGGCAACCTGTTCAACTTCTGCAAAGTAGTTTTCAGGATTACGGTTCAGCTCGAATTCACCCACTTCAATCAGCGGATAATCACCGTGCAACCAGACTTTGGTCAGGTCAAACGGGTTGTAAGGCAGTTGTGAGGCTTCCGCTTCCGGCATGATTTGCACGAAGAGCTTCCAGCGCGGGAAATCACCGCGTTCAATTGCTTCATACAGATCACGCTGTGCGCTTTCGCGATCTGTTCCGACCAGTTTTTCTGCCTCGTCATCCATCAGGTTTTGAATGCCCTGCTGGCTGCGGAAGTGGAATTTCACCCAGAAGCGCTCATTTTCAGCATTGATAAAGCTGAAAGCATGGCTACCGAAACCGTGGATATGACGGTATGACGTTGGCAGACCACGGTCACTGACGTCGATAGTCAGCTGATGCAGCGATTCAGGAAGATGAGAGAAAAAGTCCCACTTGTAAGCAGGATTGCGCAGGTTCGTGCGCGGATCGCGTTTTACCACGTGATTGAGATCGGGGAATTTCAGCGGGTCGCGCAGGTAAAAAATCGGTGTATTGTTGCCGACTAAATCCCAGTTACCTTGCTCGGTATAAAACTTCATCGAGAAGCCGCGGATATCACGTTCTGCATCCGCCGCGCCGCGTTCACCGGCAACGGTGGAGAAGCGGATAAACATCTCGGTTTGCTTGCCGATTTCTGAAAACAGACTGGCGCGGGTGTACTTCGTAATATCGTGCGTAACGGTGAAGACGCCATAAGCGCCGGATCCTTTAGCGTGCATGCGACGCTCGGGGATCACTTCGCGGTCAAAATGCGCCAGCTTTTCCAAAAACCAGACATCCTGCAGCAGTAACGGGCCGCGACGGCCTGCGGTAATGACATTGTTATTATCGACAACGGGCGCTCCGGCAGCGGTGGTCAGTCCTTTCTTTTCCATAACCATAATTTCCTTGTATCGCGTAGATCGGGTGTGACGTGCATGATCAATGATCACATTTAACGGCAAATCCTGTGCATCCAGGCAGGTGGGTCCCTGTCCCTGGGACAATTTACCTTAACGGCTAGTGTGTACCCATTCGTTGATCATGGGCAAATAGGTGAGGCTTATTATTCTGATTAGGGCAATATAAATAACGAATATATATGCGTTTCTTTACATTTTATTTGCACGCTAAGGGATTTTTAACGTTCTGAAAGATGTCACCTTTCGGCAAATTAATTTAGACTGCGCACTAAATATTTCCCCACTGTTATATGAATGTCAGGAATGATGATGAAAAAAATTATTGTAGCGGGCGCAGCCCTTGGCATGCTGCTGACGGCAACGTCTGCCAGTGCGATCAGCGTGAACGGCGAAGTGGGTGAGCACTATACCCATCTGGGCGTCGGTTTCGGCACCACGTCGCCTGGTCTGGCGCTGAGCGGCGATTACACCCACAACGATGATGATGGTGATGTGGCAGGTCTTGGCCTGGGTTACAACATTCCGCTGGGCCCGTTCATGGCTACCGTTGGCGGTAAAGGTCTGTACACCAATCCGAAAGACGGCGACGAAGGGTACGCCGCGGCTGTGGGCGGCGGTTTACAGTTGCCAATCGCGAAACTGTTCACCCTTTACGGTGACTACTATTATTCCCCGGATTCCCTGTCCAGCGGCATCGGTAACTAC
The DNA here is from genome assembly GCF_050632365.1 of Rahnella sp. PAMC25559. Lineage (GTDB taxonomy): Bacteria > Pseudomonadota > Gammaproteobacteria > Enterobacterales > Enterobacteriaceae > Rahnella > Rahnella rivi. The sequence goes on along the minus strand of NZ_CP192543.1, from coordinate 4,009,846 downwards.
AAAGAAGCCAATGCGGGCGTACGTCTGACGGCGATTCCATTAGTGACCGTGAGCGTGGGTTACCGCTACATGGCGCTGGATGGTAAAGATGGCAACCGCGATAACATCGTTGCCGACGGCGCGTACGTGGGTGGCGCAATCAATTTCTAAATCCCGTTCTGAATCAGAAAGCCTGCCTAGCAGGCTTTTTTTTCGTCTGCGCGATCACTTTGTGCCTGAGCGATTGTGTTTCTGCGTCAGCCTTTCTACAGTGGAAGGACAAAACGAGAGGAGAAAGTGATGCTTAGGGTTGAAATGCTCAGTACCGGCGAGGAAGTGCTTCACGGTCAGATAGTGGATTCAAACGCAGCGTGGCTCGCCAGCTATCTGTTTGATCAGGGTCTGCCAATGACCAGCCGCGAGACGGTAGGCGACAGCCTGGAAGAACTGGTCAGCGTGATGAAAGAGCGCAGCCATATCGCCGATGTGTTGATCGTAAACGGCGGGTTAGGCCCGACCACGGACGATCTGAGCGCGCTGGCCGCCGCTAAAGCCTGTGGCGTGGAGCTGGTGGAAGATGCCGGGTGGATCGCCACCATGCAGGCTTTCTTCAACGAACGTGGCCGCCCGATGGCGGAATCTAACCGCAAACAGGCGCAAATCCCTGCCAATGCCGAGCTGCTGGATAATCCGGTCGGCACCGCCTGCGGTTTTCGCGTTAAGCTCAACCGCTGCCAGATTTTCTTCACGCCGGGCGTACCTTCTGAATTCAAAGTCATGGTGGAGCAGCAAATTGTTCCGCGTTTACATCAGCAATTCCCCGCGCTGGAAGCGCCGCTGTGTTTGCGCCTGACGACATTTGGCCGCGGTGAAAGCGATCTGGCGACCGAGCTGGATAAAATTGATATGCCGGAAGGCGTGGTGATGGGGTACCGTTCGTCGTCGCCGATCATTGAGCTGAAAGTCACCGGGCCGCGTTCGCAGGAAGCGTTGATGCATCAGATTTTCGAACGGGTACGCGAAGTTGCCGGGGAGAGTACGATTTTCGAAGGTTTCGGCAGCTTGCCGGATCGTCTGGCAGAACGTCTGCTGACGCAAAATCTGCGGCTTGCGGTCAGTGAAAGTTTTACCGGTGGCCTGCTGAACTGGCGTCTGCAAAGCGCGGGCGTGCCGCTGGCAAACGGGGAGTTATTGCCGCAGGGCAACGAGGCTTCGCCGGATAAATCCCTTGAATGCCTGCTGGTGCGCGCGCAAACCCTGGCCGAAACCACGGGTGCGCAACTGGCACTGGCTGTCGGCGCGCTGTCGGGCGATCAACTCAGTCTGGCATTGCATACGCCGTCGGGCACCAGTGGCCTGACTATCCGTTATACCGCAACGCGTCACGGTCTGGCATTACGGCAGGAGACGATGGCGATGGTAGCGATGGATCTTCTCAGGCGTTACCTGAACGGGTGGGAGCCGGTGGCGGATTATCCGTGGCTCGACCGAGTCGAGAAAGTCTAGTTATCATTCAAGGTCAACACCTTGGGCTTGCCGCCCAAACCGGCCTTAAGATCAAGACCGTGGGCGTCGGCCCACACCGACTTGGGGGCGGCCTGTCGCCGCCGCCCCCAAGACCCCCGGGCTCTTTTAACTGCGCGCTGTCGCAGGCACGACGGACATGTTTCGTGGCTTCAATAAGTGGCGCAAAATGTCATCGCTGCGCGATACCCTCATTTCAGGCTTCGAGCCTCAGGTCTCGAACCGTTCATTCGGTGCCATTTTTGATCACGCCAATCCACTTTTTTAAAAGATGAAAAACTGTCTGCTGTTGAATTTAAGATCGAGCGGGCGATTCAGAAATCTTGCTGAATATAAGTGGCGCAAAATGTCATCGCTACGCGATACCCTCATTTCAGGCTTCGAGCCTCAGGTCTCGAACCGTTAATTCGGTGCCATTTTTGATCACGCCAATCGACTTTTTAAAAGATGAAAACTGTCTGCTGTTGAATTTAAGATCGTGAGGGCGATTCAGAAATCTTGCTGAATGAGAGGTTGCAGACCTAAGGCTGCAATCCCGAAATGAAGGCACCGCGCAGCGGCAAGATTTCCAGCCTGTCGCAGTGATACCTGAAACATAGCCAGCGCGCGGATCACGTGTTTTAAAAAAACGCGGGAGTCCAGAGGGAGAAGGTTTATTCTCCCTCTGGTCGGTGTGGGCCGACGCCCACGGTTTGGAATTTGATTTTGAAGTCGATTTTAAAGCAGATCTGCACAGAGGAGAGCGGGCCAAACCCCACTAAAACTCAATCTCAATATCCCCGACCGGCATACAGCAACACGGCAAAATCTCGCCGTCAGAGATGAACGCTAAGGGTTTTTCACTGTATTCCACCGCACCGCTCACCAGTTTGACCCGGCATGATCCGCAATAACCTTCCCGGCACTGGTATTCGACGTCGACGTTGTGGTGTTCAAACACTTCCAGCAGATTGCGATGGCGGCTTTCGCACACCAGCGGGGGGCCACCGGCTGAAAGTGTGATGGTTCTGTCTGTCATTTACAGCTCGAAATCACTCAGGTCGTCGGCGTGCACTTCAGAGTCGATCTGGCCGACCAGATAGGAGCTGACTTCCACTTCCTGCGGCGCAACCTGCACGTTATCAGACACCAGCCAGGCGTTGATCCACGGGATTGGGTTCGAGCGTGTTTTGAACGGTGCGGTCAGGCCAACGGCCTGCATGCGGATATTTGTGATGTATTCCACGTACTGACACAGAATGTCTTTGTTCAGGCCGATCATTGAACCGTCTTTGAACAGATATTCCGCCCAGTCTTTTTCTTGCTGTGCCGCCAGTACAAACAGATCGTGGCATTCCTGCTCACATTCTTTAGCGATTTCAACCATTTCAGGATCGTCCTGGCCTGAGCGCAGCAGGTTCAGCGCGTGCTGAGTGCCGGTCAGATGCAGCGCTTCGTCACGGGCGATCATCTTGATGATTTTCGCGTTGCCTTCCATCAGTTCACGTTCAGCGAACGCAAAGGAACAGGCGAAGCTGACGTAGAAACGCACCGCTTCCAGCGCGTTGACGCTCATCAGGCAGATGTAGAGTTTTTTCTTCAGCTCACGCAGATTCACCACCACCGTTTTGCCGTTGACGGTGTGCGTACCTTCACCCAGCAGATGGTAGTAACTGGTCATTTCGATCAGCGTGTCGTAATAACCGGAAATGTCTTTCGCACGCTTGAGGATCTCTTCGTTGGTCACGATGTCGTCAAACACAATCGCCGGATCGTTGACGATGTTACGGATGATGTGCGTGTAAGAACGTGAGTGAATGGTTTCTGAAAACGCCCAGGTTTCGACCCAGGTTTCCAGTTCCGGAATGGAGATCAGCGGTAACAGCGCCACGTTCGGGCTGCGGCCCTGGATGGAATCAAGCAGCGTCTGGTATTTCAGGTTACTGAGGAAGATGTGTTTTTCGTGGTCCGGGAGTGCCTGAAAATCGATACGGTCGCGGGACACGTCAATCTCTTCCGGACGCCAGAAGAAGGACAGCTGCTTTTCGATCAGTTTTTCAAAGATTTCATGCTTCTGCTGGTCGAAACGGGCAACGTTAACCGACTGGCCAAAAAACATTGGCTCAAGAAGCTGATCGTTTTTATTCTGGGAAAAAGTACTGTAGGCCATAACTTCCTCGACATTCTCGGCAAAAACCCCCTGACGGGGGTTTCAAATAATATAGTAATTTAAAACAGAGGATTAGATTTTGCAGGCACCGCTTTCGCAGTCGTCAGCTACCTCGGCTTTCATGTCTTCCTGCACATCATCCGCACCGTCACGGGTGTTCTGATAGTACAGAGTTTTCACGCCAAATTTGTAGGCTGTCAGCAAGTCTTTCAACAATTGTTTCATCGGCACTTTGCTGTTCGGGAAGCGCGACGGGTCATAGTTGGTGTTAGACGAAATCGCCTGGTCGATGAATTTCTGCATCACGCCAACCAGTTGCAGGTAACCGTCGTTGTTTGGCATATCCCACAGCAGTTCGTACTGATCTTTCAGACGCTCATACTCCGGCACAACCTGACGCAGGATCCCGTCTTTCGACGCTTTGATGCTGATGTGGCCGCGCGGTGGCTCGATGCCGTTAGTGGCGTTGGAGATCTGCGACGACGTTTCTGAAGGCATCAGCGCGGACAGCGTAGAGTTACGCAGGCCGTGCGTTTTGATGTCTTCGCGCAGTTTATCCCAGTTCAGATGCAGAGGTTCGCTGCAAATCGCGTCCAGATCTTTCTTGTAAGTATCCACGGGCATCACGCCCTGAGAATAGGTGGTTTCGTTGAACCACTGGCATGCACCTTGCTCTTTCGCCAGTTCGTTGGACGCTTTCAGCAGGTAATACTGAATGGCTTCGAAAGTTCTGTGCGTCAGATTATTTGCACTGCCGTCAGAATAACGCACGCCGTTTTTCGCCAGATAGTACGCATAGTTAATCACGCCAATACCCAGGGTACGACGGCCCATCGCGCCACGTTTTGCGGCTTTGATCGGGTAATCCTGATAATCGAGCAGGGCGTCGAGCGCACGAACCGCCAGCACTGCCAGCTCTTCCAGATCGTCGAGGCTTTCGATAGCGCCGAGGTTGAAAGCAGACAACGTACACAGCGCAATTTCGCCGTTTTCGTCGTTCACATCATCCAGCGGTTTGGTTGGCAGCGCGATTTCCAGACACAGGTTGGACTGGCGAACAGGAGCGATTGCCGGATCAAACGGGCTGTGGGTGTTGCAGTGGTCAACGTGCTGGATGTAGATACGGCCGGTAGACGCACGTTCCTGCATCATCAGGGAGAACAGCTCAACTGCTTTCACTTTCTGCTTACGGATGCTGGCGTCCTGCTCGTATTTCTCATACAGACGCTCGAACTCGTCCTGATCGGCAAAGAAGGCATCATAGAGGCCAGGCACGTCAGACGGGCTGAACAGGGTGATGTCGCCGCCTTTCACCAGGCGCTGATACATCAGTTTGTTGATCTGCACGCCGTAGTCCATATGACGGACGCGGTTGCCTTCAACACCACGGTTGTTTTTCAGCACCAGCAGGCTTTCCACTTCCAGATGCCACATCGGGTAGAACAGCGTCGCTGCGCCGCCACGAACGCCGCCCTGAGAACAGGATTTCACCGCGGTCTGGAAATGCTTATAGAACGGGATACAACCGGTGTGGAACGCTTCGCCGCCACGGATCGGGCTGCCCAGCGCACGGATGCGACCGGCGTTGATGCCGATACCGGCACGCTGAGAAACGTATTTCACGATGGCGCTGGAGGTCGCGTTAATGGAATCCAGGCTGTCGCCACATTCGATCAGAACGCATGAGCTGAACTGACGGGTTGGGGTGCGCACGCCAGACATGATCGGCGTAGGCAGAGAAATTTTGAAGGTCGAAATCGCGTCGTAGAAACGTTTGATGTAATCCAGACGGGTTTCGCGCGGGTAGCCGGAGAACAGGCAGGCCGCGACCAGAATGTAGAGGAACTGCGCGCTCTCGTAGATATCGCCCGATACGCGGTTCTGCGCCAGATATTTCCCTTCCAGCTGTTTAACCGCAGCGTAAGAGAAATTCATGTCGCGCCAGTGGTCAATAAAACTGTCCATCTGCTCGAACTCTTCAGCCGTGTAGTCTTCCAGCAGATGTTTGTCGTATTTACCCATTTCAACCATGCGGGTCACCTGGTCGATCAGTTTTGGTGGTTCAAACTGGCCGTAGGCTTTTTTACGCAGATGGAAAATCGCCAGACGCGCAGCAAGATATTGATAATCCGGGGCATCTTTGGAGATCAGATCCGCAGCCGCTTTGATAATGGTTTCATGAATATCAGCGGTTTTGATCCCGTCATAGAACTGGATGTGTGAACGAAGTTCTACTTGAGAAACTGATACGTTTTGAAGACCTTCCGCAGCCCAGTCAATGACACGGTGGATTTTATCAAGATTGATGCGTTCAGTGCGGCCATCACGTTTAGTTACAAGCAGACTTTGGTTCATTCGGGACGATACCTCAAAGGTTTATAAAGGGTCCGACCTGGCCGCCAGAAACGGCGCGGCAGCACGACTCGATTCTAGTGTGCTGGTCAGGATATAAACACAATATATTGTGGGTTTGTTATTTTCTGATGACAAGATAGTGACTGAACCGTCCTTTGGCAAGTGAACAAAATCGTCAGATTTGTGGATAACTTGGGGAGAAATTTCTGGTCTGCGTCTGAGGAGTCCGTCATTGCTGGCGCGACAAACCTGTCAATATCTTCGATACGATTTTCTTATATTTTTGCGAAAAGTGATCGACTGCCGGTTTATTAAACGTTAGAAAAAAACGCTATATTGATCTGGATAACTATTCTAAAAAATCATGTTGCATCGCCGACGTCACCAACGCCCTAAAAACTAAGGTTTAAGTAAAACCCATCACGCTAAGCGCGGGCAGAATTGCACTTAATCTCGCCCGGAACACATTTTCCGGGCTTGACGTCGGCGTCATTTCCGGCAGGTCAGAGGCTGGCGCTCTCTTCCGACTGGGTGTGAATCATGTAATTCACATCAACGTTCGGCCCGAGTTTGAAATGATCGGTCAGCGGGTTGTAATGCAGACCCATAATGTGACGTTCGGACAGCGACGTGCGATCGATCATGCCCAGTAATTCAGACGGCTTGATGAATTTTTTAATGTCGTGCGTGCCCTTGGGCACCATTTTCAGCACATATTCTGCGCCAAAAATCGCCATCAGCCAGGCTTTGTTATTGCGGTTGATGGTGGAGAAGAACACATGGCCGCCCGGTTTCACCAGACGCGCGCAGGCGGCAACCACAGAAGCCGGATCGGGTACGTGTTCCAGCATTTCCATGCACGTCACCACGTCGTATTGCTGAGGATGTGCATCAGCGTGGGCTTCGACAGTTTCCTGCACGTAATCGACTTTCACGCCGCTTTCCAGCGCATGCAAACGTGCGACCTGTAACGGTTCGCCGCCCATGTCCAGACCGGTGACTTTCGCGCCGGCGATGGCCATGCTTTCACTCAGAATGCCGCCGCCGCAGCCGACGTCGAGCACATTCTTCCCGAACAGGCCGTCGGCACGCTCCAGAATGTAATTCAGGCGCAGCGGATTGATACGGTGCAGCGGTTTGAATTCGCCTTCCAGATCCCACCAGCGTGAGGCAACCGCCTCAAACTTGGCGATCTCTTCGTGGTCGATATTCTGTGGGGCAGCAGGGGCGGGTGTGGATGCGGTGTTTGTCATGAGCGTGATGGACTCCTTATATCTCGATAAAACCGATTATACCTATTTCGTCTGCTTTGGTTCAGTTTTGTGGTTCTGGCGAATCTTTATACGAAATGCGGTGCTTTGCGCAAAGGTTTGAAAGACGTTGGATAATACTCGCCAAAAGGGGGCGGTTGTTTTCCACGTTTCGCTGGTTTGTGGTATAGTTTTACACCTTTGCGCTATATATGCCTACGTGGGCAGCGGCCATGAATAATCAGTAGAGGGATAGCAGCTCCATGAGCGACCTTGCCAGAGAAATCACACCGATTAACATCGAAGAAGAGCTGAAAAACTCTTATTTGGATTATGCGATGTCCGTTATTGTCGGACGTGCGCTACCAGATGTGCGTGATGGTTTAAAACCGGTACACCGCCGCGTACTTTTCGCAATGAACGTCCTCGGTAACGACTGGAATAAAGCGTATAAAAAATCGGCCCGTGTGGTCGGTGACGTTATCGGTAAATATCACCCACACGGTGATACCGCAGTTTATGACACCATCGTTCGTATGGCTCAGCCTTTCTCACTTCGCTACATGCTGGTGGACGGGCAGGGTAACTTCGGTTCAGTGGATGGCGACTCCGCAGCTGCCATGCGTTATACCGAAATTCGCATGTCGAAAATTGCTCACGAATTGCTGGCTGACTTAGAAAAAGACACCGTCGATTTCGTGCCAAACTACGATGGCACCGAGCAGATCCCGGCGGTCATGCCAACCCGTATTCCTAACCTGCTGGTGAACGGCTCGTCAGGTATCGCAGTCGGTATGGCGACCAACATTCCGCCGCATAACCTCACCGAGGTGATCAACGGCTGTCTGGCGTTCATCGAGGATGAAAACATCAGCATTGAAGGGCTGATGGAACACATCCCTGGGCCAGATTTCCCAACAGCGGCAATCATTAATGGCCGTCGCGGCATTGAAGAAGCTTACCGCACCGGCCGTGGCAAAATTTCCATCCGTGCCCGCGCAGAGGTGGAAGCGGACGCCAAAACCGGTCGCGAAACCATCATTGTTCACGAGATCCCGTATCAGGTGAACAAAGCCCGTCTGATCGAAAAGATCGCCGAGCTGGTGAAAGAAAAACGTGTTGAAGGCATCAGTGCGCTGCGCGATGAGTCTGATAAAGACGGCATGCGTATTGTCATTGAAATCAAACGTGATGCCGTGGGTGAAGTGGTTCTGAATAACCTTTACTCGCTGACTCAGTTGCAGACCTCTTTCGGTATCAACATGGTGGCATTACACCGTGGTCAGCCGAAAATTTTGGGTCTGAAAGAGATTCTGTCTGCGTTTGTTCGCCACCGCCGTGAAGTGGTGACGCGCCGTACCATCTTTGAACTGCGTAAAGCCCGCGACCGTGCTCATATCCTTGAAGCACTGGCTATCGCCCTGGCAAACATCGATCCGATCATTGAACTGATCCGTGCTGCACAATCTCCTGCTGAAGCGAA